>CAYPOT010000038.1:0-35452 GCA_964412455.1 uncultured Nitrospiraceae bacterium | reverse complement strand
GCAAACAAGAAAGGTGACAAAAGAAAAGATCTGAATCTTCGCAGATGTCCAAGATGCTTGTTTTTTTTTGGGCAGCTCAGTGCGACGCTATGCTAAGCATGTGGGTTTGCACTGTCGTTCGGAACCAAGTTGCGTAACGCAGCACTTTCCCTCGCCCAAGAAGCCGGGCTCAGCCGTGTCTGCTTCAGTTTTCCAGCTACTCATTCCCTCGTGATTATGCCATGCATACGCACAGTCGTCGCGACCGAGCCGCCCGGCGCAGGGGTACGTCAAAAGCAATTACCAAAGCGCTGCATTCCCCAAAGAGAAGGTAAGGATTTCTGCAGTGGAACTATTTCTCTCCAGAGGCCTTTCTAGGTCAGCCATGAACCTGTATCTATAGTTTCTTCCGCCCCTCCCACGCCATCGCTTCTCCTGAACCTGGCCCAGTTCCAATATGAAACACTTTTTCCTCGAGCCCTGAACGACATCCCGCATCGTTTTTCTTCAGCGCTCTCACGCAATAAACTCATTATAGGCCTGCAAACAAAAGACGCCTTGCGTCTTTCTCGCAGAATAACTTCCTCTGAAAACTAACCTCGTCCCTACCTACCGTTCACTGCTGTTCATATATGAAACAGTAATTCTGAGTTACAATCAGCCATTAACGAATAAAAACAAAGAGTTGCGTAATGGCATCCGCATTGCTATATAGGTCGGTGAACGTGCAAGCAAAGAACATTCTAAGGAGGATATGAAAATGGGAAAAAGACAATTGCTATTCGTCACCTACCGTGACGAGAACATCGAAGAGGGCGGAATGTATGCCATCGAGCTGGCAAAGGCGATGTACGAAGACATCACGCTTCTCCTCGTCGAGAAGAAGGACAGCCTGATCAACAAGCTGGGGAACCTGATGACCGCCGCAAGCTTTGCCGAGTCTGGTGAACACGAAACGGCGCGCGAGATCCATGCGCAGGGCGCTGTGCGTGAACGGCACAAGGTGGACACATTCGCCAACCTGATGACCGCAGTGACCTTCGCCGAGGCAGGCGAGCAGGATTCGGCGCGCGAGTATGTGGCGGAAAGCACCGAGGACATCCGCAGGAACTTTGAAGAGAAGCTCGATCATTTGACGGCGCTGTGCCGGAAGGATGGGATCGCGGTGACGGTCGAGGACTCGAAACAGGAGGCGGTTGCGGGCATCAAGGCGTTCCTCAAAAGCCATACAGGTATCGACAAGGTGGTCCTGAGCCCCGCGGTGACGAGCGACAACAATGTCTCGGCCAAGGACCTGAACCGGCTGGTCCGGACCGCGTCCCGGCCGATCGTGACCATGACCCGGCAGGCCTGCTGCACCGCGTAGAGATCGTATCCAGTTATATCCTGGAATTATATTAATTGAGGAGGAGTCATCATGGCACAAGGAAGTTCAACAAAAAAGAAACCCGTCGGAATGCTGCTCATATCAGGATTCTTTTCGATCCTGCTGTTCACGGCCCTGTTCACGAATCAGGACCTGATAAGCCGCATGTTCACCCGCGGCGGTGTGTACGCGTTCCTGCCGATAGCCACGGCCCTGATCTTTTCGGTCGTTCACGGCACCTTTACCGGCCATTTCTGGACGGTCATGGGTATCGAGGCGTCGAAGAAAAAAATGGAGGTAAAATAAGATGCCAGATATCGTCAATAATGCGGTGAACTTCATTCATCTCGATCTTTTCACAGTCCTCTATCTGCTCGGCGTCGGCTTTGTCGGCGGTCTGGTGAGCGGGTTCATCGGTTCCGGCGGCGCGTTCGTCCTTACGCCCGCCATGATGAGCCTGGGCGTTCCCGGGCTCGTCGCGGTCGCGAGCAACATGGCCCACAAGTTCCCCAAGGCACTTGTCGGCGCCATCAAGCGGTTCAAGTACGGCCAGGTGGACGTGAAGCTCGGCCTGATCTTCGGCATCTCGGCCGAGGCAGGCGTGCTCTACGGCGCCCATATCCAGGAGTCGATCAAGAAGGCCTTCGGCGATGCCGGCTCCAACCTCTACGTGAGCCTCGCCTTCGTGGTGATCCTCGCGGTGGTGGGCGGTTTCGTGCTGCGTGACGCCATCAAGACCTACCGCTCGGGCAAGACCGACGAAAAGGAGACGGTGGGCAAGCTGGCAAAGTGGGTGCAGTCGGTCAACATTCCCTATACCATGGTGTACTTCAAGAGCATGAACGCGAGGGTATCGGTTCTGTTCACGCTTCCCCTCGGGTTCGCGACGGGCATGCTGGCGGCAACGATCGCGGTCGGCGGCTTCATCGGCGTTCCTTCCATGATCTACGCTCTCGGTGTGCCGAGCATCATGGCCTCGGCCACAGAGCTCGTGGTGGCTTTTGTGATGGGCATGGGCGGATCATTCAAGTTTGCGCTCAGCGGGCTGGTTGATATCCGCCTGGCCATGCTCATCCTCGGCGGCTCGCTCTTCGGCATTCAGCTCGGCGCCATGGGCACGACCTATGTGAAGCCTTTCATGATCAAGTTCGTGATGGGCACGATCATGGTCATCGTCCTGGTCAGCAGGGGACTCATGATCCCGGTGTACCTGTCCAAGCTCGGTCTGATCAGCACCCTGGGCGAAGGCACCGTGAGCTTCCTCAAAACCACGAGTTTTGGTATAATGATCGCAGCGCTCTTTATCGGCGCGTTCATCATCCTGAAGGCCATCTGGCAGGGCCGCAGGGCGGAGAAACTGCAGCTCGCGTCGGGAGCCCTGGAGCATGGGAAGATATAAGAAGATCCTTGTAGCAGTCGATGGTTCTGAATCCAGCCGGAACGCGCTTCGCCAGGCGTTCCGGCTTGCTGTTGATGAGAAATGCTGGATCACCGTCACGTCGGTGATACCCCCCTACGAGGGGGACGTTGACCTGACGGGCGTCGCGGACATCCGGTCCTCGCTGGCAAAACCCTGCCAGGAGGCCCTGGCCGAGGCGCAGCGGATAGCCGAGCACGAGCGGATGCTCATCAAGACCGTGTGCGAGGAAGGCGAGACCTACGAGCGCATCGCGGACCTTGCCGACGCGGAGAACTGCGGCATCATCATCATGGGCCGGCGGGGCGTCCACCGCTTCGAGCGGGCGTTGATCGGGAGCGTTACGGCCCGGGTCATCGGCCACACCCAGCGGGACGTGCTGGTGGTCCCCGGCGATGCGACGCTTGGCTGGAACAGGATCCTGGTCGGCACCGACGGATCGAAGTACAGCGCCGTCGCGATCGACAAGGCGATCGACTTCGCGAAGGCCTACGGCGGCGAGCTCCTGGTCCTATCGGTGGTGGACGTTCCGGCGGAATTTTACGCCGAAGCGCCGCAAGCGGTCGAGGACATGGTCAGGAAGGCAAAAGAGTATACCGCCGCCGTGAAGAAGAAGGCGGCGGCCGCAGGAGTGAAGGCGGAAAGCTACGTGGGCGAGGCCGAGGCCTACGAGGCCGTCGTGAAGCTGGCGGCGGAGCAGAAGGTCGATATGATCGTCATGGGCTCCCACGGCAGGACCGGCCTCCGGCGTCTGCTGATGGGAAGCGTCACCGAGAAGGTCATCGGCCACGCGCACTGCCCGGTGCTGGTCGTGAAGTCGTAGCATTTTACCTTACGGAGCATATGCAGAAGGCTGATGGAGCGCGGCGGTTCCGTGTTCTCTCGGCCTTTTTTATGTTGCTGTTCGCGAACGTGCTCATGTATGATATGAAGCAGATTTCCCTGGTTCGGAGACCGGTCCATGTCTCTTAAGAAAAAGATCATCCTCAGCTTCCTCGTGAGCGCGTTCATCATTGCGTTCCTGTCGGTCTTCCTGTACCTGAACTTCATCGAGATCAAGAAAGAGACGCAGTTCCTCGAACTGACCGACACCATTCGCAGCAAATCCCTGCAGCTCAGAAGACATGAGAAGAACTTTTTTCTCTATGCCCCGGCCGAGGCGCACGACGAGGAACAGGCGATCTATGCCTATCTCAAGGAGCTCGACGACATCCTGGGCGATATGGAGAGCGAAACGGGCAACCGGACCGCATCGTTGAAGATGCTGGTCCGGGGATACCGCGAACAGTTCAGCGCCATCGAGACGCTGCTCAAAGCGGTATCGAAGGAGTCCGGCAAGCTCATAAGGACCTCGCCAACCTATGCCAGGGTCAGCCGCCTGGTCGAGTCCAATTTCCTCGTTAAACCTTCCGAGGACATCTCCTATCTGCAGCGGGAACATGCTTTGCCGTCCGGGCACAGGTTCATCACCTGGTTGAACTATCTCGACATGGAGATCGCGTCCCTCCGGAAGACCGGTGAGAACATTCTGGTGGTTTCCAAGGAACTCGACAGGACCGCCCGGGAAAAAGTGGACAGTTTTAACCACCGGTCCCGGAACGCGATCCTGATCTTCTTCCCGCTCTTCCTTGTCGTCGGGTTCGGAATGTTCCTGTTCATTATCAGCAATATCGTGCGGCGGCTTCGGCTGCTGACCGGCGTCGTGGAGAGGACCGGCGAAGGTTTCTTTGCCCCCCTGCCGGTCTCCGGGCGCCTGTGGACCTCCCATGACGAGGTGGATATTCTCATCGGGAAGTTCAATGTGATGGAGGACCATCTTGCCCAGCGGGAGCAGGAGCTGCTGCAGAGCAAGAAGCTGGCGGCGATCGGGACCCTGGCGGCAGGGGTCGCCCATGAGCTCAATAACCCGCTGAACAACATCCACACGACCGCCCAGCGGCTGATGAAGAAGACCGGCGAGGAAACGCCCCCCCTGGTGAAAAAAGGGCTCGATGATATTTTCGGGCAGACCATGCGGCTGAAGAGGATCGTCGGCGATCTTCTGCAGTTCGCGCGGGGAAGGGAGCCGCACCTGCGGCCGGTGGAACTGCAAGGGCTCATCACGGGGGTCTTCAGGCATCTCAGCGGGTCGATCGACACGAGCAAGGTGCGGTTCCGGTTGAGCCTCCATCCCGAGGAGATCGTGCTCTATGCCGACCAGGAGCAGCTTGAGCAGGTCTTTATCAACCTGTTCACGAACGCAGTGGATGCTATGCAGGGCGCGGGCGAGCTTGTCGTATCGGCGCGTGAGGAGGACGACGGCGTGGGCATCCGCCTGTCTGACAGCGGGCCGGGGATGTCGCAGGAGACGCTGGAAAAGGCATTTGAGCCGTTCTATTCGACGAAGCCTCGGGGCACGGGCCTGGGTCTTGCCATCGTGTTCAATATCATCCAGAAACACCACGGCAGGATAACCATCGAGAGCGGGGAAGGCAGGGGGACGACGTTCCTGATCTCCGTCCCGAAGAACGCCGGCATCGCTCCTGCCGGGTCCGGAGCAGGAAAGCCATGATGAGAGGACGATGCCTTCCATGAAGTTCAAGATCCTGATAGCGGAAGACGAAGAGATCACCTTGAATAACCTCGTCGAGACCCTGCGCGATGAGGGTTACGATGTCGTCGGCGCACGGGACGGCATCGGCGCCATCCAGCAGTTGGAGCGCGAGCAGTATGATGTGCTGATCACCGACATCAAAATGCCGGACGTCACCGGGATCGAACTGCTTGACCGGGTAAAGGAAAAGTATCCTTCGACGGAAGTGATCGTCATAACCGGCTTCGGAAGCATCGGCTCCGCCATTGATGCCATGCGAAAAGGGGCCATGGACTATATCACCAAGCCCTTTGACCTCGATGAGCTCGTTCTGCGCGTACAGAAGATCCATGACCAGAAGGTCCTGCGAAAGGAGAATATCGCGCTCAGGACGTTCTACGGGATGGACAAGGAGGTCCGTATCATCGCCAAAAGCCCGGAGATGAAACAGATCCTTGATACGATCCAAGGGATGGCGGCATCGGGCGCGAACATGTTCCTGACCGGCGAGACGGGCGTCGGGAAAAGCCTAATCGCCAGGATCATCCATTTTACGAGCGAAAGGAAGAACATGCCCTTCCTTTCCCTGAACTGCGCGACCCTGACGGAGGACCTCCTCGCCAGCGAACTGTTCGGCCATGAAAAAGGCGCCTTTACCGGCGCCGTGGCAATGAAACAGGGGCTCGTGGAGATCGCGGACACAGGCACGCTGTTCCTCGACGAGATCGCCGAGCTATCGCCGAGCCTGCAGGCCAAGCTGCTCAAGGTCGTCGAGGAAGGGGAGTTCTACCGGGTGGGCGGGACCAGGCCGCAAAAGGTCGACGTGCGATTCATTGCCGCGACGAACCAGAATGTGAAGGGCCTCATCGCCGACGGCCGGTTCCGGGAGGACCTGTATTACCGGCTGAACATCATGGATATCTTCATCCCCCCCCTGCGTGAACGGCATGAGGATATCAGACCCCTGAGCGCGTACTTTCTTCAAAAACACCTCCCCCGGTCCCGAAAGAAGATCACGGGTTTTTCAGATGAGTCCCTGGAGATCCTGATGCACTACAGTTTTCCGGGCAATGTGCGGGAGCTGGAGAACATCATCGAACGTGCCATCATTCTTGAGAAGGGTCCGTTGCTCTCGAAGGAGAGCCTTCCCCGGGGCATCAGGACGATGGACATCGAGACCTTCGATCCTAACCAGATAAAGACCGTTGATGAGGTCATCAGAGATTATGCCGGGAAGGTCGTCAAGATGGCCGCGGGGAACAGGACAAAGGCGGCGGAGCTTCTCGGAATATCCAGGACAAGTCTCTGGAAGATCCTGAAAGAAGAATAGGTCCTTTCGTATTTTAATAGAACGTAGGTACCATCAACTTCTGAAAACAAAGAATTCAACGCTGAGTTACGCTGATTTGTCTATGATGTTTTATGAATCAAGTCGTTAACAGCGTCCATCATAATTCGATCATATTTTATCCGCGTTGAATGAAACGGACGTTATCTTAAATGATGTCATTTCAGATTAGATACGAGTGATCCGATGAATAACGTTCCTACCGTTCGTATTATGAACGGTTCGATAATTTCCCCGCACGATTCCCTTCGGTATTAGAAAAACTTCAACAGAACAACAGATTACCTCACTATTCCTTCTCACTGCATACTCTCATACCGCGATCCATAGCCGTTCATATTCTAACCGCCATCCCTGCTCCTGGAATAAATACCTCCTATTTACAACGTCTTGCAAAATGGCATCGATTGTGCTCTTCCTATAGGCAATTCAGTCTTGGTAGTGTCAAAAGTTCTATGAAAAAAACGAAAGGTATTTTACCGCAGAGATCGCAGAGGTCGCGGAGAAATGCAGATCTTGAAATAAAAGCAGCGTAAGTAAAAGAAAGCTGGTTACATTCGGAACATATTCAGGTTAAACGAACTTCAACGGACATTAGGCAAAGAACATAGATTCAAAGAAGAGGATTTTGAGAGCTCGCAGAGGGGGAGGGATATGGGAAAGAGTTTAATGCGTTGTAATTCAAGATGTTCTCTGCGTCCTCCGCGTCCTCTGCGGTGAAAGTTTTGACATTACGTCAGTCTTTAAGGAGGATGCGATCAATGAAACGAAAACTGCTCTTTGTAACATCCCGCGACGGTGACTTCGATCAGGACCTCTCCTATGCCCTTGACCTGGCAAAGATGACCGACCGCGGCATGGCCATTCTTCTCGTCAAGAGAAAGAACCTGGCCGATAAGTTCGAAAAGATGATGACGGCCGTCACCTTTGCGGAGGCGGGCGAGTTTGACACTGCCAGCCAGATCATGAACCAGCGGGACGCGAAGGATGACGTTACCCGCATGCTCGAAGAGCGGTGCCTCGCGTCAGGCTTGGCCACCGACGTGTATTCGGCCATGCGCGACGCGACCGTGTCGTTGAAGGACTTCCTGAAGGACAATACCGGTGTAGACATGGTGCTGTTGAGTCCCAGCGTGGCGGGAAACGGCGCCATCTCTCCGAAAGAGCTCAAACGGCTGGTGCGGATGGCCGCATTGCCGGTCGTAACCATGGTCAAACAGACACAGGCTGTTTAACACTCTCGATTAAGGAGGCTTTTCATAATGTATTTGTATCTTCCCGTTGCGTTAACCAGCATCAATATTCTGATCCCTGTCGGCCTCGGGTTGGCCGTGGGGCTCCTGTCCGGTCTCTTCGGCGTGGGCGGCGGGTTTCTGCTGACCCCGCTGCTGATCATGTTCGGGATCCCCTCGACCGTTGCGGCGGCGACGGACTCGAACCAGATCGTTGCCGCGTCCACGTCGGGTACTTATGCCCACTGGAAAGTGGGAAACGTTGATTTCAAGATGGGATTGTATCTTCTGGTAGGCGGCTTTTTCGGCGGCCTGGTAGGCGTGCAGGCGATCAAACTGCTGCACGCCATGGGGAACGCCGATTTCGTGATCAAGATGACCTACGTGCTGATGCTCGGCGGCGTCGGCTCCTATATGTTCGTCGAAAGCATTCAGAGCATGCGCAAGAAAAAGGACGCGGTCGCGCAGGAAACGCAGGAAGAGAAGGAAACAGCCGTGTCGCGGTTCCTCAAGTCCCTTCCGTTCCAGACGCGCTTCGAAAAGTCAGGCGTGACCCACTCTGCCCTGGTGCCCATCGTGCTCGGTTCATTCGTCGGCGTGCTCGCCGCGATCATGGGCGTGGGCGGAGGCTTCCTCATGGTTCCGGTGATGGTGTACATGCTCCGGATGCCGATGCACGTCGTGGTCGGGACGAGCCTGTTCCAGATCCTGTTCACCTGCATCGAGGTCACCTTCCTGCAGGCAACGACGAACCACAGCGTGGACTTCCTGCTGGCCGTGCTGCTGCTGGTCGGCTCGACGGTGGGCGCCCAGGTCGGTACGGTCTTCGGCCGCAAGCTGAAGGGCGAGCAGCTCAAGGTCCTGCTCGCCGCGATCGTTCTGGTCGTGACCATCAAGATCGTGTTCGATTTGACGCTGACCCCGTCGTTGCTCATATCCCAGGCTGGAGGACATTAACATGACAGGAGTCAGAATGCAGGAGTCAGGAGACAGAAAAATGAAAACGATCATACGGTTCCTCATGCTTATACTTATGCTGACATTGACCACTGTCGCAGTCCCCGCGCACGCCATGCTCACGGCGAAGGCGAACCACGACCACATCACCATCGACTTCTTCTACCACGGCAGCACGGTGGGCATAAAGGGCGTGTCCGACGCGGGCAGGGACCTGGTGATCAAGATTTCCTCCCCCGAAGGGGACCAGGTCATGAAAAAGAAGGGCAAGGTTGCCGGCGTGCTCTGGATGAACGTGGGCATGCTCAAGTTCGACAAGACGCCGAACTTCTATGAGGTGTTCAGCACGAAGAACGTCAACGACATTCTGACCCCGGCGGAGCGCACAAAGTACACGATCGGTTATGAGGCGCTGGCGGAACATGTCGAGGTCAGCCCGGTGGCCAATGCGGCGGAAAAGGCGCAATGGTTCGGCGAGTTCGTGAAGTACAAGGAATCGGCGAACCTTTACAAGAGCAACTATGGAAAGATCGAGATGAAGGACCTGCCGGACGGGCACCAGGAGTACTACATTAATACCAAATGGCCCTACCAGGCGACGCCGGGCGATTACCTTGTCTCGGTCTACGCCGTCAAGAACGGTAAGGTGGTCGAACAGGCCGAGTCCCACGTGAATGTCGCGCAGGTCGGTATGGTCAAGACGCTTGCCTCCATGGCAAAGGACCATGCGGCGATGTACGGCTTCCTGTCCATCGGCATCGCACTGGGCGCCGGATTCGGCGTCGGGCTGGTCTTCCGGAAAGGCGGAGGGGCACACTAATGTATAACACGATCGTAGTCGGATACGACGAATCGGAATCGAGCAAGGCTGCGCTCAAGGAGGCTTCGCTCCGGGTGAAGAGCCGCAACGGGAAGCTCTTCCTGGTCCACGCGGTCTTTTTCGACCAGGAGGAGTTCGCCATCCTGCCGTCGCAGATGGAGAAGCGCTTCGAGATGGGGACCCATGTCTGCAAAACGGCGAAGCAGGACCTCATGGACAAGTTCGGCCTGAACGGCAGCGTCGAGTCCTTCGTGTGCGAAGGCGAGCCGCACGATGTCCTGATCGACATCGCCCAGGGAAAGAAGGCGGACCTGATCGCTCTCGGGACCTATGGCAGGAAAGGCCTGAAGCGGCTGCTCATGGGCAGCGTGACCTCCCAGGTGATCCTGGACGCGCCCTGCGACGTGCTGGTGGTGAAACGGCCGTGCAGTGAATGCACAGGAAGCTATCAGTCGCTGCTCGTGCCCTATGACGGCTCGGAATTCAGCAAAAAGGCGCTGGCCCGGGCCGCCGGTATGGCAAAGGAGGACGGCGGGCAGGTCACGGTACTGTACGTGATACCGCGGTACGAGGAAATGATGGAGTTCTACCGGAGCGACAGCATTAAGAACAGTCTTCACGCCGAGGCGGAAAAGATCCTCGGTGAAGCAACACAGATCGCCGCCGGGCTGGGCATCACTGTAAAAACGGAGGTGCGCGAGGGCCATGCATCCGATGAGATCGTGACCGCCGCGCAGAACCTCGAGAGCGACGTCATCACCATGGGGACCTACGGGTGGAAGGGTGTGAACAGCGCGATCATGGGCAGCACGACGAACCGGGTGATCGCCAACGCAACCTGCCCGATCCTGGTAGTGAAGTAGCGTCGCTGAACACGAAGGTAAGAAGGTGAGAAGGTGGGAAGGTAAGAGGGAAATAGGCACGAAGGAAGTTTGAACAACCCTGGAAATAGGTCGGTTGCCGTATCCGCCGTGATCAGAGCTTTTATCCGATCTGATCCGTGTCAAAGATCTTGACCTCTTCGTGTCTTTGTGGCAAACAATTAATTCAGGAGTGTGAAATGAGAGGATATCGCAAAGTATTGATAGCAATGAACGGCTCCACGGACGTCGTGGACGAGGGCATCAAGATGGCGCAGGACGAGAAGACCTGGGTCACGGTGCTCAAGGTAATTCCGACGAACGAGGGAGACCTCAATTTGACGGGCATAAAGAATCTTGAGGATGTCCTTGACAGCGGCGCTCGGAAGGCCCTCGCCCGGGCCCGGCAGGCAGCCGATGGTGCCGGCGCCCTGATCAAGATCCGGCTGGAAGAAGGCTCCCCCGCCGAGAGGATCGTGGAGGTTGCGGCGGAAGAGCGGTGTGATGTGATCATCCTCGGAGCGAAACAGCCAAAGGGCTGGCTGGGCCGGCTCTTCGGCGACCATGTGATCGAGAACGTCATACGCCAGGCAACCTGCCCGGTGTTCGTCGTGGGGGCGTAAGGAAGAAGAGGGTGATCATTACGATGGAGTTTGCTGGCCGCGCACCGTGTTCGGTGCCGGACGTGACGGAGCGATTCTGATAGCAATCGCAGGGATCGGGATGGGAATAAAAAAGTTGAAGGGGCAAGCTCTCTTCAACTTTTTTTTATCGCGTCAGGTCGGTTTTCTTTGTCCTATCGTTTCATCGTCGAGATCCTGTTCCTGCCCGCTTCCTTGGACTTGTAGAGGGCGCCGTCGGCGAGCGACACGAGGGTGTCGAGGTTGTCTTCGGGCATGCAGCAGCTGGCCACGCCGATACTGAGCGTAAGCCCGGTCCGCTTCCTTCCGGGAAGATCAAGTTCCAGGCCTTCGACGGCCGCGCGGACCTTCTCCGCGAGGCTTTGCGCGCCCGCGAGCGAGGTCTCGGGCAGGATGATCATGAACTCATCGCCGCCGTACCTGCCCAGGATATCGGCTTTGCGCAAGGTCTGCCTGAGGGTCTCAGAAACGACAATGAGCGCCCGGTCTCCCGCCGTATGCCCGTAGCTATCATTGATCTGCTTGAACAGGTCCACGTCGCAGATGATCAGCGAAAGGTCGGTATCATAGCGGCCCGCGCGGTTGATCTCATGGCCCAGCATATCGTTGAGCGCCCTTCTGTTGAGCAGCCCGGTCAGACTGTCGGTGGTCGACAGGTGGTTCAGGGTCTTGATAAGCTCTTCCTTTTCTTTTTCATCTTTTTTCCGGAAGGTGATGTCCCGCGAGTATTCCACGACGTGCGACACGTTTTTCTGCTGGTCGAAGATAGGATAGGTCAAGATCTCGAACCATGTCTCGGACCCGTCGGGCAGCGTCACCAGCTTCTCCTTTGCGCAGGGGTCCTTTGAACGGAACGTCTTTTCAACCACGCAGTTATCACAGATCTCCGTTCTGTCATGGAGAATCTCGTAACACTTCTTCCCAAAAAGGTCCGTTGACAGCTTGTTCCGTGTCAGGGCATAGGTATCATTGTAACGGACGAACCGGAAATCCCGGTCCACGATGCTGAAGGGATCATGAAAGCTGTCGAAGATCGTGTTCAGGAAGCTTTCGGACCGCTCAAGTTCCTCCTCGGTCCTCGTGCGGTCAATGATCTCCTTGCGAAAGAGATCATTGACCGCGTTCAACTCCTCGGTACGTTCCGCGACCATTTGTTCAAGCTGTTCGCGGTGCGTTCTCAGTTCCTCCTCGGACCGCTTGCGCAGGCTGATGTCTCGCAGCACGCCGACGGCATGCCATTTTCCTTTCACCTGCAGGGACGAAAGAGAAAGTTCGAGAGGGAACTCGGTGCCGTCCTTTCTCACTGCGGTCAGTTCGAGCGTCCTGCCGATGGTCGGGCCTTCACCGGAATCCAGGAACCGGGCGAGGCCGTGACGGTACTGCTCAAGATACCGATGAGGAGCAAGCAGCGTATGCAGTTCTTTGCCGATCGCTTCGTGTTTCGCGTGGCCGAAGATCCTTTCCGCGGCAGGGTTCCAGAACGATATGGTCCCCTGATGATCCATCCTGATGATGGCATCCTTAGCCGCCGCGGTGACCGTGAGGAGGGTCTCGTTGCTGTCCCGGAATGCTTCGAGGGCCAGGTTGCGTTTTCTCATGGCCCGGAAAAGAAAGATGCCTATGGTGAGAAGAACGGTGATGACGAACAGGCGGAAATGGGGCTCCTTCGACGAACCTCCGAGGAACAGGAGTTCCGTAAAAGCGCCGTTATGAAAAACGAAGGACTCGACAGCCGCATATCCAGTCCAGAGGACAACGGCTGCAAGGAGCGGGGTGCCTATGTGAGAGCGTTTATGGTTCATGGTAGACAGACAAAAAAAGCCATTCACAAAAAAATATGCAATATGCATTCCACTTTGCAAACCTAAAAATATCAATTAGTTAAGCGCAAATTATGAGCAGAATGGAGAGAGGCGTTGCTCATATGGGTAATGAATGTCACTATTCGCTCAAGGAAAGTGACATGAGAATGAGGGAGGGCGGGCAGGCGCGTTCAGAAGGACAGTGTACGCCCGTGCTCTGCTTTCCGGTCCCTCGATGTTCGTACGCAGAAATAAAGTTGTACGCTACGTCATCCTAACCCGGACAAGCCGGAACCAAAATTTGCCACGAAGACTCTAAGTCACGAAGAACAGCGAGAACTGCTTAAGGTACTGTTTTAATGATTAGATTAAGGCCGTACTTTGTGTCTTCGTGCCTTCGTGGCAAAATATTCTTGCTGTTTTGAGTAGAATTTGATTCGTAACTAACTAAAAAAAACTAAAAAAAGAGCATGCCGTCGTATTCCAGCGCGTAGTCGATCAGGTGGATCCCGCCGAGGATCCGGGTCCCTTCGACCAGGTCCTCCTTCTTGAGCCCCCGATTGACCGCAACCTGCTGGCACAATTGGAACCTGACCCCGGCCGCAAGGGCATCGGCGAGGCGCTGCTCGAACGTCGCGATACCGGGCGGCAGGGTGCCCTCTTCCCTGATCTTTCCTTTGACGACCGCGTCGGCCCCGTCTTGCACGCAGTAAACGACCGCATCGCAGCCGGAGTGCTGGGCAATGGTGGCGAACATGATCGCCGACTTGATCCTGCCGATATTCTCCATGCCTGAGGACAACTGCACGGCGAACTTCTTTCTCTGCATCGCGGCGGGCTCAGCCATAGTTATCTCCTTGTATCATCTGTCCGGCGAGCGAGGTGCATCCTCATGAGAACCTTTTCCTGATGCATTTCTTTTGCGCTCCCCGGTCTGAATAGAATCTTTGACACTGAAGAAGCGGATCAACGGCTGATAAAAGCGGATGGAATTATTGGCAAAGGATTCAGTGATCTTAAGACCTATCCGCCTTTATACCTTTATCTGGTTCTCATCCGCAGTTATCTGTGTCAAAAAACCCGTACGTGTTCTGTATCATGGACAGACAAAGCAGGAGAAAAAGGCCGGAAAATGCCGTTGCGGCGGGACGGTTTCTCTGGTCCTTATAACCGCTTCGACTCCATCAATGCCTGCACCGGTTCGAGGCTGTAGGGGCTGCCGTGCTCGATGGCCGTGAGCACCGTACCGCCGCCGGTAAAAAAATAGTAGCTCGCGTCGTCCATGACCGAGAGGTACAGCCCGGGAAGGAGGTTCTTGAATTCCTGGAGGGTGTCCCCGCCGCCGTACATCTTCATTGCGTTCCGGTTCAGATCTATGGTGTTGTCCAGCGCCTGCGATCCGGCGGAGAAGTGCGGCGTGTATCCCATGACGGCGTTGACGAAGATGGTCTTCGCCGTGCCGATGGCATTGGCGACTGCGCGCTCCTCGAATGACCGGGGGTCGATGTCCAGAACATACCCGTAGGAATTACCGGGCTTGAATTCCTTAACGGAGATGGTCCGGTATCTGCCCTCGGTCCTTCCGTCGGGGATGTCCGATTCGACGAGGAATGGAAGCTCGACGATCTTGTTGTTGGCGCGGTCCTTTTCCACCAGTTCCCGCGCGAGTTCGCGGTCCTCGTCGGTCACCCCCTTGATCCGTATCCCGTATTTCGCGCAGAGGTAGGTATTGTAAATGACCCCGCCGAGCACCAGCCGGTCCACCTTGTCATAGATGGCATTGAGAGGCTTGATCTTGGTGTCGTACTTCGAACCGGCGACAACGGCAAGAAAGGGCCGCTCCGGGCTCATGACGCCGTCAAGGTGTGCGATCTCCTGCTGAAGCAGGAAGCCCGCGCAGGAGGGGAGCAGTCCGGTGATGGTGACCGTGGAGGCGTGGGGCTGCCACGAGCCGAAGGCGTCGTTCACGTAGATATCGGCAAGGCCGGCAAGCTGAAGCGCGAAGCGGTCCCGAAGCTCTCCATGGGCCTCCTCTCCCTGGAACCACCGCGTGTTCGGAAGATAGATCCCGCCGATCTTCCGTTCCCGCAGGTCCCTGACCGCAAGGTTGATAGAGGTGTCGATCCCGGTGATGCCCTTTTTCGGGTCAATGGGAAATTCAGGGATAGAGAACTTCGTGTGCAACTTCTGCTCAAGATAGCGGACCACCGGCTCGACGGACTCTTCAGGCCGGCAGGTGATGTCGCCCGTCCTCTTGTCCCGGGGCCTGCCCACATGGCTCATCATGATGGGCCTGCCGCCCCGTTCGACGATATGAAAGAGCGTCCCGATGGTGCGATCGATGCGGAAGGGGTCCTTTATCGCGCCGCCTTTCACCACATTGTGATCAAAACGGACGAGGACGACCTTCCCGGTGAGGTCGGCGTCCTGGATAAGCGGCAGGTTCGGATCCATTGCATTGTTGATCATGGCGAGCATCCTTTGTTGCGGGCAAATGATTGAAGACCAAGTATGTTCCTCATTATAGCACAGGAGGCGCATACTCCGGATCATCCCCGGCCCAAGAAAATTCTTGACAGGAACCGGCCGCTGGAGTATTGTGAACCCGCATCAAGTATCCTCTTTAAGTCTGGTCCCGTGAGGCCAGAAAGGGCAGGACATGAACAAGTACAACAAGACGAAGCCGTCTTATCACGCGCACACGAACCCTCTTTCCGATTTTCCGGGGAGAGGTTTTTTTTGTGTCTTTTCAAGGAGTAAACAGTGAGCATTGCTAAGGAAAAAGCCCTGATCCTGGACAAGGCGGCCATTGACCGGGCCATGACGCGGGTGGCCCACGAGATCGTTGAGAAGAACAAAGGGGCAAAGGACATCGGTCTCATCGGCATCCAGCGCGGAGGCGTGCATCTGGCGAAGCGCCTGGCGGAGAAGATCAGGTCGATCGAGGGCGTCGAGGTGCCTGTCGGCAGCCTGGACATCACCATGTACCGCGACGATCTGGACACCCGGAAGTCACAGCCGGTCCCGCAGGCAACGGACATCACCTTCGATATCAAGGAAAAGGCCATCGTGCTCGTGGACGACGTGATCTTCACCGGCAGGACGATCCGGGCGGCCCTCAACAGCATCATGGATTACGGCAGGCCGAAGCGCATCCAGCTCGCGGTGCTGGTGGACCGCGGCCACCGGGAGCTTCCCATCCGCGCCGACTTCGTGGGCAAGAACCTTCCCACGTCGGCCAGGGAAAAGGTGGAGGTGTCCCTTACCGAGGACGGCCTGGAGGAAAAGGTCGTCATTTTCGAGGAATAGCTCGAATTGCGGATTTCGGATTGCGGATTGCGGAATATCGTAGGGGCAACCCTATGTGGTTGCCCTGTTTCGGGCGGCCACGCAGGACCGCCCCTACAAATTTATCCGTTACAATTGGGGTTAGATCATGGCTCTCAGCTCAAAAGACCTGCTCTGCATCAAAGGAATGGCGGCGGACGAGATCAAGCTCATCCTTGACACGGCCGCGACGTTCAAGGACGTGTCGGAACGGGACATCAAGAAGGTGCCCACGCTTCGCGGCAAGACGGTCATCAACCTTTTCTACGAGGCAAGCACCCGGACGCGGACGTCCTTCGAGCTGGCCGGCAAGCGGCTCTCCGCCGACGTGATCAATATCTCCACCTCCACGAGCAGCGTGACGAAGGGCGAGACGCTTCTGGACACGGCGCAGAACATCGAGGCCATGAAGAGCGATATCATCATCGTCCGCCACGCGTGCTCGGGCGCGCCCGAGTTCCTTGCCCATCGGCTCAAGAGCTCGGTGATCAACGCGGGAGACGGTTTCCACGAGCATCCGACCCAGGCACTGCTGGACCTGTTCACCATCCGCGAGAAGCTCGGCCGGCTCGACGGCGTCACCGTGGCAATTGTGGGAGACATCCTGCACAGCCGCGTTGCCCGTTCGAACATCTATGGGCTTACGACTATGGGCGCAACGGTCCGCGTCTGCGGTCCTCCGACCATGGTACCTCCCGGTATCGAGAAAATGGGCGCGAAGGTCTTCTTCGACATGGATGAGGCGGTGCAGGGCGCGGACGCCATCATGATGCTCCGCCTCCAGCTTGAGCGGCAGACGGCAGGGCTTTTCCCGGGCGTCCGGGAGTACGCGCGGCTGTTCGGCCTCAATCGCGCGCGTCTGGAACGGGCGGGCAAAAGCGTGATCGTCATGCACCCGGGCCCCATGAACCGCGGGGTGGAGATCGCGTCTGACGTGGCGGACAAGTCTTCGGTGATCCTCGACCAGGTGACGAACGGCGTGGCGGTCCGCATGGCGGTGATGTTCCTCTTGTCGGGCGGGACAAAGGCAGAAAGCTGAAATTCATTTACCGCAGAGATCGCTGAGAACGCAGAGAAGAAAAGTTCCGATCTTAAGGATCCAAACGCTGCAACCTCTGCGTACTCTGCGGTGAAAAAGGTGTGCTCATGAATATACTGATCAAGAACGGCCACATCATCGATCCCGCGAACAAGGTGAACGGGAAGTTCGACCTTCTCATCGCCGACGGGAAGATCGCGAAACTCGGCACGCCGGGTTCGCTCTCCGCCGACGGCAGCCAGGTCATTGACGCTTCGGGCAAGCTCGTCGTTCCGGGCCTGATTGACATGCACGTGCATCTGCGCGAGCCGGGATATGAGTACAAGGAGACTATCGCCACCGGAACAGCCGCGGCAAAGGCCGGCGGATTTACGGCGGTCTGCTGCATGCCGAACACGAACCCGGTGAACGACAGCAGGTCGGTGACCGAGTTCATTCTTTCGCAGGCCGCGAAGGACGGTGCGGCAAGGGTCTTCCCCATCGGCGCCATCACCAAGGGTTCGAAGGGCGAGGAACTTGCCGAAATGGGCGAGCTTCACGACGCGGGCTGCGTGGGTGTATCCGACGACGGCAAACCGGTGATGAACGCGGCCGTCATGCGGCGCGCAATGGAATATTCGAAGATATTCGATATCGCGGTTATCTCCCACTGTGAGGACGCGAGCCTGGCGGCCAAGGGCGTGATGAACGAAGGGTTTGTCTCGACCGAACTGGGTCTCCGGGGCATCCCGAACGCAGCCGAGGATGTGATGACGGCGAGGGACATTTCCCTGGCCGAACTTACCGGCGCGCGGCTCCACATCTGCCACGTCAGCACGGCGGGATCGGTCCGGCTGATCCGCGAGGCGAAGCAGCGGGGCGTCAAGGTGACCGCCGAGACCTGCCCGCACTACTTCTCGCTGACCGAGGACGCGGTGCGGGGATACAACACCATGGCAAAGATGAACCCGCCGCTCAGGACCGCCGAGGATGTTGCCGCGATCAAGCAGGGCCTGAAGGACGGGACGCTCGATGTGATCGCCACGGACCATGCCCCGCACGCGCTTGACGAGAAGTCGGGAGAGTTCGACGCAGCGCCTTTCGGCATCGTCGGGCTCGAGACCGCGGTGGGCCTGTCCCTCAAACTGGCGCAGGAAGGCGTGCTCTCGATGACACAACTGATCGAGCGCATGAGCACGGCGCCGGCGCGGATCATCAAGTCCGGTGGCGGGACGTTATCCGTGGGCGCTGTGGCGGATATCACCATCATCGACCCGGACGTTGAGTGGACGGTAAATGCCAGCGAGTTCAAATCACGCTCGAAGAATACGCCGTTCGATGGATGGAAGTCGACGGGAAGAGCGGTGCAGACGATCGTGGGAGGCAGGATCTAATTGCGGATTGCGGCTTTCGGATTGCGGATTGGAAAACCGGTCGTATCGCTCCTGATCTTTTTCGCATCGATCACGAGCGGCTTCGCCGCTCAGGACCGGCCGCTTGAGCAAAAGCTCGCCGCACTGGAGAAGGTAACAGGGAAGTTCACCTTCGCTGTGATCGGCGACAACCGGACGGGTGATGACATCTACCGGAGGGTCATCGGCCAGGTCATGGAGCGGAAGCCCGCCTTCATCGTCAATACCGGCGACCAGATCGCCACATCGGGCAGCCGGGAACAGTGGGTGAACTTCTGGGAGATGTCGAAGGTCGTGGCCGTCCCGTACTTCTTCACTGTCGGCAACCATGATGTCCATCCCGACGTCGCGGGGAGCGAGCAGACCTATAAGGAGCAGGTAAACCTTCCGGGCAACGAACTTTATTATTCTTTTGCAGCGGGCAATTCTCTCTTCGTGGTGCTCGATTCCAATGTCAAAGGCGAGGACAAAAAGATCACCGGCGAGCAGCTCGAATGGCTCGAGCAGACCCTCGCTGCTTCGAAACAGCGTCACACGTTCGTGTTCGTCCATCATCCTCTTTACCCCGAGCCGGGGAAGGGAAAGCACTTCGGCAACAGCCTTGACCGGTACAAGGATGAGCGAGATCGGCTCCAGGCCCTGTTCGTGAAGCACAGGGTTAACACGGTGTTCCTGGGACATGAACATGTGTATCTTCGGAAGAACATCGACGGCATCCGTCACATCGTTGCCGGCGGCGGCGGCGCACCGCTGTACGCGAAGGACGAGGACGGTGGGTTTCATCACTATGTTCTGCTTACCGTGGACGGAGAAAAGGTGAGCGGGGAAGTTGTGGATGTGAACGGAAAAGTCAGGGATAAATTCTAATGCGGACCACCCCTCACCCAGCCCTCTCCCCTGAGGGGAGAGGATAAAGGTGAGGGGCGATCAGCAGATGCGGATTGAAGGAAGGAACAAAGCATGAAAAAAGCGATCCTTGCATTGGCAGACGGCACGGTGTTCGAAGGCTCCTCCTTTGGGGCTGAGGGGGAGGCTACCGGCGAGGTGGTCTTCAATACGAGCATGACGGGATACCAGGAGATCATGACCGACCCGTCGTACAAAGGTCAGATCGTCACGATGACCTATCCCCAGATCGGGAACTACGGGGTGAACGACGAGGACGTTGAGTCCGGACGGCCGCAGGTCGAGGGGTTCATCGTGAAGGAATACCTCGATTTCCCGAGCAACTGGCGGATGAAGCGGTCCCTCGACGCCTATCTGAAGGCGCATAACATCCCGGGCATCCAGGGGATCGACACGCGGGCGCTGACGCGCCATACCCGCGACTTCGGGGCACAGCCGGGGATCATCTCGACGACGGACCTGGATCCTATGAGCCTTTTCGCCAAGGCCAAGAAACTGCCGAAGATGAACGGGCTCGATCTGGCGAAGCATGTCACCTGTAAGAAACCCTACTCATGGGACGAGGGCGCCTGGAGCCTCGAGACGGGCTTTGGGAAGAAGCCCGCGTCGCGGTACAAGGTCGTGGCCTACGACTACGGGATCAAACGGAACATCCTGCGGCTGCTCACCAGCGCGGGGTGCGACGTGACCGTGGTGCCCGCGGCGATGCCTGCTGACGAGGTCCTGGCCATGAAGCCCGACGGCGTATTTCTCTCCAACGGCCCCGGTGACCCGGAACCGGTGACCTACGCCGTCGAGAACATAAAAAAGATCCTGGGCAAAAAACCGATCTTCGGCATCTGCCTGGGCCAGCAGCTTTTCGCTCTCGCCCTCGGCGGGAAGACCTACAAGCTCAAGTTCGGCCATCGCGGCGGCAACCAGCCCATCATGGACCTGACGACCCGGAAGGTGGAGATCGCGGCCGAGAACCACGGTTTTGCCGTGGACATGGAGTCGGTGAAGGACCACGTCGTCATGACCCACGTGAACCTGAACGATCAGACCTGCGAGGGCATCCAACACAAGACCCTGCCGGCATTCTCCGTCCAGTATCATCCGGAGTCATCGCCGGGGCCGCATGACAGCAGGTACCTGTTCCAGCGGTTCGTGGACATGATGGAAAAACATCGAAAGACCCAGTAAACGGATTTTCGCCACGAAGGCACAAAGTCACGAAGTTTAATAAAAGAATTCTTAGTGTCTTGGTGACTTAGTGGCTGAACAGGTTTTGAATGGTTGCTATGGTTTCAGATACTGACTTACAACATCGCATCGATGAGGCTTACCAGCTTCTCGAAGCCTGCCGGGTCTGCCCCCGCGAGTGCGGGGTGAATAGGCTGAATGACGACAAGCTGGGTTTCTGCCGCTCGGGGCTCAACCCGGTGATATCGAGCGTCAGCCCGCACCACGGCGAGGAACCGCCGCTTTCGGGAACGAAGGGCTCCGGCACGATCTTTTTCACGAACTGCAATCTCCGCTGCGTCTATTGCCAGAACTATCCCATCAGCCAGATGGGGAACGGCGCGGAGCGGACGGTCGGTGAGCTTGCCTGCCAGATGATGTCGCTGCAGGAAGCGGGATGCCACAACCTGAACCTGGTGACACCGACGCACTTCGTTCCGCAGATCCTGAAGGCGCTGGGCATCGCGCTCGAGCGGGGGTTCGCTCTCCCCATCGTGTACAACACCAGCGGGTACGAATCCCTGGAGACGCTCCGGCTGCTCGACGGCATCGTGGACATTTACCTGCCGGACATGCGGTACAACGACAACGCGGTCGCGCTCAAGTACTCCGTGGCACCGCATTATGTAGAGGTCAACCGTGCGGCGATCAGGGAAATGTATCGGCAGGTCGGGAACCTAGCGCTCGACGAGAACGGCGTTGCGAAGCGGGGGCTCATTATCCGGCACCTTGTCCTTCCCGGCGGTCTTTCCGGGACCGAAGGTGTGATGAAGTTCCTGGCAGAGGAAATATCGCAGGAAGTATATGTCAGTCTCATGTCCCAGTACTTCCCGGCGTACAATACGGGCGAGTTTCCGGAGATCGATCGCAGGATCACGGAAGCGGAGTACGATGCAGCCTATGACAGCAAGGTGCGGTACGGATTGAAGAACGGCTGGGTGCAGGAGTTCGAATAGTCTAAACACAAGACACAGAGAGGTTGATTGCTGGTAGGGGCAACCCTGCGTGGTTGCCCTGATCCGGGCGGCCACACAGGGCCGCCCCTACAATGATCGAAGGAAGGTATATGCCGAAAAGAACCGACATAAAAAAGATCCTGATCATCGGCGCGGGGCCGATCGTGATCGGGCAGGCCTGCGAATTCGACTACTCGGGCGTGCAGGCGTGCAAGGCGCTCAAGGAAGAGGGCTACCAGATCGTGCTGGTCAACTCGAACCCTGCCACGATCATGACGGACCCGGAGATGGCGCACCGGACCTATATCGAGCCGATCACGCCGGCGTTCGTCGAGAAGATCATCGAGCGCGAGCGGCCCGATGCCCTGCTTCCGACCATGGGCGGCCAGACCGCGCTGAACACCGCGGTGGCCCTCGCGGAAACGGGCGTGCTGGAAAAATACAAGGTCGAGCTCATCGGCGCGAAGCTGCCGGCCATCAAAAAGGCAGAGGACCGCGAGCTGTTCAAGAAGGCCATGGAGGACATCGGTCTCTCGGTGCCCAAGAGCGGGTTCGCGACGAGCATGGAGTCTGCCTACGAGATCCTTGAGATGGTCGGCTTCCCGGCCATTTTGCGGCCCGCCTTCACCCTCGGCGGCACGGGCGGCGGCATCGCCTATAACCGGGAGGAATTCACCGAGTTGATCACCCGTGGCCTGGACGCGAGCCCGGTCCGGCAGGTGCTGGTCGAGGAGTCCGCGCTCGGCTGGAAAGAGTATGAGCTCGAGGTGATGCGCGACGCCAAGGACAACGTGGTGATCGTCTGCTCCATCGAGAACCTCGACCCCATGGGCATTCATACGGGAGACAGCATCACGGTGGCCCCTGCCCAGACCCTGAGCGACAAGGAATACCAGATCATGCGTGACGCGTCGCTCAAGATCATCCGGGAGATCGGCGTGGACACGGGCGGCTCCAATATCCAGTTCGCCGTCGATCCGACGAACGGCAGGATGATCGTGATCGAGATGAACCCCCGCGTTTCCCGCAGTTCGGCGCTGGCGTCCAAGGCCACGGGCTTTCCCATCGCCAAGTTCGCGGCAAAGCTCGCCGTGGGCTATACGCTCGATGAGATCCTGAACGACATCACCAAGGCCACACCGGCCTCCTTCGAACCGACGATCGACTACGTGGTCACCAAGTATCCCCGGTTCGCCTTCGAAAAGTTTCCCCAGGCAGACGCCACGCTCACCACGCAGATGAAGTCCGTGGGAGAGGCCATGTCCATCGGCAGGACCTTCAAGGAATCGCTCCAGAAAGCGCTCCGGTCCCTCGAGATCGACCGCTACGGGCTGGAGTCTCGGCGCGATCGGGACGGGGACGTTGAACATGGCATCGCCGATATCCGGCAGATGATCAGCGTGCCGAACTGGGAGCGGCTCTGGTACATTGCCGACGGGTTTCGCGCCGGCATGAGCGTGGACGAGATATTCAGCCTGTCCAAGATCGATCCCTGGTTCCTTCACCAGATCAAGCAGATCGTTGACATGGAGGAGGACATGAAGGAGAAAGGGGCGAGCCTCCTCACGGCAGGCGAACCCGGGACCGATCATCCCCTTCGTACCGCCAAGGAGTACGGCTTCTCGGACCGGCGGATCGCAAAGCTTCTCACCACCACCGAGGACGCCGTGCGAAAAGCGCGGAAGGAACTGGGTATCATCCCGGTATTCAAGAAGGTGGACACCTGCGCCGCCGAGTTCGTTGCGCATACGCCGTACCTCTATTCGACCTATGAGAAGCCGTTCTATCAAGTGCGGAGTGCAACCCCACCCAGCCTCCCCTTGGCAAGGGGAGGTGCGGAGGGGTCTGCTTCGCCGGGGGCACATGCGGAATGCGAGGCTGATCCCACCGGCAAGAAGAAGATCATCATCCTGGGCGGGGGGCCGAACCGCATCGGCCAGGGCATTGAGTTCGACTACTGCTGCGTCCATGCCGCGTTCGCGCTGAAGGAGGACGGGTACGAGACCATCATGGTGAACTGCAACCCCGAGACCGTCAGCACGGACTACGACACGTCCGACCGCCTGTACTTCGAACCCTTGACTCTCGAGGATGTTTACCATATTATAGAACGCGAACGACCGGTGGGTGTCATCGTCCAGTTCGGCGGCCAGACGCCGCTGAAGCTGGCGGTGCCGCTTGAGAAACTTGGCGTGCCTATCCTCGGCACGTCGCCGGACAGCATCGACCGGGCAGAGGACCGGAAACGGTTCAAGGAGCTTCTGGACCGCCTGGGTCTCCGGCAGGCCGAGAGCGGCACGGCCGTGTCCTGCGATGAAGCCGTCGATGCGGCGAACGCCATCGGGTATCCCGTGATGGTGCGGCCGTCCTACGTGCTCGGCGGACGGGCCATGGAGATCGTGTACGACGAGGAGAGCATCAGGAACTACATGACCCGCGCGGTCAAGGCCTCGCCGGACCGCCCGGTCCTGGTGGACCGCTATCTCGAGGACGCCGTGGAGATCGACGTGGACGCCATCTCCGACGGGAAGATGGTGGTTGTTGCCGGCATCATGGAGCACATCGAGGAAGCAGGGGTCCACTCAGGCGACTCCGCCTGTTCGCTCCCTCCGTTCTCGCTTTCGCCGGATATCATCAAAGAGATCATTAAACAGACCAGGGCGCTGGCGCTCGATCTCGGCGTCGTGGGGCTCATGAACATCCAGTACGCGGTGAAGGACGGCCTTGTCTACGTCCTCGAGGTGAATCCCCGTGCTTCGCGGACCGTACCGTTCGTGAGCAAGGCCATTGGGGTCCCGCTCGCCAAGATCGCGGCGCGGGTCATGGGCGGCAAGTCGCTAGCCGAACTGGGGTTCACGAAGGAAGTGACCATCAAGCACATTGCCGTGAAGGAAGCGGTGTTCCCCTTTGCCAAGTTCCCGGGAGTGGACACGCTCCTCGGTCCTGAAATGAAGTCCACCGGCGAGGTCATGGGGATCGACGCCGATTTCGGCATGTCCTTCGCCAAGTCCCAGATCGCGGCGGGGAACTCCATTCCGGTTTCGGGACGGGTCTTTATCAGCGTGAAGGACAAGGACAAACCAGCGGCGTACGAGGTGGCCGCCGGTCTGGAGCGCGCCGGGTTCTCCCTGGTCGCAACGCGGGGTACGGCGGAGTATCTCAAGCAACGGGGCATTGCCGTGGAGACCGTGAACAAGGTGTTCGAAGGAAGGCCCCATGTGGTTGACAGCATCAAGGACCGGCAGGTCGACCTGGTGATCAATACCGTGCACGGCGCAGAGTCCCAGAAGGACTCTTATTCCATCCGCAGGACAACGCTGACGCAGGGCATCCCGTATTTCACGACCATGTCCGCCGCAAAAGCGGCGGTGCGCGGCATCGAGGCCCTCAGGGCACATCCGATCCAGGTGAGATCAATTCAGGAGTATCAACAACGATGACGAAAAAAGTCCCGATGACCAAAGATGGCTACGACAAGATCAAGAAGAACCTCGACCACCTGATGAAGGTGGAGCGTCCGAAGAACATCAGGGACATCGAGGAGGCCAGAGGGCACGGAGACCTCTCGGAGAACGCGGAATACCACGCGGCAAAGGAACGCCAGGGGCACATCGACGCCAAGAAACGCGATCTGGAGTATAAGCTTTCCAACGCGCAGATCATCGATGTCTCGAAGCTTTCAAATGAGAAAGTGGTGTTCGGGGCGACGGTCACGCTCGTTGATACCGATTCCGAAGAAACGAAAAAGTACACGCTCATCGGCCAAGATGAGGCTGATCTGAAAAAAGGGAAGATATCCGTGCAATCGCCGGTGGGCAAGGCGCTGATCGGGCACAAGGTCGGCGACGTCGTAACGGTCAAAACACCAGCCAAGACCGTTGAATACGAGATCCGGGAGATCGAGATTGCCGTCGAATAAACTGCACCAGGCCAAGGTCCTCCTGCACCGCCCGGCGGGGAGAGGGTACTATCGCCTTGTGCTGCTGGCGCCGGCCCTGGCCGCGGCGGCGGCTCCCGGCCACTTCGTCATGCTCAGGGTCTCGGCGAACCTCGACCCGCTGCTCGCGCGTCCCTTCGGCATTTCCGCCGTCATCTCGAAAAAGTCCATTGAGTTGTACTACCGCGTCGCGGGGCGGGGTACGACCCTGCTCACGACCGTGGAGCCGGGACAGACGCTCACCGTGTTCGGTCCGCTCGGGAACGGTTTCCCGGTACCGGACAAGGCGGAAACGCCGCTTCTGGTGGCCGGGGGCAGCGGATTCCCGCCGCTCCTCTATTTCGCCGCCCGGTACGGAAAACAGGCGCGCCTCTTTGCCGGCTCCCGGGACAAGGAGTGCCTGCCGCCGGCCGCGGTGATGAAGGACCTTCGCTCCCGGACGAAAGCTGTTCATTACGCCACCGAAGACGGCAGCCGGGGGACCTGCGGTTTCGTGACCGATACCCTGGCAGGCTATCTTGCCCGTCCCAACGGCGGCGAGACGCCGGTCATCTATGCCTGCGGCCCCCACGCCATGCTCGCATCGGTGAGCAAACTCGCAGCCGAGCATTCCGTCCCCTGCTACGTCTCGATGGAAGAGCGCATGGCCTGCGGCCTGGGAGTGTGCATGGGCTGCTCGGTGTCCATGAAGGCGGGTGGGTACAAACGTGTCTGCAAGGAAGGGCCGGTGTTTCTTTCAAGCGACATCGACTGGGGGGAACGGGTTCCCTTGAGGGGAGGAAGGTAAGAGGGAAGGAGGGTAAGCACAACTGAAGGACGAGCATGCCGACAGTTCTTTCCTTCTTACGTTCCTACCTTCTTACCTTCGGGTTGTTTGCCATGGCGATGAAAACGAAAATACATCCAGATCTGTCGGTGGACTTCGCCGGTATCAAGCTCAAGAACCCCGTGCTGACCGCGTCGGGGACCTTCGGGTACGGCGAGGAGTTTGCCGATATCATCGACCTGAACCGGTTGGGCGGCGTGATCGTGAAAGGGATCTCTCTTAAACCGATCAATGGCAATCCGCCGCCGCGCATCTGGGAGACGCCGTCGGGCATGCTGAACGCAATCGGACTTGAGAACCCCGGCGTGGACGTATTTCTCCGGGACAAGCTTCCTTTTCTCCGGAACTATGATATCGCGGTCCTCGTGAACATATTCGGGTACAGCGTTGAGGATTACGTCGGCGTTGCCGAGCGGCTGGACGGGGTCTCCGGCGTGTCGGGTCTCGAGGTGAACATATCCTGTCCCAACGTGAAGGCAGGCGGCATCGTGTTCGGCACCGATCTCAAGGCGGCCTTCGAAGTGCTCTCGGCGGTCCGCAAGGCCACCCGGCTGCCGGTCATCGCCAAACTTTCTCCGAACGTGACGGACATCACCGCGTTCGCGAAAACGGCCCGGGATGCGGGGTGCGACGGCCTATCGCTCATCAACACGCTCCTCGGCATGGCCATCGACATCAGGAGCAGAAGGCCGCGGCTGGCGAACTGCACCGGCGGACTGTCAGGACCGGCGATCCGGCCGGTAGCCGTCCGTTTGGTCTGGCAGGCGGCACAAGCGGTGGACCTTCCGATCATCGGCATGGGCGGCATCATGACCTCTGAGGACGCCCTGGAGTTCATCCTTGCCGGGGCTTCGGCCGTGGCCGTGGGGACGGCGAACTTCGTCAATCCCCGCGCAACACTCGACATCATCGAGAACATGGAAGCGTTTCTGACGCGGGAAGACATCGGCAGCGTCCGTGAGCTGGTGGGACAGGTGAGGGTGGCATGAAATTCGTCTCGAGCCTGAAGAGCAAGATCATTCTGGCGGTGTCCGCGATCCTGGCGGTCATTATCGGGACCGGCACGTGGATCAATATCGGGTACCAGCGGTCCCAGATGGAGGCCGCCCTCGAGGACAACGTCCTGATCATTGCCAACACGATCGAGAAGAGCCTGGACAACGCCATGCTCGACGGGAAGAGCAAAGAGGTCCAGCATATCCTCGAAGCCGTCGGGACCTATCATAATATTCAGGAGTTGAAGATCTTCAGCCTCAACGGCGTGATCCTGAAAGCCTCGAAGCCCGGGCTCATCGGCAGAAAAGTGGACGCAACAACGCAAAAATGGTATCTGGAAGGCAAGTTCAAGCGGCCCATCAAGCGCCGGAGCGAGGGCATCTTCTCCGTGCTGTTTCCCATCGAGAACACGGAACGGTGCTTCCATTGTCACGGTACCAAGGCGAAGCTGAACGGCATCCTGTCCGTGGATGTATCCATGGCGCAGACGCAGGAGAAGGTCGGCGAGCTCAGCAAGACCATGGTCCTCTGGGCCTTCGGCATCACCGCTACGCTTGCCCTGTCGCTGGGCCTCTTCCTGACCAGGTTCGTCACGGCACCGATCCAGGACCTGATCTCCACCATGGAGCGCGCGGAGCGGGGGCTGGAGGCGCGGGTGCAGGTGAAGAGCTCCGACGACATCGGACGGCTGGGCGAGGCGTTCAATTCGCTCTTGTCCAAGCTGGAGCGGGCTCGCCGGCGCGTTGAACGATATCATTACGAGCAGATGAAGCGGGCCGACCGGCTGGCGTCCATCGGCGAGATGGCGGCCGGCATCGCGCACGAGATCAAGAACCCGCTTGCGGGCATCGCCGGCGTGATCCAGGTGCTGAAAAAGGACCTGCCGCCGGGGGAACCGAAGCGGGCCGTGCTGGATGAGGTGCTTTCGCAGGTGGAGCGCATGGACAAGGCCGTCCGGAACCTCCTCACCTTCGCCCGGCCGCCGGAACCCAAGATGACCCTCGTGGATGTCAACGAGCTCATCGCCAAGCTCCTTGATTTTCTCTCTCCGCAGTTCGCAAAGCATGGGATCACGGCGGAGCGGAAGCTCAGTACGGGACTGCCCTGGCTCGCTCTGGACCCCGACCTGCTGCAACAGGCCCTCTTGAACATCTCCCTGAACGCCCTCAAGGCCATGCCGGAGGGCGGCCGTTTTTCCATTGAGACCCGGATAGAGTCGCCGGAGGGAGAAGGTCCGGATGCCATCAAGATCATCTTCTCGGACACCGGGCAGGGGATCTCACCGGAGAACCTGGGCAGAATATTCAGTCCGTTCTTTACGACGCGCCAGCAGGGTACGGGGCTGGGCCTGGCCATTACCCAGAGGATCGTTGAGCAGCATAACGGGGAGATCAGCGTGATGAGCACGCCGGGACGGGGCGCTTCCTTCACGATCAGTCTCCCTTTTCCCGTAAGCGGGTAGGCACAAGGAGCGTACGAACCATGTCGCAGAAGATACTGGTCATTGACGATGAAAAACTGATCCGCTGGACCCTGGAACAGCACCTGGCAAAGGAAGGGTTCGAGGTGATGACCGCGGACTCCGCGGAAAAGGGGCTCGAGATGATCGGCGAGGAGGCTCCGGACCTCATTCTTCTGGATAACCGCCTGCCGGAGATGACGGGTCTGGAGCTCCTGGAGCGGTTGAACGTCCCGGAGCGGGGTCTCATGGTCATCATGATCACCGCGTACGGGCTTGTGGAAACAGCGGTCAAGGCGATGAAGCTGGGCGCCTATGACTATATCAGCAAACCCTTCAACCTCGAAGAGATCACCTTCGTGATCCGGAAGGCCCTGGAGGCGGGGTCCCTCCGGTCCCAGGTAAAGCAGCTGCGGGACAAGGTGAACACGATCATCGGCGAGTCCGACCAGATGGTGCAGGTGAAGAACCTCATCATCAAGATCGCCAAGAGCGATGCGACGACGGTGCTTATCCAGGGTGAAAGCGGCACCGGAAAGGAGCTGGTGGCCAAGGCGATCCACTACAGCAGTGCGCGGGCCGACAAGCCGTTCATGGCCATAAACTGCGCGGCGCTGCCGGTCACGCTGCTTGAGACCGAGCTCATGGGCCATGAGAAAGGGGCGTTCACCGATGCCAAGACGGCGAAGAAAGGGCTATTCGAGCTTGCCGACGGCGGCACCCTGTTCCTCGACGAGATCGGCGACATGGACCAGAGCATGCAGGCCAAGCTTCTGCGCGTTCTCGAGGAAAAGAACTTTCGCAGGGTGGGCGGGGTCAAGGATATCAAGGTGGATGTTCGGGTCATTTCCGCTACGAACCAGGACCTCTCGAGTGCAAGGAGCGACAACCGGTTCCGGAAGGACCTCTACTACCGTCTTCAGGTGGTCCCCATCCTTCTGCCGCCGCTCCGGGAGCGGGCAGAGGATGTCCTTCTTCTGGCACGGCATTTCACGGATTATTTCAGCCGGGAATGCCACAAAAGTGTAAAGGGGATATCCAAGGACGTGGAGCGGGTGCTGCTGTCCTACAACTGGCCGGGGAACGTCAGGGAGCTCAAGAATGTCATAGAGCGCGCCATGATCTTCGATGTCGAACACGAGATCCTTTCGGAGCATATTCCCCAGGAGATCATGGAGTCCGGGACCGTACCGGTCCTGCATCCTGAATCCGCGATCTCACTGGACTGCATCGTCATACCCGAGACGGGGATATCCATTGAGGATGTCGAGCACGCCCTGGTCAAGAAGGCGCTGCAGATGGCGGGTGACAACCAGACGCGGGCGGCGCAGCTGCTCAAGATGCCGCGCGACGCGTTTCGGCGGAGGATGAAGCGGTTTGGACTGATCTGAGTAGACCAAGCTTGGATCGGCGGGTTAGTTGAGAGTTTCCGGTGAGGCCCGTTGAAGCGGAAGGTTAATATCGTGATGACATTATGCCCTAAATGCAACAACATCTCCAACGTACCCCCCCCGACAATCAGTCTCTATCTTTGCAAATATGAAAATGCAAGGAGAAAGACTTTACCCTAATGCCTCTGCTATCACTTATCGATCTGTTAAAATATTTATATGCAAGTTGTAGGCGGATAAACAGGAGCCCTGATGAAAAAGAAGAAAGAACCACCTTCTCTAAAAAAAATAAAAATGAAATCGTTTATGGTTAATTTCATCCATCAGCCAGAGGGTACGATACGGCTCGGAGATTATTTAAAGATGCACCTGGAGCAACCGGGCTGGACACATTTTCGAGCAGCGGTTGCTTTCGTTAAACGTTCTGGTGTACAACACATTCAAAATTCTTTAGCGGAGTTTTCAAAAAAAGCCTCTGTAAAAATGTCGGTTGGGATTGATATGGGTGGCACCTCGTTGGAAGGTCTTAATGGCCTGTTGGCGAGTGTTAAACCACCGAACCAGATTTGGATTTATCATAATGCAAATCAATCAACCTTTCACCCGAAAGTATATCTTTTCAAGAATAACAAGCAAGCGGATGTGTTGGTTGGCTCTGGCAATCTTACCGAAGGCGGGCTCTTTACCAACTATGAGGCATCTTTCGCCATAACTCTGAATCTTAGTAAAAAGCCTGACAAGGCTGTTCTTAAATATATCGAGGAATTGCTGGATTCGTGGTCCAATCTCGCACAAGGCACCGCGCAACTACTGACACCTGAATTCCTGGAAGAGCTGGTAAAGAATGATTATGTGCCCAAGGAAATCAATGCCCGCGAGATCGAGGAACGTACCGCGCGGGGTGAGCATGGAGGCCGGTCATCCAGTGTTTCATTATTCAAGGCCGTGCCGGTTCAAAAACCGCCGAAAAAGCCGTTAGTAGCCACGGGTGTACCGGGAAAGAGACGTACCGCCTCCGTTATTGGAATAACCCAACCAATTGGTGCGCAGCAGGGTAAGTCCGCAGGTTTCCTTATGACCCTCCAAAAAACCGACGTCGGGCGTGGGCAAATTACGCCAGGGACATCCCAGAGATCGCCGGAAATTTTCATACCCCTGGGAGCGCGTGACTTTGATCCTGCGTTTTGGGGCTGGCCAAATGCTTTCACGCCCGATCCAGCGAAACGTGGAAAAATGGACCGCAGGGGCGTCAAGATGCGGATTGGAGCGGATGTTGTGGACGTAAATATGATGACGTGGCCTGATAAACATGATTTCAGGTTGCGCTGTGAAGCGCTTAGGAGTGCCGGCAATGTCGAGGATATTCTAAGAATCGAGCAGGCTGACGGCAAAAACGGTTTTACCTACTATGTGGAAATAATCCCACAGGGAACGATGCATTATGAACAGTACTTATCACTCTGTCAGAATTCGGTAAAGAATTCGCAAAAAAAATGGGGCTATTACTAATTTCCCCGGTGAAACGATAATATCACCTCGGAAGCCACTGCATTTTTTCTGAAAATGTCTCTCGAAACCAACATCTCCATGGGAATTTGGTCTTGATATTTTAGACCAGCCGCTTCTGCTATCTCAATCAGATGTTTGGCTGTTTCAATCTCAACCCGCTGTCCACCCGCAATGGTATGGTTGTTCCCAATGACAACGTATGCAGGCGCTTTTGATTTGAGAAGTTTAGTCATATGTTCAAAGACGTCTCGCATATCGAGAAAATACTTTGCTAAGAGAACAGGCAAATTCTTTCTGCGGAACCCAACGTCAGCTTTCGAATTCAATCTTTCAATTTTATCGATCAGTTTCACAACTGAAGTGGGTAATAGATCTTTATTATCGTGAAAGAGATGGTGATAATATTTGAAATCTTTGTCAGTTATCTCACGGTTTCCTATCATCAACAAATCCCGTTTGCGGTGGGTGGGACGCGACATGAGACCCAAATAATAAAGAGTGAGACGGTCCGTGTCTAAGTAAGGCAGGGCGGTGGCATAGGGCGGGGATGTGATAACGGAATCGACCTTCCCTGTATGTTTCCGCCACTCAATAGCAGAATCTCGCGCGTCGCCTTCACTGACTTCGAAGATTTCTATCTTAGCGCTGCTGTTTTGGTAGAGAAACGCGAGCACTGTCCTGATGGAACGGCCAAGTTCCTCTAAAAATTCCCTTACCGGATCGATTTCAGCATCCAATCTCACTTCTTTTCTTACCCTTAAATCATCTATTTTTTGCCATGAAACCCTTCGGATGATGTTGCTGAGCACAATTTTAAAAAAATCCTGAACATGTTTGTTCTTTACGGAAAGGATAATCTGCATGATTTGATCAAGATCAATTATGACCTGTTCTGAAAACCACTTCCTGAGATATTCTTGGTCGCTGATTGGCAGGGTAGTGAAATATTCAATACTATTAGTTGATCGTGCTGGTCTTAGATCAACTAATTTATTGCGCACGTCTTTGTAAATTCGTACTATTATTTTCGGATCAATTGATAACATATTACACTTAACACTAGTCATGAGCACTGACAACGGATTCATATCGAGACCAATTGCTTTTCGATTCGATAATATTGTCTCAACTAATGTTGTTCCGCTGCCGCACATGGGATCAGCGATGATACCTTTAGGTGAGACACCGGACATGTTGATAAGAGATCGAACTAGCTGAGGGAAAAATTTGCCGCGATACTCATGAATACCATGGGTTCCATATCGAAGACAGCGCCTGTTCGGTAACGGCACCTTGCCGTTAAATGGAAGAAGTTGAGGAAGATCCTCTAATGGGACTCCATTACGCACAACGTTTACTGTAGCTTCACGAAGGACTTGTGTCGTTATAAAAGTTTTTCCATTCGATACGCATTCCCAGTAAGATAACTGGGTTGCAAGTCGTACTACCGATACATCGGTTTTAACTTCATAATCTAATGTATTATTGATTGTACTCTGAATTGGTCGTGGTCGTGAGCATGCAATCATCGAAAGTTCTGCTAAGGCGAGATTCTTTTCGAATGGCTGAATATAGGGCTTCAAACGACACACGTAAACATTTTTCATTTTATCCCTCTCAGTTTTTTCAGCACAAGAATTTGTTCGCGTTTAATTTTTCCTATTACTGGGTTAAAAGCTTTTTTGGTAGTTTGAATATTTCTATTAATGCGTAAGACTTCTTGAAAACCACATGAATGCGCCGATTGGGAAAGAATGTCGGCATTATGTATTTTTTGACCCTTAATGATCGAATCGCCAATGACAAAGCAGGCATAACGATTTATTTTGAGATATTTATTCAAAGAGGAAAAAATACTTGTCATTTCATTTTTAAAAGTATCAACAGTCGCACCGTTTTGACCTTTGTTGCTGTATTTTCGATGACTGCCGATTTCTTCTTTCTTGAACGTCGGTTGATCCATGCCTAACCATACCATGCGTGTCATATGGTATAGATGGTAGCTAAAGGCATTCGGGTATGGAGGCGAGCATACCACTAAGTCCACTTCACCTATGTCAGGGGCATTTAAAATATTTGCCTGATAAATCCTGCTCTGAAACCGGGGTTCCACAATTTCCGTAAATTCTGCAACAGCTTTAGTGGCTTCGGTAAGAGATCGGGCAAAACGCTTAAAAACATCGCCTGGTGAGAGGTTCTTATCCCTACGAACGTAACGTGTATCTGAATCTTGTTTGGACACTGCAACGACAACAGACGAAAATGCCGCGAGCGCTACATTTCTGCTTGATTCGGTCGGAAGATTACGACACCAATATAATATCTCTGCCAGCTCCTCAACAACAAAAGGTTCGAACCAAAAGGCAATTGCTTGATGGGACGGGCGGTACGCAGCAGATTTAAACGGTTCTATCGGGAAAAGGAGATTTTCCTCTTGCACAGATAAGGTGTCTGCGAGATCTTGAGCGTTCTTAACGATTGTATAAAGCAGCTCTTGGTCACCTTCGTTAAACCTTGTCGTTTTTGCTTCGGTAATGAGGCACGCTAAAGGATTTGCATCAATACCGATAGTATTGCGTTTAAGCGTGAGAGCTTCCACAAGCGTTGTTCCACTTCCGCAGAAAATATCAACGACCGTTTCTCCTACCGATGAAAGCTCCTGAATGAGTGCATTTGGAATCTGTGGAATGAATTTCGCTGGATAGGGATGAAGACCATGTGTTAAGTAGCTCGTTTTTGCACCAGCAAAATCCCAATCTATTGTCTCTAACGTCCTTAATTCAGAGGATGTTACATAAGTTGCTGCGACTTCTGCTATCCCTGAAATATCATAGCCTGAGCCTGCAAAATGGACGATTTTTCTAGCGTCATCTTCGGAAAATACCCGCCAACCCTTTCTGTCTCGCTCTGGTTCCTTAACGAGTTTTTGCCGTAACCACCGCAAGAGGGTGTCGCGATGTACATTCGCCAAAGATGCCACTTCAGCCGTTGAATAGGTTTTCTCTAACTCTTGAGTTCTCATTTTACATATACTTGCATATATGCAAAACATTGTCAAGAGTAAAGTACTATTTAGCTACAGCTTGAGAAGGTACGATAAAACAATGGCTTATGCCGTTTGCGTTATTAATATGGTTCATTTTGTGTTTCCGGAAAACACTGCGGATTTGTCCTCTGGAGAGGGTTCGCGCCGAAGATCACCCCGGCATCCACGTTAGTTTGGCGAAACTTCGAAGGGGCAGGTTTATTTCTGACGACCTGTCAGATGTTCCTCTGCAAGTATCTCCGTCCTCTGAATATATCGGTGAATCCAGGAGCGAGCGCATTCCCCGTAGCTTGCAGCAGGGAGCTTCAATTCACTTGTATCTCTTCTCTCCATCATCATAATTTCTACAGCTAAGAGCGCTTATGAACACTTCTTGAGCGTATTTGCTCATAATTCCCTTCGTAATATTTATTACATATCATATTATTTATTATAATCATACGGTTATTCTATA
>CAYPOT010000037.1:0-36089 GCA_964412455.1 uncultured Nitrospiraceae bacterium | reverse complement strand
GTTTGTCTCATGAAGCTAATTATAATGTTTCGTTATTAATTTGTCAACATACTAGATCAGTATATGGCTGAAAAAAGGTTCATCATCCATGACCCGTCGCTGCAGGTGGCGGTCTACCGCTACTTCGGGCACAGCTTCGTGTATGCAGACGAGCAGAAGGCGAAATTCTATTTCGAGCGGCCCTACTGGGAGCGGACGGAGCAGGAAATGCGCGGCGCCGGCTTCTGATAGGCCGGGGTCTATACTGTTCAGGTTTAGTAAAGGCAGTAGGGTAGGGCTCTTTTATTGCATTGAACCACCTATGCCTCGAAACACTAGGGTCGTGTCTTGCAAATTGACAATTTGCATTTAAGGAGTCTATCTTCCGGCTCAAGGATGGATCCCGCGAAGTATCTGGCAACCTCCCTGATCCTGACGTGATCGCCCTGGAGATTATCATAGGCCTTGAAGCGGCGATGGAGAAGTTCCGGAAGATCGTGGCGGATTTGGCAAGAGAGCTGTAAAAGCTTGAACAGGGGATTGCATTGACACCATGAACCGACGTTACTTTATACGAAGCCTTGCCCTTGCCGGCGCAGCGGTCGCAGCAGCGCCGATCATTGGCGAGCACTTCATCTCCTTCGCCTCGGCCGCGGACATCCCGAAGTTCAGCTTCGCCCATATCACCGACCTTCACCTCGACGTGAAGGGGACCAGCAACTGGCAGCATCGGGAAAAGAGCGTGCCGCTGTTCATTGATGCGTTGCGGCAGATCGGGAGGCTCCCGAAGCTGGACTTTGTCATCTTTGGCGGCGACCAGATCCAGGCGGGGCCCCGCGACCGGGCATCGCTTTATGTCTTTCAGGAGTGGACGAAGCATCTCGAAATGCCGTCCCTCATGCTCCTGGGGAACGCGGAGGTCTCTCCGGTGCCCGGCGTTTCCAGGATGACAAAAGAGAATTACCTCTATGCATGGCGGGGCAAGGGAGTGGCTCCGGGAAGGTCCTCATGGACCTACGACCCTGAGCCCGGTGTCCGGGTCATCGGATTCGACGTGACGGTGGATGGGATGCCTTACGGCGAGGCCGGTACGTCGGCACTCAAGTGGCTTGCGAGCGAGCTGGAGGCCGGCAGGAAGAATCGGCTCGTCATCGTCGTGACGCACCAACTGCTGCTGCCCACGAACGCCATGGACTCACGCCCGGAAGGGGCCCTCTGGATGGTGAGGAACCACGCAGCGGTGAGGGTGCTTCTCGAACAATATCCCAACGTTCGCATGGTCATTTCGGGCCATCACCACGCGTCGCGGGTCGAGACCGTGAACGGCATCACCTATGTCGCCGATCCGGCGATCGTCACCTATCCCTGCGCCTTCCGTGTGTTCACCGTCAGTAGCGACGGCATCCATCTCAAGAACGTCGGGCTCGATGAACAAAGCAATGTCAATAAGGCACGTGAACTGCTCCTGGAAGACCCCTACGCCCGCCTCTACGACCCCGAGAACCCGCAGAACGTCCTCGAGTACAGCCTGGGGCTTACGGAACAGGACAGGGAAACGACGATACCGCTTTAGTATTGCGGATTGCGTGTTGAATAACGGAGAACCGGACAAGGACACGGAACGCGGGAAGAAAAGAATAACCAAAATCCAACATCAGCCACGGAGGCACGGAGTAATGATTTAATATTGAATCGAAAAGTTCATAAAACCACGGGTCCCGACCTTGTCGGGACGCACAGATGAACACAGAATAATGAATTTAAAATAAGCTTCTAACCGTGTGCGGCGAAGCCGCCTGTGGTTATAACGATCTTTCGCTAACAGGCTTTGTTGCTGCTTTCCTGCCTACCGTCTTTCCTTCCTTCCCTCCTTGCTTCTCTGTGTACTCTGCGGCTCTGTGGCAGGCCGGGTTTGTTTTTCGGCGGATTTTTCTTCTATCATCAGCGAAAAATCGATCTTTTTCCGCTCTTTGTCCACGCGGTCAACGCGAACGCGCACATGATCGCCGATGCGGTAGACGCGCTTGGTGCGCTCGCCGCGCAGACAGTGGCGGTTCTCGATGTAGTGGTAGTAGTCATCGCCCAGTGACGAGATGTGCACGAGACCCTCGACGAAGAGGTCCCGGAGCTGGACGAAGAAGCCGAACTGGGTGACGCCGGTGATGAGCCCGTCATAGACCTCGCCCAGTTTGTCCTCCATGAAGCGGACCTTCAGCATGGCGATCACGTCCCGCTCCGCCTCCATGGCCGTTCGTTCCCGCTGGGAACAGTGAACGGCGGCCGGCGGCAGCCTCTCGGCCAGTTCATCACGCGACTCCTCGCTTTTGTACTTTCCTTTGATCACATCCTTGATGATGCGGTGCACGATCAGATCCGGGTAGCGCCGGATCGGCGATGTGAAATGCGTATAGGTCTCGGCGGCGAGGCCGAAATGCCCGATGTTCTCCTCGGAGTACCGCGCCTGCTTCATGGTGCGCAGCACAACGGTGTTTACCAGGCCTTCTTCGGCCGTGCCCTTCACCTGGGCTATGGCCTTCTGGATATTGCGGGGACGTATCTTTCCCGATACCGGGATCGTGACACCGATGGTCGCCAGGAACTCCACGAGATCGGCCAATTTCTCTTCGGCGGGCTCCTCGTGAACGCGGTAGATGAGCGGGACCTCCAACGCCTCGAGGTGGCCTGCCACGGTCTCGTTGGCAGCGAGCATGAACTCCTCGATGAGCTGGTGGGCCATGTTGCGCTCCGCCCGGATGATGTCGGTCATCTGTCCCTGGAGGTTCAGGATGATCTCCGGTTCGGGGAGGTCGAAGTCGATGCTTCCACGCTTTGAACGTTTCTTGCGCAGGATGTCCATGAGCTCGGCCATGAGGTCGAACCGGGGGAGAAGGGCTTCGTAGCGTTCCCGCACCTGCTCATCGCGGTCAGTGAGGATCTGGCGCACGGACGTGTAGGTCATGCGTTCGTTGCTGTTGATGATGCTCTCGTAGATGTCGTGGCGCAGAATGGCTCCGTTCGCGTCGATGTCCATCTCTGCGGTCAGGGTAAGCCGGTCCACCTGCGGGTTCAGGCTGCAGATGCCGTTCGAGAGCTGCTCCGGAAGCATGGGGATGGCGCGGTCGGGCAGGTAGACGCTGGTGCCGCGCTCATAGGCTTCCTGGTCGAGGAACGAACCCTCGGTCACGTACTGAGCGACGTCGGCGATATGGACCCAGAGGCGCCAGCCGCCGCGGATCTTTTCGATGGAGATGGCGTCGTCGAAGTCGCGTGCCTTCTCGCCGTCGATCGTGACCGTCGGCAGGTCCCGGAGGTCGCGCCGGCCTTTGCGAAGGGCGGGGGTCACTTCCTGGGGGATCGCGCCCGCCTCGGCAAGAGTTGCATTGGTGAACGCCACCGGGAGCTCGTGCTCCTCGATGATGAGCTCTGAATCGATCCCGGGGTCTCCCGGTTTTCCGATGATCCGGACGATCCTGCCTTCCGCCGGCCTGCCCTGCAGGGGGTAGGTGACGATCTCTGCGGACACCAGGTCGCCGGGCCTTGCGGCGCCGGCGTTCTCGGCGCTGACCACAAGGTTCTGGGTGATGCGCTGGTTCGTGGGCGCCACGAACCCGAGGCCGCCGCGCTGAGTTCCGCTCGCTTCATAGGTCCCGACCATCCTGGTGCGCGCGCGCTCCAGGATGCGGACGATGACGCCTTCCCGCTTGCCCGTCGCTTTCTTCTTGCCTGCAGGCGGAGACACCCGCACGACCACCTTGTCCCCGTCCATGGCATCCAGCCGGCCTGTGGCGGCCACATAGACGTCCGCTTTTCCCTTTGTCTCGGGGATGACGAATCCGAAGCCCGAGGCATGGCCCTGGAACCTGCCCGGTTCAAGGTCCATCTTTTCCGCGAGGCCGTACCGGTCCCCGCGGGTCCTGACGATCTGGCCTTCGCTGACCAGTTCCGCCAGGATATGTTTGAGGTCCTTGCGCTCCTCGGGCTTTATCCGGAGATGGCGCATGATCTCTTTCGCCAGGAGTGGCCTGCCCGCGCGGGTCTTGAAGAACGTGATGAAGTCTTTTTTAGTTGTTTTCATAATTGACCGTAGATAGTTTGGATAGAACCACTGGTCCGCTGCGCGGACACACGGTAAACTGCAAAACAAATTAATGAGTTCGTATCTGTGCGTCCCGATTTGTCGGGACCCGTGGTTAGTTTGCTGTTAGGTCCTGAGCAGTTTTCCTTTTGCTTCAGCGACGACGATAAGTCCTTTTTTCACCGTTGCCTCAGCCTCGATGAGCCTGCGGGCTTCTTTGACCATCCTGCCGGTCACGACGAGCTCTTCTCCCGACGCGACCGGGGCCTTGAACTTCACGGTGATCTCGGCGCTGACCGCGGGCTCGCCAAGATGGGCCGCGAGCTTGACCATGGCCTCGTCCAGAAGCGCGGCGATGATGCCTCCATGGACGACGCCTTCCCAGCCTTCGTGCTCCCGCCGGGGTGTGAACCGTCCGGTGATGGTCCGTGCAGTGTGATCAATGGCGAACTGGACCTTGAGCCCGGAGGGATTGTCCTTACCGCAGACATAGCAGCGCTGATTGTCCTTAAGTTCCTTCATGTAGCGGTCAAAAGTCTTTCGCTTGTGTATCCAAGTACTTGTCAGTATAATATAAAACGTGGACAATGACAATGAAATAGCGCTCGATACCGCCGTTTTTGCCGCCTCGGGCATCGTGGATGTGAAACAGGCGGTGAATAACCTCGACCTTATCAGGACCCGGCTTGGGCCGGACGCCTTCCTCCTCCCGGACCTTATTGCCGCGCTCAAACATACAGGCGACCCCGACATGGCGCTGAACAGCTTGGAGCGCTTCCTGGGAGAACTGCCGCCGGAAGCACAATTCATCACGGAAGCGCGGAAGCAGCCCGGCGTCCTGACCTCCCTCATCGTCCTTTTCGGGGCGAGCAGGTTCCTCGCCGACTATAGCGCCTCAACGGCCGCGGAGACCTTCGGGCTTCTGTGCCAGCCTGCCTATCTTGCCGATCCTTCAAGCAAAGAACAGCTTGACGACCGTCTCACCGCTATGCTCAGGGACGTGACGGGCGATGAAGACTTCTTCCGGGCGTTGCGGCGATTCCGGAAGCAGGAGATGCTCCGGATCGGGCTTCGGGACCTTCTGGGAAAGGCGGACCTGACGGAGACCGTGGGAGAACTGTCGAACCTGGCCGAGGTCTGCCTTCAGGCGGCCTACGAGAGGGCCGATGCCGAGCTTCGCGGCAGGTTCGGAAAGCCAGTTGTTCTGAAACCCGATGGCGCCGCCATTCCCGCCGGTTTCGCCGTCATCGGTATGGGCAAGCTTGGCGGTGGGGAACTCAACTTCAGTTCCGACATCGATCTCATGTACGTCTATACCTCGGATGGGGAGACCGAAGGCGCGGCCGGTACGGACGGGAGCCAAACAAACCGCATCTCGAACCATCAGTTTTTCATAAAGCTTGCAGAAAGGATAAGCGCTGCCATCGGCCAGAACACAGAAGATGGGTTCGTGTTCCGCGTTGACCTGCGGCTCCGGCCTGAGGGGCAGCGCGGCCCGCTTGCGCAAAGCCTGGGCGGATACGAGATCTACTACGAATCCTGGGGCCAGACCTGGGAGCGCTCCGCGCTCATCAAGGCGCGCCCCGTTGCAGGGGACGGGGCCGTGGGCAGAGAGTTCCTGACGCGCATCACGCCATTCGTATACCGGAAGTACCTGGATTTCGGCGCCATCGTCGAGATCCGCGAGATGAAGCAGAAGATCAACCGGGACGTCGAGCAGAAGGGAAAGACCCACCGCGACGTGAAATTGGGGTATGGCGGGATCCGGGAGATCGAGTTCCTGATCCAATCGCTCCAACTCATCTACGGAGGCCGCGACCGGGGGCTTCGGGAGAAAAACTCACTGAAAGCCCTGCATACGCTTGCCCAGAAGGGGCTGCTCTCTTACCAGGAGGTCGCTGACCTCTCAAAAGCCTATGCGTTCCTGCGAACCGTGGAGCACCGCCTCCAGATACTGAACGACCTCCAGACCCAGACGCTACCCGCGGGAGATGCCGAACTTCGCGCCCTGGCACGGCGCACGGGTTACCTCGATCCAAAGCGGGAAACGGAGATGCTGCTTCGGGATTATGCTTCCCATACTCTCAAGGTGAGGAGCCTGTATGACAACCTGCTGAGCCAGTCTGCGGAACCTGGCGAAGAGGAGCAGGCCCGGCCGGATTTCGCCGTGCTCCTCGGTCCGGATCTGGGCGAACAGGAGGCCGTGGCCGTCCTTGCCCGGTACGGTTTCCGGGATACCTCCAAAGCGTTCCGGAACATCGTCCTGCTTCGGGAAGGCCAGGCCTTCGTCCACCAGACGCCGCGCAGCAGGCGCCTGTTCAATGAGATGTTCCCGCTGCTGTTCGAGGAGATCGCGGGGGCTCCCGATCCCGACATGGCACTGAACTATCTGGAGTCCTATATTGCGTCGCGGGGATCGTGGGACGCGTTCCATGCGTTCATGCGGCAGGATGTGCGCGCCCTCAAGGTACTGGTCTCCATTTTCGGGAACAGCGAATATTTTTCCCGCATGCTGGTCAGGAGCCCGGCGCTCATCGAAGACCTGATGGACGCGAGCCGGGAGATCGGTCTCGGGTCCGGCACATTTTTAGATCAGGGACTCACCGCGGCGCTCGATAAGGCAGTGACCATAACCGACAAACTCGACGCGCTTCGCCGGTTCAAACACCGGGAGGAACTGCGCATCGGCATGGCGGACCTCATGGGGAGAATTCCTCTTCCGGCGGTCTGCCGCGGACTTTCCCGGCTTGCCGACGCCTGTCTCGGCGCGGCGCTCGCTCTTGCCGCGACGGAGACCGCGAAGCGCTGCGGCGCGGGGGGAGGATGCGGAGGTCTTGCCGTCATCGGCGCGGGCAAACTGGGCGGCAGGGAGCTCATCTACGGCTCCGACCTCGACATCCTGTTCGTGTACGACGAGTCGAAGGCAGAAGCACCGCTACGCGGACTGAGCGTGTTTGAATATTTCAGCAAGATCGCCGAGAAGACCATTTCCTATCTTACCGCGATGACGCGAGAAGGGTCCGCCTATCGCGTGGACACCCGGCTCCGGCCTACGGGGGCAAAGGGTCCGCTGGCCCAGAGCGTCGATGCCTTCAAAAACTATTATTCCTCAGGCGCGGAGACCTGGGAACGTCAATCGATGGTGAATTCCCGGTTCGTCGCGGGGGACCGGAACGTGGGAAAAGCATTCTCAGAAACGCTGCAGGGACTGATCTACCGCGAGTGGGAACCGGCTGCGCTGGCAGCGGACATCCGTTCCATGCGTCAGCGGATGCAGGACGAGCGGGGAAAAGAGGACGGGTCGCAGTACAATATCAAACAGGGAGCGGGGGGTCTGGTGGACATCGAGTTCCTGGCCCAGTATCTGCAGCTTCGCCATGGCGGGGAGCATCGCCGGCTCCGGGTCCCCGGAACCATCAATGCCCTGCGGGCGCTGCGGAAACAGCGCGTTCTGTCGATCGAGGACGACCGCTTCCTGTACGACGCCTATCTGTTCCTGCGGCGTCTCGAGAGCCGCCTCCGCATTGTTTCCAACCAGTCCACGAGCTTCCTGTCCCGCGACCCGGAAAAGCTCAGGACCCTGGCGAAGCGGATGGGGTATGCCGATGATGATGGAGCAGCGGGGAAGACGCTTCTTGACGAATACGAGCGAATGAGCAGGGAAGTGCGTGGCATATTCGAACGGGTGACAGGGGAGACGAAGCAGGATCGCTGAGGTGAATGGAAACGTACAAATGTTGCACTCCACAATTGAACTTGCGACTGAAAATAAGTCAAATTGCCTTCTCCTGCTTCGTATCGCAAGACACTCTCAGTCCTGCCTATACAAACCTCCCCCCTGATGCTATGATATCGGAGTGTTCAGAAAGAACGAAATCTCTGCCACTCTTGTTCAACCCGTGAATTCTTCGTTCGGAGGCTGTATTCCATGTCGTTGATACTTTCCCATCTGCGGGGAATGAGGCGTCTGCTCACGATCTGTCTTATCCTGTTCAGACAGTACGCGTTCCTGGCCCCCTATCGTTACTTCTTCGGCCCCAGCGCAAAACTGGAGAAAGCTGTCGGCAAATATCTGGCACCACGGCGGCCGAAGATGAGCGCTCCGGAGATCGCCAAGGAGACACTGGAAAAGCTCGGGCCCACCTACGTGAAGTTCGGACAATTTCTGAGCGTTCGGCCTGACCTGGTCCCGCCCGACTTTTGCGCAGAATTTAAAAAACTGCAGGACCGGGTCCCTCCCTTTCCCTTTGCTCAGGTGCAGCGGGAGCTTAGGAACGAACTGAAGAGGGACCCCGCAGAGATATTCAGTGAATTTGATGAAACAGCCATGGGCGCGGCCTCGGTGTCGCAGGTCCACCGGGCGCGTCTCCGGACGGGTGAAGAGGTGGCGGTCAAGGTGCAGCGTCCGGGTATCAGGGAGGCGATGACCTCGGACCTCTTCATTATGCTGCGGTTTGCCAACCTGATCGAGCGGTTCGTTCCTTCGCTCAGGAAAAACCGGCCGGTCATGCTTGTTCAGGAGTTTTCCCGCTGGACCAACCGCGAGCTTTATTTCCGCCAGGAAGGCAAGAACGCGCTCCTTTTTCTGCATAACTTCAAGGACTATCCGGACGTCAGGATCCCGAAGGTCTATCGCGAATACACGACCGGAAAGATCCTGGTCATGGAATACGTGCGGGGAGTCAATGTCCTGCATGCCCCTGCACAAGGCTTTGACAGGACCGCGGCGGCCCATCTTATCGCCGATTCCATGCTGAAGCAGATCTTTATCGACGGATTCTTCCACGGCGACCCTCACGCCGGGAACATCATGCTCGTGGATAGGAGCACCATCGCTTATCTCGATTTCGGGATCGTAGGTTATCTCTCCGAGGATCTGCGGGCCTGGATCTTCGACATCCTCTACGGTATGTCGAAGCGGGATGTGACGAGGGTCATCGGGTCGTTCCTGGAACTGTGCAATGTGAAGGAGGACGATATAAATATTGCAGGGTACCGCCGCGAGATGAACGAAGTGCTCTCAGAACTCCCCGTGTATGAGGTGGCCGGCATTCCCTTTTCGTCGATGATGGAACGGTTCCTGAACACGAGCCTGGATTTCGGGATACGCATTCCCCATGACTTCGTCCTCGTATCCAAGGCGCTTACAACGTTCGAGGGGACTTGCCTGGCGCTCGACCCCGAGATCAAGATCGTCGAACACTTGAGGACCTTTGTCCAAAAATATATGACAACCGGACTGGTGTTCAACGATATGCTGGAAGAACTGAAGACGACTCCCTTTGAGATGGCGAGGCTGAAGCGGTTGGCTTTCAAACATGGGTCCCGGGTACTCAAATTCTTTGAAACCCCCCAGGCCCGGCTTGCGAACGAGGGACCGGTCACCATGACCACCGGCAGGGATGTTTCCGGAATGAATATCGCGTATGGCTTTATCATCGCATCACTGATCCTCTGTGCCGCGCTCCTGAGCAACGAAAGCGATCTTGAACGATGGGTGGAATCATTTTTTCATCTGCCCGCCCTGCCGCTGCTTTCCCTGGTCAGCCTGGCAGGCGCCGCGGGCCTGTGGCTGTGGCTCGTGCTGAGGAACCGTTTCAAAAAAGGTGATTAGCGCGAACGGGAAATCATTTGCACTTTTTGGGATCTCTTAAAGTTTGGACGACCATGACCACATCAGCATCCTTGCATTTTCCAGGACATCAACAAGGGGTTAACTTGCCGCTTGACCGGGCGTCGATTTCGCGTTAGACTCTGCACCGTTAATCCATGGGACTCCATAACCTTCCACTCTATCATCCCGCGTACTGGCCCACCTGGCTGGGGCTGGGTTTCATGCGCATCGTTTCCCTGATGCCGCTGCCCGTCATTTGGGTATTGGGCTCGGTTCTCGGCGCCTTCATGCACCTGTTCCCGTCGAAGATCAAGCAGACCGCTTTGATCAATGTCGGCCTGTGTTTCCCGGAACTCGGGAAGGAAGGACAGCGGCGACTGGTGAGGCGTCATTATCGCGCGCTCGGCGTCTCGATCCTTTGCTACGGGCTCGGCTGGTGGTCGTCCGCATCCCGCCTTGGACGGTTGGTGAAGACGCGCGACCGGCATCATTATGACGATGCGATCGCTTCGGGAAAGAGCATTATCGTATTCGCCCCTCATTTTCTCGCGCTGGATATCACCGGCATCATGCTCAGCAGCGAACGGCTGTATATCAGCATGTACCGCGCCTCGCGAAACCGGCTCATCGACCGGATGCTCAAGAGGCGGGGCAGGTTCGGGGCCGTCCTTTTCGAACGGAAGTCGAACCTCAAGGCGCTCATCCGTCACCTCCGCGAGGGCAGGCCGTTCTACTATCTGCCTGACCAGGACCCGGGCGGCGCGGAATCGGTCTTTGTCCCGTTCTTCGAAGTGCCTGCCGCCACGGTCACTGCCTTAAGCCGTATCGCGAAGATGACCGATGCCGCGGTCATTCCCTGTTACAACCGTATTTTGCCCTGGGGGAAGGGGATCGAGGTTCGTTTTGAGGAACCACTCAGGGAATTTCCCTCCGGTGACCTGGAGAAAGACGCGCGCCGCATGAACGAGGAGATCGAAAAGGCCATACGTCTGAATCCGGAGCAGTACCTCTGGGGATACCGCCGGTTCAAGACCCGTCCCGGAGGCAGCCCGCCGGTGTACTGATCATAGAAAAGTCTTTTACTATCCACGTGGACCCGACTTTCTTTTGAACATCGAGGATCAGACCCCTCCCAGCCTCCCATTGTTAAGTGGAGGCTGGGAGTGCAAAGCTTCGTCGACAATTTCCTCCCACCCTCATAAACGTTTTTTATACCTTCAGAGAATGATTTAATGGACATCAATGAAAAATTTCTTGATTTATCTTTATCATTATAATAACATAATCAACTGTTTCATTGTGCAACTGAAAAGAATATCTGCTGTGCTCATATCATAATTTAAAAAAGCTCTTGTGAAGGAGGATAAGCACCGGAAATGACCCAACGTTACTCACTCCTGTTTATCATAATGATCGCGATGATCGCGTTCGCCGCGTTCATGACCGGGGAGGTAGCTCTTGCGTCTTCAACGCCTGCCGTATCTGCTGCTCAGGGCCTTGCTGACCCGCATGCCGCTGTACCTGCGGTTCCTGAGGCTACCCTGTCAACGACGCCCTGGTGGGTCTGGCCGCTTTCTCTTTTCATTGTAACATTCATCCTCGGCATCCTCGCTGTTCTCGGCGGTGTCGGCGGCGGTGTGCTCTTCGTGCCCATCGTGGGCGGATTTTTCCCGTTCCATATCGACTTTGTGAGGGGCGCAGGTCTGCTCGTGGCGCTTGCGGGAGCGCTTGCGGCCGGGCCGGGTCTTCTCAAACGGAACCTGGCGAGCCTCCGGCTGGCGATTCCCATAGCGCTCATCGCCTCGACAGCCGCGATCGGCGGGGCCATGATCGGCCTCGCGCTTTCCGCGAATGTGATCAATACGCTCCTTGGCGCCACCATCCTGTTCATCGTGGTCATCATGGCAACGGCCAAAAAATCAGATTTCCCGGTGGTGCCGAAGCCGGACGCGCTGTCTCAGAGCCTCGGGATCATGGGCATCTACCGCGAAGAGTCGCTCGGCAAGGATGTTGAGTGGAATGTTCATAAGACGCCGCTGGGCCTGGCGTTGTTCGTCGTGATCGGCATCATGGCGGGAATGTTCGGCCTGGGCGCCGGATGGGCGAACGTGCCGGTGCTGAACCTGATGATGGGCGCGCCGCTCAAGATCTCGGTGGCCACGAGCAAGTTCCTGCTCTCGATCACCGATACCTCGGCAGCCTGGGTGTATTTGAACCAGGGCGCGGTGCTGCCTATGATCGTGGTGCCGTCCCTTGTCGGCATCATGCTCGGCTCGATGATCGGTGTGAAGATCCTCGCCAAGTCGAAGCCCAAGGCGATTAAGTGGATGGTCATCGGCCTGCTGTTCTTTGCAGGGCTCAGGTCCCTGCTCAAGGGACTGGAGATATGGAAGTAGATCGGCCGCGGTGACAACGTGGAGACGGCAGGAGCAGTACAACACACATAAATGATGGAGGTTTATCCATGAGTTCTGAAAAGACCAAGGCATCGGAAGAGCAGATGGCGTACGCAAGGGTCCTCAATTTCGGCATGTGGCTGGGGCTTGCCGTACTGGTGATAACCTTCTTTGTCTATCTTTCGGGCGTTATGCCGAGCTTCGTCAAGATCGACGACCTGCCGAAGTACTGGACCATGCGGGTGCATGATTTCAATGTTGCCCTCAACGCGCCTACCGGATGGGGCTGGGCGCCGCTGGTGGGGAAGGGCGATTACCTGAATTTTATCGGCATTGCGATGCTTTCGGGTTTAACCATTCTGTGCTATCTGGTCATTCTGCCCATCCTGATCAGGAAGAAGGATACCGCCTATGTGGTCATTGCGGTCCTGGAAGTGCTGGTGCTGTCCCTGGCCGCGAGCGGCCTCTTGAAGGTGGGCGGGCATTGATCTCCACATTCTGAACGTCATTAAATCCTGCAACGGGCGGCCTTCAGCCGCCCGTTGTTTGTTTGGTCTCGCTTCTATTACTCCTTAGTAGTCCTTGTCGTTCTTTATCATTGACAGAACACCTTCATTTGTTGTAAAGTTTTGGCGTTCTGGACATTCCACCCTGGATACATTGTGGTGACGGTTTTTTGAAAAATGAACGCAACGCGCAATTTACTGACAGTCTTATCCGTCCCTCTATTCACTACAGTCCCTTCCCGGCTATTCCTTTCGAACAATCAAACCATCCGTAAACGAGTATTGGCATCAGGTCCCGCGTATAGGAACAGGTCTTTTCTCCCGGGACTGCACATGGACCATTTCTCGTACCCCCTTCATATACCCCTCCGTGTCAGGATAGGAGAGGTACGGTGAACATAACCCCCACGACAATTCTGTTGATTTCCTTTTTGATTCTGATGCTTGTTGTGCTGCTGGCGATGATCCTGCGCTCCAACCAGCGGTTCCTAATTACGGCCGGATTTTCGCTTATGGCTGTCGCTGCGCTGCTTACTGCTGTCGCCGGCATATGGACAGTGTCTCTCGGCACCATCGCTCAGGTCGTCCTTCCTCTGGGGCTTCCCGACCTTCCTGTGCATCTGCGGCTTGACCACCTGTCCGGGTTTTTTCTTACGGTGATCGGGTTATTGGCATTTTATGTTTCCGTCTATTCCGTAGGATACGTCAAGGGATTCCTCGGCCACCGGCCGGTGACCAGCCTGGTAATTTTCTCGGCATTGTTTCTTGCCGGGATGTTCCTCGTGGTACTGTCCGATGATGCCTTCATCTTTCTGGTCTCCTGGGAGATCATGGCTGCCGCATCGTATTTCCTGGTGCTCTTCGAAGATGAGCGCATGGAGAACCGCAGGGCAGCGCTGCTGTACCTTGTCGTGGCCCATGTAGGAGCCATCGCGATCCTGCTGTCCTTCGGGGTCATGGCGGGACTTGCCACGGATTACCAGGGATTCCAGGGCTATACGTTCGATGCGATGCGGGAGACCGCTCTTCCGGCGGGGTGGGCCACGGCGGCGTTCCTGCTTGCCTTCTTCGGGTTCTCGGCCAAGGCGGGCGTCGTTCCGCTCCATGTCTGGCTGCCGGAAGCCCATCCGGTCGCGCCTTCCAACGTCTCGGCTCTCATGAGCGGCGTGATGCTCAAGACGGCCGTCTACGGGATTATCCGGGTGGTCTTCGACCTCATCGGCGATTTTCCGCAGTGGTGGGGCGCGATGGTGCTGGTGTTCGGCCTGATTTCAGCGGTCGTTGGAATGTTGTCCGCGGTAATGCAGCAGGACCTGAAAAAACTCCTTGCCTACAGCTCCGTGAAGAACATCGGCATTATCCTGATCGGCATCGGGTTGTCCATGATATTCAGTGCCTCGGAGATGCCGCTTCTGGCGGCGCTTGCGCTCATCGCGGCGTTGTACCATACGCTGAACCACGCGATGTTCAAGGGGCTCCTGTTCATGGGAGCGGGTGCCGTGCTCCATGCGACCCACGAGCGCAATATGGAAAAGATGGGAGGACTGATCAAGGACCTGCCGTGGACCGCCGCGCTCTTTCTCGTCGGGTGTCTCTCCATCTCGGCCCTTCCTCCCTTTAATGGTTTTGTGTCGGAGTGGCTTACCTATCAGGCATTCCTGCTCTCCCCGGCGCTCGAAAGTCCCATTCTGAACCTGCTCATACCGCTGGGGGCGGCGCTGCTGGCCTTGAGCGGCGCACTTGCAGCCGCAGGCTTTGTCAAAGCCTACGGGATCACGTTCCTCGGGCACCGGCGGGGACCGAACCATCACCGCGTGCACGAGGTCGGCTGGGCCATGCGGTCCGGCATGCTTCTGGCCGCGATCACGTGTCTGGGCCTCGGGGTCTTTCCTACCTACCTGATCCACTGGATGGACCCCATCACGGAAGAGCTGGTAGGCGGTAAGATTGCATCGTCCGCGGCAGGCTACGGATGGATGTGGCTCACGCCGATCGCAGCTGCGCGGGCCTCCTATTCGGCTCCGATTGCCTTTCTCTGCATCCTGGCAGTTGTCGTGGTGACGTATCTCCTGCTCCACACGCGCCCCGGGACCATTCACCGAACGCCCTTGTGGGACTGCGGATTCGAAAAGATCACCGCGAGGATGCAGTACACGGCCACGTCGTTCTCCATGCCGCTGCGCAGGATCCTGGGGTTCCTTTTTTCGGTAAAAGAGGAAGTGAGGCCGTTTCCGCCGGGCGCGCATCCGGCTTTTCCAGAACGGCTCCAGTACCGTCTTCGCGTACGGGACCGCTTCTGGGGTTGGCTGTACCGGCCGGTGATCGACGCGAGCTTCTGGATCTCCCGCAAGGTGGGAAAGCTGCAGCAGGGCCGGATCCATGTGTATCTGATCTATTCCTTTGTGACGATCATTGTACTGCTGCTGTTCTTATGACGTGCCGTCGAAGTGCCGAGAGAACGCACCCTGAAGGGTGCGGCTGCCTGGAGAGAAATACAGACGCTGCGATCTGGTAGCCGCGGGCTTTAGCCTGCGAAATCAGCCCGTCGCATTACCCGGTCACGTTGAAACAGGGAGTTTTTCTTTGAAGATACATCCTTTCCTCATAGAGCTCGTCCAGATAGCTCTTCTTCTCCTGGCGGCGCCGCTGTTCGCGGGATGGGTCAAAATGGTGAAGTGCTGGTCGCAGGGACGCACATCGCCGAGCCTTATCCAGCCCTATCGCGACCTCCGCAAGTTATTCTCCAAAGACATTGCCCTTGCTGAGAATGCCTCGTGGATATTCAGGTCAACGCCCTACCTCGTCTTCGGTGTCACGGTGCTTGCGGGAGGCATTATTCCGATCATATCCGCGGACCTGCCGCTGTCGGCCACGGCAGACGTTATCGCGCTGGTCTCGCTGTTCGCTATTGCCCGGTTCTTTACGGCACTGGCGGGCATGGATATAGGAACGTCGTTCGGCGGGATGGGGTCGAGCAGGGAAATGACGATCGCGTCGCTTGCCGAACCGGCCATGCTCATGGCGATCTTCGCCGTATCCCTGGCAAGCAAGTCCACCTCGCTGTCCCAGATGGCGCTCATTGTCTCCCAAGGATATTCGCTCCTGCGGCCGTCCCTGGCCTTTGCGCTCCTGGCGTTCATTCTTATCGCGCTGACCGAGACCGGAAGGATCCCGGTTGACAACCCCGCGACGCATCTGGAACTCACCATGATACACGAAGCGATGGTCCTCGAATATTCGGGGAGGCATCTGGCGCTCATCGAGTGGGCGAAGATGATGAAGCTCTTCTTGTTCATAACCCTTGGCATCGCCGTGTTCTTCCCCTGGGGGATTGCCACCGCTGCGACTCCTCGGACCCTAGCTTCGTCGTTCCTGTACATGGCCATGAAACTGGGGATAGCGGGGGTAGGGCTTGTCCTGATCGAGACGGGGCTGGCAAAGATGCGGATATTCCGCGTTACGGAATTTCTCGGGAGCGCGTTCCTCTTTGCCACACTCGGGATGCTTTCGTTCTTTATCCTGGAATAGGAAGAAAGACACGGGTAGGACATCAGGATCGAAGTGATATGCCGAACAGTAAGAATATGCTCGCAGAGGAAAGAGAGAACCTATACTCGATGCAACAAGATCTAATGAGATTGCTTTTACTCTGCGGCCTTCGCGGGCTCTGCGAGAGATGACGTTTGAGGTGGTTTTCTCAGATTTAGAACCTTGTAGTTGCTTTGATTTGCGGTAATCTTTAGGAAGGGAGCCGATGAGCTACGCCTTTGCAGCACAACTGAACAGCCTGTTGGCAGCGCTTATCCTGCTCACGGCCTTTGCCATGCTCGTGCAGCGCAGGATGTACGCGCTCTTGCACCTCTTTGCCTGGCAGGGGTTGTTCCTGTCCATCAGCACGGCCGTCGTTGGATTCGCGGCGCAATCGCATCATTTATATATCTCCTCCGTTTTGACCCTGGCGATCAAGGTCATCCTTCTTCCGTACATTCTGCATGTGCTGATCAAAAAACTGAGGATCCACCGGGAAGTGGAGACGATCGTGAATGTCCCGACGACCATGCTCATCGGCATAGCCCTGGTGATCTTCTCCTATCACCTGACCGCGCCGATCCGTGAATTGTCCACATTGATGACCAAGTCGACGCTCGCGGTTGCCCTCGCAACGGTGATGCTCGGACTCCTGATGATGATCACCCGGCGGCACGCCGTCACCCAGATCATCGGGTTCCTTGCCATGGAGAACGGCCTGTTCTTCGCCGCCACGAGCGCGACCTACGGGATGCCGCTGGTGGTCGAGCTCGGCGTCGCCCTCGACATCCTCATCGCGGCGTTTATTTTCGGTATATTCTTTTTCCATATCAATACGACCTTCGACAGCCTTGACGTGGACCAGATGGCGAGATTGAAGGAAGAGGATTGATGCTGACACGGCATTGCAAAATGCAAATTGTAAATATTAAATTGTAAATTGTTGAGTCCGACAACTTTGTAGTTATGAAATTTCCTATTTGCAATTTGATGTTTCCAATGTACTTATTTTTGCACTGAGGTTATCATGTCGTTACTTACCCTCTTAGTCATTCCGCTCGTTGCGTCGCTGGCGCTGGCCTTCATCGGCGATAGAAAATACGCGCCGGAGGTGAACATCTTTTGTTCGGCGGCGACCTTCGCCGCAGGCATTGCGCTCGCGCTTGATGTCTATCACCACGGATCGATGCTTGCTGCGGATAAATTTTTCTTTGTCGATGCATTCAATGTCTACCTGGCGGTACTTACCTCCTTCGTTTCCATGACCACGGCGATCTTCAGCAGAAGGTATATGCGGCGCGAACAGGAACACGGTACTCTGGGACACCGGCGGATACGATTTTACCACGCCATGTTCCAGCTCTTTATCTTTGCCATGCTGCTCTGCCTTCTGACGAACAACGTGGGCGTTCTCTGGATCGCCATGGAACTTGCCACTCTGTCCACGGTACTGCTCGTATCCCTCTATCGTACGCCGTCGGCCATCGAAGCGGCATGGAAGTACTTTATTCTCTGCGGCGTGGGAATCGCGCTGGCGCTGTTCGGGACCGTTCTTCTCTATTTCGCGGCGGAAAAGGTGCTCGGTGCGGGCGGCGAGGCGCTGCTCTGGACGAACCTCAGCCAGGTAAGCGACCAGCTTGAGCCGACCATTCTGTCCCTCGCATTTGTGTTCCTCATGGTCGGGTACGGCACAAAAGTGGGGCTGGTCCCGGTACACAACTGGCTTCCCGACGCGCACAGCGAAGGACCGACGCCCATCTCTGCCGTTCTATCCGGCCTGCTGCTCAATATCGCGTTGTACGCACTGGTGCGGTGCAAGGTCCTCGTGGACGGATCAACCGGTACGCACCACGCGGGGAACATCATGATGGGCTTCGGGATCCTCTCGGTGATCGTCGCTTCGTTCTCCCTTCTCAGGCAAAAGGACATCAAGAGGATGTTCGCCTATTCGTCGATCGAGCACATGGGGATCACGACCTTTGCCTTCGGCCTCGGCGGCCCCGTCGCCACCTTCGGCGCCTTGCTGCATATGCTGGTCCACAGCCTGACCAAATCCGCCATCTTCTTTACCGTCGGGCACGCGTCGCAGATGCACCGGACGCAGGACATGGACAGGATCCAGGGTCTCATTCGAGGAAATCCGCTGGTCGGCTGGGGAATGACGTTCGGCGTCATGGCGATCGTGGGCATGCCGCCCTTCGGTGTGTTCGTGAGCGAGTTCCTGATCCTCACGGCGACGATCAAGGACGCGCCGCTCATGGCGCCGTTCCTCCTGCTGGGGCTCGGCGTGACCTTTGCGGCGCTCTTCCGGAAGGTCCAGCCCATGGTAACCGGCGAGGTGCCGCCGCACCAGAAGTTCCTGAAGGTGGCCCATGTCCCGGTCCTGTTGCATATGCTTCTTGTCCTGGCGATCGGCATCGCCATGCCGAAGTTCCTTGCCGACTGGTTCCATACGGCGGTGGGGCTGCTGAAATAGTGCGGAGTGCGGAATTCGGAGTGCGGAATAACAGCTAACGGGACACGTTGTCGTATTTGCTCCCGGCCTCTATGGTTACACTGTGCAGAGTAGGAATAACCTGAAATGATCAGACTGAAAAACCTTGTCATGAACGTTCTGGGAGCTGACGCGAAAGAGGACGATAACCTCGCGCCGTCATCCGTCATGTCACTGGTCGTTCCCCGGACCCGGTTCGCCGAGGCGGCGCGGGCGCTCAAGAAGGACTACGCGCTGCTTGCCGCCCTGTGGGCGGCGGACGAGACGCCCTTCGGCAGGGGCTTCGCGGTCTTCGCCTGTTTCCGGAGGGAGCGGGAGTATCTCGTCATCAAGACCGAGGTCCCGGCTGACGATACGACGTTCCCGAGCTTGACGAAGAAGTACGCGGCGGCCTACCGGTTCGAGCGTCAGATCCAGAGCCTCATGGGGCTCACGCCGGTCGGCAATCCCGACGACCGGCCCTGGATCAAGCATGAGGACTGGCCCGCGAACGCGTGGCCGCTCAGGAAGTCCTTTGACGGGAACAGCACCATGCCGCGGGTCCCGGGTGAATACCGCTGGATACGGGCCGAGGGCGAGGGGATCTACGAGATACCGGTCGGGCCGGTCCATGCCGGGATCATCGAGCCGGGCCATTTCCGGTTCCAGGCCATGGGTGAGGATGTCATCAACCTGGAAGAGAAGCTGGGGTATGTCCATAAAGGCATCGAGAAGCGTTTCGAGTCGTTCTCCTGGCAGGAGGCGGCGCGGCTGGCAGGCCGGATCTCTGGCGATACGACCGTCGGCCACAGCCTGGCCTACGCCCGGGCGGTGGAAGCGCTGACCGGCAGCGTCCTGTCCGATCGGGCGCATTGGCTCCGCGCACTGTTCCTCGAACGGGAGCGCATCGCCAATCATCTCGGGGACCTGGGCGCCATCTGCAACGACGTCGCCTTCTCGTTCCTGTTCTATCAGTTCCACCGGCTGAAAGAGGTCCTGCTGCGCACGAATCTGAGATTGTTCGGACACCGGTTCATGATGGACCGGATCGTTCCCGGAGGGGTCGCGGTGGATATTGACGGGGAGGGTGGAGCGGAAATCCTCGAAGAGCTGGAACATCTGGAAAAGGAATTCGAACGACTGGTGATCATTTACGATGAGAACTCCTCGCTCGAGGACCGGGTACGCGACACCGGTGTTCTCAGGCCGGAGCAGGCGCGCGACCTCTGCGTGGTGGGTTTCGTGGCGCGGGCAAGCGGCCTGAACCTTGATTGCCGCGTCGATCATCCTTTTCCGCCCTATAACCGTATGAGCGTGAACGTCCCGGTGCTCATTTCCGGGGACGCCCATGCACGGGGATGGGTGCGGGTCGAAGAGATCCGCGAGTCCGTCAGGATCATCCGCGAGATCCTGAGGACCCTTCCTTCGGGAAAACTTGTCGTCCCGGTCGGCGCGCCTCAGCCGGACCGCTCCGGTTTCGCCGCGGTCGAGGGCTGGCGCGGGGAGATCATCACGTGGGTGCAGTCGGGGCCGAACGGGGAGATCAACCGTTGCATGGTCCGGGACCCGTCGAGTGTCAACTGGCTGGGCCTGGAGCAGTGCATCCACGGGAACATCGTCCCTGACTTCCCGGTGTGTAACAAGAGTTTCAACCAGTCCTATTCGGGGCATGATCTGTGAGACGAAGTACGCCACGAAGGCACGAAGACACAAAGAAGAGCATAAGCTATTTGACAGCATGATAGAATATAATCTGAATATGTTTCAGAACGGAATTTTGCTGTTCGTATTTAATCTGCGTAATCTGCGAAATCTGTGGATAAGCCCTTATGTGGATCTGATGTTGATGATATGAACGGAGCCTTATGATCCGCATCCTGAAACAGATATTCCGCACCGGCATCACCACCGAGCCGCTGCCGCCGATCACCGATCCCGCGATCGAGAAGATAGGTGTGCAGCTGAAAGAGACGATACGGCGGAGGTTCCAGCGGAGCCTCGCCATCCGGCAGGTCGATGCGGGGTCGTGCAACGGCTGCGAGCTGGAGATCCACGCCATCAACAATGTTTTCTATAACTGCGAACGGTTCGGAATCCACTTCACCGCCTCGCCCCGTTTTGCGGACCTGCTGCTGGTGACCGGCCCGGTCTCCCGTAATATGGAGATCGCCCTCAAGAGGACCTATGCCGCGACGCCGACGCCCAAGATCGTCCTGGCCGTGGGTGACTGCGGCTGCAACGGAGGCGTGTTCGGAGAAAGCTATGCCTCGCTGGGCGGCGTAGGCAACGTGATCCCCGTGGACGCGGTCATCCCCGGGTGCCCCCCGACACCCACGGCCCTGCTCCAGGGTATTCTGCAGGCGCTGAAACACGGTCCTCCCTCTGCCGGCCGTCCCTGAGCCGGAACGCGAACCATACAGCAGACTTTTTCTTTACCCCGTTAGAGAACGAAGTTCCCTAACGGGGTTTACTTCCTAAGCCTCCTTCGGATATAATAAAACCCTGAGCCGGTGGAGCAGATTTGCCGGCCGAGCAGTTCCAAGAAAAGGCATGCCATGCATCGAACCGCATCTGCAGTCGTCCGCACCCTACTGGTCATGGCCATCACCGGCGTCCTGCTGATCGCCGGCAGGGCGCTGTCCGGTCCGTCGATCGAACCGGCGTCGGAACAGACTATCCGCGACCTGCTGGAGAGGGAATGCATCAACCTCAACAAGGACAAGCTTTACGCGATCATCACCACGCAATATGCCGCGGAGCTGGAAACAATGCCTTCCCCGGAACTGCTCAAGATCATGGAGGGGGTCATCAAGAGAACGGATTTTGACGGCATCGCCGAGGAGAAGACCGCCGAGATCATCGGACTGGTGCATGGAGCCTACCGGAAGGGCGCCCCCCTGGATTTTCTTGACGAGATCTTCGATGTGGCTTATGTGAACACCATCACCATCGACCAGCTCGCTGCCGCTGCGAATGCGTTAATGGAGTTTCACAGCTCCGATGTGCCGCAGGACATCTACGAAGAGTTCGTCTATCACTCCATCGAGGACAGGTGGGAACCGGCCACGGTCCCGGTGTACACCAGGGGGTTGATCTACGGTGTGGACCGGGGGCTTTCGCCCGACAAGGTCGCCCTCATTCTCATGCTCGATGCGAAGAACCCGGACTATGCGAACAAACCGCCGGAGCAGGTCGTCCTGGAATCCATCAGGCTCGTGCGCGAGAAGGAGCCGAAGAACTGGAAGCCCATGGACGAAGTGGAAAAGGAATTCGTGCTTAACAAGGGCAAACAGCGCAGCCTCGAGCAGAAAAAGCGCGATCTTGACAATAATATCGACCAGAAAGAGCGGGCTTTCATTCAGGCACAGTCCGAGCTCAAGGAACTCCGCGAGTATCCGGGGGGGAAAGGTCCCGACGTTGACGTGGACAAGCTGAACCGTGATCTGGAAAGATTGCTCAAGAACCTCCAGAGCGAGATCATGAAATACCAGAGTCAGCGCGGGAATATCGTCGCCGAACTGGCAGCGACCAGGAAGGAAGTTGACCGGCAGCAGGAACTAAAGGACCAGGATCGCAGGGCGAAGCGGGAACGGGCGCTGACGAAGAAGCACGAACAGGTGAGCAGCGCCGGCAGGAGCGGAAGGCTGAACAGCGACAAGATGACGGCCGCTGTGGACAGGCTGATCGGAACGCCCTACCGGTTCGGCGGGGACTCGGAGCGGGGCATAGACTGCTCCGCCTTTACCCGCAGGGTATACCGGAGCCAGGGCGTCGAACTCCCCCGGAACAGCAGGGAACAGGCGCGGGTGAGCGCCAGTGTCGCCTATCCCTCGGTCAGGACCGGGGACCTGATCTTCTTCGACACGTCCATCAACGGCAGCATTTCCCATGTCGGCGTGTTTCTCGGAGGCGGCACTTTCGCCCATGCCAGCAGCAGCAGGGGCGTGACCAAAAGCTCCCTGAAGGAAAAATATTACGTAAAGCGGTTCGTGAAGGGCGGCAGGATATTCAACGACTGAGCGGACCGGACGAAAAGACCTTTATTACCACAGAGGCACAGAGATAATATAAACATCTTAACAGAGATCCATTTTCTCGCAAAGACGCAAAGGCGCAAAGAAAGATAAGCCATTAAATAAGATTAGTCGTAATAACAGAATGAAAAACAAAACTTGATTTTGATATTAGCGTCTAGAATTTGCGACTTTCTCGTGCTTTTGTCGTTGTTTTCCTTTGCGTGCTTGGCGGCTTAGCGAGAGACAGCCGTTCGAAGTAGCGTTTCTTATTAAAATATGGACCGTATATTATGATAAAGAGCATGAACGAGGTGACTATGAAACGGACAACCTATGGTTTTACCGTAATTCTGTTCGCAGCGATCGCGCTGACCTGGGGATGCACCAGCAGCCAGGAGGGGAAGACCCCACGGAACACCCTTGCCACGGCAGAGGAAACGGTCAAGGCTTATTGCGACCTCGATGCCCAGGGGACGAGGCTTACCAGCGAGACCTGGTCGAAGGTCCTTCCCTATATCGCCTGGACCGAGGAGGCTGGCTGGGACAGGACGATCGTGATCTCGGGATACAAGATCGCGAATACGAAAAAGCAGTCGGAGACAGCGTTCACCATAACGGTGGAATACCAGGTCTTGGGTGTCGTTTCAGGTGACTACGCTCAAACGAGGAAGACCGAACAGGTGCCGTTCAAGGTCACCAAGAGCAAGAATGGCTGGAAGATAACCGAGCCGGATTTCATGCCTCCCCACGTGCTGCTGAAACCGATGGTGAAGCATCTCGAAGGAACAAAGAACCTGGAAATGGCCGGGAAGCTGCAGACGGTACCGTCGACGACGGAATAAAACACGACGCAAAGAGGATGCAACATTTCAACGCAGATCATTCGACACGCTCATGATGGTGAGCAACGTCGAACCATTTACACTGAAACTCTTATGAAGAAATATGTATGATCTCTGGTCTTTACAGCGCCAATCATAGATTCTAATCATAGCTGTTTCAGCGTTCAAGGACCTTTAAGTCCTTTGATTTTATCGTCCGGTTAGGAGGATTGAATATGAAAAGTATTTGCCAGATCGTACTCGTCACGTGCATCATCTCTATATCTACAACTGCATTTGCAGCGCAAGCAAACGATATTATAGGCGTGTGGTTCAACGGGGAGAAGGACGCCAAGATCGAGATTACGAAGTGCGCCGAGAAATACTGCGGGAAGATCATCTGGCTGAAGGTCCCGGATTACCCCGAAGGCTCGAAGGACGGCACGCCGGGAACACCGAAGCTCGATCACAACAATCCCGATGCTGCGCTCAAGAAGGAGCCGGTCCTCGGGCTGCAGATCGTCTACGATTTCACCTTTGCGGGAGATGACCTTTGGAACGACGGGCGTGTCTACGATCCGAAGAACGGGAAGACCTACAAAGGCAAGATGACCCTTATCTCTCCCCAGCAGCTTGATCTGCGGGGGTATATCGGGATATCCCTGCTTGGCAGAACGACGACCTGGACGAGGTGAGTCGAGTGCGGAGTGTGGAGTGCGGGATAAAGTCCGACAAACGGGAAAAAGATGAAGGACTTGGAAAAAGCCAGACTGAAGCAGGCGCGGGAGTCGTTCGATGAGGCGCAGGCGCTGCTCGCCGACGGCATGGACACCGGTTTCGTCCTGACGAACCTGTACTACGCGTTCTACTATCCCATACTTGCCTTGATGAACGAAGGGCAGGTCCCCACCACCATGCAGAGCGTAACGTTGGGCCTCTTCGAACGGCAGTTCATCCAGACCGGCATTCTCAAAAAAGAATATTTCGACGCGGTCCGCAGGGTATTCGATATCAAACCGAAATGCAGCGGTGAAAAGACCACGGTGAGTGATGAGGAAGTGAATGCGCTTGCCGGTCTCGCCAATGCCTTCATCCACGAGGCTGAAACCTATCTGGAGAAAAGATCTTTGGTATGACAGGAGGGGACCATGGCTACGACAGAACGCAGGAACGGCAATAGCAAGGTGATGCGAACAGGCAGTGAACGGCGGGTGTGCAAAGATCCGAACTACAAGGGACCGGAGCAGAGATACGATGGGGAGAGAAGAGCTGGCAAGGACCGCAGAAAAAGGGGCTGATTATTGTTTGGCATGCCGATTATCTATAACTTCCTGAAGATGAGCCCCCGGCTTACTGGCCAGGAAGTGTATCTTTCAAGTTGAAGATGTGAATATTTGGACGCTGCAGTGCTCTTGTGTAGGAATTGGCATCCCTTTTGCCAAACTGGTAAAGTACGAAAATCCGTTCTTTCCTAGCCGCATGCGGCTAGATAATCACTTGTTGGAATTTACCAACCACACGCTAGACGGACAAGGCCGCTGAGCAGGCTTACCAAGTCAAAATCAAATGAGAATTGATTTTGCCCTTGATTTCCATATCAGACCTGCTATTATATAGACAGATACTATCCTAACATTATAATATTATTAGATTTATTAATAGGATGACAACCATGTCACGCGCAAATCTCGAAAAAGAGTTTAAATATTACCTCGCCCACCAGAACGAGTTGGTGGAAAAATATAACGGTAAGTTCATCGTGATAAAGGATGAAAATGTAATCGGGGCATATGCGTCTGAATCCGATGCAATCGAAACAACAGCAAAAACGCATGAACTCGGTACGTTTATTGTACAAAAGTGTGAACCTGGAACCGCAGGATACACCCACACCTTCCATTCGCGGGTGGTTTTTGCTTAATGCCGTCAACCCCTTCCCGCAGTTTCACGCTCCAAGGCAACGGTGGTTTTCTTAATCAGCTTATAACCGATATTGAAATTGCGCCCGCTTTTGATCCCGCCACTTCCAATCAACAAACGAACCCATATAAACCTTATAAAGCCCTTTGGGATACAGGCGCTACTGGAACCGTAATCACCAAAAAGGTCGTCGATGATTTAGGTTTGAAGCAGATCGGCGTAACAAAAGTATTTCATGGTGACGGCTCAACTGATCAGCCGGTATATTATATAAACATCTTGCTCCCTCATCGGGTCGGCTTTCCTTACGTTCGTGCGACCGAAGGGAAGCTTACGGGCTTTGATGTTCTTGTCGGGATGGATATAATCGTTAAAGGTGATTTTGCCATTACGAACTCTGATGGTAAAACTACCTTTTCGTTCAGAATACCATCAGAGACCTGTATTGACTTTGTGAAAGAGCATAATATCAAGAACGCCCCTCCACGTGTCGGACGAAACGATCCCTGCTCCTGCGGTAGCGGCATAAAATACAAGAAGTGCCACGGCAAATAAAGCATTTCCTGTACATTCTAATAAGCATTTCTTTACCAAGCTAATTTCATATTCCAACCAGCGGCTCGACTCCGGCCGGGCTACGCCCGGCGTGTCAGCCGCGTGTTCATGTGAAATTTACAACCTGTTATTGATGATTGTTGCGTCTAACCGAAAGTGCAAGCTTGTAGGTGAAGTTTTCAGATTACGAACAGGTCCTTTGATCATGCCAATTCGATTATGTGCGTCGTTGGATGGGATGGCGTTTGTCCTGTGCTAAGAACGCTCCCCATTTCCTGCATGGATTTTTTCCTCCCGCTCTGGTATAGTACAACATTCACCTTACTGCGGTAACCCAATGAAAACAGCATCATTACCCATAAAGCAGTCCACGCGGCGCTATAACGCCTTCGGCCAGTACATGAAGGACCTCTACGGCCAGGCCGTGTACAAGGTGAACGTGGACGCGGGGTTCACCTGCCCGAACCGCGACGGTACGGTGTCCGTGGGCGGCTGCATCTACTGCAACAACGACAGCTTCCGCCCGACGGCCTGCACGAGCGCGGCGTCGGTGGCCGAGCAGATCGAAAAGGGGATACCCTACCTCCGGCGGCGCTACGGCGCAGAGAAGTTCATTGTCTACTTTCAGCCGTTCACGAACACCTATGCTCCGGTGGAGACGCTGGAGCGGCTCTACCGCGAGGCCCTGGACCATCCCGGCGTTGTCGGGCTTGCCATCGGCACGCGTCCGGACTGCGTTGATGCAGAAAAGATCGCCCTTCTTGCGGGACTGGCAAAGGACCATTTCGTCCTTGTCGAGTACGGGCTCCAGTCCATCCATGACCGCTCCCTGGAGTTCATCAATCGCGGACATGATTACGGGTGTTTCAAACGCGCCGTGGAGATGACGTCCGGGCAGGGCATCAAGGTCGGCGCGCACCTGATCCTGGGGTTCCCGACGGAGACCCGGGATGACATGCTTGCCATGGCGGAGGAACTTTCACACCTTCCCATCGGCTTCCTGAAGCTTCACCAGCTGCAGGTCATCAAGGAAACGCCCCTGGCAGAGCTGTACGCGGCAAAACCGTTCCCGACCTTCGGCTATGAGGAGTATCTCGCCATGGTAGCGGATTTTCTGGAGCGGCTTTCGCCGGACATCGTGCTGCAGCGGTTGTTCGCCGCGGCCCCCGAGGATATCCTGATCGCGCCCATCTGGAACAGGACGCGGAGCGAGTTCCTGAACGATCTGGACGCGTACATGGAAAGCGCAGGAAGTTACCAGGGGAAAAGGCACAAAACGTAGGTTTACCGCAGAGGACGCAGAGAGCGCTGAGAAAGACAACGGTCCGGTTGTGGGTCCAGCCCGGTAATATGATCTCTGCGCACTCCGCGATCTCTGCGGTGAAAAGATTAAGGAGATACTATGATCGATCTGCACACACACTCTCTGTTCAGCGACGGCGTACTGGTTCCGTCGGAGCTTGTTCGCCGGGCCGTCATGAAAGGCTATGAGGTCATCGCGATCACCGACCATGGCGACGCCTCGAACCTGGACCTCATCATCCCACGGGTGACGACCGCCTGCCGCGAACTCAACAAACGCTGGAAGATCAAGGCGCTGCCCGGCATCGAGCTGACCCATATTCCGCCGGAGACAGTCGGCGCGCTGACGAAGAAGGCCCGCAAGCTGGGCGCCATGGTCGTTGTGGTCCACGGTGAGACCCTGGTGGAGCCGGTCCATCCGGGAACGAACCGCGCCGCCATCGAGGCAAAGGTGGACATCCTGGCCCATCCCGGGCTCATTACACGGGAAGAGGCGGCACTGGCTGCGAAGAACGGCGTCTATCTGGAGATCACGACGAGGAAGGGCCACAGTCTGTCGAACGGCCACGTCGCGAAGATGGCCGAGGCGACCGGTGCGAAGCTCGTCGTTGATACGGACACCCATGAACCCGGCGACCTGGTGACCGATGAGTTCGCCAGGACGGTACTGCTCGGCGCCGGCATCGGCCGCAGACAGATCGACGAGATCTTTCGGAATTCACGTGAACTCGCGGATCGGGCAATTAAGAAGTTCAGATGATCCGTTAGGAAGAAATATTTGTACACTGAAGAAGTGGATCAACGCATGATAAAGGCGGATAGGAACGAATGTTCATTTATAAAGCCCCGCTCAACGGGTGTTCTTTGTAAAGGGATATCCGACGTTATCCGCGTCAAAGTCGTTTTCTGAATACGCTATCAGTTAAACAATTCCAAGGAGGAGTGTTCATCGATGCCGAAGATCAAGAAGAAGTCGAAAACCCTGATGCAGCCTCAAGACGAGATCAAGAGCATAGCCCATAACGTATTCGATTCCTATCAGGTCTACCAGAAGCGGTTCAACGTTGCGATCGCGGCGATCGTGCTCGCGGTTGCCGCAACGTTGATCTATACTTTCGTTGGGTACGGAAACGAGAAAAAAGCGAGCCAGATGCTGAGCGTGGCCTATGATGCCTCTAACCCGGGAGGCGGCACACCTGCAAACTATCCACTGGCGCTCCAACGGTTCCAGGATATCGTCAAGCAGTATGGCGGCACGGTAAACGGCGCGATCGCCCAATTCTATGTGGGAAACACCTACGCGCAGATGGGACAGCCGGAAGCGGCGCTCAAGGAATATGGATCGTTCGTAAGCAGGTATTCGAGCGAGACATTCCTGCTCGGTCTTGTATACCAGAGGATGGGCTATGTGCATCTCGCCATGGGCAAGCAGGAGGAAGCCGTGAAGGCTTTTGGACAGGCGGAGGCTATCGCAGGGACGGGACTGGCTACGTTGGAACTTGCCCGGCTCTACGACCGTGCGGGAAAAAGCCAGGAGGCCCTGAAGAGATATAAGGAGATCAGCGATAGTTTGCCGTCATCGGCCTGGGCCATGGAGGCGCGGAAGAAAATTCCGCCGCCGGCACTGGGCCAGGCGCCCAAGGCCGTTCAGCCGGGCGCCGCGGCGAAATAGCCGGAGAACACGAGAATTCACACCGCGTTTGCGTCATTCCCGCGTAAGCGGGAATCCAGAAGTGTATAGATAAAACCCCTGGATTCCGGGTCAGGCCCGGAATGACGGAATGCATTGCCTGAGGCTATCTTTGCGATGTATATGGTGAGTCCGAAGCTGTAGACAGATCGTGTTGTATTGACCGGCGACTGTTCTGCGTGGCGCTGATATTCACAATAAAAAAGGGTCAGGAGATATTCTCCTGACCCTTTTTGTCGTTTAATAGCGTTCTCGCTCAGATGCGATCGACATTCACGACCAGTTTTATCTTCTGGCCCGCGCGGACCGTTCGGATGCCGTTGTTCCATTGCCGGATATCCGCTACGGTGACCTCGTGCTTGGACGCGATCCGGGTCAGATTGTCTCCGCGGCGCACCCGGTAGAGGATCTGCTGCTTTTTGCTGAATTGATCCTCGGGAGACAGATAGCTCAGTTCCTGCTGCTTGTCGTTCCCGTCGACAGGGATGAGCAGGTGTTTCCCCGGCGTGACGCGGTTCTTTTTCAGGCCGTTGATCTCGCTTATCGCTTCGGAAGAGGAGTTATACTGTTCTGCGATGCCCGCAAGGGTGGCCCCCTTGCCGACCAGGTGACGTTCCCACCGGATCTTCTGGTCCGCCGGCAAGTTCTGGTAATTGGCCGCAAAGGCGGCCCTCGTGCCGCTGGGCAAGCGGAGAATGTAATGCGTTGTGTCGGGCGGTGTGATCCAGCGCTTCAGCTCGGGATTCAGCGCTTTGATGGTCTCGTACGTGGCGCCTGCACAGCGTGCGATCAGGCGCAGGTCCGTGCTTTCGGTGATGACGACCTCGTCGTACACATAAGCGTCGGCCGGCTGGACAGCAAAGCCGTAGGCTTCCGGGTTCTTGGCGATGATGGTGGCGGCCATGAACTTTGGAATGTAATTCTTTGTCTCGCGGCGGATGTACCGGGAATCCTTCAAGTCCCAGAAGTCCTCGGAGCGGGTCCGGAGGACGGCCCTCTGTACCTTGCCGGCGCCCGCATTGTACGAGGCAAGCGCCAGGGGCCACGAACCGAAGAGATTATGGAGATCCTTAAAGTGTTCGGCAGCCGCCTCGGTCGATTTGATGGGATCCTTGCGTTCATCGACCCACCAGTCTATCTTGAGGCCATAGTGCTTTCCGGTGTGAGGCATGAACTGCCAGGGACCGACCGCGCGCGCCCAGGATATGGCATAGGGATTGAATCCGCTCTCGATCATCGCCACGTACACAAGGTCCTGGGGTAAGTTCTTTTCGCGGAGGATATCCTGCATCATGGGGATGTACCGGGTGGACCGTTCAAGCCACTTCTGGAATACATCACGGCCCCTGGTCTTGAAGTATTCGAGATAGTTCTCGACGCTGTCGTTCAGGACCATCGGGATCTGATAGGGTTTTTCCTCAAAATAGCCTTCGATGTTCTCATTGAGCTGGGCGAGGTCCTTTTTGGGTGGCTTCAGTTCACGGGGAATGTTGAGTTCTGCCGCATGAGCGGCTGTTTCCGCTAATGCCGGTGACTGCAAAAAGGGGAGTATGACAAGGGAGCTTGACAGCAGGACTATGGCGGTAAGTCGATGGCGCATGAGTACTCCTAACTATTAATACAGTAATACCTTATTGAACCTTTAAAGTCAAGGCATAAATACCAAATAATTCTGGAAAAAGCATTATTATGCTGTATCTCCATAAAGGGCGTTGAACAAAGAGTTTTTTTTGTCCGTCGCCGGTCACGCAGGGGTGACGTCTCTTGGACGGTGCATGAGGCGTTCCGCGGCAACAGACCTTGTATTTGCCTTTCTTGTCCTGTATTATTGGCCCATGATCAGCGCGATGATCGACGAGATATTCGCATCCGTTCAGGGAGAGGGGCCGTGGGTGGGCCAACGGCACCTCTTTGTCCGTTTCATCGGCTGCGACCTCCGCTGCGTGTACTGCGACACGCCGGATGCGGTCAAGAACGCCGCGGGAAGCGTGGTCAGAAACTGCCGGGCGCAGGTATCGCCGAGTTCTTTTGACCGCGAAACAATGCCGAATCCCTTGACGGCGGCAAGTCTTTCCGGCCTCTGCGCACGCCTGCGCATACCCGGGCTGTCGCGGCCGGTCATGAGCCTCACCGGAGGCGAGCCGCTTCTGCACCTGCCGTTCCTGCAGGAATGGCTGCCATCGGAGCGGAAGACATACCGGATCTATCTCGAGACCAGCGGCGTCCATTACGCGGAGATGCGCGCGCTCGCCGGTCTGGTCGATGTGGTGAGCATGGACATTAAACTGCCGTCAGCGACGGGCCAAACGGCGCTCTGGGATGAGCACCGGAAGTTCCTGTCCGCGACGGAAGGGACCGAGCGGTTCGTGAAGACCGTGGTCACCAACAGCACGCCGCCCGAGGAGGTCCTTATTGCCGCCCGCCTGTTAGCGGAGCAGGACCGCACGGTCCCGTTCATTATTCAGCCGGCAAGCGGTCCCTTGTCGCCCCGGGTGGAGTCGCTCATACTGGTCCAGGACATTGCCCTGGAAATTCTCGAGGATGTGCGCGTGATCCCGCAGGTGCACAAGATGCTGCAAATGCCGTGAGAAGTGAGGTCCCGGCTACCGGGGCAGGTAGGAGGCATCGAATAATGCCGCAAGATGGTCTATTTTTTGTGCATTCTCTTCGCGTCCTGAAGCGGACCCCTCCGCACCTCCCCTTGTTAAGAGGAGGCTGGGTGGGGTGGGCAACTTCCGCTCGCCTGGTAATTAAACACCTTCTCCCTTTTTTCCTTTCGGGAGATCAAACCCCCCTCACCTCGTATCCTCTCCCTCAGCGGGGAGAGGAAGGAAGGAGAGGGTGAGTCGCCATCAACGGGCAGGGGTGAGGGACCTTCTTGATTCTGCGGAACCGGACATGCGGTGTTTGGAAAAGACTTTGAACCTTGCTTTTCCAAAGGCCCCTGCATCCCGTGATCAGCGACCGCGCGTGACATGGCCGGAATAGAGCAGGTAAAACCGGAGATCAGGCCTGCGCGTGCGAAGCGAAAGCGCTCCTGGATGGCTGTATTGATCGATAAAACAGAAGACAACTTGTCATGTTTGCGCGGCGCTGAGAACGGCGGTGCAGAAAAAAAGAAATATCTTGAGCTTTCTGAAATGCTCTTCGCCCCGAAAGGAACGCTGATTGGATCTTGATATCCTTGTAAAGGTCATTGATGAACTTGCTTCCCTCCTTCCGGGTGCGAGGGTGGACAAAGTGGTCCAGGGGGCCGATCATGACCTTTTCCTCGTTTTGCATCAGAGACGAACGAAGTATTTCCTTTTCCTGTCGCCGGACCGCGCTCTTCCCCGCGTCCACCTCGTTTCCCGTAAACCCTCCGGTACCACCGTCGCCGCAGGTTTCTTTCTTTCCCTGAAAAAACATCTGACTGGAGGACGGATCGACGGCATACATCTCGTGAACGGAGACCGCGTGGCAGAATTTCAATTCACCACCCGGGGGGCCGTGCATGCGCTCGTCTTCGAACTCATCGGTTCGTCCGCGAATCTCCTTCTTACCGACCAGCAGCATACGATCCTGTCGGTGTTCCGCCCGGTGCCGCCGGGAGACAAGGTCAGGAGACCGCTTCTTCCCGGCATGACGTACGAACCTCCGGAGCCAAGGCCGCGCTCCACGGGAGCGAAGGGCAGGGTTGTCCCGCTCTCCCTCCCCGAGGGAGACTTGGGACCCGCTCCCGTGAACAGGGCCGTAGAAATATGGTATGAGCGGACCATAGCCGAACGAGAAACGTCCTCGCTCAGGCAGGAACTGGTTTCCGTGGTCAGAAGGGCCGCGGGAAAAGCGGTGCGCAGGCGGGAGGCCGTGGCGAAGGACGTCGCGGGAGCGGAGCAGGGGGACACCTTTCGCCTGATGGGCGAACTGGTCCTGGCGAATAAACAACTGCTGGAGAAAGGGCAGCTGACCGCGGAACTTTCCGGGTATGACGGAACGACGGTGTCTGTTGCTCTTGACCCGTCGCGCTCCCCGGCGGAGAACGCCAGGAAGTATTTTCAGAGATACAAGAAGGCGAAAGCCGGGCTCGCGGTCATGCGGGAGCGGTTCGCCGAGGCGCGTGACGAGGCGGCGTTCCTGGCAGTGGTACAGGAGGACCTGCATTCCGCAGTCGACCGTGACGGGCTGCTCGCTATCAGGTCCCTGCTGGCGCGGCGGGGGTATGTCAGGGAAGGGGCGGGAAAGGTCTCGGGAACGCGCGCCGTGCCGGCGCCGCCCTTCAGGACGGTAGGGCATGAGGGATGGGAGATCCTCGTGGGAAAGAGCGCGGCCGGCAATGACTACATTACCCTGAAGCTTGCCCGGCCCGACGACCTCTGGCTTCATGCGGAAGGCATGCCCGGTTCCCACGTGGTCGTAAGGAACCCCGGGAAGCGCGACATCCCGGAGGGGGTCCTCATAAAGGCCGCATCCCTGGCGGCCTACTACAGCAAGGGGAAGAATTCCGCCAAGGTCCCGGTTGCGTACACCCGCGCGGCATACGTGAAAAAGCCGAAAGGGGCGGCGCCAGGAACGGTGGTCCTCAGGTCGCGAAAAACGATGATGGCCGTTCCCGGGCCCGATTAGTATTGCAGTTTGTTTCTTGACAAGGTGCGCCTATCTGCCTATAATTGCCCATAATTATTTGGTATTCGGGACCCCATGGAAACCATAGACCTGCTGAAAAAAAACCTGCTCTTCAGGGGCTGCAACGCCGAGGATTTCGATCTCATTACAGGCCTTTTTAGTGAACGTAAGGTGAAGCCCAACACGACCATTTTCTCCGAGAAAATGCCTGCCGAGGCCCTTTACATCGTAAAAAGCGGAAAGATCAAGATCTCGGTGATGGAAGGCGAGGGTGATGAGATCGGTCTCCTGGAACTCGGTCCGGGGGATTTCTTCGGCGAGATCGCCCTGATCCAGGAATCGAGCCGCGCCGTCACCGCGCGGTCAGAGAGCGCTGTCGAGGTCCTCATACTGACCCGGAGGGACTTTAATGCGCTCCTCGACCTCGACCCCCGCGTCGCGGCAAAGGTCACTCTTGCCATTGCACGGCTCCTGGCTATGCGCGTCAAGGCCTACAGCGGCAAGCTCCGGGAACTTCTTCTTTCATGATCCTTGCCGGTATCGATATCGGCACAAACACCATCCGACTGCTGGTGACAGAGACCAGCGACACTACCCATCGCGAACTCTATTCAGGAAGGACCATCACCCGGCTCGGACAGGAACTCGACCGCACGGGCGTGCTTGCGCCCGAGGCGCAGGAGCGCTCTCTCAAGGCGCTTGAGGAATTTTCCGGTGTCATCGGCAGACATGCCGTGGACCGCATCGCCGCGGTCGGCACCAGCGCGCTGCGGAACGCGGCCAACGCCGAGGAATTCATCACCGCCGTACGGAAACGAGCGGGGATCGAGGTATCCGTCATAACAGGCGATGACGAGGCGAAGCTTACGCTTCTGGGTGTGCGCCGGGCGCTTTCAACTGGCAAACAGGGTGAGGATGATCCGCTTGCGTCCGCCCTGGTGGTCGATATCGGCGGCGGCAGTACGGAGCTCATCACGACCGGGCAAGGAACGGTCCAGACCATGACGAGCATTCCCCTGGGAGCGGTCTATTTGACCGAACGGTTCCTGAGGAACGACCCGCCGCTGAAGGAAGAAATGGACAGTCTCCGAACGGTCGTGCGCAACGAACTGGACGCATGGGAACAGGAAACTCTCCAGCGCAGGGACGTCCGTCCTTCCTCCTTTGCGACGGTTGCCGGCACGGCAGGCACGGTCACGACCCTCGCCGCCATGGACCAGGCCCTTGCCGAGTACGATCCCGCAAGGATCAACGGCTGCATCCTGACCCGTTTGTCCCTGGACAGGCTGGTGAACATGCTGTCCGTGACCACACTGGATGCGAGAAGAACAATAGCGGGGCTCGAAGCGGGCCGCGAGGACATCATCCTCGCCGGGGCGGTCGTGGCGCAGGAGATCATGGAACGGTGCGGGTCGCGGCAGATGCTGGTGAGCGACTGGGGGCTGCGCGAAGGGATCGTGTTCGATCTGTACGAGAAGTCGAATACGACCAAAGCGAAATAAATTTAAAGCAGCCACAGAGCCACAGAGAGCACAGAGGAAACTTAGATAAACCAGGGTTACTTTGGATACGAAGGAATGGAGCGGCTACTTGTAAGCAGTGATCTCAAATATTCATGCTCTGTTCATCCGGGTTTATCTGTGTTCATCCGTGGTTAAATACGTCATCGGTTCTTTTCTCTGTGGACTCCGTGTCTCTGTGGCGATGAGCCGTTGCAGTTCCTGATTTTCCAACTTTTGTGATTCAGCGTAGTTTCATTGTATAATGCATAGCAGGGGTGACCGCACGATGCAGGACGCGCGAATTTTGATAATGGACGACGAGGCGCAGGAGCGCAGCAGGATCGAGGCCTACCTGAAGCAGAAGGGGTACGAGGTCACGACGCTGGCGACCGTGCCCGAAGCCATGGCGGCCATGCAGCGGGAGCGCTACGATGTGTTCCTGACCGACTGCAACATCCCGGGTGTGGACGCGCTCCGGACCTCGGACGAGGCGAGAAAGATCAACCCGGACATGGCGGTCATCATCATGACCTCCTTCGGCACCATCGAGACCGCCGTGAAGGCGATCAGGGCGGGGGCCTATGACTACCTGTCCAAGCCCATCGACCTGGAGCAGCTTGTGGTGCTCATCGGACGCATCTCGGAGCGCCAGAACCTCCTGCGGGAGAATGCCGAACTCCGGGAGCAGTTGATCGAGCGGTACAAGTTCGACGAGATCGCGAGCACCAGCCATGCCATGGAAGAGGTCATGAACCTGGTGGGACGGGTGGCCGCCAGCAATGCCACGGTGCTCCTGCGGGGCGAGAGCGGGACCGGCAAGGAACTCATCGCCCGGGCCATTCACTACCACAGCCCCCGGGCATCCCGGCCGCTCATCAAGGTCAATTGCGCGGCCCTGCCGGAAACTCTGTTGGAGAGCGAGCTTTTCGGTCACGAAAAGGGCGCCTTTACCGGGGCCACGGCCCGGCGCATCGGCAGGTTCGAGGCAGCCGACACGGGGACCCTGTTCCTGGACGAGATCGGCGATATTCCCCCCGGCGTGCAGGTGAAGCTCCTGCGGGTGCTGCAGGAGCAGGAGTTCGAGCGCGTCGGCGGCAACGAGACCATCAA
>CAYPOT010000036.1:28880-38379 GCA_964412455.1 uncultured Nitrospiraceae bacterium | reverse complement strand
CCTCCCGACGATCATAACATCCACATTCTTTTCTCTGTTGAAATATTCGACCGCCTCGACGATCGCCGGCGCCGACTCGGGCCCCTGTACCGGGACCGGGTAGAGAAGTATCGCCATGCGCGGGTGTCTTCGTTTGATCACCCGCAGGATGTCCCGGATGGCCGCGCCGGTCGGCGAGGTTATGATGCCGATCTTCCTGGGAAGGAACGGCAGTGGCTTTTTGCGTTCGCGGTCAAAGAGGCCCTCTTGTTCAAGCCGGGCCTTGAGCTCCTCATAGGCCTTCTGGAGCGCTCCGACACCCTTGGGTTCCACGTACTCAAGGATGACCTGGTACTCGCCCCGGGGTTCATACACACTCACCCTGCCGCGGCAGATCACCTGCATGCCGTGCTGGAGCGTGAACTTGAGATGCCGCTGGGACGACTTGAAGAGGACGGCCTTGATCTGGCTCTGTTCGTCCTTTATGGTGAAATAGGCGTGTCCGGACTGGGGAACAGTGAGGTTCGAGATCTCCCCTTCGACCCACACGTCGGGGTAGGTGCCTTCGAGAAGGTCCTTGATCTGATGCGTGAGCTGGGTGACGGTGAGGATGTGGGTCTGCATGTGATATATTTTACCGCAGAGAACGCCGAGCACGCAGAGGTTTTTTGTCCAACAATACCGGCAATTGATTTTTTTACACTTCTCCGCGGCCTCTGTGAACTCTGCGGTGAAAATTGTTCTAAGACCTGATCTTGATCCTCTCGATCCCCTTCGCCTTTCCCGTCTTGGCGTCAATGTCGATGACCGCCGCATCGAGGTGGACCGGTCCCTTGGGGATCTCGAATTTGTGGGGGCGCTGGTACAGGAACCGGTTGATGGCCTCGTCCTTCCTGACCCCGATGACGGAATCAGTCGGCCCCGTCATGCCCACGTCGGTCATGAACGCGGTGCCGCCCGGCAATACCCGCTCGTCGGCGGTCTGGACATGGGTATGCGTGCCGAGCACGGCGCTTACCTTTCCGTCAAGATACCAGGCGAGGGCTGACTTCTCCGAGGTGGCCTCAGCATGGAAGTCCACGATGATAACCTTGGTCTCTTTTTTGAGACGTTCGATCTCCTGGATGGCCTTCCGGAAGGGGTCATCAAGATTGGACATGAACACCCTTCCTTCCAGGTTCAGGACGGCGACCTTGCTGGAGTCCGTCGGTACGACCACGCTGCCGAAGCCCAGGCTCCCTTCAGGATAGTTCGCAGGCCTGATGAGCCGTTCCTGCTTGCCCAGGTAGGGTTCGATGTCCTTCTTGTCCCAGATGTGGTTCCCCGACGTGAGGACATGGATGCCGAGCGAGAACAGTTCCTCGGCGATGTCCGGCGTCAGGCCGAAACCGCCCGCGGCGTTTTCGCCGTTGGCGATCACGAGGTCCGGCGTGTGGGACTGCAGCAGTCCGCGCATCTGCTGCTTCACGAACTTCCGCCCCGGCTCGCCGACGATATCACCGATGAAAAGAACCTTCAAAATATCTCCTACTCTTTGCCACAAAGACACCAAGACACAAAGGTTATAGTCTCTACTTCGTGACTTAGCGCCTTCGTGGCGGATATTGGTTCGTACTGTTGTTTACTTCGCGAACTCCACATACCGGCTCTCGCGGACCACGGTCACCTTGATCTGGCCGGGATAGGAAAGCTCCGCCTCGATCTTCTTGGCAATGTCGCGGGAAAGCTGCGCTGCAAGCGCGTCCGAAAGGTCCTCGGGCTTCACGATGATGCGGATCTCCCGTCCCGCCTGGATGGCATAGGACTTTTCCACGCCCTTGAATGAGTTGGCCGCGGTCTCCAGCGCCTCCAGCCGTTTGAGATAACTTTCCAGGGTCTCGCGCCGGACACCCGGCCTGCCCGCGGAGAGGGCGTCGGCCGCAGCCACGAGCACGGACTCCACGCAGTTCGGTTCGCCGTCGCCGTGGTGCGTCATGATGGCGTTGATGACCTTGGCATTCTCTCCATACTTTCTCGCCAGGTCTCCGCCGATGACGGGATGGGTGCCTTCCACCTCGTGGTCCACCGCTTTGCCGAGATCATGCAGCAGTCCCGCGCGCCGCGCGAGCTTCTGGTCGACGCCCAGTTCCGCGGCCATGATGCCCGCGAAGTAAGCGACCTCCCGGGAGTGCATCAGCATGTTCTGACCATAGCTGGTCCGGTACTTCAGCCGGCCGACCAGTTTGATGATATCGGGATGGAGATTGTGGATGCCCAGATCGAAGGCGGCCCGTTCGCCCTCCTCCTTCATGGTGCCCTCCAGCTCCTTCTTGACCTTCTCGGCGATCTCTTCGATCCGGGCGGGATGGATGCGGCCGTCCTGGATCAACCGTTCAATGGTGAGCTTGGCGATCTCCCGGCGGAACGGATCATAGCACGACAGGATCACCGCCTCCGGCGTGTCGTCGATAATGAGGTCGATCCCCGTGGCCGCTTCGATGGCCCTGATGTTCCTGCCCTCGCGGCCGATGATGCGGCCCTTCATTTCGTCGTTCGGAAGGTTCAGCACCGATACCGTCGCTTCGGCCACGTAGTCGCTGGCGTAGCGCTGGATGGCCAGGCTGATGAGATGCTTGGCCTTTTTGTCCGCCTCCTCCTTCGCCTCGTCCTCGATGCGCTTGATGGTCTTGGCCGCCTCGAACTTGGCCTCGTCCTCCATGGAGAGCATCAGCTGGCGCTTGGCCTCCTCGGCGGTCATGCTGGCGATCTTCTCGAGCAGCTCCCGCTGTTCGCGGAGCCCGGCCTCGTACCGTTCTTCTTTTTCCTGGGCGACCTTCTCCCGGGCCATAACTTCTTTCTCGCGCCGGATCGTGTCGATCTCGCGCTTATCGACGACGTCGACCTTCTTCTCGAGGTTCTCTTCCTTCTGGGTCAGCCGCCGCTCCTGGTTCTGGAGGTCCTGTCGTTTGTCGCGGGTCTCCTTCTCAAAATCGGTCCGGGCCTGGTAGAACTTGTCCTTCGCCTCGAGCATGGCCTCTTTACGCTTCGTTTCGGCCTCGCGCTCGGCGTTGGAGATGATCTTCGCTGCTTCGGCCTCGGCGTCCTTGACCTTGTTCTCAGCTGCCTTGCCCTTTATCATGAGGCCGACTCCGGCCCCCAGTGCAAGCCCGACAATGAAAATTACAATATACTCAATCATTCCTTGTCTCCTCCTGACGATAGCTCCTCAGCCCGGCAAGGCGTTCCTTGATGCGCTTCTCTTCGCCCTGCTCCGTGGGCCGGTAGTATACCCGCTTTTGCGGGAGATAGTCCTGTGGTACATAATGGCCGGGAAAGTCGTGGGGATACTTGTACCCCTTCCCTCTCCCGAGCCTGGCCGCCCCCTTGTAGTGGGCGTCCTTGAGATGATCGGGGACCGGCATGAGCGCTCCCTCCTCGATGTCCTTCATGGCGGCCTTGATCCCCGCGTACGAGGCATTGCTCTTCGGCGCGGAAGCCACATAGATCGCCGCCTGGGCCAGAGGGATCATCCCCTCGGGCATGCCGATGCGCTCCACCGCCTGGTAGGCCGCGGTCGCCACGAAGATGGCCCGCGGGTCCGCGTTCCCCACGTCCTCGCTGGCCGCGATCACGACCCGCCGCGCGATGAAGAGCGGGTCCTCCCCCGCGGTTATCATCTTCGCCATCCAGTAGAGGGCCGCGTCGGGGTCGCTTCCGCGCATGCTTTTGATGAAGGCCGAAATGGTGTCGTAGTGTTCGTCCTCGTCATAGACCAGCGCCTTTTTCTGGATGGTCTCCTCCGCTGTGTGGAGGTCATAGACGATCGTCCCCTCGGGTCCGGGTTTCGTGGACAGCACACCCAGTTCCAGGGCGTTCAATGCCCTGCGGGCGTCGCCACCGGCACGCGCAATGATAAATTCCCGGGCTTCATCGGTCAGCGTGACGGCAAAAGCGCCGAGCCCGCGCTCCCGATCGGCAAGCGCACGAAGGAGGATGGCGCGGATATCTTCCTCCTTCAGCGGCTTGAACTCGAAGATCTGGGAACGTGACGAAAGGGCCGGTATGATGGCGAAGAACGGGTTCTGCGTAGAGGCGCCGATGAGCGTGATGCTGCCCCGCTCGACATCGGGCAAAAGAGCGTCCTGCTGAACGCGGGTGAAGCGATGGATCTCGTCAATGAAAAGAAGTGTCCGCCTGCCGCTCCGGGCGCGTTCCTCTACTGATTCCTGGGCAACGCGCCGGATATCGGCCACGCCGGCCGTGACCGCGTTGAGGGCGATGAAATGGGCCTGGCTCTTTTCCGCGATCAGGTGGGCGAGGGCGGTCTTTCCCGCGCCCGGAGGCCCATAGAGGATAAGGGACATGAACCGGTCGGTTTCGATGGACCTGCGAAGGAGTTTGCCCGGACCGAGAATGTGCTCCTGTCCGGCAAATTCCGACAGGTCCCTCGGCCGCATTCTCCAGGCAAGCGGAGCCTGCGGGGACGCGTCTACGTTCTGCAGAGGATCAGGTTGTACGTGCTTCTTGATTCCCAAGGGATGCTTCAGGAAGGCTGCGGAGAGCTTGTGACAGTGCAGTGACGAGAGCGGATCAGACCAGCAAAGAAATGCAATTTTCTGGGGTATGCCCTACAGCAGGATACACGTTCCCGAAGCTGCCGGGTGCTGTCTCACGGGACTGATGCGAACCGCGTGAGAACACCCCTGCAACTTGTGCCTGCGGTGTAAAGTGGTATTTGTGAATATCCCCATGATTATCATGCGTATCTGCTGGTAAACTCTGTTCTCGTGCGGAACCACCAGGATCCATCGTGCGGTATGTCCCGATGCCTGGTGTTTCTGGTACCGCTGGTACTGGCTACACTGTCAAAGCGCTGGAGCCTTCCTTACTTGACGCTCCTTTTTGCGCTGGTTCTAAACGTTTGGATGGGCCTGTTCAGATGGAACGACGACGCTTTTTAAAAGAATCCCCCGCTCTGCCGTGCTGATAACTTGGACCTGGTCATAACCAGGTGGGCGCCATTAGAAAAGTTAGGCTACCCAGTCTTACCTGGGCATGCACACCCTTTTCCGGGGATAGCTCCCTAATAAATTTTTTACGAGGCTCAAGTTATGTCAGTCACGCACATTGCAGGGGACTGTTCATTTCTGTGCTATATATACCAAAATCCACTCAAAATGGCAAGAGCAATCTAGGCGCGGTACGCAGATGAAACTTATTATGTGTTTATTTTTCAATGAGTTACTGCTTGTGTAATATTCTGGCCGTGGTGGAATAGAATTATTTTTTTTCTATGCTGTCGGTAATTTCGATCAATTGGTCAAGCGAAGAAAAAGTTGTTTTTTTCAGGTCATCGTGCTGGGACCGCAATCGATGCAGTTCATCGGTAATGTTCAGGGCCGCCAGGATGGCAATGCGGTAGAGATCGGCAGTTCCCGTCCCCTTCTGCACTTCCTTCATCCGCGCGTCGACGAACGCCGCGAGCTCCTGAATGTACGCCGGGTCGTTCGCTACCTTGATGCTGTAGGTATGACCGAATATCTCGACCTGAATGCTTTCCATTCCTTCACTCCCGCCACAAAGGCACCAAGACACTAAGAAAAACAAAAGATGAACTCATAGGAAGTCCGATAGCAGATCTCTTCGTCATTCCCGTGGAAACGGGAATCCAGTCTTTTCTGAAAGTTATTGTGTTTCTGGATACCTGCTTTCGCGGGTATGACGGCTTTTTACGAAACCATCAAAGATGAAGAAACTTCGTGTCTTCGCGCCTTCGTGGCAAAGCCTGTTCTCTGACGTTACAGAAGCGCTTCCACGAACTCCCGAGGATCGAAGTCCTTCAGGTCCTCGATCCCCTCTCCGATACCGATGAACTTTACCGGCAGCCCCAGTTCCTTGTTGATGGCGAACACGATGCCGCCCTTGGGAGTGCCGTCGAGCTTCGTCAGCACGATCCCGGTCACCCCGATCTCCTGATGAAAGGTCTTCGCCTGGACAAAGGCGTTCTGGCCGGTGGTCGCGTCGAGCACGAACAATGTCTCATGGGGCGCCCCCGGCAGCTCCCGTGCGATGATGCGCTGGACCTTCTTGAGCTCCTCCATGAGGTTCGACTTCGTGTGCAGCCTGCCTGCCGTGTCCACGATCAGGACGTCCATGCCGCGGGCCTTTGCCGCCGCAAGCGCGTCGAAGGCCACAGCGCCCGGATCGGCCCCTTCCTTGTGCTTTACTACCGGGACACCGTTCCTTTCGCCCCAGATCGTGAGCTGCTCCGCGGCGGCCGCCCGGAAGGTATCCGCCGCGGCCAGCATGACCTTTTTCCCTTCGCCCCGCAGACGGTGCGCAAGCTTGCCGATGGTCGTGGTCTTTCCCGTCCCGTTGACGCCGACCACCAGGATGACCGAAGGCGCCCCCGTCAGGGAGAGCGCCGCCGGACGTTCGGCAAGGATCTCGAACAGGACCTGCTTCAGACGTTCGCGCACCTGGTCGGTCGACGACAGCTCGTTCCGCTTGAACCGCTCTTTCAGGTCCGCGAGCACCAGGGACGCCGTCTTCATACCCACATCGGACGCGATAAGCGCCTCTTCGAGCTCGTCGAGGAACGCGTCGTCGATCTTCTCGCCCAGGACCAGGGTGCCGATCCTGTCGCTGAGGTTCTTCCTGGTCTTTTCCAGACCGTCACGGATAGAGTGGATGATGTTTAGCATGATTTCTCACGAATGGATTGTAAATAGCAAATTGCAGATTGTAAATGTCAAAATGTTCACGTGCCCCGGGTCATTCTTCAATTTCCAATTTCCAGTTTCCAATTTGCAATGCGACATACAGTTATGTCGTCAGAGCGGCAGCTTCCCGGTCGTATCAGCGACTCCTTCGGCAGGTTTCTTCTCTTTCTTTGCTGCGGCCGGTCCGGCCCCCGGAGCCTCGGCATTCTCAGCGTCCGAATAGGACGCCTGCCGGTACAGATAGCGGTCGTGCATCTTGCTGTAGTAGCTCCATTCGCCGGCCTCGACGTTCTCCTTTTTCAGGGTCATGCGGAAATTGCTGATCTTAGCCGCAAGGTCGTCGAGATAATTGATGATGATGGCCTCCTGGATCTTCGGCCTCTTGGGGGAGCCGAACTCATACTCGCCGTGGTGAGACAGCATGATGTGCTTCAGCAGCATGGTGAGCTCGTCGGGAAAACCGGGAATGGCCTTGATCTTATCGGCAAGCATCTCGTAACCCAGGGAGATGTGGCCGAGAAGTCTCCCTTCGGTCGTATATTCAATGGACTTCCTGACCGACAGCTCGCGCACCTTCCCGATGTCGTGGAGGAACGCCCCGACGGTAAGCAGGTCCGTATCGATTCCGGGAAAATGCTTTGCCACGTCCTTCGCAAGCGAGATGAGCTCCACGATGTGCTCAAGGAGACCGCCGATGTAGTTGTGATGCAGCGCCTTCGCCGCCGGGGCGCGCCGGAACGCGTCCATGAACGCCTTGTCGGAGAGAAAGGCGTTCATGACCTGGCTCAGATGCTTGTTCTTGACGCTTGCTGCCGCGGCGGCAAGGTCCCTGACCATCTCGTCAATGTTCCGGGAAGAGGTCTCAAGAAAATTCCCAAGGTCGACCTTCGAGTCGTCGATCTTCTCGACCGTTTTCATCTTGACCTGCATCGTGCCCTGATAGCTGGCGGCAACGCCTTTTACTTTGATAAAGTCCTCTTTTTCGAACCTGCCGGCGACCTCTTCGGCGTTGTCCCACAGCTTCCCGTCCACCTCGCCGGTCTTGTCGCCAAGCTTCACCGAGAGATACATCCCGCCGTTCTTGGCAATCATGATCTGCTTCGCCGTGACCAGGAAAGTCTCGTCCACCCAGTCGCCTTCTTTTAACGTCGCTATGGTCTGCATGTAATTTTCGTACTCCTTGGGCTGATAATAAACTATCCCCCCGGTGAAGTCAAACGGGAAAGCCGCGCCGGGGCGTCTTGCACAGCGCGCCCCTTCGTGGTTATTATCTTCTGGAGGGTTAGGGAAAGAGTATGAAGAGTATCGTCGGAAGGTGCCGCTGCGATTCCTGCCCCTGCGGCGCCGCAAGTGAAAGGCCGTGAGAACATCGTCGGCACGGAAGATCGGGATGGGACTCTGCTTTGCGCGGCTACAAAATAATGCACGTTATAATTATCGTCTTCGGCCGCAGAGATGTAGTCGGCATTTTAGATATACATAAAAGTATCTTCTCCTACTTCAGTATCCACTGCATAGTCCCATTCCAGCCGTTGCGGCCCGTTACCAGGCCGTTTCCGCTCAGCCCGCCTGATACAGTCTCCACACCCAGAAACTCGGTCCTGTCCGAGTAATAGATCGCGATCCTGCCGCCGCCGCCCGCGCCGCCGGGGCCTGCCCCGCCCCTGGCCGTGATCATGCCCGTGCCGGACAGCGTCGATACATGGATGTTCACCCCGCCGCCGCTTCCGCCGCCTCCGTTGTACGAAGTAGCCGTACCCGCACCGCCGTCCGCAATGATGCTCCCGTCTACCTGAAGCGTTCCAGCCGTGATCTTCACCAGTCCGCCGCCGTTTCCACCAGGCTGATTGGAGCAATAATAAGGGCAATATAAGCCGGCTCCGCCGCCGCTTCCCACTTCACTCGGATTCATCAAATCACCGTATACCGTATTTACACTGCCGCCGCTGTAGATCCCCCCCAATCCTCCGTAGCTGCCGCCATTGCCGCTGTTGTTCTGGGTGCTCCCGCCTGCGGTGGTGTTCCCGTAGGTCCTACCGGTCGGACTGCTGTTCCCGCCGGACGATCCGCCAAGATACCCTCTACCAGTCACGTCTATCTTCGAACTGGAATCGATTGCGAGCGAGGTTGTCGCATTTAAATTCAAGCTATATACTGTCGTTGTCGTCGTGTTGCCATGAGTGAGTACGCCGCCATTGGTCAACGTGATCGTATTTGCCGTAACGTCACCGGTGACAAAGGTGGTGCCGCTGCCGTCTATGGTCAGCCCTGAATCTACCACAACATGGTCGTTGCATCTGACCTTTGACGTCCCAAGAACATTCATGGAATTGAAGCTGTAAACGCCGGTATAGGCGCTGCCCACTACCGACACCTGGGTGAGATCGCCGCCTGCGGGATCAATATAAAGCGTCGTAGCGGTATTATCGATAACCGTAAACGTTGTCGCCTGGTTCGTATTCGGACTCACCTGCAGACCCTTGAGTGCGCCGGCCGTCCATGCCGCGCTGCTGTTCATCAGACTGGTCGATGTCACGGCCGATATCACTCCGCCGCCGATCGCACGCAGCGGCGTGCTGCTATCATTGCTTGAAGTACTGCGATTATCAATGATCAAATCACCATGCGGGAGCATATTCGACTTGAGATAAACTGTGCCCGCCCCGCCGTTGTACGATGCGGTAGCACCCGTGCCGCTCTTCCCGCCCGTTGCAATGATGCTCGTCGTCGACAACGTGACTACGTCATAGTATATTGCGATCCTTCCGCCGCCGCCCGCTCCGCCGGGGCCTGCCCCGCCCCTGGCAGTGATCATGCCC
>CAYPOT010000036.1:0-28780 GCA_964412455.1 uncultured Nitrospiraceae bacterium | reverse complement strand
TGGTGTTCCCGTAGGTCATGCCGCTCGTGCTGCTGTTCCCGCCGGAAGAACCGCCCAGATATCCCTTCCCAGTCACGTCGATCCGGCTCCCCGCATCGATTACCAGGCTCCCTGCCACCTCTATCTCAATTTTCGAGACCTGCTTTGTCGAGCCGGCAAGGGCCGTTATTGTGGAATTGCCCGTCACCGTCAGGCTGTTGAAGTACGCCCGGCCCTCGATCCTGATCGTCTTCCCGCCGCTCAGAACGAAGTCTGTGCCATACAGATCGCTGCGATCGTTCGGGTTCGTGCCCAAGACGTTCTTCTCGTCAGGGTCGATCACTCCGTCGCCGTCCGTGTCCGCCCGGCAGGGGCTGGTCATGCTGGTGTTCACTTCGTAAATATTGGTCCAGCCGTCGCGATCTCCGTCGCGGTTCGCATCAGGGGTGCTGCTTCCCGCGGTCACCGCGGCCCGGGGATTGAGGCCCAGGCACTGTTCGAACTTGTTCCTGAGCCCGTCGGCATCCGGGTCTTCCTCACCGTCGGGTGTGCCGTTTCCATCACTGTCCGCGGCCTTCGGATCGTACTGGTTCGCGACCTCCCATCCGTCGAGCAGCCCGTCGCCGTCCGTATCGGGATTCAGCGGGTCTGTCAGGTAGGTCCGGACCTCATCGAAATCAGAGAGGCCGTCTCCGTCCGTATCGGCACTGTTGGGATCGGTGCCGAGTTCTATCTCTTCAGCGTTCGTGAGACCGTCGCCGTCCGGATCGGCCAGGGCATCTGCCTCGCCGAGCGCGACCACGGCGATGCCCGGCGCCCAGATGCTCGCGCCCGCTGTCATTCCTTCCGCCGTAATGACCGAATAGGCGGTGCCATCCGTGACCGGCACGAAGTAGTCTATCGTAAAGGGCACGCCTGTCTTGGTTCCTACGAGTTGATTGTCCACGTAGAACTTCACCGCCGAAATGCCCTGACTCCCTTCCACCGCTGCCGTCAGGGTGATGGTCCTGCCCTGGATCACGTAGGCATTCTGACGCGGGCTCGTGATGCTGAACCCTCCGGTCATGAAGCTCGTCTGGTAGTCGGCTGTGGTGGCATTGCCCACAAGGTCGGCGATCCCCGCCTTGAGCGTCACGGTATAACCCGTGACAAATGCAAGTTGCGCGGTCGGCCGGAAGGTGGCGACCGTGCTGTTCTGATTGAAGGCAATGCTGCCCGTCACTGTGCCTGTTGTCGAGGATAGGATGAAGCGGTCTGTCGTGACCGTGGCCTGATCCACGGGTTCGTCAAAGCTGACAGTGATAGCGGTTGCCGCGGACACGCCGCCGGCCGCGTTCGCAGGCGTGACGGACAGGACCTTCGGGGCCATGGTGTCCGGAAGGACTGTCGTGAACCGAATGATGATAGTACCGGTCATGGTGTTCCCGATCTCGTCCGTGACCACCGGTGTGATCGTTAACCGATATGTCTTGCCCTTGACAAGTTCCGCTCCCGGCGTGAACGTAATGCTCTTATGGTCGTTTGAGAGCACGACCGCGCCAGAGACCGCTGTGCCGGTCCCGTCATTCAAGGCCAGACCCACCGAGCCGGTGCCCACTGTTGCGGCGGCAAGGGCCTCGTTGAACGACACGGTAATGGCGGCCGTAACCGGCACGTCCACGGCATTGTCCGCGATGGACGAACCGGACATTACCGGAGGTGTACTGTCTGTCGTGAAGCGTAGAGCATATTCAGCTGCCAGCGTGTTGCCTGCTTCGTCCTTCACCTCTGTGGTAATAGCAAGCTTATAGGTCGTTGCCATGACCAGGTTCTGCGCTGGCGTGAAGCTCACGGTCTTGCGGTCGGAGGAAAGTCCGACAATACCTGTTACCAGAACACCGTTTTCCTGGCTCAGGCTTACGGTCGCACCGTTGACAGAAGCAGGGAGCAGCGTTTCGCTGAACGTGATGCTGATAGCGGGCCGGGCCTGGATATTCACTGCATTGTCCGGTATGGAGGTGCTCGCCACGATTGGCGGCACGATGTCCGCTACCGAGATGCCGAGGCTCGCGGTCCCGTGGTTTCCGCTCGCATCATCTGCCGTGCACACAAGGGTGATCCCCGCATAGGGCGCAGCAGTCGGCGACACGGTGAAGTTGAAGATCTGCGACGTTGTTTTCTGCGCCGGGTCGACGGTGAATGTCTGACCGCCTGTTGCCGCGCCGGAAACCGTACAGGAGATCGAAACAACTCCCGCATTATCGCTCGCTGCGACCGTTGCAGTGCCGGCCTCGCCGGGACGGTACTTCGTGGCTGAACCGGGGCTTGTGATGCTGAGCACCGGCGCAAGACTGTCATGAACAATGACGCTGATCGTTGTGGACGGACTTGTCTGGCCTGCCGAGTCTTTGGCAACTGCCGAGAGCGTGATGGTTCCTCCGGGCAATGCGCCCTGAGGCACGGCAATGCTGAAGCTCGTGGTAAAGGTTTTGCCGGAGCTCTGGGTCTTCGTCTGGGTAACGATGACCTCGCCTGTAGAAGTGAGCGTGAGCTCCTTGGCAAAGAGGTCGTCCGTTGCCGTGACCGAGACATTGAACGAAGAACCGGTGTTGACCGTGCTGTTGTTCGCGGGTGAAGTTATAGTCACACCCGGCGCCTGGTCCCGGGCAATGGTCAGTTCCATGGCCGGCTGGGGGTACGACAAGCCCCGGTTGCCGACCTTGTCCTGGGCCACGGCCTTAAGGTAAACGGCGCCTTCCCTGGAAAGTACTATGTTCTGGGTGTACGGTGCGGTGCTGTCCGTTGCAACAAGCACATTGTCCATGAAGAAATCGACGAATGCCACGTCGCTGTCAGCCACAGCGGCGGCGACTGATATCGTGTTCCCCTTGATCAGATCGCCGGTGACCGCAAGGTTCGTCACGGTCGGAGTGATTGTATCTAAGGTTGCGAAGGTCGACACCTGGGTTCCTGCCATCACATTCCCGACCGCGTCCTTTGCACCTCTGACCATAACCATGTAGGTCGCGTTGGGCGAGAGAGGCGCCAGCGGCGTCAGAATCACGACCGTGTTGGCCTGGACGAGGTCGATCCGGGCATCAACCTTCATGCTGTTCAGGAGCAGCTTGATCTCCGACAGGAACGCCGGATCGACGGCCTCGCTGAAGGTGATCCTGACCACGCCGTCCTGGGCCACTTCGATTGCGTTATCGGCCGGGGACACCGCCGTCACCGACGGCGGCGTGCTGTCCACGGTCGTGAACGTACTCGTGAAGGTCTGGACGAGCGGCCTGCTGACGAGGTCCGTAACACCCGTGGTCACGTACATCGTGTAGAGCGTCATTCCGGTCAGTGCCTGCGTGGGGGTGGTGGGGGTGAAGGTAACGCCCCTGCCGTCCGCGTCAAGGACCAGCGCGCCGGCCACGAGGGTGCTGCCCTTCTTGAGATAGACATTCGACGCCGTAACGGTCGATGCTTTTGCCTGCTCCGAGAAGCTGATATGCACCGGCGTCGGCGTGTTGTCGGCGGTCGTCACCGGCACGTTGACCGACCCGTTCACCGGCGTGACGCTGGCCACGGCAATGGCCTTGTCGTCCAGGACCACGCTGCCCACGTCCACGGTGTTGCCGCTGTCATTGACCGTAAGCGTTCCGCCGGAGGCGCCGATGCCGAGGCCCTCGGCATCTTCCATATAGAGGGTGAAGGAAGCACAGGGGATCAGGATGTTCTGGAACAGGAATCGACCCTGGGTGTCGATGACCCGGAGATAGGTCTTGCCGCACCCGGTGTAGCGCACGCCGCCGCCTGCCGCGGGGTTCACGCCGTCGGCCTTGTACACCGTGCCGGTCACGTTCGCCACCGCCGCCAGGACGAGGTTCGCGATCACGTCCTCGCCTTCCCCGGTCAGCGAGCCCGCGGTGGAAGCGCCAACGCCGCGCGACAGATCAAAGGTCTGGATCGTGAAGTTCCCGACCGGTACGTCAATGAACTGGAACCGTCCGTCGAGCTCGGTATAGCGCGTATCGGTGTTCGTCGTGGCGTTCTCGAGGCCCACGGCATTCATGGTCACGGCCAGACCGGCAACCGGGGATAGCGTAGCGGCATCGCTCAGAACAATGCCCGACACCGTGCCCACACCGCGCAGAACGATCGTCGCGCCCGCAACCTGGCCGTCGCTGGTGAGCGAGACCGTGGTTTTGCCCACGCGGTGGGTGTTGGCCTCAGAGGAGAAGAATGAATAGGAGTAGCCCGGGCCCGCGGCCAGGTTCGCGTATGAGAAGGTCCCGTCCACGGGGTTCACCTGCAGGCGGTTCGAACCGTTCGAGAACTGCACAAAGGCGGTATTCGCGGGCGTGACGCCGTCGGGCAGCAGCACCACGCCTTCGATCGATCCGGTGGGCGCGATCCGGAGCGAGGCCTGGCTCACCTCGTTCTCATAGGTGAGCGTGCCGCTGGCGTACCCGTGAAGATTGTTCGAGGGGTCGCGGGCGTCGAGATTGTACTTGCCCGCAGGCACGCCGGCGAACAGGAAGCTCCCGTCGGGTCCGGTGGCGGTTGAATAGGAGTAGCTCGCCATGCCGGTGACGGATATGGAGACGCTCGCGTTGGCGATCGGCGCTGAGCCCGAGTTGTTCAGCACAGCACCCTTGACGGTGCCCCGGGGGGTCACCGTGAGATCGGCAACGACGGTTTCTCCGTTCACGGACAGCCTGCCGCCTCCCCTGCCGGTCCGCTCGGTCGTGGGGTCGAAGCCTTCCAGGGTGAAGTCGCCCATGGTGACGTACTCCATCCGGAAGCTGCCGAGGTCCGCACCTGCCGACGAGGTCACCGCATAGGCGATCACCTGGCCTGACCGGATGAGTTTCACCTGTCCCCCGCCGATGGGGGTGACGCCGTCGGGTTTCAGGAACCGGCCGGTCACCGTGCCCGCGTCAGCGAGCCGCACGTCGACATTTACGATCGCGCCGTCCGATGCGATCGTGGCCTGGCTGCCGCCGCCAAGCCCGCGGCTGAGGTCCTTGGCCGAGATGGCGTAGGTGCCCTCGCTCAGGTTAAGGAAGGTGATCAGGCCGGTTACCGGGTCGGTCACGCCGTTCACGGAATCGTTCGGGAAATTCGCGCCGTTCACTTTCACGGCGATGCTCGGAGCTATTGCTCCGCCCCCGGTCAGGGTCCTGACATTGAGCGTGCCGCGGCCGAGCAGCCTGATGGTCGTGGACACCTTCTGGCCCGCAGGCACGTAGACGCAGCTCTTGCCCTTGAGCGTCGTGACCAGGTCCTCGGCAATGAGGCAGTAGTTGCCCGCGGGGAAGTTCTGGCCTGACAGGAACGAACCCGTCGGATAGGTCGTAAGCGTCACGCCGCCCCCGAAGTTAACGGTTACCTTGACGCCTTCACCCACCGGCGTCTTGCCATCGGGCTGGTATACCATGCCCGAGACCCATCCCATGGTGTTTACGGGCGGAGGGGGCGGAGGATTTCCGTCGCCGGGAGGCGGGGGCGGCGAGCCCTTGAGTGCCAGGTCGATCGTGACGGTCTGGCCGTCGGAGGTGATGCTGTCTCCCTGCGACACCGGCACCGGCCGGAACAGGTTCGTGGAACTGACCGTGAAGCTGCCGGCGAGCACTCCGGTGAAGGTATACCTGCCGGTCTGGGGATCGCTCTTGACCACCGTGGGGAACCGCGTCTCGTACACGAGCCAGCCCACCTCATTCGGCTTGGTCGAGACCAGGGTCACGTCGGCCCCGGTGGGTATGGTCTTCTCGGCGTCGTCGTAGATGGTGCCGGTCACGGTGCCGATGCCCACGGCCCGCAGATCCACGGTCTTGATCTGGGTGCCGTACCAAAGCGTTGCCGTGGCATTCGCCACGCTGGTTCCGCTCACCACCGCAAGCCGATAGGTCCCGAGCGCCGTGTTCGGCAAAACGTACCGACCCTGATCGTCGGCTTTATAACTATAGTAAGAAAAACTATCCACGATCAGCCGGACGTCCGCTCTTGGCCAGATCGAGCCGTCGCGCTTGTACACCGTGCCTTGGATCGTTCCTGTGGCAAGGGAATTGTCGGGCGCGAACAGCAAGAGGTCCTGAATGTCACCCGCCGTAAGGAGGGTCACCGTGCCTGAGGCGATGGTGCGGTTGAAGTCCCTGGGGTCGAGCACCTCAATCGAAATGTCCCCCATGGGCAGCGATGCGAACGTAAATTGGGCGTTCAGGTCCGTCTGGACGACCCACTTGAGGCTGTTAACGGACGCAATGATGTACAATCCTTCGGCGGACTTGCCGTCGCCTCGCGTGACCGTGCCCGTCACCGTGCCGGTGCCGGTCATGATTACGGTGTAGACCGAAGTGGCGTTGTTGGTCACCGAACCCGAGACCACGCTCCGCTCGCCCGAGGCGTCGTCCCGGGCCGTGATCGTGAGGTTGCCCGCGAACACGCCGGTGAACGCGAAGCTCCCGTCGGCCTGGGTGCGCATCCAGTTCGTATAGTTCGGCGCAGTGACGACGACGATCACGCCTACCTTGGGCGTGGTCCCGTCGGCGGCGAAGACCCTGCCGGTCACATTGCCTTTCGCCACATCGGCTACCTTGTAGATCACCACGTCCTGGGCGACGCTGCTCCCGTTGTCAGGGATCGTGCCCATGACCGTGCCCTGGGACAGGCTCGCCGTGTGCACGGCCGTGAGGTTGAAGGCTCCGACCGAGAGGTTGGAGAAGGAGAAGGCGCCTGACGCGTCGCTGTTCGCGCTGAACACGCGGCCGTCGCTCAGGGTCTTGACCTGGACCACGGCGTTCGCCACGCCGCTTCCCGTGGAGGTCCGCACCGTGCCCGTGACGCTGCCCCGGGCCTTCATGAAGATGTCGATGTTCATCTGCTGAGCGTGGAAGGCCACGTTCGTGACCACCTGGCCGACCTCGCTGGTCTCGGGGTTCGCGGCCTCGATCATGAAGGGGCCGGCCGGACCGTCGTTCTGGAAAACGTAATCGAAGTGGAAGAATCCGTTCGCATCCGCGGTCTTTTCCGTAAAGATGGCATAGCGCTGCTCGATGCTGAACCCGTCGTCGTGCCACACGTACTGCATCAGCTTGATCCTGGCGTTGGCAACGGGCTCGCCGTTGGCCTTCCGGACCGTGCCCTCCACGACCGCGGCAGGCCCCTGGGCCGTGATCTTGATCGGCATGGCGGCCGCGGCGGTCATGGGGTTGTTCACCAGGTCCTTGAGGCCCGAGACCGTGATCTGCCTGCCCCAGATCGTGCCGTCGGGGTCCTGGGTCCCGTAAAAGGGACCGATGCCGTCCCGGAGCAGCAGGAAAGCCATGCGGCCGCCGGGCTGGATGGCGGCGGTCTTGACCAGATTTTCCTGCACGCCGTAATTGGCCGCGTTCGTCGCCGTTTCCCTGGTCACGCGCTCCGAGAACAGCACGGCAACGTTCCTGCCGTGCTTGTCCCCGCCCGGTCCGAAGCCGGGGACGAGCTGGGTCGCTGCAACCACCTGGGGCCCGCGGTCCGGTATTGCCAGTACTGACGATGCGGTGATCGTGGAGTCAGCCGATCCGTCGTTGTTCGAATCGATGGAGAGAATGTACGTTGTGTTCGTGCCGGGCAGGAGCGAGACCCATGCGGTCCCCCCTGCGGGAAGCGAAACGCCCATGAAGCGCACCTGGGTCAGCGTGCCCGCAGCGTCAGGAAGCACGATGCCGAGATCGAAGCTCGCCTCCGCCTCGGCCTTGAGGTCCACGCGGTAGCTCGTTGACTCGATCCTCGTAATGAGGCTTAAGGTGCTCCTCGCCGCAGCAGTTGCCACACACTCTGAACTCTGCACTGAGCACTCTGAACTGAATTTGATCTGGTCACTATACGGTATTTCCCGGAACGCCTCGCTGGAAGCGAGCCCGCCGGTCTTGTTGTTCCCCGCGTCCGTCACCTTCACCCGCACCGGCGCTTCGGACGCTATGATCGACACATGGCCCGGCCGGTAAGTGACGAGGTCCGCAAAATCGGCCTGGAACTGGATCGCGCCCCTGGCCTCCGCCTCCGGGCCGAAGATCGCGCCGAGCGCATTGTTCAGGTTCAGACCCTGGGTGGACTTTCTCCTGAGGTCGTCGAAACCCCGATGGTAGACGTCGGAACCGTAGAAGTCGAAAACCAGCGCCTCCACCGCCTTCACCGGCTGCTCACCGATCAGGACCCGGAGCCCTGCCTCGGAAAGGTCGTAGGCCCGGCTCGTCACGATCTGCTTGCCGATGAAGAGCACGTCGGACGGAAGCGCGCCGGCGGGCGCCGTGGCAACGCTCCAGGCCTGGCCCAGGAGTCCGACCGCCGCGTCAATGAGGTCCTGCGGCAGGCTGCCGGTGTACGGCAATACCAGGCTGTCAGGCGAGAGCGGGATGTTCCGCTCGCCCACGCCGGTGCGCAGGATGAAGCGGCCCTTCACGTCCTCGGACTCGAAGGCCGTGGCCGTCACCGCGCCGGTCTTCTGGGACCTCAGGCGATAGCGCACCGTCGCGGACGAGCCCGGCAGGATCGTTTCTATCTGTTTGTCCGGCGTCTCACCGGCGACGAAGGCCGCGCCCGACAGGGCGCGGGGATCGAGGTAGACCGAGACGAGGTTGGCCATCGCCTGGGATGTGTTCGTGACCGTGATGAAGAGATCGTACTCCTCGCCGCTCCGGACGGTCTGGGGATGGCCGAAGGTGAGCGTGAAGTCGGGGTTCCGCACGAGCACGGCGCCCGATGCCTTGCCCGTGATCGTGACCGGACCGATGGGCAGGCCTTCGAGCGTGGCCCTGATTTCGAAATTGACCTGGTGCGTGCCTTCCCGCAATCCCTCGATCGTGAAGTCCGACTGGCCCGATTCCGCAGGCCGCAGGAAGCTGATGTCGTCGGCAGTGCCGATCGTGCCGTCAGGACCGGCGTTGTACACGGTCATGGTGCGCGGGAAAAATCCGGTTGCGCCTTTTGCTATGCGCAGCGGGTCATCTCCGGGTGCTTCGTCCGTGCCGGCGATTAGGTCCGCCCCCACGGGGAACTTGATCGTGGCGGTCACGTCCTTGACCGTGAGGCCGGACTGGAGGTTCGCCCCGTTCGAGACCATCACCAGGGCGCTGAAGTACTGGTGCAGGAACCCGATGTTGCCCGGGATCACCACCACGCCCGGGATCGGCGGGAGCTGAATGTTCGGCGCGCCCTCGGTCGGCTCCACCTGCATCATGAAGGGCTGGATCACCATGTTCTGGGGCACCACCTGCTCCGGAATGGGGAAAACTTTGGGGACGTTGGTTCTTACGGTGCATAACTGTCACAGCCCCTTTTTTCTATCTTCGCAATCGTTCGCGTGATGCTCGATGTATTCACGCCCAAATGCCTCGCGATCTCCGCCATGGACAACCCCAACTCATCCAAACTTCTTTTCGCAATTTTTGTCCGCATGTCGCTTACTGTTTTTCGTCTGCTCCCGGCCTGAAGTTCGGTTAAGCTCACCTGGTTCTTTGCACATTCTTCTTTTATGATATTAGTTATGGTCTTGCCGGATCGGCGTATTTTCATTTGCCGCATTTGCGTTTTTTCGGCTTCTTTGAATATCTCGTTCACGAAATCGCCGCTCCCGAGTATCCTCTCGTCATATTCTTCCCGCTGGTCTTTTCTTCTTGCTGATACTACCTGGGACCAGCCTCCACGACTGCGGATGAGGCCGCCCCCCGTCAATTCAGCGCTTCGCCCCAGCGCTATTCCTTCCGCTACGAACTTCCGATATGCATTCTTCGCTTTCCGCTTCGTATCGTTGAACTGGAGGAATACATAATTGACATCCATCCAGGGACATTCGTTTTTTCCCAGCACCGCACTATGGCCGCTCCAGGGGTAGCAATCCAATTCCTCAAGTGTCTTCACCATCCCGGCTCTCATGGGATTAAGATGGATGTACCTTATCAATGCCAACAAGTACCGGTCTTCTTCGCACAGTATGGACTTATATCGGTTCTCGAATAAATGGCCGCTCCGTTTGTGTCTGTGGTTGTAGTAGACCGCATACCACGTGAGAAGCTTTCTCATGACCGATGATATGCCCTTCTTGCCACTCTTGAACAGGATATGCACATGATTGCTCATGAGGACCCATGCATAGACAGAACACTTACCTTCGGTGATGTTTTCTCCTAAGCGCTGCAGGAACTTGCTCCTATCCTGATCATCATTGAAGATATTCGCCTTGTTATTTCCCCGGACCATGATATGGTGCAATGCTCCGGGAACATCCAATCTTGGTTGTCGTGGCATATGCTTTTCCTATTAGTAAATATCTATAGCTCTTCTCCCGCTGTAGTTATGCACCGTAAGAACCAACGTTCCAAAGTTCGTCGTCCCCAAAGTTCGTCCTTCTTCGCTTTCCGCTTCGTATCGTTGAACTGGAGGAATACATAATTGACATCCATCCAGGGACATTCGTTTTTTCCCAGCACCGCACTATGGCCGCTCCAGGGGTAGCAATCCAATTCCTCAAGTGTCTTCACCATCCCGGCTCTCATGGGATTAAGATGGATGTACCTTATCAATGCCAACAAGTACCGGTCTTCTTCGCACAGTATGGACTTATATCGGTTCTCGAATAAATGGCCGCTCCGTTTGTGTCTGTGGTTGTAGTAGACCGCATACCACGTGAGAAGCTTTCTCATGACCGATGATATGCCCTTCTTGCCACTCTTGAACAGGATATGCACATGATTGCTCATGAGGACCCATGCATAGACAGAACACTTACCTTCGGTGATGTTTTCTCCTAAGCGCTGCAGGAACTTGCTCCTATCCTGATCATCATTGAAGATATTCGCCTTGTTATTTCCCCGGACCATGATATGGTGCAATGCTCCGGGAACATCCAATCTTGGTTGTCGTGGCATATGCTTTTCCTATTAGTAAATATCTATAGCTCTTCTCCCGCTGTAGTTATGCACCGTAAGAACCAACGTCCCCAAAGTTTCGCTGATAGGATGGGTTGTCCGAGAAATAACCGCATTATATCAGTGTAACCCGTATGGTTTTATCGTTCTATGGTCATCGCAATGCAGGATTCAGGTATGAACTCCTTGTTCCCGCCCCTGCCGAAACCCTCGGCGATGTTGGACATGACGGAAACCGATGCGCGCTGGATCTGGTCCTTCAATCCAAAGTCCTTTTGAAAAGCTCCGTTGTTCGTCGAGGAATAGATCAGTTTGGTCAGCTCTTTCGCCCGCTGCCAAACAATCAAATCCTCGAATGTCTTCGCCTGCATTTGTTCTCCGTTGCTATTCGGTTCCTTACTTTGTACTCTGTACTTGCCTTTCAGCACTTGGTACTTGATTCTTCGGACTCCGTACTTTGTACTCTGTACTTTTTCTTTATACTCTGTATTTTGTACTTTGTACTTTATTCTTTGTACTCCGTACTCTGTACTGTGTACTGTGTACTGTGTACTCCGTACTATTTTATACTATCTTTTCCCCGACACTTCAGCAGTGTAGTTCGAATACTCGCTCCCCGCCTTCGCCCTTATTTTGTAATAGTACGTCGTCCCCGCGCTCGCGGTCGAATCATTGTACTTGACCACCCCTGCATTCACCGTGGCAACCGTCGTGGTCGCCCCACCCGCGCTCGTTGCCCTTGCCACTTCATACCCCGTCACGCATCCGGGATCTTGTGCAGACGCGGTCCAGGTGAGGTATATCCCCGTGGTCGAAGGCATGTGTGTCAGCCCTGTCGGCGCATCCGGTCCCGTCGGGACATTCGGATCATCCACCCAGGTCCATTTGAGGATGAAGTATTTGTCCGGTGTGCGTTTCCAGGTGTATACATCGCCATTCTGAGCAATGACTGGTTCACCATACTCTTCATGAACATTAACGTTTGGTTCACCTTTACCTTGACTCGGAATTGTAGTTATTTGCGCAGAAGGCAACAAAACCGCACCTATCATGTTCCCACATTGATTGAAGCGCCAGGCACCCCCTGCATTAACTCCATATATAAAACCTTTTATGTCACGCGTAAAACGTACGAATGCCCGATCAGCAGACAGTCCATAGATTTTGTCAGGATATGAAATCGTTATTTTATATCGAGCGCTGCCCAACGGCTCAGTAGTTACTTTGCCTAGTTCCAGGGGCATTTCACTTGACGTTTTCAGTAATTGGCCTGTTGGAGTATAAATTTTCCAACCTTTTTTCTTCCCCCCGGAATATATGCTTGAACAATTTTCATTTACATATTTAGCGCCGCCCATATTATTTGCTTTTCCAAGAAGATTACCGGTCGCTATATCGAATGTATGTGTCATTTGAACATAGCCAACAACGGCACATTCACCATTAACCAGAACAGAACTTGGCCAACCGGACCACTCTTGAGGTTTATTGATATCCCTTAGAAACATCCCGTTGTTATCAAAAACATGAAGTACTTCATTTATTGAATCTGCAATTATAATGCGTTGCGACGCGCTTATTCCGAAACTGCGAGGGAAATCATCACCACTATCGCCCGCTTCAAATCCAAATTGACCAACACCCGAGCCCCAAACGCCGGACAGAACTTGAATGGGCCCTTGCCACGCGGCTTGACTGCTTGAAATAATCGTTGATAATAGAAATGTTAACAATAATAAAACATAGCACGTTCTTTTCATGATTTACCCTCTCAATCCCACATCTTTATCCTACCGAATCCAACAGGTACTGCAGTGATGTTTTGCTTCGTACTAATCACCTTCCTTGAAAACACCGTGGGGCCATCATCATCACCATCGTCATCAAGTGGTTGATATTTATGCCAGCCATATGCATGAATAATCTGGTATCTACATTTTGACACCCCGTCGCACATAGGTCTATCTGAGTAGATTATTGTCATGTGAGTTGGGTATTTAACCACGTCACCCTTCCGCACTTTTTTTAGCGTCTGCGCTTCATTCTGAGGATTATACGACATATCGAATGTCTTGCTGAATAGCGTCGCCGTATTTTGAGCAGCCGCCGCATAATGGTCAAAGTCGCCGCTATCACCTAACAGAAGAACTTTAGTTGAAACCCCCGGCATTTCTGTGGTGCTATTCGGCAATTCGGGATGTTCCGCTTTGTTTACAACACGCTGAACAAATCCGGAACAGTCGATGCCCGCCCAGAATTTCGCGCTATACTGAGGAAATACAAATGTTGCTCGCGGCGCTGAAGGATAAGACTGACACTGGTTATCAACACAGTCTGCCACTAAATTATAACTAGTTGTCGAATTAAATTCATGCCACAATAAGCCCGGATACTTATTTTTTGTATTTGCTGCTGATCCCACATTGCATGTCGCATTGAGATTGCCTTCATATAATTCACTAACCGTGGTTGTTTCCGGTTGATTTTGCTGTTCAGTCAACCGAAGCGCTGCTTTTGGAAGTTTCTTACTCAATATCGATGGCGTTATGCTGAGATAGCCGATTACCTTGGGCTCGTCCGTTGCACCGCAGTTTTCCGATACCGCATCATTAAACAAATCGACGTTCATCTTGCCGTTCCACGAATAACTCATTCCACGACGTCCTGAATTGACAAATTGCCCGTCCTGCTGCGGACCAACCACAGATAATGGGTTACTACTTGTGGGACGACTCACCCACGTTGCCGTGGGATACGTGACAAGATCATTGCCGATACCTGCATACCTCTCCGCTTCTTTTGTCATGACATTGACAAATCGTTCCACCGCGTTCTTATACAACTCGTATAATCCGGTATCGTCTCGGCCGTTGCCTGTTGTGCCGTTGATCAGCACGTCTGCGTTGGCCGTTGTGACAGCTTCGTTCTCTGGTGTTATAAGCCTGGTATTGCCGACCAATGTCTCCTTATCAACCACCTGATACAGCAGCTTCGCCTTCTGTTCATTGGTCAAATTGCTGCCGTAGTCCTTCAGGATCTTCTGCATGGTGCGGGAGGCGTCGTGGTCCGTCGGGCTGTTGTACTTCGTGTTGCCGATGCGGAAGTTCCGCCGGAAAAGCTCAAGGGCCTGCGACGTCGGGCTCGAGGTCGTCGGCCCGGTGCGGATGTACTCGAATATCCCGACCTCATCAATAAGCGAATTACCGGTGTTCCCGCTGTGATAAGGATACTTCTTTGGATCAGCTACGTAGAGTCCGTGAGCCTGCGGGATCGGGATGACATTCGGCGCATTGGTATCCGCCGCGTTGAACACGAGGTTCCGCTTTCTCGGCGCAACCTGGTTCAAGAGTTCCTTTGCAAAATCGAAGCCCAGCGTATTCTCGAAGGTTCCCGTCGACCGGCTCACCAGACCGTCCGCCGCGAATATCTTTCTGCTGCTTATCACGTCGGCCATTGACACTCTTCCATTATGATAAATATCAAATACAAAATTATATATTTTAGACGCTGTGGCATCAGACATCGTTGTGGCGCCAATCTTTCTCGCCTGCATTTTAAGTGCGAATGTAGATGGCATATCTGGCGTTGTCTCGCCTGTCCAAGTGAGACATACTTTGGCAAAACCTTTTTTCACACTTTCATCGGCAGTAAAATGCGTAATGAGCTGGTTATCAGCAATAGTGTTGGATTGGCACTGGCCATTTGTCATGCTACCCACTCTGACAGTCGGGGTGTCTTTAGAAACAAGATAGAGGCCCCATTCGGCCACGTTGGTTGCATTGAACGCTTCGCCGCTAATAACGCCCCAAATCTTGACTGCCTTAGTCCCCAGCGCGGGATAATAATCAGCACCGTAAATGCGGACACTTGGATATTCAGAATCGAGTTTCTCAAGCTCCAGTTCGATCGGATCCAGATCCAGCACCCGCATCCCCTGGTTCTGGTTCGCCAGATACACCCACCCGTCCTTTTCCACCAGCGCACTCGACGCGCCGAGGCTGGTCAGCGTCGCGCTTCCGGGCGCGGTCGGTGTCTGGGTCACGACGTTCAGAAGCACGGGGTTGTTCGGGTCTTTTATGTCGATGATGTAGACGCTCATGCCGGCAGTGGCATACACGAGACCCGACGCCTTGCTGATGGTGATGTCGGTGACCGGGGCGATGACTTCGTTGCCCATGCCGTCCTTTGCCACGCCCATAACCTTGATATTGTAGGGGTCGGTGATGTCGACCGTGTGAATGCGGCCGGCCATGCTGGAGGTGACGGCGAGGTCGATCACATTCGTCCCCTCACCCCCGCCCTCTCCCTCAAGGGGCGAGGGAGTGTATGCGTACTCGCTCGCGACCGCAACCCTCCACGCGCTGTCGAAGTTGAGCGGATTGTTCGGCCCGAGCTCCGGATTGAACGCGGTCATCTCCTGCGGGAGCTGCGGGATGTTGATGTCCAGCAGTACCAGATGGCCGCTCGTGGTGGTGAGCGCCGCCCTGCCGCCCTTGTAGGCAACGATGTCATTGGGATTGCGGTATCCGGCTCCCCAGGTGTCGAAGATGCCGACGATGGTCGAGCCGTCGGCCTGTCCGCCGGTCTGCATGAACGCTTTGGCCGCCTCGATGTCCACCACCTGGACGCCGACGTTCACCGTGGCGACGTACGCGAACTTGTTCATCATGCTGAGCCGCATGGGCACGCCGCTGTAGGCCTCGGCGAGCTTCTCCCGGCCGATCAGTTTCGGGTCGGCGGGTGTGGTCGGCGGTGTTCCCTGTGGATTGTTCGTGAGGTCGTAGAACCGGATGTACCCGTACTGGCTGCCGCTGACATAACGGATGTCTTCGGTCAACGCGAGCAGGCTGTTGTCCTGGTCCACGTCCACGCCGCGATTCATCCAGGTCACGCCGGCGCTGGTCATCTTGTGGGTCGAGACGACCGCGGGCGCGGTCGGATCGGTCACGTCCATCACATACCAGCCTTCCGCGTCAGCGGCCACGTAGACATAGGTCTTGCCGTCCGCCGGGTCGGTATAGAGGTCGATGCCCCTGCCGCCGGTGAACTGGCCCTCGGCGAGATCGTATATCTGCGGGACCTTGGTGGTGAAGTAGGCAATGTATTGTCTGTTCAGGGGCAGGAGGCAGCCGTCAGGCTGCGGCGGGGTCTGGGCTCCGCATACAGCCTCTGAGTTCGGGACCGAGTCCGTGATGCCCGTGGTGATAACGATCTTGTAGTTCTTGCCGAAGGTGAGGTTCGTCCTGGGCTGGAGCGTTGCCCGCACGCGGCCGCCTTCGAGGCTGGTGTATACGGTCGCGGCAACGGGATTCTCATAGGTCTGTTGCGTGTTCGGGTCGTAATCGAGAGAAAAGAGTTTCAAGGTCTCCGTGGTCACGTTCTGGACCGGCTCGTTGAACGTGACCATGACGGGCATGGTGACCATGATCTCTTTTGCCCCGTCCGCCGGGACGAGTTCGTCCACCTGGGGCGGCCCGTCAACTCCGTCCGGGGATATACCTGGCTGAATTGCGCGCACGGTCATGGTGCGGGAGCTCTTGTTCCCCGCGGCGTCCGTGGCTTCGAGGTTGAAGGTGTACGAGCCGGCGTTCTGGGGCTTGAACGTGCCTGCCGAGCTGCCTGCTATGGGGAAGTTGAATCCCGGCGTGTAGGTGTACTTATAGACCGGCGCGGGGTTCTCCGCGGTGATGTACGTATGGATCGTCGAGCCGGCCTGGACCAGGGTGACGCTGTGGTTCTGGCCTGCGTTCATGTCCGGCGTTTTGTAAGAGACCGTGAGCGTCGCCGTTTCCATGGCCTGGTCGAGGATCGTGATGGGCACCTGTATCTCGGTGTTGATCGGGACCGTGCCCGCGACGAACCTTGCGTCCGGCCCCTGTCCCGGCGCAACCTGCATGTTCATGGTGATCACGGGCGCGGTCGTGTCCGGGATCTGGGTGTCCTTGTCCGCGAGCCGGAAATTGAAGTTGTTCACGTAATACGGTACATCGCAGGTGGTGATGTTCGCCGTGTGCTTGTACATGGTCTGGGGATTGATCGCCGTCGTGGCAAAGGACCGGCAGACGTCCTTGGTCGAAAAGCCGTAGGCCGCGTAGTGGCCGTCGTCCTTCGAATAGGAGATGAAGTTATTGGCCGCTGCCGAACGGATGACGGCGCCCTTGATGGGCTTGTCGTTGTTCTCGCCGGGACCGGGCATATACCCGCCAATGCCGTCCATGTCACGGTAGGTGTAGCCGGAAATGACAACGGGGCCGTCCAGGGGCGCAGGGGTGAACAGGAAGGCAAGGGGGCCGGGGACCATGACGCCGTCAAAGGGAGGACTGGCCGTAGTAAGGCGTCCGTTCACCACCTTCGCGCTGTCGTGGATCACATAGACCTGTTCCTGTGTGCCGTCGGCGTTCGTATGCACGCTCGGCTGGGCCACGAACGACGTGGCGTCAGCGGGCATAGTGGACGGTGCGGGCACCGAGAGCTTCACTTCTTTTTGGAAGCCCATGCCGCCCGAGTCGATGCTCACTCCGGCAAGGAACCGCGCCTGAGGCGGCACTGGATTGTCCTGCGGAAGCTGCTCTTCCGTAAGCGGCGTGATCTTCACGACCGTGGGACCCAGGAGCGCGCCTTCGGGGATCTCGAGTTTGAGGCCGCCCTCCCCTTCCACGATCCCGCCCTTGGCAGTGACCAGGTACCTGCCGTCGTCGCTCTTGAAGGTGATGTAGGAGATGAGGACCTGGTTGCCCGCGGCGTCCATCATCAGGATCTTGATCTCGTCGCCGAGTCTGGCCATGATCCTGCCGGTAAAGGCGCCGTTCGTGCCTGGGGTGACGGACACGATCTCGCCGCTGGTGTCGTTGATGATCAGCACGGTGCAGCCCGCCTCGACAGAACCCTGGGTCGCCGTGACCGTGACATACCCCTCCGCGTCCGGGAACGTGGACGTGATGCTTCCCGCGGGCGGCATGGGCGGCGGCGTGGTGTCCTTGATGGTGAAGCGGGACACGAAGTCCGCGCCCATGAAGTAGCCCTGCAGGTCCTGGACCGAGTGCGTGACCGTAAGCGTATAGGCGGTCTCGGACGCGAGGTTCTGGCCGGGATAGAATATAATGACCGTTCCGTCGGGGCTCAGGGAGAAGACGCCGGGGACCTTTGAACCCGCGGGATTATTGAGGAAGACGGTGATGGTCGTGACGCTCTCGGGCTTTACTGCCTCGCTCATGGTGATCACGATCTGCGTCTTGGGGTCAACGCCGGTCGCGCCGTCCGCCGGAGAAACCGAGACGACCGAGGGCGGCGTGACGTTGATCGTGACGTCGAGGCTCACGGACTGGTTGGCCGAGGTGATCGTGCTGACGCGCTGTCCCTTGTCGTTCTTATAGATGTCCGAGGCAGTGAGCGTGAAGTTCGCGATCGTGGAAGCGACGAGGTATTTCCCGTCAACCCCCGTGAGATCGACGAGCGAGCAGGTGCTGGTCGTGACCTGGGCGGACGGATAGGCCTTGGCGGCGCCGTCCTTGACGATACCGGATACGAAGCCGAGGGGGGCTTTGGCCTGCAAAAAGAGATACAAGCCGGAAGAATCAATACCTTTCACCGCAGAGGACGCAGAGAACGCAGAGGGAACATAAGAAGTAATGAGCGTCCCGGAGAGACGGGCCAGCGCCACGAGCTTTAACTTCTTCACACCCCTGATCTCGATGGCGCGGGCCACGACGATGGGCAGCGAGGAACTGACATTCGCGGGCGTGGGAATGGCAAGTTCGGCAGAGCCTGCAAGCGTCTGGTTCGAGAGGTTCACCTCAACTGCCCGGAGCAGGGTGAAGTCGGAACCCACCACGCCGGTGAGTGTTGAGGCGGCTATCGTCCTGGTCTCCACCGGGACGGTCTTCGTCAGCCCGTTCTGGGGGACCACGAGCACGTTGCCGTCCTTGTCCAGGAGCCTGGCGCCTTCGACGCCCACGAGGGTCTTTGCAAACTTGAGCAGAAAAAGAACCTGAATCATCTTCTCAATCTGCAAAGTGGCTCTATCCCAGTTGATATGTTTGACGCTTCGTCTCATAAACTCTTTACGCTATCCAATCGCTACGCAACGGGTGCAAATACGTCCCCAGGATTCTCGCATCTTCTACGTTTCCCGTTTCACGGTACAGCTACTGCCTCAAACTTACCCTCTTTGAATAGAACGATCTTACTCCTGTCGCTGTTTACTCCGACCATCTTACCTTTTAAAGACTTCAGCACCCTATTGTTTTCAATATCGCAAACCAAAATGTCGCGGACTAGTGAATTCAGGATGCCTTTTTCAAAAACAATCCTATTTCCTTTCACCCACGTGAAAGAATCCCATTCTATCCTTGAAGGTTCACTAAATATATTATTGAGTCTATCAACGGAGATCACGCCATTTAATTTCATGTCATAAAAATTGATTCTGATTGATTTCTCATCTGCTGTTATGTCACCATATTGTGGTGTTAAGAGAATAGAATATTTCCCATCTAATGAAAACTTGACACCCTTAACCCCTTTATCTTTAATTACGCCGTCTTTGTAACTGTATACAAGAGTGCCGTACTTTATTTTATCTAAGTCATCATCTTTTTTCTGCTTCATGGAATGATCGATAACATAGATATTATCATTTGGCAGCCACTCCACATCCTTTGCCTTATTAGCTATCTTTTTCTTTTCCTTTTTCCCTATTTCATGGACAAATACACCTTTAGAGCGAAAGCCTCTCCCCTCTACGTCACCCCCAGTTATGTAAACAATCTTGTCACCATTGGGGTTCCATTTGTACTTTCCTATTTCATCTTTAAAAGCATCAATCTCACGCGTTTCTTTTATATCTATTATGCTTAACTCACTTACACTGCCAAACCAACCTGAATAACCTTTTAGTACCGATATATACTGTTTATTTGGAGATAAGGTTAGCCTGTCAATAGTCGCACTACCGGCATCATAAAATACAGCCTTACTGTTATCTTTTAAATCGATCTTGTAAACTATATTGTTGCTCCCGGGCTCTCTCGGTGAGGATGTAACTCTTGAATAGATCCACCCTATGATATAGATAGCGTTCTCTTCATCATTTAAAATATTATCTGTTGGCTCTATATAGGCAATCGCTTGTGTATTAAACATTGTCACGCATAAGAGCAGCATCATCCTTAAAAGATCCTTCATTATTTAAACCTCCCTTGTCCTAAGCAAATGTCAAAATTCTATATCTATAGACCCTACAGCTTGTCCTTGAGAATATATATTCGGCGTTTCCACAGTAACATGTGCCGTTCCGGAAGATGCCGCTTTCACTTGGAACTGAATATTGCCCGAGTTGTCCACAGGAAGTGAAGTCTGCTGACCTTTTGCAACATCATTGTAGTAGATTGTCCCTCCATTTGTTGTAATTTTAACTTTAAAGTCTTCGAACAGCGGGAGACCATACCTATCTCTTATTGGGGCTGTCGTTGAAATTATTGATGTCAAATATCCTGCAGGCTCTTCTACTTGTGGTGTAGTAGCCTGCAAAGATATCTCTCCTTGTGGCGGGTTAGGATTCGAAAACGCAACATGAAAATGATCCGTGTGATTCTGATCATAAATTACGGCCCCACTCTGAGCAATGTTAGACCCTGAGGCGACAAATATTCTGACAGCACCACCTTCTGTGATGAAAAGATTAATTAATTCTCGTGAAAGGTTTTCGTCATATGCAGCTTCTGTAACTTTTACACCTGCTTCTACGTTATCGTTCCTCACGTATCTTACATCAACATCCAATCCACTCTGATGAGAGTTGTGACACTTTTCTTCTCCATCAGGTTCTATCCAACAGAATTCGCCACCTCCAACTCTGCTCAAATCATTCATTCCAAGCCGTATTCCATTCACCTGTGGAGTGCCATCAGGGTTTCTTCTTCCATCATCGGTGTACAGATTATCTGCGTTTCCTGTGGTGAAAATATCCGCCTTCAGAGGCACCAAATCGGGGTGTCGTTCTGCCCATATTCTGGCGACGCGTTCTACCCTGCTTAACACATCAGGAATTGCATAGTTGTCTGTGTCAACTCCGTCTGTCCCTCTCTGTTGATAATAGCCTTTACCATTATTTGGCACTCTGCGCCCGCTAATCAATCGCCCATCACCGTGCGTCCCCCTCGGATAAGACAAGTGCAGATCACTTAAATTTGTTGGCACGGTCGAGCTTTCTGCAATTTTCGGGAAATAGTTGTCATTGAAAATTATCGGGTCAATTCCATTCTCCACTTCTATATAATTACCCAACCCGTCTTCATCCCAATCATCGTTTTCATATAGTTCCAAAATACCTATGTCATCGTGCGACGGATGTTTATCAGCCGCCTTCTTGCTTAATCCAATTAAAATTTCTTTATCGATTATCTTATCTTTATCCACAGCAGTCAGACCACTATAGTCGCTGTCAAGTTTGTCGAATGACCTCGTGGAATTCGCGTCATTTTCACGATGCGAGACTTTTGTGGCAACGATGCTTGAATTCGTCAGGCTTGGGTCTGCGCCGCCGTTCATGATGACCTTGAGTGCTTCTTTTGTTTCGGTAGTATAGCAGCCGTCCACCGTGATCGTGTTGACCATTTTGTCTTGAGTGACGTCTGTTCTAAGCGGCACAATAATGTGATTCAGCATCTTCTGAACAAAATCTAACTGCTGCTTATCCGGTGTAGTTCCTATAGTTTTACCTTTGTGAGTACTACTACACGCCGCATCTGTGGTCACTGCCGGATCATACGTAAACACCGCCTCCCCTGCCAGTACCTCCGCCAGATTCACATTGGAATTGTTCCGCACCCTCAGTGTCACACCCAGCTTGTTGGCGTTTGATGCTGAGGTGTTGATTAATTGCTGCGTTTGAACCACAGCCCGGAACGACAGCGGCATCGTCTGGCCCGTGTAGGTTGGGTCGGCCTTGACCTTGAATTTCGCATAGCCGTTTAAGAACTTCGCGCTGTAGGGATTGCCCGGCTCGCCGGACGAAACCGAAACGCCCTGGGGCAGTTCTCCGACGAAATACAACCGCGCCGGATCATTGAGCAATTTCATAGTTTCGTCCCGGCCCTCGATGGTGATCGTCCTCCAGCCCAACGCGGGATAGTAATCGCGGCAGTTGAGCATGGCTTTCGGATACGCCAGATCGGTACAAACGAATTTCAACAAGGTGGGATCGAAATTCAGGATCACCAGCCCGTCCTGCGGGCTTGCGACATAGACCCACCCGTCTTTTTCGAAGAGTGACGGACTTGCGCCGAGGTTGTTGATCTGTGCGATGATGCGGGGACTGCCGGGAATTTTGAGGTCGAGCACGATCACGCCATTGCCCGTGCTGATGAAGGCCAGGTTGATGGCAGCATTGATAACGATGTCGTTCGCATAGATACCGTTCATCGTGCCGATGATCTGCATATTGTACGGATCCGTGATATTAAGGACGTACAAGCTCCCGAGTCCGCTCGAGACCAGGGCGATGTCCATGATCTGAGGCGTTCCGGTCTCATCGAGATAATTGAAATTATCCGCCACAGCTACGCGCGAGGCGCGGAAGTTCGGACCGGGCGCGAGCTTATTTATTTCCGCGGGGAGTTGCGGCAGAGCCGTGTCGAGAACAAGCAGGTGGCCGCTCGTTGTGGTGAGATAGATGCGGCCTTTGAGTATGGCGATATCCGCAGGGGTCCGATAGCCGGCATTCACGGTGTCGAATATGCCTACGATGGTGGAGCCGTCTGATTGCTTGCCGCTCTGCATGAATGCTTTGGCGGCATTAATGTCGACGACCTGTAGTCCTACTCCAGCAGTGCACACGTAAGCGAACTTATCCATGAGTGCGAGGCGGCCGGGAATGCCGGAATAGCTTTCCGCAAGCTTTTCTCGGCCCACGACTCTGGGAGTTGATGGAGTGGAAACATCATAAATTCTGAGCATTCCATACTGGTTGCCGCCAGTGTATACGATATTCTCGGTCAGGATCGCCAGGGGTCCGGAAACGGCGCCCGATGCGAGGGTCGCCATTCCATCCGTGACGGCAATGCCCCGATGGTCCCACCAGACGCCGGAATTCGTAAAGCTCTTGCTGTACACGATCTGCGGCTGCGATGGATCAGAGATGTTGAGTATCTCCCACCCTGTCGTGCCGCCGGCTACGTACGCATGGTTCCCGAGAACCGCGATGTCTTTTCCATCAAAATCGGCCTGTCCGAGGCGGTAAACATCGGGTATCTTGGTATCGAAGGTGCTCACGTATCCCAACGGGTCATTGCCTTCAAGGCTGTTTTCATCCAGGTCGGTGATCGCCTGGCTGAGCCTAATTTCGTACTGAGTCGAGAACCGGAGATTGACCGCGGGTATAAAGGTGACTTTCATGCGGCCGGCTTCGAAGCTCGTCACGACCGCTCCGGTCACAAAGTGCGGCGTGAAATTCGGGTCTTCGACGAGGGTTGCGACGGCTTTGAGTGTGACTGTCGTGCCGTCTACGTTGTTCACCCGCTCGGTGAAAAACACCTGCGGTTGCGCGGTCACCATTATGTTTTTGGCCCCGGGCGCGGGATAGACGCCGCCATCTAGAACCTTCGGCGGACCAGGCTGGCTCGTGGGATAATCTTGCTGGTCCATGACGACAAAGTTGACGGTTCGGGTCCCGCTGTTGGGTGTTGCGGCCATGTCCGTTGCAGTGACCTTGACGGTGTATGATCCGGCTGCCTGGGGCTGGTAGGTTGCTCTATAAATCAGAACCTCTCGGGGCATTCCGTTAACCGTCTCAGTCGCCGTTCCCGAGGCGCTCAGCGCGGGATTTGGCTGCCAGCCCCCGTCAGGCGGCGTTATCCCCATGGAGGTCTGGCCGATGGAGACGCCCACATTGTCGGAGACCCGTATTTCTATTGACATGGTGGAGCCGAGCGGCGTAATACCGGAGGTGAATCCTTGATCGGATGTCATGTTGATCGATATCCTGGGCTGCTCACTATCCGCAGTAGGAGACACGAGAGCGGCAAAGAGGAAGTCTTTGTGCGCTGTATACGGCGGATCGCAAAGTGTTGCGCCGAAGTTCTGTGTGTTCTGTGAATAAGCGTCGATTGCGATGATCCGGTAATCCCGGCACGTCCCGACATTCGAAACAGCCCAGCTAAAGGTCGCATAATTACCATTGGAATTAGTGCGGGCAATATAGTTTATTGCATCCGGGCTTCGGGCGATACCGTTTCTGACCGGGATGTCGATGCCTTCTTCATACATGCCATTCTGGTTGATATCGCGGTACATCTGCCCGCTCAGGATGACAGGCTGGACTTCAGGAAATTCGAAGACATAAGCACCTCCAACCAGGATGCCGGGGAACGGCGGACTGGCGGTCGTCAGTCTTCCTGCAGACACTTTGGCGCTATTGACGATCTCGTAAACTTTTTCCGTGACGCCTTCCACATTCACATAATCCGACGGTCGGGCCACAAAGAGCGCGGCATCAGCGGGTATATTCGCGGGAGCGGGCAAGGATAATTTGACTTCCTTCAGGAATGTGACTCCGCCTGCGTCAATCGTGGCGGCTGCAAGATATTTTGCACCGTTCGGCACTGGATTGTCCTGCGGAAGCTGTTCTTCAGTAAGCGGCGTGATCTTCACGACCGTGGGCCCCAGGAGCGCGCCTTCGGGGATCTCGAGCTTGAGCCCTCCCTCCCCTTCCACGATCCCGCCCTTGGCGGTGACGAGATACCTGCCGTCGTCGCTCTTGAAGGTGATGTAGGAGATGAGGATCTGGTTGCCCGCGGCGTCCATCATCAGGATCTTGATCTCGTCGCCGAGCATGGCCATGATCCTGCCGGTGAAGGCGCCGTTCGATCCTGGGGTGACCGACACGATCTCGCCGCTGGTGTCGTTGATGATAAGGACGGTGCATCCCGCCTCGACCGAACCCTGGGTCGCCGTGACCGTGACATACCCCTCCGCGTCCGGGAACGTGGACGTGATGCTTCCCGCGGGCGGCATGGGCGGCGGCGTGGTGTCCTTGATGGTGAAGCGGGACACGAAGTCCGCGCCCATGAAGTAGCCCTGCAGGTCCTGGACCGAGTGCGTGACCGTAAGCGTATAGGCGGTCTCGGACGCGAGGTTCTGGCCGGGATAGAATATAATGACCGTTCCGTCGGGGCTCAGGGAGAAGACGCCGGGGACCTTTGAACCCGCGGGATTATTGAGGAAGACGGTGATGGTCGTGACGCTCTCGGGCTTTACTGCCTCGCTCATGGTGATCACGATCTGCGTCTTGGGGTCAACGCCGGTCGCGCCGTCCGCCGGAGAAACCGAGACGACCGAGGGCGGCGTGACGTTGATCGTGACGTCGAGGCTCACGGACTGGTTGGCCGAGGTGATCGTGCTGACGCGCTGTCCCTTGTCGTTCTTATAGATGTCCGAGGCAGTGAGCGTGAAGTTCGCGATCGTGGAAGCGACGAGGTATTTCCCGTCAACCCCCGTGAGATCGACGAGCGAGCAGGTGCTGGTCGTGACCTGGGCGGACGGATAGGCCTTGGCGGCGCCGTCCTTGACGATACCGGATACGAAGCCGAGGGGGGCTTTGGCCTGCAAAAAGAGATACAAGCCGGAAGAATCAATACCTTTCACCGCAGAGGACGCAGAGAACGCAGAGGGAACATAAGAAGTAATGAGCGTCCCGGAGAGACGGGCCAGCGCCACGAGCTTTAACTTCTTCACACCCCTGATCTCGATGGCGCGGGCCACGACGATGGGCAGCGAGGAACTGACATTCGCGGGCGTGGGAATGGCAAGTTCGGCAGAGCCTGCAAGCGTCTGGTTCGAGAGGTTCACCTCAACTGCCCGGAGCAGGGTGAAGTCGGAACCCACCACGCCGGTGAGTGTTGAGGCGGCTATCGTCCTGGTCTCCACCGGGACGGTCTTCGTCAGCCCGTTCTGGGGGACCACGAGCACGTTGCCGTCCTTGTCCAGGAGCCTCGCCCCTTCCGTGCCGACCATGGTACCCGTGCCTTCCGCTCCCTGACTGAGGCTGATCTCGACGCCCACCTTGCCTTTCATCAGGTCGACAATGGTGTATTCACGGGACGGAGTCACCGGGAACGTGGTGCGAACCGATTGCGGATTGCTGATTGCGGATTGCGGATTAAGATTCGTAATGCAGGGATAATGATAAAGCACCAGGTCCTGGGTATGATCCGACGGCAGGACCACTTCGCCGGACAGGAGGTCGAAGCGCTCCGTTACCCTGGCGTTGACGATCGCGCCCGAGGGTATTGTCGTGGATGGCAGGGAAAGAATGATTTCGCCTATTGCCTTGACGCCGACGGCCGCGGGGGCGACCGCGGGAACGACACGGCCGGTGGCCGTAGGCGACGAGTTCAGAGTGCTGAGTACGGAGTTCGGAGTTGGACCGCACGGTGCCACCGCAGAAGCTGCAATTGCGGAACAGGCGATATCGTCGGGCAGAATGAAGGCGTATTGACCGGTGGATGGAATCGAGGCGGTGATGAATGCCGAATCCGAGCTTACGACGCCGGGAGTCTGCACGATCCATTGATGATTCGTTGTATCGTATTTTACCAGTGGCGAAGCGCCGGCTGCGGTAAGGTTCAACCCTGTCAATACCGGTATCCGAAGCGAAGTTCCAGACCCAAAGTCCTTCTCGGTGATCTCTGTGCCCTCTGTGGCAAACGTCCTTATATCCACGACCGCGATCGGCGACCAGCCGGTCGGCAGCAGTCCCGCAAGGCCCTGGTTGCTGACGGGCGTTACGCGCATGTCAGTCTGTTCCGTCAAAGCGTATGCGGGGACATCAAGCTCTACGTACTGAGTACTGGGTACTGAGTACAATATCTTTATAATTCCACCGCTGGAATCGATCAGGTTCTTCTGCGTGCTGATCGGCGTAAGCCGCGCGTCAATGGCCAGCGCGTCCTTCTCCGGTTTCACCGTGACGGCGCGCTCGACCGTGGTGAAACCCGGCTTCGCCAGCGTGAGGAGATAGGTGTCCGCGGCGGCCTCGGTAAAGTAACTCCCCTCCTCCAGGGTCGTTATCCGTGTCAATCCGTGGCCATCGGTGGCTGCAAAGTCGACTGTTGCCCCGGAAAGCAGCAATCCCTTCGCATTGTCGTAGATCTCGCCCTGGAGATACCCCTCTCCGGCCGGGCCGCTCGTGATCTGTATGTGCGTCGTAGCGGTACCCATGTTCCCCGCCGTATCGTACGCCACGGCCTGGATCGTGAGCGCTGTGTTTGGCGCGAGGTCGGGCGACGCGGAATAGGAAATCGAGTTCTGAGCGCTGGGTTCAGCGTTCAGCGCTGCGGACCACACCGTAACCCCATTGACTCTCAACTCGGAGAGTGACAGGCCGCGGTTGTCCGAGGCGGACGTGGAGATCAGGACATTCGATCCCGCCGCGGCGGAAGCGGTCGCTGTTACCTGCACCACGGGAACCTGCGTGTCGAGGGTGACGTTCACGCCGGCGGTGCCGACGTTCCCCGCCCGGTCCGTGGCATTCACATCAAGCGCGTTCTGGCCCTCGGCGAGGCTGACATTCGCCAGGGTGAAGCTCTTGTTCGTGACCGTTGCCGGAGTGCCATTCACCGTCACGGTCGTGTTCGTCTCGCTCACCGTACCGCTGACCGCGATGGGCGACGTTCTGGTCAAAAGGCCGTCCACAGGCGCGGTGATCGCGACCACCGGCGGGACCTGGTCGAGATACACCACCCAGTTCACGCTCGCCGAAATGCCCGTAAGGTCCTTTGCGGAGATGACGATGAAGTTGGTGCTGCCGGAAAGCGCCGCGGTATGCGTGAACGCCAGGCCGTCCATGGTCACCACGGTCCCGTTGATCTTGAGTTCCACGGGCTCGTCCACGGTGCCGGTGACGACGATGGTGGTCTGGTTCGTGAAGGAGTTGTTCGGCGGCGACGTGACCGTGATGACGGGCGGCGAGGTGTCGCGCGCCACCGTGACCGGCGCCGAGGTCCCGCTCGTATTGCCGGCCGCATCCGCTGCCGTGGCCGTGAACGTGCTGGTGCCTTCCGCCAGGGTGATGTCCGCGAAGCTGAAGGCGCCCTGGGCCGTTGCCGTCGCGGTCCCGACCTGGATGGGGCCGGTCTGGCCGGTCCGCTGGACCGAGAGGGTGACGGTCGAGCCCGCCTCCGCCGAACCGCTCACCGTGACGACAAGCGTCGGAGAGGGCGAGGGAAGCGGCGCGATGACCGGCGGCGCCGGGGCGATGCTGTCGAGGGTGACGATCACTGCTCCTGAGGTGCCCGTATTGCCCGCCCGGTCAAGAGCGGTCGCGGTCAGGGTGTTCGATCCTTCGGTCAACGTATATGCCGGGACTGAGTAGGACTGGCCGCTCACGAGCGCCGCCGTGCCGTTCACCGATACCGTACCCCCCCATTCCCCCCCTTGCCAAGGGGGGGCTGACGGGGGGTCGTCTGATACCGTGCCGATGACCGCGATCTGCGCGGTCCGGGTGAGCAACCCTGATGCGGGCGCGGTGATCGTGACCACGGGAGCGGCGGTGTCGAGCGTGAGGGTGACCGGTGCCGACGACTGGTTCCCGGCAAGATCAGATGCGGTGACCGTGATCGTGTTCGACCCTTCGCTGAGCGCGAGATCGGCAAGGCTGAAGCTTCCGTTCGCGAACGGCACCGGGGTGCCGTTGACCAGGACCTCGGCAAGATGGAGCTCGGTTATGCCGCCTGCGACCGTGATCTTCGGCGTGGTGACAAAAGAGCCCTGCACCGGCGAGGCGACCTGTATCACAGGAGCAACGGTGTCGAGCGTGACCTGGACCGTGCCCGTGCCGGGGTTGCCGGCAGGGTCCGTTGCGACGACGGTGATGGTATGCGCGCCTTCCGGGAGCTGGACATCGGTCAGGCTGAACCCGGTTCCCGTGA
>CAYPOT010000035.1:0-39486 GCA_964412455.1 uncultured Nitrospiraceae bacterium | reverse complement strand
GTTGAAATGCCTCAACATGACCGCCCGCCGCTCGTCGAGCGTGGGGTGCGGCGGGACGATTCCGGTCTCGAGATACTGCTTTGCCTCGCGGAATATCCAGGGATTGCCCTCGATCGCCCTGCCGATCATCACGCCGTCGCAGCCGGTTTCGTCGATCATGCGTTTCGCGTCCGGGCCGGAGCGTACGTCCCCGTTGCCGATGACCGGGATGCCGACGGAATCCTTCACGACCTTGATCTTGCTCCAGTCCGCGGAGCCGGAGAATCCCTGGGCCTTGGTCCGCGCGTGAACGGTCACGGCCACGATGCCGACGGATTCGGCGGCTTGGGCGAATTCGGAAGCGATGATGTTCTGCGCGTCCCAGCCGAGCCTGATCTTGACCGTCACCGGGACCCGCGAGGCTTCCACGACCGCGGCCATGATCTCCCGCGCGAGGACGATGTCGCGCAGGAGCGCCGAACCCGCGCCGGACCTCAGGACCTTCGGCACCGGACAGCCCATATTGATGTCGATGAAGTCCACCTCGCCCAGGGATACGATCTGGGCGGCCTCGGCCATGGTCTCCGGCGTGGACCCGAAGATCTGGAACACCACGGGACGCTCGGCGGGGTCGGTGTGGAGCATGCCGAAGGTGCGTTTGTGCTCCCGCACCAGGGCCTCTACGCTAAGCATTTCCGAGTAGACGAGTCCGGCGCCCATCTCTTTGCATATCATGCGGAAGGGAAAATCGGTGATCCCGGCCATGGGCGCCAGGACCAGCGGGTTTTGACGGAGAATTTCTCGGATATCCATGAGGAGCATTATAAGGGATTTCGACGGTAGAACAAACAGAAAAGCTGTCCTCGTATGTATCTGTATAGTAAAAACTGGATAAGGCGGAACCAACACCTTGAACCGCGACCAAAAGTAGGCGCTTCTAAGCGAGGCGCGAGGGTCGCGAAGGAAAACGTGAAGGTCTTGACGAAAAACAAAAATTCTTTGTTTTTGATGTCCTCGCGTACTTTGCGCCATCGCGGTAAAATATGTTAGCCTTTGTACTTAATGCTTGATTCTTTATTGCTCAAAGTTTAGATGACACGAGGCCCCTCCCTTCGCCGTCATTCCTTTTTGCGGCCTCCGGTGCTATAATCCTCCATGCATTCCTATCAGAACATCCTTGTCCTGCTTGCATTCCTCATTGGGGCCGTACCTGCCCGGAGCGGCCCGGCCGTCGATCCGGCGGTCATCGAGCACGGCCCCCGGGACTCGAAGAAGGTGGCCCTGACCTTCGACGCCTGCCGCACGGGTCTTGCCGATGAGTACGACGAGAAGGTGGTGGAAATTCTGCTCCGCGAGAAAGTTCCCGCAACGATCTTCATGAGCGGGAGGTGGGTGGAGAAGAACCCCGACAAGGCGAAATACCTGGGCGAGCAGCCGCAGTTCGAGATCGCGAACCACAGCTTCTTTCATCCCCACATGACGGTGGAGCCGAACACCCGGGTCCTGCTCGAGCTCAAGAGGACGCAGGCGCTGCTGAAGAAAGTGACGGGACGAACTGCGCTTTATTTCCGGCCGCCCTATGGCGAGGTCGACGAGCGGGTTGCGGCGATCGCGGCGGAGATCGGGCTGACCACGATCCAGTACGATATCGCATCGGGCGATCCGGACCCGAAGCTTTCCGCCGGCAGGATCGCTAAGGGGGTCCTTCAGGATGCGAAGGGCGGGAGCATCATTGTGTTCCATGTGAACCGGCACGGGGTGCACACGGCCGAGGCGCTGCCCGGGATCATCGCGGGATTGCGGAAGAAGGGGTACGAGCTGGTGACGGTGGGGGAGATGCTGAAAACGGCGGACACGGGGACGCGGAGATAGTCGAAGAATCTTTGACACGGAAGAAGCGGATATAAGGGCGGATAGAGGCGGATAGATATACACGGTCCGCAGTATCCGCAGTTATCACAGACCTTTTTCGGTGGAAATCAGTGCCAAAGGTTATCCTGTGCTGTTGTTTCTCCGTCCCGTATGACGATGTGGTGAAGATAAATAAAAAAGGCCCGGAATAGCTCCGGGCCTTCGTGTTTTCAGATAGTGGTTTCCCGACTTACGCGTTCATGAACGTCGCCAGCCACATGATGTGGCTTTTCTCCTCGTTGATGACCTCGTCCATGACCTCTTTTTCCTTCACGATCTTTCTGAGCTCCATGAAGTAGAGCAGGGTCTCTTTCTCGAATCCCAGGGCGAACTTCACCGCGTCCTTCACGGTCGTGATGTTGTCCATCGACGGCAGTGACTTTCCCTTGCCGAGAAAGAACTCGGACTCCACGAATGCCCGCATGTAGTTCGATACCTCTTCCCATTCCACGGGCTCCGGTCCGGACTTCGCGACCATGTTCTTCAATTCGGAGAAGGTCTTTTCGTGAACCTTTTCCTTGGAGGCAAGCTTGGTGAACAGGCTCACCAAGCTCTCGTCCTTCGCGAACTTTTCGGCGATGGAGGTGTAGAACTGGTAGCCAAGCTGCTCGGTGCGCACCGCCATCTCCATGACCTCGTTGATATTGTACTTGTTCATAGGTTCTCCCTTGCGAGTTAAGATATGTTCTGAGCACAGACATGCAACGGTTAAAATAATATCGTGTTAGTTAGTTGCTGTCAACCCCGAAAGCGGTCAAGCCGGGACCCGGTGTGGTGGAAGAGCTAGAAATTCTGCACCGGGCCTACCCGATCCACACAACGTTCACCAGATGCTCCACCTTTTTGAATTCCGGATCCCCGGTTACAATGCCTGCCTTCTGGTCCACTGCCGCCGCGAGCGCGAAGCAGTCGGCGAAGGAGATGCTATGTTCGGCCTTGTATTCGGCGGCTTGGAAGACCATGCTGTTCGGAACAGGAAGGACCGAAAAACCCAAACGCTCGATGTGCGCCAGTATCTCGATCTTTTTCTGGTCGCCGAAGACCCGCTTGGTGATATAGATGATCTCGCCGAGGTTGATGGCGCAGAGTAGCTTCTTTGTTTTCGCGCGGTGCGCCTGCTCAAGCAGACGGGCCACCTGCTCGTGCCCTGCTTCCCTCTGGAAGAATCGCAGGAGGGCGTGGCTGTCGAACAGGAGCGGGCCTTTCGGGGTCACTTGTAGTCGCTCCTGCGTTCCCGGAGCAGCTGCCCTGCGAGGGACGGTCGCGACGGCAGGGACCCTTGGGCCGCTTTGACGGGGTCGTCGACGGGCGGGACCAGATAGATGATGCCGCCGTACTCCATGATCTGCAGTTCCGTCCCGGGCTCGATGTGGTACTTTTTCCGCATTTCGGCGGGAATGACGATCTGGCCCTTGGCGAGCGTTTTGACGGTTGACATGGCAGTTTAACCTCTTTGGAGTTATGTTTAACGATATGCCTATATTGTATAACCAGGTCGGGCCGCTGTCAAGAGCGTTCTCTTCTCGAAAGCGCTACTCCTCCCGCACCATCTCCGCAACGCATTCGATGTGGTAGGTCCAGGGGAACATGTCCACGGGCTGGAGGCGGTCGAGGCGGAAACCGAAGAGGTGGAAGAACTTGAGGTCCCGGGCCAGCGTTGAGGGATTGCACGAGACGTAGACGATCTTCCGGGGGACGAAGGCGAGGATGCGCTCCAGGGTCTTGAGCGTGGCGCCTGCGCGGGGCGGGTCCAGGACGATCACCTCCGCCTTCTGCTTTCTTTCCAGCAGCGGCTTCAATCCTTTTTGCAGGTCATCGGCGATGAATTCCACATTGGTGATGCCGTTTAGAAGGGCGTTCTTCCGCGCGTCTTCTATGGCCGCATATCCGGACTCGATGCCCACCACCTGCTTTGCCTGTTTCGCCAGCGGAAGCGAGAAGTTGCCGATGCCGCAGTACAGGTCCAGCACGGTCTCTCCGCCCGTGAGGCCGGCGAAGTCCAGCACGGTCCTGACCATGTTCCGGTTCTGCTCCCAGTTCACCTGGAAGAAGTTCCCTTCCGTTGCATGGAGGGCAAGCCCTTCCACCTCAAGCGCCAGCGTGTTCCTGCCGAGGGAACTCGTTCTTTTCTTCCGCGCGAATCCCGTCAATCCTATCACTTCAGGTACTGCCTTTTGCAGCTTCGCAAGGAAGACATCGAGCGGCTTCAAGGTCTCTTCGGCTCCAAACACCAGCAGGTGAATTTCTCCCGCTGGGCTGGCATTGATGTGGATCTCCAGAAGGGGGGGAAGAATGGCGACGAGGTCCCTGACGGCGGCGAGCGTCCTGTTGATCAGGGGATGGATGAGAAACGCGTCCTCGACCTCGACCAGGCTGTAGGATCCCTGCCGGAAGAACCCGATGCGCTGCGCTCCCTTCTCGGTACGGACATTGAACTGGGTCCGCAGGCGGTAGTGCTCGGTCCGCGGAGAGGGGATGATGGGAAGGGGCTGTTTCGGTCTCATGCCGCCGGTGCGTTGGAGGGTGTCGAGGAGGATCTCCTGCTTCAGCCGCAGCTGGGCGGGATAGGCGATGAACGGCCAGGTTGCGCCGGTGCACTGCTTCTCGCCTCCGCAGGGAGGAACGACGCGGTCGGGGGACGGTTCGATGACCGCTTCGGCGACCGCGTGGAAGACGCCCTTTCGCTTCCGGACGATCCCGGCGCGGACGAGTTCGCCGGGCAGTGCGCCCGAGACGAACACCGTCTGGCCCGAGGCGAGCCGGCCGATACCTTCCCCGCCGTAGACCAGTTTTTCGATGCGGACTTCGTGGGTTTCCTTGAATCTTCCAGAATCCAACGGCTGTGAATTTTCGCTATTCAAGAAATTTATTTATCCTAACCCGAACCAGCATGAATCAAAAGCAGAGTCAAAGGCGTCTCTCGCAAAGCCGCAAAGGACGCAAAGGAAATCTTAATATACTGGATTATTAAAACAAAAGATATGGGAGTTCTTTGCGAGCTTGGCGTCTTTGCGAGAAAATATCCTGCCGTTTTTAGCAGTTTTTGATTTACAACCGACTAATCGTTCGCTAACCGCACTGCATCATGCGAGGGCCGCGCCTGTCCCTAGATTCATCCGAGGATCTTCTTGACGGTATTGCGGAGGGCGGCGGTGTCGGCGGACTTCACGATGTAGGCGTCCGATGCCCAGGAGCCGAAATCGTTCTTATATTCCTCGTAGGCCGAAGAGATGATGACGGGCAGGCTCGCGTCTCTCTCTTTCATTTTCCGGAGGGTCTCAATGCCGTCCATGCCCTTCATGCGCATGTCGAGGGTGACGAGATCGTAACGGGCCTTCTCCATGGCCGCGATGGCGCTGCCGCCGTCCAGGACCGTCGTGACCTCATAGCCCATTTCCTCGAGCTCTTCTCGGTAGAGGCTGCAGATATTTTCCTCATCGTCCACAACAAGGATCTTCTTCATCCTGGCTCCCTCCTGGTCAGTTTCACAATTAGTATAGCATATCAGCAGCACCGTCACGGCAGATGTTACTATTATTCTTGCGGCATTGGGAGGCGAATGGTGAACACGGCGCCTCCTGTTTCCTTGTTGCGAAACACAATATCTCCCTTGTGCGCCTGGACGATGCGGTGGGTAATGGAGAGGCCCAGGCCCGTTCCGCGGACCTTTGTCGTGTAGTAGGGGTTAAACAGGTTGTGCATCGACGCCGGTGAGATGCCGGGGCCTGTGTCGCCGATCTCCATGACGGCATCCCGGCTGTCGGCCCGCGGATATGTCCTGACCGTGAGGGTCCCGCCCTTTTCCATGGCTTCCATTGCGTTGGCGACAAGGTTGACCACGGCCTGTTTTATCTGCTGCGGGTCCACATCGAGACTGCGGACCTCCGGTGAAAGGTCCCGTTCGATGCGGATGCCGCGCAGCCGGAGCTCCTCCTCATAGACCAGGAGCACTTCCTCAATGACGTTGTTCAGGGGCGTCCGGGAGAACTGCGGGCCGATGTTCTTGATATAGGCAAGATTGTCATGGATGATCACCTCGAGGCGGCTTACTTCGCTCAGGATGATATCGATGTAGCGTTTGGCGTCAGGGTCCGTCACCTTGCGCGCAAGGCGCCGCGTGAATCCTCCGATGGAGACCAGGGGGTTCCGGATCTCGTGGGTGATCTCGGCCATCATGACGCCGAGGGCCGCCATCTTCTCGGACTGCGCCAGCTGCTCGTGCATGACGCGGATGTCGCGGTTCATGGTCTCCATATTCGAGTGGATGACGGCATTGTCGATCGCCAGGGCAGCCTGGTGGGCGAACATGGTCAGGAACCGGATGTCGTGGTCGGTGATCGGGCGCCCGGTGAACAAATTGTCAACCAGGATGGCGCCGATGGCCCGGCCTTTGGCAACGAGGGGGACCGTCGCGAAGCTGTTGACCCTGAGGGTCTCGCGGAGGTCCTTTTTTACCAGAGGATCGGAAGCCGCGTCGAGAACATTGAAAGACCGTTTTTCCAGGACCGTTTTGGCCAGCACTCCCTCTTTCTGGTCTATGCGCACACGGATGCGTCTGGCGATCGCGTTGATCTCCGAGTCCCTCGATTCGAAGAGCTCGCCGGTCTGGATCCACTCCATGAGGCTCTTGTGTTTTCGCGCGACTTCGGTCCAGGCCCGGTTCGCCTCGTCCCAGGACGTGGGACCAACGCCCATCATGCCCTGGAGGATGTCGGTGCGCTCATTCGTGAGGAGCAGGATGGCTCGGTTAAAGCCGAGACCGGTCCCGCCCATGGTTGCCGCGGTCAGGATGATCCTGAGCAGGCGGTCGAGGTTCAGGGTGGCGCTCATGGCCGTACCGACGTCGTAAAGGATGGAGAATTCCTGGGCCCGGACCGCCGCGTCGCTGGCCAGGCGTTCCTCGCGTTCGAACAGGGCGGCGTTCTCAACGGCCACGGCGGCGCCGCTGGCGATGGTGGTCAGGAACTGGAGGTCGTCATCGTTGAAGGGTTGTCCCTGTTCCGTGCTGTAGAGCGTGATGATGCCGGTCACCCGGTCGTGAAAGATGAGCGGGACGCTGATGATGGACACCCTATGCAGGCCGGAACTGTCCTGGAGCATTGTGTCCTGAGCAGCGTCCGCGATAAGCAGGGGGCGCTTGTTCTGGATGATCTTGGCCAGTATCCGGTCGCCAAACAGGGCGTCGTGGTCCCGGACCGCTTCGTCAATGAACTTAAGGCGGAGGTCCCGGTTTTCGCCTTCCGCGGCGGGCAGGTCCAGGAGATGGATGGTGCAACCCCGGGCACGCAGGGAAGGGGTGGTATTCCTGGCAATGAGCGACAGGAGCTGGTTCAGATCGAGGGTTGAGGTGAGCGCCATGCCGATCTCGTAGATGGTGGCCAGCTTGGCCAGACGGTCCTCAATGTCCTGGAACAGCTGGGTGCTCCGGATGACCCCGCTGACCTGGTTCGCCGTTGTCGTGAGGACCGTGACCTCGGATGACGTGGCGTTCCAGGTCTGGCTTGAGAGCACGAAGATGACGCCGAAACAGCGGTCTTCGTCCATGATGGGCGCGGCCACGAGCGACTTGAAGCGTTCAATGCCGGTCTCCGGTACATACTGGAAGCGCGGATCAGAGTAGGGGTCCGCGAGGGCGAGCGGGACCTTCTGCTCGGCTACCCATCCGGCGATGCCTTTGCCGAGGGGGAACGTGAGCTTGCCGACGGCTTCCTGGTTCAGTCCCGCTGCCGCTTCGAGGATCACGTTCTTCCCGGAGCGGTCCAGGAGAAATACCGATGCGCCGTCTCTGCCGATCCCCCGCATAACGACCTCGATGATGCGCTGGAGCTTGTGGTGGAGGTCGTCGGCGGACGTGGCTATCCGGCCGATATCGCTCAGGATGCTGAGTTCTGTTCTTTCGACGGGTTCCATGGTCATTAATTGTCAGATAAAGACGATACAAGAATTCAACGCAGATTTCCGCTGATTTCTTTATGAAAGAGCTATGTAAATACTATAGGTCGTTACAGCGCAGATCATATTCTTTTTATCATAGTCTTTTCAGCGTTGAATGATTTTAGGATCCGGTCTATTTCTTCAAAGCGTTCCGGTACACCTTCACATATTCCTTCGCGGACCTTGTCCAGGAAAAGTCCACATCCATCCCTGCATGGACGATGCGCTTCCAAACAGCGGGACGGTGGTATTCCGTCAGGGCCAGCTCCACGCAGGCGGCGAGCGCGTCCGGTGAGTATTCGTCGAACACAAAACCGGTGCCTTTGCCGGTCCGGGGGGTGAAGTTGACGACCGTGTCGGCGAGGCCTCCGGTCCTTCGCACCACGGGGACCGTGCCGTAGCGCAAGGCGTGCATCTGGCCCAGGCCGCAGGGCTCGTAACGGGACGGCATCAGGAACAGGTCCGAGCCGGCGTAGATCCTCCGGGCGAGGGTACTGTCGTATTTGAACAGGACGCGCATACGGTCCCGGTGACCGTGGGCTGCTTCGGTCAGCAGGCGGTGGTACAGCTCGTCGCCCGTGCCGAGGATGATGAGCTGGCAGTCCAGGGCAAGGATCCTCGGCAGGGCGTCCATGAGGATGTCGAGGCCCTTCTGGTCGGTGAGGCGTGTCACCATGCCGAGGACCGGCGCGGGGACACGGGGGAGCTTCAGCTGTTTCTGGAGCGCGTCCTTGCACAACTGCTTCCCTGAGGTCCGGCCGGCGCTGTAGGGCTTCGCGATGGCCGGGTCCTTCGCGGGGTCCCACTCGTCGTAGTCGATGCCGTTCACGATGCCGTAGAGGTCGGGGGACCGTTTGCGCAGGACGCCGTCAAGGCCGTGGCCGTACTCGGGGGTCTGGATCTCCCTGCTGTAGGTGGCGCTTACCGTGCTGATGACATCGGAATATACGAGCCCGGCCTTAAGGAGGTTCATCTTCCCCCAGAACTCGATGCCCTCAGGCGTGAAGACGTCCCAGCCCAGGCCGGTGAGGCGCATGTCCCAGTGCCAGAAGACGCCCTGGTATCCGAGATTGTGGACCGTGAACACCGTCCGGGCGCCGCGCAGTTCCTCGATGGTCGCAGCAAGCGTTCTCACGTAGAGCGGGACGAGGCCGGTCTGCCAGTCGTTGCAGTGGATGATATCGGGTATGAAGTTCAGGACACGGCAGAGCTCCGGGATGGCCCGCGAGAAGAAGATGAAACGCTCCGCGTTGTCGGAGTAATCACCCTTGGGCGTTCCGTAGAGCCCGGGCCGGTCAAAGTAGATGTCCTTGTTGAGGAAATAGACGGTGACATTCTTCCCGAGCTTTCCGGTGAGAACATCGCACCGCTCTTTCCAGGAGGCGAGGGGTACGGTGAACGTGGCGGTGTGCTTGAGACCTAAGGCTTTCGCGTCAACCTGCCGGTACCGGGGCAGGACGACCCGGACATCGTGGCCGAGGGCGGCAAGGGCAAGGGGAAGGCTGCCAGCGACATCCGCAAGGCCGCCGGTCATCGCGAACGGGGCAACCTCAGAGGCCGCGAACAGGATCTTCATAGCTTCATTTCGCGCAGGAATTTCGCGGCTTCCTCCGGGGGGGTTGGGTTGATATAGAACCCGGACCCCCATTCGAACCCCGCCACGTTGGTGAGCTTGGGCATGAGCTCGATGTGCCAGTGATAATAGTCGTTGATCTCCTCCTTGAAGGGGGAGGTGTGGATGACGTAGTTGTAGGGCGGGAACGAGAGCGCTTTGTCCAGCCGCCGGAGCGTGTCCTGCAGGATGAAGGCCAGGTCCTTGAAGTCGTCGTTGGTGGAGCAGGCGTAGCACGAGATGTGCCGCTTCGGCATGATCCACGTCTCGAAAGGGAAGCGGGGGGCGTACGGCGCCAGGGCGATGAAGGCCTGCGTCTCCATGACGATGCGGTTCCTGGACTGCATTTCCTGCCGGATGATGTCGCAGAAGATGCACCGCTCTTTCAGATTATAGTGCTTCCGGCAGCCGTCGATCTCCTCCTGCACCTGGATGGGCACGATGGGCAGTGCTATAAGCTGGGAGTGGCTGTGCTCCAGGGTCGCGCCGGCTATCAGTCCTTCGTTCTTGAAGATGAGGGTGTACTGGAAGCGCTTGTCTTTTTTGAGATCTTCCATGCGGTCACGATATGCCCAGAGCACTTCCTCCATGGCCTTCCCCGGCAGGGTCGCCAGCGTGGCGTTGTGGTCCGGGCTCTCGATGATGACCTCGTGAGCGCCCAGGCCGTTCATCTTGTCGAAGATGCCCTCTCCCTGTTTGTTCAGGTCGCCCTCGATCTGGAGCGCCGGGAACTTGTTCGGCACGACGCGGAGCCGCCAGTCCGGCCCGTTGGGCTGACCGTTGTCGCGATAAGCGAGGACTTCGTGGGGAGTGGTGCGCTCATTGCCGGCGCAGAAAGGGCAGAACCCTCCACGCTTCCTGGTGCGCTGGTCGGCGAATTCCGTCGGCCGCTTGCCGCGGTCCGATGAGATGATCACCCAGCGGCCGGTGATGGGATCTTTCCGTAATTCAGGCATGTACGCTCCTCGGCACTTTAATTGCAGCTTTTCCTTGCGCAGGAACAGCACTAATTATAACGTTCCGGCCCCTGCTTGTCAAAACAACTTACTGTCCAGGGGCGGGTGATTTTTCCATTTGCTTTTGGGTGGATTTGCGATAAGATTCGCCTATGCCGCCGAGAAAAGTTGAAAAGCTCTCATCCACGATCGAGAAGATCCTGCGCGATCGGGGGTGGGGGGCAAAGCTTAAAGAGTACCGAATATACGGCGTGTGGGCGAAGGCCGTGGGCCCGGGCATTGCCCGGCACGCCCGGCCCGCGGGCATGCGGGGGAAGAAGCTCACGGTCCTGGTGGACAGCAGTGCCTGGATGCAGCAACTATCAATGTTGAAACCGGAGATCATGGGGAAGGTCAACCAACGCCTCGGAGAGGAAGCTGTTGAGAGCATTACGCTCAAGCTTGGCGAGTTCGAACCCTCCGCTGTCCTGCGTGATGAGTACCAGCCCGCTGCCGGGACACTGGGACCGGAGGAGCAGTCAAAGATAGAGAATTGCGTCTCCGGCATTGCCGACCAGCAGACGCGGGAATCGCTGCGCCGCCTGATGGAGAGGGACTTTCTGAACAAGAAACTGAGACGGAAATAAACCGGCCCATACTTATTGTCTTACTACTACCCTTTTCTTTTTTCTGCACCGCCATTCACAGGTCCGCGCAAACATGACAAGTTGCCATCTGATTTAACCGTACAATACCGCCATCCATGTGCGCTTTCGCTTCGCACGCGCAGGCATGATCTGTGGTTTTATTTGCTCTGTTCCGGTCATGTGGCGCGCGTACCTGTTCATGGGATGCAGTGCGCTCTGGAAAAGCACTGCTTAAGTCGTTACCCAACCTCGCACGTGTCTTGTCCGTATATCTCCCGCATCTCTTTCGTATACCCTCCGCCCGGTTCGTGGACGATCAAAGGCGGCAGGACCTCGAGTCCGGTTCCTCCGTCCTTGACAGCCTCGATGAGGAACAGCGAGGCAGGCCGGTCCGCATAAGGATGGACGAGTCTCAGGCGCTTCGGCTCCAGCGGCAGTTTCTTCATCTTGGCTAATAATTCGGTTAGACGCGCAGCGGGAAAAACGAGATTGTATCGGCCACCCTGCTTCAGGAACTTTTGCAGGGCCAGCCAGAACTCTATCCTTCCGAGCAGGTCCTGTCTTGCGATCCGGCGCCCCGTATCAGCGCTCGAGCGTCCAGCGCCGGTCTTCAGGTACGGTGGATTAGTGACAACGACGTCAAAGCTGCCGGGATTGATGGATTGGTACAGCCGGCGAATGTCCCGGTGCACGGGGATGACGTTCTCGAGTTTGTTGGCCTTATAGTTCTCATTGCAGAGGTCATGCAGCGTATCCTGTATCTCGACGGGGTAGAACAGGGAACGGGGATGTTTCATCGCCAGGAGCAGGGAAATGATGCCGGTTCCCGCTCCGGGTTCGAGGACGCGCTCTTTCGGCTTGATACGGCAGAAGTCGGCGAGGAGTATGCTGTCGAGGGTGAAACGGTGTCCCTTCACTGGCTGCGTGATCTGTACAACGCCGGCACCGCGGAGGAAGATAGAATCCCGGGTGACTTCCTTCACAGGAACTTTTCTCCCATGTCGGCGGGGATGCGTTTGATCTTTCCCGTGGGATCAACGCACACGAGCCGTGCCTGTGCCTCGGTGATGAGACGTCCCGAGGCCTTGTCGGTCATCGTGTGGCTGAAGAGGAGGGAGGTGCGGGTCACTTCGGCGATCCACGTCTTGACCACGATGGTTTCGCCAAGGCGGGCGGAGGAGCGGTAGTCGATCTCGGCGCGGGCCACGACGAATACCGTTCCCTGGGCGGCAAGTTCGCTCACATTAAAACCGTGGTCCGCCAGGAATTCCGTGCGGCCGCGCTCCATGTACTTCAGGTAGTTGGCGTAGTAGACCACGTTGCCGCAGTCAGTGTCCTCGTAGTAGATCTTGACCTCGATGGTGTTCATTGATCTGGCCGCTCCTGGTGATCAAATATTCTTTACTACAGCAACTGAGTGCAGGTTCCATAAAGTACTTGTTGTCCACATATGAAAATTCAGATATACATGATTCACCTACAAGACTGCAATTTCGATCAGGCGAAACAATCATCAAATACAGGTCGTTACTTGCACATGAACGACGAGTTCACACGCCGCGACGCGGTCGGCGTGGAACGTTCTGGTTATTTCTCTTCACGCACCAATCGTCTGGCATCGCAGATTATCGCTGTCTCGGAGTTAGGACCGTGTAGAATGTCTTGCTTATCAATCGTTCGATCAGCAATCCATACAGATGCCCTGCCGACCGTAAGTAGTGACCCCGTGAGCGCTGACCATATCGGTCCGCCCAGCGCTGCGCCGACGCCTACGCCAGCCGCCACAGATATTAGTCCTTGCCAGCTAAATATCTGACTCAAGGCACCCGTCGCAGTCTTAAGCCCGTGTTTACGGATCGCCCACTCGTAGTCTTCAACCTTCTGTGCGATAAGGTCTCGGGCATGTTCAACTGACTGTGCCGACAAACTGTATTCAAGCCAAAGCCTTAACTCCCGATACTTTCTTAAAGCTTCTTTGTCGCTGCGAAACTCGATTACTTGTTCCCAAGATACCTGAGATTCAACAATTTCGGGTATATTCTCCATTGCGGCTTGGTAGGCCAAAACACTGCCGGCTGGATGATCCACAAAAGAAACGATGCTGGCTTTTATAAACTGGCGTGACGTAATACCCATCTACCCGTAAGCTATCGACATAAAGCCGCAGAAAAAATTCATCTATTATGTTATTAACATCGTCCACTAGAACTCGTAATTCAGGTTTACTTAATTGAGACTTATTGAAAACATTTAAGGTCTTGCCTGCTGCGCTTGTCGATTTTATGTGGTTTTCTTTTAGTTCATTCCTCAATTTATTCCCAACCATATTTATTTTATAATTAGAAATGGGAATGTCGATTCTAAGGCTGGAAGGGACATTTTCGTAGCCATTTGTCCAATACGGTGCATAGATACGGTCAAACAGCATGGCCGCTCTCTTGACGACTTGGGCATCTGGAAACGCACATCTCTCGCCTGGAGATAGTGTATTATTTATTGGTTTGTTCAACCGTTGAGTCTCCATAGGGTCACTTCTTTATCCTTGTCATCCTTGTCATGACCAAAGAAGTGACCCCCCCTATATATTCTGTTATGTGTCCAGAGACTCTTTCCACTCAGATCCCATCACCCAGGCAAGTGCTGACAACTGCCCGCTCAGCAAACCCCATTCGAAGTCATCCCATCCGAGATTTTTTCTACCGTACTTACGCTCGATGCGTCGGGCCGCTCTCATCGCTTTCTCCAATACAGGCTTCTGCTCTTTGGTTAGAGGCTCTTCGCCGGATTTTATTTTGTAAAGCCAGACTTGATGACGGTTCCACCATACTTTGTCCCAGAATTCTTTTTGTGCGGCAAGGATATCCTTATCATTACGCCGAAGCAGTAGGGGCCATTCCTTGCCAGGCCGGTCTTCGTCGGGGATCCATTCGACTTTGTCTCCTCCCTTGGTATACCCGATCTTGTAGCCGTTTGGCCCAACCTCCCCCGGTTTCACAGGATCTCTTGTCTCGGCACCAGAACGCTGCCTGAGGCCCAAAATCTCATCGCGGTATCTCTTATATTCCTCGGGTGTGATCTTGTTCTGTTTATGGACGAGAATAAGATCGGTGATCTTGGATGCTTGATCAAATTTACCGGTGCGGCCCGATCGCCTGCTCGCTTCCATTTCACGAACTTGGTGCGTCAAATCACGAAGAATCGACTGTCGTAGCTGATTAACCTCGCTAAAATTACCAGTGAGCGCTTTCTTATAGGTCGCGTTCTTGAAGCTTTTTAGTTTCTTGTGTTGCTTCAGATCGATCTTGTTCGGGTCGATGGGACGGCTAGAGAAATAGAGTAAAGCTGGCTTTCCAGCCGTCACGAATTGATCAATCTCCTCCACTGTGCCGGATTCGGCGACCCCCGTTTTAGAGCCGAATTTGGTCCAAAACATGCCAACCAAAATGTCGCTTCTCTGAACGAGTTGGCGGTTGATCGCCTCCTGTGGTCTGATTCCCGACTGCGGAATAGCATGTGTTTCCCACTTAACTGGAAGTAAGACTACTGATTCTGCGACGGCGTGCTGGGCATTCCAATCGTTGATAGCTTCAGTTGCGGCTTGCCGCTCATCTGTTAGGTCGGAAGGTGAGGCGATCAGTACGAGGTATGTTTCTGACTTAAACGACATCTTGTTAAGTACTCCCTTCCTTAGTAATGTGATGATTACTATTTGTAATAAGCTAACGCTTCAAAAACAAGCGATCATAGATTACAGGAAGTTAGACATACGAACAGACTATATCACAAATTGCAGAATAAAAAAGTACTCTTGCCATCTCTTCCTGTGTTCAATGTCTGAGGGCTAGCAGTTCAGATGGGGATTATGTGCACAACAGCGCAGCGGGATGGTCTGACCGAGAGGAGGGGATCGGGAGAGAAGGACCGTGTTCTGTGGTATCGTGTGACTCGTGGTCTTTCTACTACGACTTCAATATCTTCTCCACCGCGATCTCCGCTTCGTGCACGCAGTCGCCGATGCCGATGAAGACAACCCGTCAGCCGTGCGGTGTCAGGCCGCCTTTTTCGTTACCACTCGATAATCGAACCCCAAAGCGACCAGCATATTGAAAAGCACGTCAAAAGTGACCTTCACGGTGCCGACACCGGACTCGATCTGCGCGATTCTCGCCTGACTGATCCCAAGTTTCCTGGCAAGGGCTGCCTGGGACAGATTCTCTGCCTTCCGGGTCTTCACGATCAGTCCGACAAGCCGCTGTTTCTCCCGGATCTCGGTAATATTGGCCAAGGGACTTTGCCAACTTCTCAATAGATATTTTCTTCCAAGCCATGATTAAATATCCTCAGTGAAAAGAAAAAGCCGGTCAAAGATGAATTTCTTCATTTCCAACCGGCTTCGTGCATGGCTACGAGGCGCACTGCATACGGATTACGCCCGACAAATTTGGCCCGTCAGCGGTCGTTTGAACTGTTTCTCGGCTGCAGCGAGCTTGAAAAGGGAGTTGGCGGCTTCTACCACTTTTTCTGAACCGCCCGGCTGAAAGTATATTTCTCCGCATTTTGAACAGACAAGGGCGGCGATACCGGATAATTTTACCGTAATGCCGCCGCGTTCGAAAGCCTGGGAAATATACTTCTTCTTCACCTGACCGCCGCATTCCGAGCACGGCTCTTTTGAAACATCAGTATTCTTCATCATTTAAGACCTCTTCGTGTCGGTGTAATCCACCATGGTTTCTGCGGAATATACGCTGTTACCACATCAATCAGTTTTTTATTCGAGTAATCGCAGATTATATGAAGAGGCAGCCGCACATCGCCTTCCATGGTAAAATGTCCGTAAATCAGGCACCTGTTATCTTCTTCATACGACTCCAATATTTTACTATCCCCGGCAAGAACGGAAACGACATCTTTTTCAGTGAAGCCTTCCTCTATCATGTGGCGCACGGCATGGATTTTCGTCCGATAGCGACCGGCATGCACGAGCGTCCGTATTCTTTCTCTCAATTCCTTCAGAGTGTATTTCTCCTTTGTAGTATTGAGAAGAGTATGCTCCACGGATGCTAACGTTACGAGTGTAGAATAGTACAGATTGCACTGAAAATCAAGACAGAAAGGCACAATCCGAGCCAACAAGTGAGGGTGGTGGGAAAGTGATGCTTCGGTACAGTAAGCGGTCGTCCTACGTCTTCACTATCTTCTCCGCCGCGATCTCCGCTTCGTGCACGCAGTCGCCGATGCCGATGCCCTTGTAGGAACAGCCGATAAGATGGAGGCCCGGATGCAGGGCGACCCTCCGGTCGATGAGCGCCATCCGGTCGAGGTGGCCCACGGTGAACTTGGGCATGCCCTTGAACCATCGGTATACCTTGGAGAAGACGGGGGCTGCCTTCAGACCGAGGATGGTGTCCACTTCTTCGAGCACGACCGCGGTCAGGGCCGCGTCGTCGAGCTCATGCACCAGTTCCTCATGATGTCCGCCGCCCACGAACGCCCGGAGCAGGATGGTGTCGTCCGGAGCGCGATAGGACCACTTGATGGAGCTGTACGTCGAGGCGTTGATCCTGCGGTTCTCCACTTTCGGCACGATGAAGCCGAAACCCCGGAGCGGGACATTGACGTCCCCGCGTTTGAAGGCCAGGGTGACGGTCCCCGACGAGGACCACTGGATCGCGTTCATCTGGGTCGCGAGGTTCGCATTGAAGCCCTTGACCATGTTCGCGGAGTCGTACGCGGCCGTGCCGAGGACCACGTGGTCCGCGCGAAGCTCCTCGCCGGTTGTGAGGAACACCGACCATTCCTTGCCGCGGGGTTCCACCGCCCGGACCGCCGCGCCGAGCCTGATGGAGTCCTTGCCGATATAATCTTCGCAGGCCTTCGGAAGGGTGTCCATGCCGCGTTTGAAGCTCATGAAATAGGTCATGGCCGGCTGGCCCGGTTTGGGCGGAGGGCCGCTCAAGGTTGCCTGGGGGCGTTTTTTCAGGGCCGCCAGCATGCCGCGGATGAGGCTTCCGCTCTTCTGCTCCATCTGGACAAATCGCGGGAAGGTGGCAAGGACGCTCATGTTGTCGGGGTTTGACGTGTGGATGCCGGCGACGAGGGGCTCGGCGATCTTGTCGAGGCACTCCTGTCCAAGCCGTCGGGTGACGAAGGAGGCGAGGCTTTCGTCTCCTTGCTGCTTCCGGCGCGGCATGAAGACTTCCATGCCCATGCGAAGCTTGCCCGGCCAGGAGATGAGGTCCGACTTGGCCATGGGCCAGAATGACGTAGGCACCATGAGCATCACGCCCTCGGGCAGGGAGTGCAGGCTTTTGCCGGAATAGATGAACGTTCCCTTGAATGCGTCGTTGGACGGCAGCATCTGGGATTCGAGGCCCAGTTGCCTGGCCAGGTTCACCGTCCAGACCTTCTCGGGCAGGAAGCTGTCGGGCCCGGCCTCCACAAGGTAATCGCCGATCCTCTCCGTCAGGATCTTGCCGCCGATGCGCTGGTTCTTCTCAAGCAGCAGGACGTCCATGGTCTTGCCGTGGACCTTGGCGCCTGCCTTGAGGTGGACCGCCGCGGCAAGGCCGGCGATCCCGCCGCCGATGATGATGACCTTAGACATGAGAGTATTCCTTCATAAAGCATTTCTGCCACAGAGGCACGGAGACACGGAGAAAGAACCAGCTCGTAGTTGATAGCTCATAGCAAATAGCAGTTGCCATGAGCTACGAACTATGAGCTGCATTTATCCGTTCAGATACTCGGCGATCTTCTCTTTCAGCGTCTTGAATGTCCACTCGAACTTCGCGTCGTCCGACTCGAGCAGGGTGACGCGGAAGCCCTGAAGGTCGCAGTTGAATCCCGTGAGCGGGACGACGCAGATGCCGGTCGCCGCAAGGAGGTAATAGACGAACCGTTTGTCGAGAGCGACGTTTTTCACGAGCCGCTCGACCTTTTCTTTCGCCCTTTCATTAAGGACATTCAGTTTCTGGTTCGGCGTGAGCGCGTTCTCCCTGAACATCACCGTGAAGTAGAAGGCGCCGTTCGTCGGGTTCACCAGGACGCCTTTGATATCCTTCAGAAGCGTGTAGGCGAGACGGGAGCGTTTTTCATAGATCGCGTTGCGGTTCGCGATATGCCCATCATAACGGCTGTCGCCCATGATCGCGGGGATGACCCACTGCGGGAGCGTGGTGGAGCATACCTCAAGCATCTTGTCGTCCACGATGCTTTTAATGTACTTGGCGAAGACAGGGTCCTTGTCGGCGTTGTAGACCTCGATCCAGCCGCACCGCGCGCCGGGCCAGGGGAGTTCCTTGGAGATGCCCTTCATGGAGATGCCGCAGACGCCGTTGATCACGTCGGCCAGCGGCACGGACTTCTTCCCGTTATAGGTGAGATTTATGTAGATCTCGTCGCAGACGATGAAAAGGTCGAATTCCTTCGCGATGGCAACGATCTCAAGAAGGATCTCCTTCGGATAGACGGCGCCCGTGGGGTTGTCCGGATTGATGAGCAGGATGCCGGAAATGGAGGGATTGTACTTCACCTTCATCCGGAGGTCGTTCACGTCGGGGTACCAGAGGTTCGATGGATCAAGATTGTAAGAGATGTATTCCGAGCCCGCGTGCGAGGCCTCCGCAGAGGAATGGGTACTGTACGCCGGGCTGGGACCGATGACGCGGTATTCCTTGCGGAGCTGGCCGTAGATCTTGCTGATCGCGTCGCCGAGACCGTTGAAGAAGATAATGTCCTCTTTCGTGATCTTGACGCCCCCGTTCCGGTTCGCCCGCTGGGCGAGGAACTCCCGGGTGGCATCGAGGCCCTTGGTGGGGGAGTAGGCGTACGTCAGGTCCTCTTTCATCGCATTCATGACGAGGTCCTTGATCCAGGCGGGAAGTTTTTCGCCCTTCTGAACGGGGTCGCCGATGTTCTCCCAGGTGATATCGACGCCCATTTGCTGGAAGTCCTTGGCGACGGCCACGATCTCCCGGATCTCGTACTTCAGTTCGTCTGCGCCTAATGATACGATGTTGTTTCTCATGGTCTCTCCGAATGCTTGCAAACTGAAAAGCGGTATTATTACATTCGCACTTACTCTTGTGTCATTGCGAGGAGCATGGCGACGAAGCAATCTTTAATCTTACAACGAGATTGCCGCGCTCACTTCGGTCGCTCGCAAAGACAACGTGATAAAAAACTACACGTTTGTATTAATGTGCCTTCCGTACAACATCCGCCAGCGCCTTGATGAAGATCGGCGATGTGTTCAGCGATTCCGATCGTTCAAACGTGAGGCCCAGACTTTCCGCGTGCCGGCGGTGCACGATGTCGATGTCGTAGAGCGTTTCCAGGTGGTCACAGGTGAAGCCGAGGGGTACCTCAAGCACGAACTCGCACTTCTTTTCCGCTGCGATCATGTCCAGGATCGTCTCCACGTCGGGCTCCAGCCAGGGCTCGGTGGCCCGGACGCCCTTGCTCTGCCAGGCGATGTACCAGCGGGACAACGCCATGCGCTTCGCGATGATCTGGGCCGTCTCCTCGATCTGCTTCCGGTAGGGGTCACCGGCCTGCACATAGCGGAGCGGGATGCTGTGGCTGGTGAAGATGACGGCTGCATGGCGCCGCAGGGTCTCGCGGTGGCGTTTCAGGCCATGGAAGATCCGCTCCTTCCACGCATCAATGAACAACGGGTTGTCATGCCAGCTCGGGATGAAGAGCGGGCAGGTTTCGCCGCTGCCCAGAGCGTCACAGGCGCTTTTATACGCGCCGGTCGTGACCTCGGTCGAAAAAGGCGACATGGAGAGCGCGATCACGCGCCGCGCTCCGTCCTTGATCGCGAGGTCGAAGGATTCCGCCACGGTCGGCCTTGAATACCGGAAGCCCTCGTAGGTCCGGTAGCCTTCACCGAGCTCTTGTTCAAGGGCCTCGGCCTGGGCCTTCACCAGCTCCGGCAGCGGCGATTTGCCGCCGATGTGCTCGTATCGCTCCTGTACCGCGGCAACGACAGGCGGCGGCGCCGGCCTGCCTATGAAGGCCTCCATGAAAGGACCGACCTCGTCGAGATTCCGGGGGCCGCCTAATGCTATGAGTATGATTGCAGTATGGGACATAAAATGATCCAGTCATGAGGCAGTCGGGAAGTCGTTAGTCAAGAGGCAGTCAGAGAAAACTGCTTCACAACTTATTCATGACTGCCTTTCGACTGCCCTACGACTGCTTCTCGACTGAATTTTGACTGCCTTTCGCCTATCTCTTGCTCATTTCATGCGTCGCGTTGATGAATTCCGCGGCGTTCTCGAGGGGCGTCTGCTGGAGGATGCCGTGGCCCAGGTTCATGATATGGCCGTTCCTGCCACCCGCCCGGTCGAGGATCTCCTTCGTCCGCTTCCGGATGAACTCTTTCGAACCGAAGAGGGAGATGGGGTCGATGTTGCCCTGAACGGCCTTGTCGTGTCCCACGCGTTTCCATGCCTCGTCGAGATTGCACCGCCAGTCGAGGCCGATGACATCGCCGCCCGCCTCGGCCACCATCTCAAGGAGATGGGTGGCGCCGTGGGCGAAGTGGATGAGCGGGACGGTCTTCTTGATGCCTGCGATCACGTTCTTCTGGTGGGGCAGCACGAACTCGCGGTAGTCCGCCGGTCCGAGCGCGCCGACCCAACTGTCAAAAAGCTGGACCACCTGCACCCCCGTGTCGATCTGGGCGTTCATATAGTTGATGATAACGCCGGTGAGGTGCTCCATGAGCTTGTGCCAGGCCTTGGGTTCGGCGAACATCATGGTCTTGGCGTGCTCATAGTTCCGGGAGCCGCCGCCCTCGATCATGTAACTTGCGAGCGTGAAGGGAGCGCCGGAGAACCCGATGAGCGGCACCTTGCCGTTGAGCTCTTTCAGGACGAGCTTGATCGCCTTCATGAGATACTCGATCTGCGTTGCCGCGTCGATGGGTTTGAGCTTCTGCACATCGGCCATCGTGCGTACCGGGTTGTGGATCACCGGGCCTTCGCCTTTGGCGAACTCCAGGCCGATGCCCATGGGCTCCAGGGGGAGCAGGATGTCGGCGAAGATGATGGCCGCGTCGATCTCGTAGCGGCGCACCGGCTGGACCGTCACTTCGGCGGCGACCTCCGGCGTCTTGCACATCTCAAGGAAGGTATGCTTCGCCCGGATCTCGCGGTACTCCGGCAGATACCTCCCAGCCTGGCGCATCATCCACACGGGTGTTGCGTCCACGGGCTCGCGCCTGCATGCCTTAACAAACCTGTCAGCTCTCGACATCCTCTATCTCCCTGATTACATGAAGTAAATAAAGTTTCAACGATAAGAAACCCCATAATAGTATTTTGTCGGGGAAAACTCAAGGGATTTTTGCTGATTTTGGCGGGAATTATTCCTTCTGCCGGAATGACAAGGCCGCGAGGGTGATCATGACCAGGGAGATCGCGGTGACGACGACGAGGTCGACCATGAGCGGGAACTCCGGGCCCAGGGGCGGCGCGCCGTTCCGGAGCAGGACGTGCTTGAAAGCATCGATGCCGTAGGTGAGGGGATTGAGCTGGGTCAAATGCCGGAGCGCGGGAGGCAGGGACGTGACCGGGTACATGGCGCCGGAGAGGAAGAGCATGGGCATGACCAGGAAGTTCATGATGATGTTGAAACCGTCGAACGAGGTGAGCCGTGCGGCGATCAGGATGCCCATGGACGTGATGCAGAACGAGACAAGGACGGCCACGGCAACGACCTCGATGAACTGCATGAAGGTGATCTGGATGCCGAGGAAGGGGATAAAGACCAGGATGATGACCGCCTGGGCAACGGAAATGAGCGTTCCGGAGATCGCCTTGCCGATCACGATGGACGTCCGCGAGATGGGCGCCACGAGCATCTCCTTCATGAACCCGAACTCCCGGTCCCAGACGATCGAGATGGACGAAAAGATGGACGAGAAAAGGATGGTCATTCCGATCATGCCGGGGAAAATGAACTGCAGGTAGGAATAACCGGCCTGGGGCTTGATGAGCGAACCCATGCCGTTGCCGACCACGAACAGCCAGAGTACGGGCCGCGCGAGCGTTCCGAGGAGGCGGCTCCTCTCGCGGAAGAACTTGATGAACTCCCGGAGGCAGATGACGTAGATCGGCCGGAACTGGATCATCGCTGCGCCCTCCGGTGGCTGCGGACGAATTCCCGGGTCGTTTCCTTGTCGTCCGCCAGGACGTCGTCCCGGATGGTCCTGCCGGTGAGCTTCAGGAACACATCGTTCAGCGTCGGCTTTTGAAGACTGACCGACCTGGTCTTGACCGACAGCCCATGGATGAGCCGGGGGATGAACTCTTCTCCCCGTTCTACCTCGAGGAAGAGGCCGCCGTTCTCCTCTTTGGCCGGGATCCCGAAGGCCTGCCGGATATCGGCGATGGCCCGCGTGTTGTCCTCGGTCACGAGCCGGACAATATCTCCGTGGACCATCTCCTTAAGCTTCGCCGGCGTTCCCTCGGCGATGATCTTCCCGTGGTCGATGATGGCGATGCGGTCGCAATTCTCCGCCTCCTCCATGTAGTGGGTGGTCATGAACACGGTGATCTTTTCGCGCTTCCGGAGGGTGTTGATGAACTCCCAGATCGTGTTCCGGGTCTGGGGGTCGAGGCCGAGCGTGGGTTCGTCCAGGAACAGGACGCGGGGGTAGTGCAGGAGCCCTCGGGCGATCTCAAGCCGCCGTTTCATGCCGCCCGAGAAGTTTTTGATGAGGTCGTTCTTTCTGCCGGTCAGCTCCACCACTTCGAGCATCTCGTCGATCCGCTTTCCGGTGAGCTTATGGTCGAGGTTGTAGAGATAGGCGTGGAACTTCAGGTTCTCATAGGCCGTGAGGCCGGTATCCAGGGTCGTATCCTGAAAGATGAGGCCGATCGAGGCGCGCACCTGGTCCGGCCGGGCCACACAGTCATTTCCCGCGATGGACAGCCGGCCCTCCGTGGGCGTGAGCAGCGTGCAGAGAATGTTGATGGTCGTGGTCTTGCCCGCGCCGTTGGGGCCCAGGAACCCGAAGACCTCGCCCTCGTTCACGGAGAAGGAAATGTCGTCCACGGCGGTGAGGGATTTGAACTTTTTAGTTAGATTATTGACGGTGATGATGGGCATGTTCACAGGCATTGCAAATATCAAATTGTAAAGTTCAAGTTGAAAATTGAATTGAGAAGACGACCGACAGAACTGCAATTTACAATTTGCACTTTGAAATTTGCATTGCTCCTCGTAATTACCACTCCATCCGGTTCTTCGGCACGTTCCACTGGTTGAAGTTGTACATGATGCCCACCGGCGCGACCTCGATGCCCTTGAACCGCTTGTGCACGATGGGCGTCGCGTCCGGTACGTAGAGGAACGCGTAGGGCTGCTCATCGGCTAGGATCTCGTGGATGCGGTAGTAGATCTTCTTCCGTTCCTTGACGCTGAAAACGCGCCTGCCCTGAACGAGCAGACGGTCCACCTCGGGGTTGTTGTAGCCGATGAAATTATACTCGCCCTTGCCGGTCTTGCTCGAATGCCAGATGTCATAGAGGTCGGGGTCCCGGCTCATGCTCCATCCCAGGATGATGGCGTCGAAGGAGCGCTTGTCGATCTGCTCCAGGAACGCCTGCCACTCCATCACCCGGATCTTGGCGTCGATCCCCACCTTCTTGAAATTCTGCTGGATGATCTCGGATGCGCGGATGCGCTCGCCGTTCCCCTGGTTCGTCAGGATCGTGAAGTGGAAGGGGCGGCCGTCCTTTTCCAGAATGCCGTCGCCGTTCACGTCCTTCCATCCAGCCTCTTCGAGCATGCGCTTTGCCCGGTCGGGATCGTAGGGATAGGGTTGCACCTTCGGATTGTATGCCCACGAGACGTAGGAGAAGGGGCCGGTACAGGGTCGGCCGATGCCCAGGAGGACGCCGTCAATGATGCTCTGGCGGTCGATGCCATAGGCAAGGGCCTGGCGGACATTCTTGTCGGCGAAGAGCGGGCTTTTCAGGTTGTAACCCATATAGGTGAATGCGTTCGCCGGATAGCGAAACTTGCGGTAGTTCTCCTTGATCCTGCGGCTCTCGCTCTTGCGGAGGTACTGCAGGGGGTTGAGGCCCATCATGTCCACGCCGCCAGAGAGCAGTTCCTGGAACATGGTGGTGGAGTCGGGGATGATGCGGTAGAGGTACAGGTCGATGTTCGGCCTGCCTTCGAAGTACCGCTCGTTCGCTTCGAGGACGATCTTTTGTCCCGCGATCCATTCTTTCAGTTTATAGGGACCGGTACCGACGGGCTGCCGGTTGAACGCGTCGGTGTTGATGTCCTTGCCTTCGAGGAGGTGTTTGGGGATCACGCCCATGCTCCAGCTTTCGAGGGCCGGGGAGAAGGGCTTCTTGTAGGTGACGCGGAAGGTGTGCTTGTTCACCGCCTCGGCTTTTGCCACATCCATGTACGAGCTGCCGTAGGGGGTGGCCACCTTGGGGTCCATAAGCCGCTGGTAGGTAAAGAGACAGTCCTCTGCGGTGAATGGGGCGCCGTCATGCCATTGCACGCCCTTCCGGAGGCGGAAGGTGATGGTCCTGCCGTCGGGAGAGACATCCCATCGCTCGGCGAGGTCGCCGATGAGCTTGATGTTCTTGTCGTACTTGACGAGCCCGCTGAAGATCTGGTCGTTGATCGTCCCCGACGCGCTGTCGTTGGCGATGATGGGATTCAGCCGCCGCGCGTCGCCAATGGAGCTTGCGACAAAACTGTTGGGGTTCCGCTCGACCTTCTCGCCGCAGGCGGAGAGAGACAGAAAGAGAAGAAAAAGGACAAGGATGCTATTGAACCGCAGGGGATGCAGCGGGAGAGAAAAAGAAAAAAGGGGGCAGCGGACTTGCCGGTTGATTTTCCTCTGCGACCTCTGCGGTGAAAGGCCCTTGTTTATCTTTTCGTGAAGTATCATAACGAAAAAACAAAGGGTAGGCAAAGCCTACCCTGAGCGGTGATCCATCTCATGCGAAGGGACTGCTGCCGGCGCTACTTCTGTGTGGGCGCTACGGGTGCCGCTGCCGGCGGGGGAAGCTGCATCGGAGCCTGCTGGCTCTGTGCGGGCGGTTTCACGCTCTCCATGATGGAGCTCTTTTTGGCCGAGGTAACGGCCAGGAAGAACGACGTGATCATGAAGATGATCGCCGCTCCCGTGGTAAGCTTCGCCATGAAGCTTTGGGCGCCCCGGGGCCCGAACACCGTGTTCGAAGCGCCGCCGAAGGCCGCACCGATGTCGGCACCCTTGCCTTTCTGCAGGAGCACCATCCCGATCAGAATGGCCGAAACGATGATATGAAGTGATGTGAGCATGAACCGCATTGCAACTACCTCCTTGAATTTAACCACAGAGACACAGAGGTCACTGAGGGAACGGTAAATGAGATTAAAAATGAAGCCGATGCCCAGATGTTCTCTGTGCCTCAGCGGCTCATCGGTGTTACTTGAAGTTCACGAGCGCCGCGAACGACTCCGGTTTCAGGCTCGCGCCGCCCACGAGAGCGCCATCGATGTCCGGCTTTGCCATGAGCGTCGACACGTTCTCGGGCGTCACGCTCCCGCCGTACTGGATGCGGAGGCCTTCGGCGATGTCCGCGCTGTAGAGGGCCTTCACCTGCTGCCGGATAAGCGCGTGCACCTCGTTGGCCTGTTCGGGCGTCGCTGTCTTGCCGGTGCCGATGGCCCAGACGGGTTCATAAGCGATGACCATCTTCCGCATGTCGTCGGCGGAAATATCTCTGAGCCCGCCGGTCACCTGGCGGCTGATGATCTCGTTCAGTTTGCCGGCCTCGCGTTCGGCCAGCATCTCGCCGACGCACAGGATAGGCAACAGCCCCTTTTTGAGCGCCTGCTTGATCTTCTTGTTGACCGTTTCGTCTGTCTCACCGAAGAACTGCCTTCGTTCGCTGTGCCCGATAATAACATATTTGCAGCCCGAATCCAACAACATATCCGCCGAGATCTCGCCGGTGAAGGCGCCCTTGTCCTCCCAGTGGAGGTTCTGGGCGGCGAGGCTTATGTTCGTACCCTTGATCGTTTCGGCCACCGCCGCGATCGCGGTAAACGGGGGGGCCAGCACGATATCCCGGTCCTTGACGGCCGCGACCAACGGAATGAGCTTTCCTGCAAGCTCACGCGCCTGCGTAGCGGTCATGTTCATCTTCCAGTTGCCGGCGATGATCGGCACTCGTTTCTTGTTCATGAGATAGGCCTCTTTTCAGTCATTCTGGTCGCTCATCACACGAAAAGTCCGAAGGTAAGAGGATGAGCAGGATCGTACAATACAGCTTCGTACCTTCTTACCTTCCCACGTTCCTGCCTTCGCGGCTCAATCCTTGTCATCCGTAAGTGCCGCAAGACCGGGCAGCACCTTGCCTTCGAGCAGCTCGAGCGACGCGCCGCCGCCGGTGGAGATGAAGGTAATGCTGTCGGAAACGCCTGCCCTGTGCACGGCCACGTCCGTATCGCCGCCGCCGACGATGGTCGTCGCGTAGGCATCGGCAACGGCGCGCGCGATGGCGAAGGTGCCACGGGAGTAGGCGTCCTTCTCGAACATGCCCATGGGGCCGTTCCAGATGATGGTCTTGGCGTCCTGGATGGCTTCCGTGAATAGCCGGGTCGTTGCCGGGCCGATGTCCAGGCCGATCCATCCCGGCGGGATCTCCTGGGAGGTGACGATCTTGGTCGCCGCTCCGTCGTTCATGTTTTCGGCCACGACGAAATCCACAGGGAGATAGAACTTCACGTTGCTCTCTCGGAGGCTTTTGCGGGTGCGCTGCGCCACTTCAAACATTTCGGGCTCCACAAGCGAGTTGCCAACCTCCTGGCCGCGGGCCTTGCTGAACGTAAAGGCCATGGCGCCGCCCACGATGATCTTGTCCGCTTTGCTCTTGAGGTTCTCGATCACGCCGATCTTGCCGGAGACCTTGGCGCCCCCCAGGATGGCCACGAAAGGCCTGGCCGGATTGGCTACGGTCTTCTGGAGATATTCGATCTCTTTTTTCATGAGAAAACCGGCGACCGCGACCTTCACATGCTTGGCGATGCCGTAGGTCGAGGCGTGGGCCCGGTGCGCGGTCCCGAAGGCGTCGTTTACGTACACGTCGGTGAGCGCGGCGAGAGCACGGGCGAAACCCTCGTCGTTCTTTTCCTCTTCGGCGTGGAACCGGAGGTTCTCGAGCAGCAGCACATCGCCCGGCCGCATGCCTTGCACGCTCTGCTCTACGTCGGGGCCGATGCAGTCCTTGGCGAACTTCACGTCCTTGTTCAGGAGACGGTTCAGGCGGATCGCCACGGGGGCGAGGCTGAACTTGGCGTCAGGCTTGCCCTTGGGGCGGCCCAGATGCGATGCAAGGATGACCTTGGCGCCGGCGTCGAGGGCGTAGTTGATCGTCGGGAGCGTGGAGCGGATCCTCGTGTCGTCGGTGATGTTGCCGTTCTCGTCGATGGGCACGTTGAAATCGGCCCTGATGAATACGCGCTTGCCCTTGATGTCGACCTTTTCGATGGTTTTCTTGTCCATTGCCTTACCTCGGTGAATCCGGAGTTGGGAAGATGGGAAGTTGCGAAGATACGTGAACAACGCGCATAACTTCTTACCTTCCTACCTTCGTACCTTCGGTTTTTTACAGTCCCTTCTTCGCCACCATAATCGCCAGGTCGCGCAGCCGGTTCGAGTAACCCCACTCGTTGTCATACCAGGAGATCACTTTGACCATGGTCCCCTCCATGACGCTGGTGAGCGCCGCGTCCACGATGGATGAGTGCGGGTTGCCCTTGAAGTCGATCGAGACAAGCGGTGATTCTTCGAACTGCAGGATGCCCTTGAGCTTGCCTTCGGCAGCGGTCTTGAGCGCAGCGTTCACCTCTTCCTTGGTGGTCTTCTTCGATACCTCGAAGACCACGTCAACGACCGACACGTTCGGCGTAGGCACGCGAAGCGACATGCCGTCGAGCTTGCCCTTCAGTTCCGGCAGCACGAGGGACACGGCCTTTGCCGCGCCGGTGGAGGTCGGGATGATGGACAGGGCCGCGGCGCGAGCCCGGCGAAGGTCCTTGTGCGGCAGGTCGAGGAGCTTCTGGTCGTTGGTATAGGAGTGGATCGTGTTCATCAGGCCGTGCACGATGCCGAAGTTCTCATGGATCACCTTGGTCATGGGTGCCAGACAATTGGTGGTGCAGGAGGCGTTTGAGATGATGTGGTGTGTCTTGGGGTCGTAGGTATGCTCGTTCACGCCGATCACGAAGGTTGCATCGGGGTCCTTGGCAGGCGCGGAGATGATGACCTTCCTGGCGCCCGCGGTGATATGCTTCCCGGCGCTCGCCTTGTCCAGGAACAGACCGGTGCACTCCAGGGCGATGTCCACCTTGAGGTCCTTCCAGGGAAGCTCCGCGGGGTCCTTCTTGGCAAGGACGGCGATCTCTTTGCCGTCCACGATGATCTTGCCTTCGCCGGCCTTGACGTCATGGTGAAACTCACCGAAAGTGGAGTCCCATTTCAGCAGGTGAGCAAGTGTCTTGGTGTCCGTAAGGTCGTTTATCGCCACGATCTCGATGTCCTTGTTGCCCTGCGAAGCGCGGAACACGTTCCTGCCGATACGTCCGAATCCGTTGATCGCAACTCTGACTGCCATGGTAGCCTCCTTGAGAACAAACGAAATATTAAATTGCAGATTGTAAATTGCAGATTGCAAAATGCCCGATAAAGATATGGTGCCAGGGTTTTATTTTGCACTTTGCACTTTGCAATTTGAACTTTGCAATTATTCTATCTTGCTCACCACCAGCCCCGAGAGGAGCTTGGGATAGAAGTACGTGGCTTTCTGGGGCATGCGTTCGCCTGCCGCTGCCACGTCCCTCACTTCGGTCACCTTGGTGGGGTTCATCAGGAAGATGACCTCCGCGGTGCCGTCGGCGACCGATTTTACCGCGTCATCGGCTTCCTTGATATACTCGATGTTCAATCCAAGCTTATGGGTCTCCATCTTGATCCCCAGGAGCCGGTCGATGATAAGGTGGTGGAGGATCGAGACGTCCAGCCGGCGGTACGCCGGCGATCTTTCAGCGATGATGGCGTCCATGTCCGCTTCATTCCGCAGGGTCAGGAGGTAGTAGCTGTGTTCTCCCTTGACCCGCATGCCGAAGATATGTGCATGGTCGGAACGTTTCGCCATGGTATCCAGGACCGTTTTGCGGTCAGCCGGCTCCGATCTCTTCGAAAAATCGATACGTTCTATGTTGAAGAACTTATTCAGGTCCTCTTCGAACCGCTGCGGATGGAAATCCGTCAGATTGAACAATGCCCGGTGCGCAGGCAGGATCATGAGCCCCGGGTCCTCGATCCGCGCGAGGAACATGGGTACATAATTGAAGCCCTCTTCGCCGGTGAAGGATCCGGCGGTTTTCCTGCGTTCGTTCCGGTAGTTCAGCGCCGTGTCATAGCGGTGATGACCGTCGGCGATGAAGATCGGTTTGTCCGCCACATCGCGCACGATCGTGTCGATCGCGTTCCTGTCTGAAAGCGTCCAGACGCGGTGTATGACGCCGTCTTCGGCCCTCACTTCCAGCTCGGGCTGCTGCGTGACACTTCCCAGTATATCACCGATGCTCCCCGCATCGTCGGAGATGAGCGAGTAGATCTGGCTGAAGCCGGCCTTGCAGGACCGGAGAAGGTTCAGCCGGTCTGTTTTGGGCCCCGAGAGCGTTGTCTCGTGGGGTTTCACGATCCCCGAGTCATAATCCTCGATCCGGACCATGCAGATGAAGCCGCGCAGCTTTCGAGGTTTCCTGCTGCCGCCGAACTCCATCTCATATATATAGATCGCGGGCTGGCTGCTCTGTTTCAGGACGCCCGCTTTGAACCATTCGTCCAGGAGCGCTGCCGCGCGGGTGTAGCGGTTGTCCGTTTCCGTGTCGCCCGGGCTTTCCAGTCCGTACTCGAGCCGGATCACGTTATGCGGGCTCCTGCGGTACAGCGCCTGCTGCTGCTCGTGCGAGATGATGTCATAGGGCGGGCAGACCAGATCAGGAATGGCGCCGGCCTTTGCGAGATCGAATTGGACCCCCCGGAAGGGGATGATTGTTGCCATGAGTTGAAATCCTTGGAAAAAAGAGGCCTTTAAAGACTTCAAGTTATAGCACAGGGCCTCTTTTATTGTCAATAACTTTTCGGGACCGCACCGTTGACAAAAGGGCCTCAGTGTGCGATTATCCCTGCGCAATGAGGATCATCCGGGGCATCAAGAACTACTCAGAGAAGTTTCCCAAGCCTGTGCTCACCCTCGGAAACTTCGACGGTGTGCATCTGGGCCACCAGGCCATCTTTAAGAGGGTCGTCGAGCGGGCAAAAGAGATCAGCGGCACCGCCATGGCCTTTACCTTTGAGCCCCATCCCCTCAAGGTCCTGGCGCCGGAGCGCTCCCCCCTTCTGCTGAACACCTTCCATGGCAAAATGAGGCTCATCGAGGCCTCGGGGATCCAGGCGGCGATTTGCGCGGATTTTACCCGTGAGTTCGCCGCTCAGAACCCCGAAGACTTCGCCAAGCGTGTGCTGGTGGAGAAGATCGGCGTTCAAGAGATCTACGTGGGCTACGACTACGCCTTTGGGAAGGGCAGGGAGGGCGGCATAGAGTCGCTTAAGGAGATGGGCCGGCTCTTCGGATTTACTGTCGGCGCGGTGGACGCCGTGCAGGTAGGCGGGGTCGTTGTGAGCAGTTCCCTGGTCCGTGACCTGGTGTCGAGCGGCCGCGTGGACGAGACCTACCCGTACCTGGGAAGACACTACTCCATCGAAGGGAACGTGATCCACGGCGAAAGCCGGGGCCACAGCCTGGGCTTCCCTACCGCCAACATCCAGTCCGCCAATGAACTGCTGCCCGCCTATGGCGTCTACGCCGTGCGCGCTCTCCTGGGCGGACATCATCTCGACGGGGTTGCCTCCATCGGTGTCCGGCCCACCTTCGGCGCCGGTCCGGTCTCCCTGGAGGTCTTTCTGTTCAGCTACGACGGAAACCTCTACGGAAAACACCTGGAGGTGGCTTTTATCAAACGGCTCCGCGGCGAACAGAAGTTCCCCGATGTGGACGCTCTTGTCAGCCAGATGCACAAGGACGTAGAACAGGCCAAGGAGATACTGGCAGTGACAAAATAACATCACGACGCGTACCATTCTTTCCTGGTTCGATCGTGCGGCAGGGTTCGAAAGGGGGTGAGGGAGGATGGCGTGCGGGACGCGGTGCTGCGGCACCATGAAGAAGGCGGCAAAGAAGAAGGTGGTAAAGAAGGCTGCCAAGAAGAAGGCAACGAAGAAAAAATAATCGAGAAAGCGTCCGGCGGTTCCTATGGTCACCCGCCGGATTTTTTTTGCCCTTCCACAGTCCTCACATAGTGCATACGAAGACTGAACAGCACCTGTTCGACGAGCGCCGCCTCTGCTTCGGTCAGGTTCCCTTTTGTCTTGGTCTGCAGCATGGTCAGGATATCGATCATCTGTTTGGCTGCCGGGAAGTTCTGGTGGGTCTGGTTCGTTTCCGGGTGCGGCATGGCCCCCAGGTTCACCTGCGCGCTGCTCGCGAGCGAGATAACGAAGGTGGAGAAGTCCAGGTCCTGGGCCGGTCCCGGATCCTGCTGGCGCTCCCGGAGTTCAGGTTCGGGCTGCTCCTGCCCCTCTGAGGCAGGTTTGTTTGCCGGCTGAGTCTCTCCGGTATCGGACGCGCCTGACCGTCGGTCCCGTACGGTGAATTCCTCTTCCTTGTCCATGATCAACGCCTCCTGTGCGTGAGGACATGCCCCCTTCTTTAGCACGCAGGGCCTTCGAAACACAGTACCGGTGGAACCCCTATCTGTCAATATTAATTTGACTTTTTCGACCTGCTATGCTAAAAACGTCACTCTTGTAGGGGAAGGAGCCTTCGTGAGGACTGCCGTCATAATCCTGGGGCATGGGAGCAGGAGCAGGAACAAGAACGCCGAAACCGCTATTCGGGCAGTCGTTGACGGTATAAAGAGGGCCGGCGAATTCTCTGTTGTGGAACACGCCTTCCTGCAATATGTCCCGCCCACCCCTCAAGAGGTGCTTGAGCGCTGCATCGGTCAGAAGGTGGACCGCGTCGTGATCGTTCCGTTCTTTCTTCAGGCAGGCGCCCATGTGACCAGGGACATCCCGGAATTGATCGAAAAGGCCCGGAAACAGCATCCGGAGACCGAGATCATCGTGACGGACTACATCGGCACCCATCCTCTGATGGCGAAGGTCGTGGAAGAACTCGTTAAGAAGTAAAGGATGCGGAGTTCGGAATTAATGTAGGGGCAACCCTGTGTGGTTGCCCTGTTTCGGGCGGCCACGCAGGGCCGCCCCTACCTAATACAAGGTTTATCCTAATGTTATCTGCTAAAGAACAACTGGAGATCATCAAGCGCGGCGCCGCCGAGGTGATCGTCGAAGCGGACCTGCTGAAGAAACTGGAGCGGTCGGTCTCGACGGGAAAGCCTCTGCGCGTCAAGGCCGGCTTCGACCCAACGGCGCCGGACATCCATGTGGGACACACGGTGCTTCTGAACAAGATGCGCCAGTTCCAGGAACTGGGCCACGAGGTGACCTTCCTGATCGGCGACTTCACGGGCATGATCGGCGATCCCACGGGCAAGTCTGAGACGCGGAAGCATCTCACCAAGGAAGAGGTTGCCGGGAACGCGAAGACCTACCAGGCGCAGATCTACAAGGTGCTCGATCCCGTCAAGACGAAGATCGCCTTCAACAGCGAGTGGATGTCGAAGATGACCGCCGAAGGAATGATCCAGCTTGCGGCCAGACAGACCGTGGCCCGGATGCTTGAGCGGGATGATTTCAAAAAGCGGTACCAGGCGGAACTTCCCATCAGCATCCATGAGTTCCTGTATCCGCTCATCCAAGGGTACGATTCGGTCATGATGAAGTCGGACGTGGAGCTGGGCGGCACGGATCAGAAGTTCAACCTGCTCGTGGGACGGGAGCTCCAGAAGGAGTACGGCCAGGAGCCGCAGTGCATCGTCATGATGCCTCTTCTGGAAGGGCTGGACGGCGTGAACAAGATGAGCAAGAGCCTGGGGAATTACATCGGCATCAACGAGCCATCGAAAGAGATCTTCGGAAAGGTGATGTCCGCCAGCGATGAACTGATGTATCGCTATTATGAGCTCGTAAGCGCGGTGTCGCTCGATGATCTCCAGAAGATCAAGAACGACATCAAGTCCGGCGCGCTCCACCCGATGGAGGCAAAGAAGCGGCTCGCAGAGGAACTGGTGGATCGGTTCTGCGCCATGGGCGAGGGATGCGTGGCGCGGGAGGAGTTCGAGAAGGTCTTCAGCAAGAAGGACCTTCCGGACGATATCCCCGTGGTCGAGATCACCTGGGAAGGCGAGACCATGAAGCTCGTGAAGGTGATGGCGCTCGCCGGTGTGGCAAAGAGCAACTCCGACGCGCGCAGGCTCATTCAGCAGGGCGCTGTCGAGGTGGACCAGAAGCCGGTGACGGATGTGGATGCGAAGCTTTTCTCTGGGGGAGCGTACATTCTGCGCGTTGGCAAGAAGCGGTTCGTCAAGGTTGTCCCGAAGAAATAGGGCGGGTGTCGCAATTGGGAAAACCGTTGACTTGCCGCTGCCCTTACGCTAAAGTATAGTCATGAATACGGTAACGGCCAAACAGAGTTATACCTACCAGGATATAGGCCATCTTCCGGACGGCAATTACGAAATCATCGATGGGGAGAGGCATGATATGACGCCTACGGGCTTCGAACATGGCCGGTTGGAAGGAATATTTTTTGGTTTATTGACGAAACATTACGGCGATAAAGGTTTTGTAGCGGTAGGCGAAGTTGGAATTGTTATTACGAAGACGCCGCTCAGAATCCGCGCGGCGGATGTCGTTTATGTAAACAGAAATAAATTCGTCGAGCGCCCCATAGGCATGCTTGAAATCCCGCCCGATCTCATCATCGAAATCATCTCCGAAAGCAATACAGCCTGGGAGATGACCGACAAGGTGAGGGATTACCTTGTCTTCGGCGTGGAGCGAGTGGTCCTTGTCGATCCGATCACCCGGAGCGGCAGCCTGTACCAGAAGGGAAAAAAAGAAGCTTTGCTCTTCAGCTTCGACGAGGAAGTTACGTTGATCGAGGGGCTTTCCGTACGAATAAAAGATTTGCTCGCCTGAGTTCCTCCGCATTCCGATTACGAACAGGATTCTCCCTCTTCCCGCGAAACAAACCGTAGCTTATTCAGTTTTTCTTGCAGCTTGCGCTGCATGAGACAGCAGCTCGCCCAGCGCCGTGAAAACGGCTTTAATGCTCTCCGTTTCCGGCAGCGGAATCTTTATATATGCGCCGCCCGTCGCATCGTCCTTGCCGATCATGGTTTGAAGACGCTTTTCCAAAGGTTCTCCGGGTCGCGCGAGCATATCTCCGAGATCGCTCAGGAACCGCGCGCCGGTCTGGAAAAGCGCGTTCAGGGAATCGCTTGACGCTCTATGGCCGTTTCCCGGCGTCGCTGCCGCGGCCCGTGCGGCGCGAGCAGATTCTCCCCGGACCTCTTTTTCCGCAAGTTCCTCTTCCCGTCGTTTCTGACGCTCGGCTGCCGGGTCCGGCCGCGGGATGTCCTGCGTCATCGTCTCGACAGTTCGCATCAACGCATTGAGCTTCGATTCTCCGACGGTCACCGTGTCCTGGCCACCTTCGTCGAGCGCTCCCGCGAAGACGGACTTCTTGAACGCGAGCAGTTCGAGGATGCGTTCCTCGATCGAGCCGGACGTTACGAAGTTGATGACCCGGACCGGCTTCTTCTGGCCCATGCGGTGGACCCTGCCGATCCGCTGTTCCAGCACGGCCGGGTTCCAGGGGATGTCCATGTTGATCACCACCGAGCCCGCTTGCAGATTCAGGCCCACTCCTCCCGCGTCGGTCGAGAGGAAGACGCGGCAGGCCGGGTCTTCCCGAAACTTCGAGATCAGGTCCCGCCGCTGTTTCGAGGGGACGCCGCCGTGCAGCTGGGTATAGCCGATATTGTTTCGCTTCAGGACTTCCCGCACGAGTTCCGCCATCCGGAGCCACTGGGTGAAAACCACGACTTTCTCGCCGCTCTCCACCACGAGTTCACGGAGAACGATCTCGAGTTCTTCGATCTTGGGGCCGTGAACGGTCTTCTTGTCCACCAGATAGGTGTTGTCCGAAACCATGCGCATGAGATTGAGCGCCATCATGAGCCTTTTCTGGTCGGCGTCGCTCAGGAATTTGAAGCGCCTCCACTTGGCCACGAGCTGGGCCACCAGCTCCCGGTATTCGTCATGGATGACGAACTGTTCCCGGGTCAGGGGCACGAAAAAGTTCTTGTCCGTGCGTCCGGGGAGCTGCCGCAGCACTTCATTCTTCGTCCGCCTGAGCATGACGGTCTGCAGCGATTCCCTGATGGTCCTGAGGTTGCGGTAACCCGTCACTTTGCCGCCGCCGTCCGTCATGCGGTGATTATGGACGAAGCGATAGAGCGGCCCCAGGTGGAAACGGTCGACGAATTCCACGATCGAATGCAGCTCTTCGATCCTGTTTTCAAGCGGCGTTCCCGTGAGCACCAGCGCAAAGGTCGATTCAAGCCGCTTGACGGCCTTGGCGGTCCGGGTGTTCCAGTTCTTGATCCGTTGAGCCTCGTCGAGGATGATCAGGTCGGGGGACCACGTTTTGATGTGATCCAGGTCGCGGAACACGACCTCATAGTTGATGACCTTGTAGAAGGATTCGGCCCGGTACAGCCGGGCCCGCTCCGCGTTCAGGCCCTCCACGACGGAGACGTTTTTATCGGTAAACTTCTCGATCTCCGTCCGCCATTGGTGCTTGAGCGACGTGGGCGCGACGATCAGCACCTTTCCGATGTTGAACAGCCGCTGCATGAGTTCGGCGGAGGCCAGGGCCTGGATGGTTTTGCCGAGCCCCATATCGTCGCCGATCAAACAGCGGCCTGCGCGGACCGCGAACAGCGCGCCTTCCTTCTGGTAGGGGTAGAGTTCGGTCTTCAGAAGACGATGGAAGAGGGGACTGTGTATTCCTTTTTTCAGCTTGCCCGAAACGATGCCGGCCCGGTGTTCCTCATCCTGACGCTCCGCGACAAAGGCTAAGACGTCGTCGTAGCAGCGCACCTCGTGCTTGTCGATACGCCGGGCCGCGTCCACAAACGCGGGAACGTCGAGAATATGCTCGGGCTTCAAGCTCCCCCGCGAGTCGAAATAGCTCCGCGCGAGTCCGCGCAGTTCAGCGGGCGTGGCCGCGCCGGGTTTGAACCGTATCTCCCTCCGCAAACCATAGTGCAGGAACACCTCGGAATAGGGGGGCGCGAAGCCCGCTTTGAAGGCCCTTTTCGCGCCGGGCTTCTTTTCCAGCTTTGCGAGCGCGAACTCCAGGTGCTTGCAGGTGCCCAGGTTGTTGATGCTGAAGTCCGGACAGGAACAGTAATTGTCTCTCGGGTTCCGCCCGCGTATCGCGAGCCGGTACGTCTTTCCCGAAGCCGGGTTGGTGAGCGAAAACTCGGAAAAGACGGGATGATCGCCGGTATTCCGCAGGACGAACTTCTGCTGTTCGCCGAACTGCTTTCTGAGCTGCCGCTGCCAGTCCTCGACCGAGAGGTACTCGGGCTTGTGGGTGCGCGGGACATTGAGCTTGATGGGTTTTGATTTCTTTTTGGAAACGCCGCTTTTTATTGCTGCCATGAGGTGGGTTCCTTTGGTCGGGGATTCCGCATTCGCTGAGGATGGAGGAAATATAACAGAAAGCCGTGGGCGGAGACAAGAGAAAAAGGCCGACGGAAATCGGTCTAACCTTGCACGAAGAGGGTGTTTTGGTCAGGGAAAATTTCAAAGGGATATCAGGATAACCGAAGGCCCTAATAACCCCTGTCGAAAAAACAGCAGCTTTTCAACAAAAATGACGAAGCAGATCGAAAACAATCACCATTGCCGGACCGGGAAAGAGCGTTATTATAAGGTCAGTGATGGGGACACCGTTGTCGTATCATGCAAGGACGACTGAGTAGTTTACTTTATGCGTGTAGCTTTTCGGAATTGATGCGCCGGTGACCACCAACAAAGGCAAACCGGGAGAGCCATAGGGTGAAGATGCCGATGCAGCACAGGAGTTGAAGTGCATGATTTTAGGCTAGGCTGTTGACCTGGAGACTACGAGCGCGAAGACATAAAATCGTGAGGTATGCCGTATCATACCTGATGGTCGGGGTGTTACCCGGCGGCTTTCCTCAAGGACTCCAGGCACAGTTTCATTGTCCTGATGTCAGTGTCCTTCAGGAGCGATTCGATTGCTTTCTTGACAGCCTTCTCGGAGCCGATAATCTCAACAGGTAGGAATATCTCATACAACTCTATCTGCAATCCGCTGGCAATCTTCGCCAGTGTCTTCACGGTGACGTTCTTCTGCCCTCGCTCGATGGCACTGATGTACTTGGTGTTTACGCCGGTTTTCTCTTCAAGCTGTTCCTGCGTAAGATTCTGCTTTTCTCGGACAGACTGAATCCTTTTGCCGAGGGATGCCAGTAAATTCATAGGCGACTCCTTTTCGGCACAGAATATCAGTGATAGAAATGGTAATGAACCTCCTATAAAGTGATAATGCAATTAAATTCTATTTATAGATTGACAATAATCACCATATATGTTTAAATACCACCCAATAGTCATTCATAAATGGAGCTGGCATCTAACCATAATTTCAAACTAAGGGGGTATCTATGAAGTGGAAAACAGGATTGTTATTGGCGGTTCTCTTGGTTGCACTCACGATTGTTGCGTCTTGCGGAGGCGATTCTGCACCAGCACCGGCAGCGGTTGAAAAGTGGACGATTACGACTAATATGGTGGGGCCAGGGCCTGGTGGAAAATCGAGTTATACATTTGAAGCAGTAGCAGGTGGCCATTATGATGGTGAAGCTACATCAGGATGTGAGTTGTGCTGTAGTGGCTCGGTTGATACGTGGAGCGTAAATAGTTCAGGAAATTTAACTGTAACGTTTCATTGTGACATAGCTACTGGAACTTTAACAGGTATAGTTTCCGGCACTACTGTCAGTGGTAATGCTGCTTGCACGCAAAATAATTGGTCTGGTACTTTTACGGGCACTAAGAATTAAAAAAACAACCATAACGGTAGAAGCTACGTTCACAAACCACTTCTCAAACGAACCGGCACACATCGTGCCGGTTCTTCTTTTTATGCCGCTGCTTCCTGCAGCAGAGTCTTTTTCTTGTCGATAGCGATATCGTATTGCACCGTATTGATCGATGGAGGCATGGCACTTGAGAACGGTCACGGTTTCCCCGAAGTTCCAGGTGGTCATTCCGCGCGAGGTGCGTGAATCGCTCAGCATCCGGCCGGGCGAGAAGATGCAGGTCATCAACTATGCGGACCGCATCGAACTGGTTCCGGTACGCAAGATCAAGGATATGCGCGGGTTCCTGAAGGGGATCGACACCACGGTCGAGCGCGAAAAGGACCGGGCATGAACCTTGTCGATTCCTGCGGGCGGCTCGAGTATCTCGCCGACGGTCCCAATGCCGGTTATTTCGCACCAGCAGTGGAAAAAACGACAAAGATTTGGAGCGGCCAGACTTAATCGCGCGCATCGGAAAGAAGCGGTTTGTGCCGGTTATTCCCACGACGTAAAATATTTTCATCTGCTGCGAAAAAAGTGTTGACAGGGGATAGGGTTTCTGTTACATTGCGCCCTCGTTGGCAATAAACCTCGGGCAAAACCTCGAAGTTCTGAAACACCAAACGAGCAGCAGCAAGCAGCAAATAATTCTTTCATAACTGAATAAAGTTCTTGACAAATAGAGCGTGATTCGCTAATATTGCTATTCTGCGAACCAAGCATGATCTTTGAAAACTAAATAGGTGCATAAATTCCAAACGGCTTTTTGAGCGGTTGGAACGGCGGGTTTTAGAAGTACACCAGTCAAGTTACCTTGAGTAACTTTGAATAAATGGATCAGCTTTTTTTGGAGAGTTTGATCCTGGCTCAGAACGAACGCTGGCGGCGTGCCTAACACATGCAAGTCGAACGGAATTAAGGGGCTTGCTCCTTAATTTAGTGGCGCACGGGTGAGTAACGCGTAGATAATCTGCCTGATGATCTGGGATAACACTTCGAAAGGGGTGCTAATACCGGATAAGCCCACAGGATCTTTGGATCCAGCGGGAAAAGGGGGGGACCTTCGGGCCTTCTGTCATCAGATGAGTCTGCGTACCATTAGCTAGTTGGTAGGGTAATGGCCTACCAAGGCTACGATGGTTAGCTGGTCTGAGAGGATGATCAGCCACACTGGAACTGAGACACGGTCCAGACTCCTACGGGAGGCAGCAGTGGGGAATTTTGCGCAATGGGCGAAAGCCTGACGCAGCAACGCCGCGTGAGTGATGAAGGCTTT
>CAYPOT010000034.1:0-40301 GCA_964412455.1 uncultured Nitrospiraceae bacterium | reverse complement strand
GCCGATCAGAAGTTGTCTCGTCATTATGTTTCATAATTAACTTGTTGCAATACTACTGCGGAAGGTCTCTCGAAAGCGCTTGCAGTGTTTGAGACTGCCAGCTATGACCGTGAACTTCTACCGGACCGCGAAGTTCACCGCATTCTCGACCGCATTACCCGCACTAAAATAAAAATACGCCAGGGACGGTCCAGCACCTGGGTACCCGCGCCGGTAGATTTCTCCGACCTCTCGAGCGAATACATCGGGATTCTATACGAGGGCCTGCTCGATTTCGAGCTCAAGACCGCACCTGCCGGTGACCCAGTGGTATTCCTCGCCGTAGGCAATCAGCCGGCTTTGCCGCTATCCAGGCTTGAGGCCATGGATGATCCCGCGCTTAAGGACCTCCTCGAGAACATGAAAGACACAAGCAGCAAAGACGAAGAAGAGGCAGGGGAGGAAGAGGAGGCGCTGGAGGAGGCACCTGAGCAGCAGGCTGCAGAAGAGGGCGTCGCTGCCGAGCCGGAACCTCAAGATGTTACTGAAGAACCGGGCGATGAGCGCCATACTACGCGGACACGGGCTGAGATCTGGGCTCGCCGGGCAGTAGAAGCAGGGAAACTGGTAACCAAGCCCCGTGGGGCGTTGACACCCGAGAAGCGTCTTAAATATGATCAAGCCGTTGCCAACAAGGCGCGGCAGCTTGTTACCAAGGTCATCCTACCCGGTGAATGGTACCTGGTCCGCTGGGGCGGGACGCGAAAAGGATCGGGAACGTTCTATACGCGGCCTGGCCTTGCAGTGCCCACTGTTCACCGAACTCTTCGACCGTTAGCATACAATCCACCAGCAGGCGCCGATGGAAAGCCGGATCGCGATGCACCTGCGGCCAAATGGACTCCCAAAAAACCGGAGGAAATTCTCGCGCTCAAAGTTTGCGACCCAGGCTGCGGCTCGGGCAGCTTCGATGTGGCCGCATTGCGTTTCCTTACGGATGCTGTTTATGACTCACTTCATTACCACAGCAGGCTCGCTGGAGACACCGGTCGTCCTCTGGATGAGATTCTGGGTTTGATAGCGCCTGGTAATGCAGGCGATGACTCAAAAGCAATGCGCCTTCCGAGCAGGCCTGAGGATGATGACTTTGAGACGAAAACAAAGGCAGTTCTCCGACGCTATGTAGTTGAAAGATGTATCTACGGCGTCGATCTTGACCCGCTCGCGGTCGAACTTTGCCGTCTTGCGCTCTGGGTCGAGACGATGGACAAAACTTTGCCTTTCTCGTTCCTTGATCATAAAGTAAAATGTGGCAATTCGCTGGTCGGTGCGTGGTTTGATCAGTTCCAGCATTACCCGGTTATGGCATGGAAGAACCGCGAAGGCGGGGACAAGGGCCATACGAACGGTGTGCACTTTGAAAAAGAGGAGCGGACCAAAGCAATAAAGGCTTTTGTTAAAGATGTTTTGAGTCCGGACCTACTTAATGCAATCCCCGGAGGGCTTCCGCTCTTTACTCCGGCATCAACAACGCCGCAGGGTGTGCATGACAAGGCGCTGGAGTTGCTGGATCGTTTGCACAGGATGCCAGTTCAGGACGCGGCTGAACGATCGAGACTCTATCATGATGAATTACTCGGATCATCCGAATATCGCTCGCTGCATGATGCTATGGACCGTTGGTGTGCATGCTGGTTCTGGCCCGCTAATGAAGTAGAGAATGCACCGCTGCCTACAACGTTTGCCAATCCTTCCGACGTGACAAGAAAAATAGCAGCACGCATCGCAGCACAAAAAGCATTCTTTCACTGGGAGTTGGAATTTCCTGATGTCTACCGCTCGGAAGCGTCAGGCTTTGACGCAATGCTCGGAAATCCACCATGGGATATTGCGAAACCCAACTCCAAAGAGTTCTTTTCTAATATAGATCCGCTCTATCGCTCGTATGGCAAACAAGAAGCATTGCGTTATCAAACAGAATATTTTGTAAGTGATGATATCGAACGTAACTGGCTGGACTACAATGCAGATTTTCGGGCGCATTCAAATTATCTTGGCTATGCTGCAAGTCCATATGGAGATCCGGCAGAGAATGAGAACAGCGGGGATCGCTTTTCTATTGCCCGAGGTCGGAATAACGATGTTTTACATGATAGATGGCGCTCTGAGCGCAAAAAGAGCCATGGTTACGCTGACGCATTGCATTCGTACCGATACCAAGGGGCGGCAGATATAAATCTGTACAAGACTTTTCTTGAGCAAGCGCATAACCTATTGCGTAAGGATGGGCGGATGGGCTTCATCGTGCCTTCAGGCCTTTACTCCGATCATGGTACCGGCGGACTACGATCACTATTTCTCGACAAGTGTCGATGGGAGTGGCTCTTTGGTTTTGAGAATAGGGAAGGGATATTCGAGATCCATCGCGCTTACAAGTTTAACCCGGTCATCATCGAGAAGGGGGGCGAGACCGCTGCGATCCGAACAGCGTTCATGAGGCGTAAACTGGAGGACTGGGAGCGTGCCGAAGAACTAGTGACCCCTTACACTCGCGAACAGGTCGAGCAATTCAGTCCTCGCTCGAAGGCCATGCTCGAGATTCAGTCTTCGAACGATATTAGAACACTTATGGCAATTCAGTCTAATGCAACCATGTTAGGCAATTTAGTGTCTTTTTCCCAGCAGTTCGACATGACAGGAGATTCTAAATTGTTCCCTCCAGTAACAACATGGATAAGTGAAGGATATAGGATCAATGACTATGGGTCATGGGTTGGACATAATGGTGATATTGCCTTAGCGGTTTTTGAAGGCAGAATGATCAACCAATTTGATCCATCTGAGAAGCAATGGGTATCAGGGCGGGGACGTTCAGCTGTGTGGTCGAATGTACCTTGGGACAATAAATTACCTGGTCCACAGTCTCTTATGGCGAAACGAGACTACGAGCAATCCGATAAATGGATAAATGATCACGCCTTCTACTATATGAAGATATCATCATCGACGAACTCTAGAACTATGATTGGCACTATATTGTTTGATAGCCCTTCCGTTTATTCGCTGTGCCAGCTTATTTCTCCAAAATTGCGACTCGATGCATGGTTGGGACTTTCCTCCACTCTTAATTCTTTTGTTTTTGATTTCATCGTGCGTTTAAGGCTAGGTGGGCTAAACATTACTGGTTATGTGCTTTCAGAAGCTTCTGTCCCAAATGAGTTACAACTGATAAGCAAGCTACTTTCAGTGCATGCTGCGGCACTATCATTTCCACATATAAGATTTGCTCCCGAATGGTGTTTCATTAGCACGATTAAATCAATCAAGAATACACAGGTCGCTTGGAAAAAAATATGGTCTGTTACATCGCATGACCGACTTCGACGGCGCATCATTCTTGATTCCGTAGTTGCTAATTTATATGGCTTAAAATATGGCGGTTTGTTATGGATCCTCCGCGACTGTGACTATTCTGTTGGGCAAGTAAAGGCTGCGGGTTTTTCTCAATCGGTTGATCCTAAAGGTTTCTGGCGAGTTGATAAGGAGTCAGATCCCGAGTTGCGTCAAACCGTTCTGACACTTGTTGCCTTTAATGAACTTGAAAACAATATCCGGGATTGTAATGGAGACCGCGAGAAGGGCATAGAGTATTTTTTGAACCAGAACGACGGCGAGGGTTGGATGCTGCCCGAGACCCTGCGGCTTGCTGACTATACCCTGGGTCATGATGAACGGGCAAAGGAACACCAGCCAGTTGCGAGCCGCCTTGGCCCTCGCTTCTATGACTGGCAACTTACACAAAGTCCGGAAGAATCATGGCGTGAGTGCCATCTCCATGCACGCAATCTGTTAGGTGTAGAAGGATATAAGAAACTCTTTGAAAATATCGAGGCAGTAAAACGCGGAGAAAAGCCTCAAGTCGAAAAGCAGGTAGACATGGTCAAAGAAGAAACGAAAAGTTATCAAGGGAAGCTGTCGCTTGACTAAGAAGGGGAAAAATGGCTCTTAACCCTATCGTATTTACCGAAAAGGTCGTCCGCAGTTTCCTGCGGTATCAGCTTACGGCCTATCCATTTGCCGATGCACGTCTCTATGCTCAGATGCGGCGACTCTTATCCCTGGATGAAACCCGTCAGTCGCCACTCTTGAAAGGCCCTTACATCAGCCTTTCCCGTCCTTTCCGTCAGGGCGCTGCTGTAGACGACCTGGTGCGGGAGAAAGTCTTCCACCCGCACATGCGCCAGCGGATTCCTGCGGAGATCACTCACGTGTACGGTCATCAGGAGGAGGCGATCCGGGCCATCCACAGCGGTAAGGCAACGCTAGTTTCCACCGGCACCGGCTCGGGCAAGACTGAGTGCTTCCTCTATCCGATAGTCAGCAAGTGCCTAGAACTGAGAGATGCAGGTGAACCGGCAGGCATCAGCGCGGTTATTGTGTACCCAATGAACGCCTTGGCTGAGGACCAGCTCTGGCGCTTACGCTCGCTCCTTGCAGGAACCGGCATCTCATTCGGAATGTACGTCGGAAAAACGCCGGAACGCGAAACAGATGTATCCGGTTTCCGCATGCCTATTGGATCATCAAGGTCAGATTACGAAGCAAAGATTGCGGCATATAGGAGTGAGAAAAGGAGCGAAGCGGTCTATCCACCTGAAGAAGTTTGCTCCCGAGAGGTAATGCGGACGGCAGGACACCAGCCAAGGATCCTGCTGACGAACGTGAAACAGCTTGAACTCCTGCTCACTCGCCAGAAGGATGTGGAACTCTTTACCAATGCTCGTCTGGACTTCCTGGTTTTCGACGAAGCGCACACCTTCACCGGAGCACAGGGAGCGGAAACCGCCTGCCTGATCCGCCGGTTGCGCAGTTTCTGCGGCCGGGCAGCGCAAGACACTGTTTGTGTCGCGACATCAGCGACCATCGTGGACCGGGAGAATCCAGAAGCTGCCAGAGATTTCGCTTCACGCTTCTTCGGCGTGAGGAAGGATGATGTTGCCACGGTCGGAGAGGCTTACGAAGCAGAAGTGTGGGCTTCTGGCCGAACTCTTCCACCCAAGCCTACAAAGGATCCGAACGCCGTTCTTCAAGCCTGCGTCAAAGCGGTTGATGATAAAGAGAATCCCGATGCTGCTGTTAGAGCGGCGTATCGGGACCTCGCGGGAGTGGACTTGAAGGCAGGCGACTGGCAGCTTGCTCTTCACACAACATTGTCAAAGAACGAAATCATGTATCAGTTAAGTGAAATATTGGCAGCTCCAAAATCGCTCAATGAACTGCCGCAGGAACTGGAAAAAAAGGTTGGTCGTGCTGTGACGGAAGCAGAGATCCTTGCCTGGCTCACGCTCGGAGCAGCAGCGCGGTTTGAGAACAGGCCGCTGTCGCGGCCGGTAGTCCACGGATTTATACGAGGGATCAGTGGTGCAGTGGTCAGCTTTCCCGAAAGGGATAAGGAACTGCGTCTCTGGCTTGCGGCCGAGGACGAGATCGAGGAGCGGGAGGGCGAAACGAAGTACGCCCACTTCCCTGTCACGACCTGCACCACCTGCGGTCAACATTACTTCATTACATTTCTCAAGGACTTCAAGTTTATTGGCAAGGCGCCCGAGGGGGGCGAAGCTAAAGATGACAGCTCTTGCTGGGAACCGCTTGAAGAGACCCTTGGCGGCTGCCGGGTAGTCCTGACCGATAGCATTGTGGGCGGCAGTGACGACGAGGACATCGCGGAACACGACAAGACAGCTGCTCTGTATTTCTGCCGTCACTGTGGCGCAGCCCATCCGACTCAAATCAGCAGGTGTCTGCACTGCGGTGTGAACAGCGATCCAGTCGTGCTCTACGCGATCCGGCAGAAAAAGGACAATCCGGGATATCTCACGAGCTGCCTATCCTGCGGATCGAACGGGAGAAGCATGGGTATCCGGTACCGGGAACCGGCTCGTCCCGTGCGCGCAACGAACGTCGCTGATGTGCATGTGCTCGCTCAGGACATGGTTCACCACTCGGAAAGGCCGAGGCTTTTGGTCTTCTGCGATAACCGGCAGGACGCGGCGTTCCAGGCAGGCTGGATGAAGGACCACGCTCGGCGGTTCCGTCTTAGGGCGCTCATGGCAGAGGGATTGAAGAACGGAACAATGTCTGTCGGTGACCTGGCCATGCATGTGGACGAGGTACTCGAGCGGGATGAGTCGCTGTCCCGGGCATTGGTGCCCGAGGTCTGGCAGGTTGTTCGGCGCGAGGGCGGCGGAGGCCGGCACGAGCAGGAGCGGCGCAAGTTCCTGCGTATCCAAGTGCTCCGAGAGGTCACGCTATCATCAAGGCAGGCTATCGGCCTCGAACCCTGGGGCCGCTTAAAGGTGAACTACGAAGGCCTTGATGCGGCGCTGCCATGGTTCCAGAAGAACTCATCTGTGCTCGGTATGCCCGCCGAAGACCTGAGGGACGGCGTGGCAAGTCTGCTCGACTATTTTCGGCGCAAACGGGTGCTGCACGATCCTGAGCGGGAGATCTTCACGAAGTACTGGATGGACGGAGATCTCGAAGTGCAGCAGGGCTATCTGACGCAGGTCGGCAATCCTGTGGGCACTAAACTGCGCCGCTACCCGAATGAAAAAGAGGAACTCGTGACCCAGTGGCTTAGTGATCGTGGTGATACCACTGTCCGCCAGATCGCCAAGAAATGGGATGTCCCAGCGGATGGAATCGAAGAATTTCTCACTGGATTATTCAACTTTTTGAAAGACGACCGAAAATTGCTGAAAGCAGTGCGGCTTAAGGGGGCGAGGGGAAATCCACTGCCGAATGTGACTGAAGTATATCAGGTCGATGCAGACAAGCTTCGGCTGCAGTCGAACCATGGGGTCTGGCGGTGCAGAAACTGCCGCAGGCGCAACACGCGCAGGACCCCTCTTCAGAAGTGCATGGCATGGAGGTGTGACGGGGAGCTTGAGTTTGTGCGCGAAGACCCGGATAATTACGATCTGCAGCTTCTGGATCAGGGTTACTCCATGCTCCGTCCTGAAGAACACACGGCCATGGTGCCGCACGAAGAGAGGGAGCGGCTCGAAAACCTCTTCAAGGGTGAATCGGAAGCAGTTAACGCGTTTGTTTGTACACCTACGCTGGAACTGGGCGTGGACATCGGCCAGCTTGACGCGGTGCTGATGCGCAACGTACCGCCGCTTCCGGCGAATTATTGGCAGCGGGCCGGGCGGGCAGGTAGGCGCCACCGGATGGCTGTTGACATGACCTACTGCAGGCCGGTGTCGCACGACCGGTCTTACTTTGCCAATCCGTTAAAACTGCTCGCCGGACGGGTCGATCCGCCTGCTTTCAATCTACGGAATGAACTCATGGTCTCCAAACACGTTCATGCGACCGTTATGACACGCTTGCACCAGTATGCGAGCGATGCATTGCGATCTGAGCAGGAGCGCAGGGAGATAGATCAGGCACTGCGCTCGTGTCTGCCGGACCGGGTGTCGTCCTATCTGTTCGAGGTCGGCTTGGTGCGCGAGAGGCCCTTTGACTTTGCTTCACTCAAAGCTGTGATAGAAAGCAACGCAGATGATCTCCTCCGATACGTGGCAAGTGCTTTCCACCAGGGGTGGCCGGAAGCGGACGCTGAGGTCACAGTTCCCGAAGCTCTGCGAACCCACATTGAAGGTTTTGTGCCGGGTCTCGAAGAGGTCGTGAGCAGGCTTGGGAAACGGCTGCGCTGGGCCATGGTCCAGATAAAACGTCTAAATAACCTGAGGGAGCGGCAGGGTGACCTGGACCCTGAGGACGAGGCGCTCTTCCGGCGGTGCAACGCTTTAGTGAAAAGGCTCAAGGGGACAGCTCCGCGCGCGCGGCGCGAAGCCGAGGGATATGACGATGTCAACACCTACGGTGTTCTGGCTGCAGAGGGTTTCTTGCCGGGTTACGGTCTGGATGTCGGTGCTGTGCTTGGGACTGCAGAGATCCCTTACTGGCGCACAGGGGCCATGTCATTCACCCTGCCGCGCACACCGAGCGTTGCTTTGCGAGAGTATGTGCCGGGAAACCTGATCTACGCGAACGGCAACCGTTTTGTTGCCCGTCGGTTCCACCGGGATGTCGACGAACAACGGGTGGAAATGCCGGTCTTCGAGGTTTCAACGGAGCATCAGGCAGTGAAGGAAACACGTCAGGGAGTACCTAATGCAACTTTGGGCTCGACAGTGCTCCAGACCATCTCGGTCTGTGATGTGGACCTTGTTCACCAGTCGCATATCTCCGACGAGGAGGAACTACGCTTCCAAATGGGCGTTGCGGTCTACGGTCTGGAGCGGAACCAGCACAATGGCGGCACTGCCTACGCCTGGGGAAGCCAGAGCCTTCATCACAGGAAAGGGCTTCGGCTCAGACTCGTAAATGTCGGCGCTTCAAGCGCCATCAGGCGGGAAGAGCCGATCTACGGATATCCGGTCTGCACGGTCTGCGGCCAGAGCATTTCGCCTCTGTCTTCTGAACGCCAGCGCGAGGACTTTAACACTAAACACCAGGAGCGGTGTGCTCGAGCGGTGACACCGGTCGGATTCTATGCTGATGTTGTGGCCGACGCGCTTTCGCTGCCTGCGTGTCCGGATCAGACTACAGCGTACAGTGTTCTTGAAACACTGCGCTTCGCGGCAACCCGAGTCCTCGACATGCACATGGACGACCTGCAGGTACTGGTCATCGGACACGTTGACCGTGAAGAGGTGGACGCTCTGCTCTGGGACCCCATGCCGGGAGGGTCCGGTCTCCTCGACCTGATCTGCGGGCGATTTGAGGAAATTGTAGCTGCGGCTAAAGAAATTGTGAAGGACTGCCCCTCTGCCTGCGAAACTTCCTGTATAGACTGTCTACAGACGTTCCGTAATGGTTATTATCACAAGTTCCTTGACCGGAACGCAGCGCAAGAGCGATTTGACGCATGGGGGCCAAGAATCAACAAGTCTCATTCGATCCCACCTGTGCAGCCGCAGCAGGCTGCTGCGGACGGCGCTCAACCGGTAAATGAGGCGGAACGAAAGCTTCGACACCTTCTTCAGGCGGCCGGCTTCGAGGACGGTATCCGGGGACAGCAGATCCGACTCGACCGGGCCATAGGCACGACAACGCCGGATGTGATCTACCGTGCACCACACCACGACGAGAACGAAGGAATATGCATCTACCTCGATGGATTGAGTGGCCATATTCATGGCAATCCAGAGCACGCTGAACAGGATCGGCGCATCCGGGACTGGCTCAGGAACAACAGCTACGAAGTCATCGAAGTAACGAGGGTGGACCTCGACGATTCGGGAGCTATGCAGCGGCACTTCCGGAAACTCGCCGGCTACCTTGGCGCAAATGACCTCAGGGAAAAGCTCAGGACGGACACGTCGTGGTTCGAGAAGGCAAAGGCTGGAGCTGATTCGGCAAAGCGATTTGTGATCAAGATAGTTCAACCCAAGGAAAATGAGAAATATGTTTCCTGCGTACCACTGGTGCCACTTAAAGCAGCGGCCGGTGCATTTAGCGATCCACAGAAAGTGCAGGACAATGAGTGGGATTGGGTGGAAATAGACTCGAAGCGAAAGCTCGCGAAAGGGATGTTTGTGGCACAGGTGAAGGGACGCTCCATGGAGCCGATCATTCCCGATGGAGCGTATTGCCTCTTCTCATCACCGGTGGGTGGCGGCAGGCAGGGGCTGAAGGTGCTGGTTCAGCTTAGAGATCACGTTGATCCAGAAAATGGCGAGAGATACACGGTGAAGTTCTACGAGAGCGAGAAATCAGAGAACTCCGAGGGGTGGCGGCATGTCAAGATCACGCTCAAGCCAAAAAACCCGGAATTCAAGCCGATCGAAATCACGGCTGAAGATGAGGGGCAAGTGCAGGTGGTGGCAAGGGTAGAGGAAGTTTTGGGATAGCTCTTAACTTCCCCATCCGCAGAGTAAATCAAAGGCATATCGAGGGCGGATATGATTCCAGATCCTTTAGAAAAAACAGTTCTTATTCCCACTAGGATCAGAAAAGGTAAGGTCGAGTTCTTTTATGGTGGCCCCCTTCCGGAGTTAAAGGATGGCGTTGTAGGTGACCTGAAAGTGCCTCGATACGCCGTATTGGACAAGGCGGTGCTTAAGAAATTGGAGATGGAAGATGCCGCTGAGATCAGGCCGACGGGGGCTCGTCTTGGAGCGCTCATCAACATAAAAGAAACGATAGAGGATGATAAAATGAAATATTTTATAAAACCGGATAGTGTATATGTACAAGGATGGCTGGTGGAGATCGCTCTAACGGAGCCATTGAAGCTCCGTCTAAGAGGGACAAAAAAGGGTGAACTCTATGACTGCGGCTGCACAATTAAAGCTTTGGATAACCGCGGAGCGACCAGTATCAACCAGGCGTACACATTAATATCTCAGATCTACGAAACACATCGGAGGTCCCATTCTGGGAACGTATTCGAGAAGGTCTATTGCTGGGATGAAAAGGCTGGGTGGCAAAAACTCGGTGATTTGCGGGACGCGTTAGAGGCGAAATATGAAAAAGCTAACTTGATAAAGAAAGTCATTACTGTCCGATTAAAATAGCGCCCCCTGTATGGATTCATCCTGAACAGCTAAGAGCCTATCAGGTTTCAGTGTAAGAATATCGATAAGGTTCTTTCGTTCAAAAAGCGTTTCCCTGATAAGGCGACTCAAAGTCAGCAGGGAATGTGCATATTTCGTCTGGTACTTGATATACGTGAGCAGCAAGTAATAGCTCATCGCCACCCAAATTTGCGTCATTACGGCGTTTTTGCTGGTCCCGAGGAACGATTTGATCTTCAGGTTCTGCTTGATCCACTTGAAGAAGAGTTCAATCTGCCACCGGGACTTATAGATCGCCGCTATTGTTGAGGCCGCAAGTTTCATATTGTTGGTGAGGAACGTCAGATGCTTCTTGGTTTCCTCATCGTAGAACTCGATCATCCGAAGTTCTTTGGGATAATAGTGCTTCGTCCGGGCTCCGGCTAAAAGGATCATTTGATCTTTCCGGACCCCTTTTCCGGCAACTGGATGCTGTCCGGTAATGACGCAATCGATATTGGACTTGGCGCGAGTGACGAACCAGACGCGCTTTTCGTCCAGTGAATTCAACCATTTGTAGTCGATATACGCCCTATCTATAGAAACGATGCTGTCCGGAGACAGGGGGAAACCGACTTCCTTAGCAACCGTTACATCGTGCTTCTTGCCATCGGTGATTGTTACAAACGACGGCAGTGCCCCGGAGTGGTCATAGAGGCAATGCATCTTGATCGCCCCTTTGGTCTTTCGAAACTTAGCCCAGGGAAAGACTGAGAGGCAAAGATCGATAACCGAAGCATCGATCGAGTACAACTGGTTCTTAAACTTGAAGCGGTGTTTCGGTGTCAAGTCCTTGCAGCGCGAGAGAAGATGATAAAATTGATCCTCAAATATCTGAAAGCTGCGTTTGTTGTTGGCATCCGAGAAGGTGCTCCTATGAACGCTGGTGAGTCCCAAGTGATACCAACGGGCTTCGTGTGTATATTCCGGCCCATGCCGCCCACCCATTCCGATTCGTGTCGCCCACCTGTTCCGAAGCATGTCGCCCACAGATTCCGGCGGCATGCCGCCCATTTTTATGGATGCCGTCGGAACCAATTAAAATAGTCGCCTGACGAAACGCCTTAGCGCTGGATACCGAGTATCGAAACGGGTATTGTCCTTCCTTCTAATCATTCCGAGGGAGGAACAATGACTCAAGAAAGGGTATCCATGCGTAAAACGAAAGAGGTCTTAAGGCTGTACTTCGACCTGAAACTGTCCAAGCGTAAGGTCGCCAGGTCCTGCAACATCGCCCCCAGCACGGTGCGCGAGTATTTGCGCAAGGCGGAGCAGGCGGGCATTGGTTGGCCCCTCCCCGGCGGCATGGACGACGAGGCCCTTGATGCCTGGCTGTTTCCCGAAGAGGCGGCTCCAGCCGCCGCCCATCCCCTACCGGATATGGAGTATATCCACCAAGAGCTGCCGAGAAAGGGCGTCACCCGTCAACTCTTGTGGCTTGAGTACAAGGAGAAGCAGCCCGACGGGTATGAGTACTCGCAGTACTGTGAGCTTTTCCGCCAATGGTCGAAGCGCCTCGATGTCACCCTACGGCAGGAGCACAAAGCCGGAGAGAAGCTGTTCGTTGACTTCGCGGGCAAGGGCATCGATGTAATCGATCCCACAACCGGCGAAGCAACGGAGGCCCAGATCTTCGTTGCGGTCCTGGGCGCCAGCAACTACACCTATGTCTTGGCAGTGCCAGACCAGAGCCTGTTTTGGTGGATTACCTGCCACACGAAGGCCTTCGAGCACTATAACGGTTTGCCCGAAATCGTCGTCCCCGACAATCTTAAGTCAGGCGTCTCCAAGGCCTGCAGATACGATCCAGACCTCAATCCCACCTATCACCGCATGGGCCAGCACTACGGCGTCGCAATCATGCCCGCTCGTGCGAGAAAGCCAAAGGACAAGGCAAAGGTCGAGGCAGGCGTTCTTTTGGTCACCCGCTGGATCACCGCGGCCCTTCGTAATCACACCTTCTTCAGCATGGCGGCACTCAACGAGAAAATCGCCGAACTCCTCATAACGCTCAACACGCGAAAATTTAAGAAGCTCCCCACCAGCCGCAAGGAGCTGTTTGAATCTCTGGAAAAGTCCGTCCTCAGACCCCTGCCGGCCGAATCCTACGAGTATGCGGAATGGAAGGAAGCGGCGGCGGTAAACATCGACTATCACGTCGAGGTGGACGGCCATTATTACAGTGTCCTCTATACGCTCGTCGGAAAGAGAGTCGGCGTCTGGATGACGGCACGGACAATCGAGTTTATCTTGAACAACAAGCGGGTCTGGCTCCATCCCAGAAGCTATGTCAAGGGCGGCTATACGACTGTCAAAGAGCATATGCCGAAGTCGCACCAGGAATACCTTGGGTGGACCCCGTCGAGAATCATCACCTGGGCAGCGGCCAACGGCCCGCATACCGCCCTGCTCGTGGATGCCGTCATTAAATCGAGAACTCATCCGCAGCAAGGCTATCGCGCCTCCCTGGGCATCATCCGCCTGGAGAAACGCTACGGCAAGGAGCGGCTTGAGGCCGCAGCTCGAAGGGCTTTGGCGATCAGGGCATACTCATACAAGAGTGTCAAGTCCATCCTCAAAGCCGGCCTCGATCAGAGGCCTCTTCCGCTGGACGCCGCCTCGGAAGAACGGAAGGAGGTGACGCTGCCGAAAGCTCATAAAAATGTCCGTGGAAGCCGGTACTTCAACTAACATCAAAACACAAAGGAGAAAATCATGCGCAATCAAACCATCGAACAACTGCACCAAATGAGGCTTCACACCCTGGCCGCCGCTTTCAAGGAGGAAAGCGAACGGCCGAACAATACCGAACTCACCTTCGAAGACCGCGTTGGCATGTTGGTGGAGCGTGAATGGCTGTTCCGGGAGAACCGCCGCGTCAGCACGCGGCTCAAGGCAGCCAACCTCAAGCACCAGGCGACCATAGAAGAGATCGACTTCCGCACGCCGCGCGGATTGGACAAGTCCGTAATCCTCTCCCTCGCAAGCTGCCAGTGGATTAAGAGCCATCACAACGTCATCATCACAGGTCCCACCGGCGTCGGCAAATCATATCTCGCGGAGGCGCTTGCCAATAAGGCTTGCCGCGAAGGAGGAACGGCCAGGTGGTATCGTGCATCCCGGCTCTTCCAGGATATCGCAATGGCAAAGGGGGACGGCAGTTATGCCGTCCTCCTGCAGAAAATCGCCAAAACGGACCTCCTCGTAATCGACGACTGGGGACTTGCTCCTCTCACTGACCCGGAGCGAAGGGACCTTTATGAGATCATGGAAGATCGCCACGGCATTCGCTCTACCCTGATTACGAGTCAGTACCCCGTCACCATGTGGCATGATATTATCGGCGAGCCGACGTTGGCCGACGCCATCCTCGACCGGATCGTACATAACGCCCACAAGATCACTTTAGACGGAGACTCTATGCGCAAAACCAGATCCGACTTGACGCAAGCCGCCCACTAACTGTACAATCACACTGTCCAGCGCTCACGCGCTTTCGTAGGTGGGCGACATGAGCGGATCAACTGGGCGACATGGCCGGAATAGCCATTCGTGGGCATCCAACCCTGTTATGATATCCCGGATACTGTCTTTTCGCTTTATCTGGGAGAACAGGATTGTGATATACTGGTGCCACGTTGTATAGGACTTGACGTATCGGTCTCCCTGGTACAGCTTTACGGCTTTTTCGAACTGATATCTCGGTACAAGTTTCAGCAATTCTCCAAAGATCGTTTCCAACTTGTGCATGGCTTGTTCCTCCTTGTGATAATAGTGTTTGGGAGAATTCTATTATCTAACAAAAGAGGTTCGCAGGCCATGCCTTTTTAATTTTTACCGGACATCAATGAAAGAAAGTAGAAAAATAGTGCTCGGTTAGTGATATATCGAGGCGGGATTCAGATAGGAGCGCGGTGGCTAACTTTCAGAGAAATGGCGCAACGAGTAATACCCAGGTGGGGCGTGATTTTGAGTCTACGGCTCGAGAATTCTTTGCGAAACAAGGCCTGCATCTTCAGCCTAACTTCAAGCTGAATATTGGTATTGATGACCGATCAAAGACTCATAGTTTTGACCTGGGGGATGAGGACAAGAAAGTCATAATTGAGTGTAAGTCCCATACTTGGACCGAAACATGGAATGTCCCGAGCGCAAAAATGACCACATGGAACCAGGCGATGTACTATTTTTATGCTGCTCCACGCGAATATCGCAAGATACTCTTCGTCCTCCGTCACTATAATCCCGCTAGAAAAGAGACCCTGGCCGAGTACTACGGTAAGACCAATTCACACCTAGTCCCCGATGGCGTCGAAATATGGGAATACGATGAATCCGCCGCCGAAGCCAAAAGGATTTCAAAATAGATTATGGACTTTCTCCCTTTTTCAACGATCTTTGACCCATCTGAGGACCCTCCCGGAAGCATCGATCCATTGGGTACACTTTCGGAAGCAGAGCGGCTTGCTGATATTCTGCTGCCCGGCTTCACGGTCCGAATGTGGCGGCCGCGTCTCTTGACCTTCACCGCGGTAGCGGCGGAGATCGCAAATAGGGTCGTGCGGCTGACCGGTCGTGAGGATGTCCGTCAGGAAGCAAGGCTCGTCTGCGAACGCCTCTTTGTAGCGGCGATCGCGCGGAAGAATGTAGACCGGCCAGAGGAGTATGAGAAGGCATCTCTCCGGCTGCCGGGACGCACCCTGGCAGAACGAGCGTGGCGTGAAGACGAGCCGCTGCGCTCAGGGAATTTTCTCAAAGGCCAGGCAGTCAACGGACCGTATGGCGTCATGGCGCGGCTTGCAAGATCACTGGGCATCATCGACAGCGAAGGCAAGTTGGGTTCTATCGGACACGAATTGCTTCTTGAATGGTCTTCTGGTCAAGGCCTGACCAATTTTCTAGAAGAAGTGGATCAGATTGAAGGTGAAGGCGTCACGTGGGCAAAACAGGTAAGAAATACCGTTAGCCAAGGGCTGGGGAAACAGGGTGATTGGCCACGCCCAAATCAGAAAATATGGGATATACTCGCAAGTTCCTTGCGTGCGGATCAGCTCAAGGGATCAGAACGAAAAGCAATCATCCGGGCCTTGCACACAGATCCGGTCAGAGATCGGATGCTCCAGCTAATGCGCGAAGAAAAGAGCCTCAATGTATATCGAGCCAATCTTTCGGAAGAAAGAGGTGTACTTGAGCGGAGGATATTGCTTGATTCAGTAAAACGTTTGTTAGATACCAAACAGCCTACTGACAGGACCATCAACTCCTGTCTGGATGCGATTGATGCCTATGAACAGGGTTCGGCGCTTCTGCAGCAGATATTCGACGCATTGCTCTGGGGGCTCCGTTCGAGAAATGGTCACGCCAAGCAGGCGGATATTCTTCGAATAACTGTTGTTTCGCAGACGATCCGGAAGGCCATGTCGAAAGCCCGGCAGGTTGGCAGTTCGCTTGAGCGGGCGGGCAAACAGATCAAGGACATGCCTCTCACGGATGCTGTTGTCAGGGGTAGTTCACTTGAACGTCTCCGCGACGATGTCGTTCTCTGCCATGGCACTCTCGATGACGCTGTATCCGCTGTAATGGCAAGACACGAAAAGGTCCAGCGCACGAAACGAAAAGCAACCTGGATGGTATTCGGCCAAGTATGGACGCTGATGCCTGGATTCGGGACTGATGCATCTTATCCGCCTGAATACGATGATGTTTTTATGCACCCCATGAGGATCCTCAATGGTTATTCCTTTTTGAAGGAACTGGGACTTGCCCAGGTTGCGGTCAAGGACAACGGCGATGACAACTGAAAACAACGATAAGACACTCGCCAGCTGGTGGAATACACCTGTGATGATGGGCGAAACAGATGATATGAACGCCGGCGCGCCCGTAGCATGTATTGCCACAACGTACACGTTCGATGCAGCGTTTTACGAGACGGAACTGCTTCCGCGATTTCTTGGACTGAAGTACGACCATACCGAACGGGAGGTCAGCTTTCTGATCGAGCGCGAACAGATGCTGGAGACTGCAAGGGCCTGTGTGTTGGTGGACCATACCCATGTCGATCCAAATCAGACGACACTGCGGTGGGACCAGCTCAGGGTCCGAGTACCTAATGGTTCGCAGCATGCCAAGATAACGGTGCTTGCCTGGGAACGTTGTCTGCGGATCATAATAGCATCAGCGAACCTGACCCGTCCGGGGTACCGAAGGAACCGTGAGGTTGCCGGTGTTCTTGATTTCTATGATGGAAGCGGCTCGGTCCCTTTAGAGATAGCCAAAGACACGCTAGGCTTCATTAGAAAGATTTCATCTACTGGTTGGATCCAGGCAGATAATGCCGCTCGGGAGCGGTTGACCTCGACTGTGCAAAGTGTTGAAGATCGACTTGCCCGCTGGAAAGCCGCGCCGGCGGAATTTACTCCGCGGGAGATCCCTCGCGTTGCCTTCATCGGGGGAAGACCGGCATCCGATGGCCAGCCCTTCCTTTCCGTTATCGAGCAGGTGGCACGATTGTGGGGAGGGAGAAAGGCTACATCCGTCGCGGTGTTGACGCCATTCTCCGGCGAGACGGAAAGAGGTATGAAAGGGCTGGTACAAAAGATCATGGACTTGTCCCGCAGTTCGTCGGGCAGCGTAGAAACCTGTTTGGGGATTCCCGGCAGCCCGTCGGAAGAACCTGGAAGCAGGAAGATGATCAGTGGACTGCCGTCCTTCTTTTACGAGACGTGGAACAAAACGTGGGGCAAGGTACAGGATGGCCCTGATATTTATGTTGTGCCTCCGTTGCGCAAGGGGGAAAAGCAGAACCGCGAACTGCATGCAAAGGCACTCTCGATCTCCGATAGTGATAGGGACCTTTTATTGTGCGGATCCAGCAATTTCACACCCCACGGGATGGGAGTGAATGCGGCCAATATAGAGGCAAACCTCTGTTATATTGATGCTTATCGCGAACGTTCTCGACTTGAATCTCGGCTGCCGGTACGATGGAACAACGAAGATGACGACGATTATTGCGACGCCAAGAACGTCACTTGGCCGGCGGAAACCATCCCGCCCCTGGACGAAACGCCTCAGCCCGTGTCAGCTCCGCCTGTATTCAAGGCGATAACCTACAAAGAGCGGGCGGCAGAACTTACCGTGCATTTTGACCCAGCACAAAAGCTGCCGTCAGCATGGTCTCTGTTTCCCCAAAGCGCCAAGATAGGTGATGCCGCGGCACTAATTATTGATTCACAGCAATTGAAAACCATTCCGCCTGGCAACAGCATTACCGTGGCTATGCCGGTCGTACTGAAAGGTCAGCCCCTGACTTCCGTCCGTGTCGTCTGGACCGACAAAAATAACAAAGTGCACTCTGCATGGCTTCCAGTGCAAACCGTCAGTCCCGATGACCTGCTTCCGCCTGAGCAGTTCCGCAGTCTATCCGCGGAACGCATCATGAGCTGCCTCATCTCTGGCAGGGACCTTGCTGAACTGGTCGATGATGGAGAAGGCGGGTCGGACCATATAGCCGATAAGGATACTGTGGCGTCGGCATTCGATCCTTTGAGAGATATCGATACGACTGGATATACACTATACCAGATCAGAAAGCTTGGGCAGGCCCTTGCAGCTCTTGCAGAACGTCTGCTGAGGACGGTCTGTACCCGGGACGCGATCGCATATCGCTTGACGCGAGACCCTCTGGGGCCTGTTGCGCTGGCTGAGGCGCTTACCAAAGAACTTATCCAGGAAGCGCAAAGCGGTGATATTGCCAAAATGCGTTTGTCCCAGCTGACATTCAGCTACGTCGAGATCGCATTGACGTTGGCGTATACATCGAGACGCATGCACGCCAAGCTCGCTCCGGGGGACCATGATGTCCGCGCTGAATATCGTGAGGTCATAAAGGACCTCCTCGAAAAGGCGAAAAATATAGGTGTGCTTGCGGGGCAGTTCAATGCGCTTGGGACCTATGTGAATGCGGTCCGCACAAAATGTGATTTGTTAATAGGAATAGGTGATTGACCATGGCCCTTGAATGGAAATTCGCCGAGAGAACGATCAGCCTGCGGGGTTTCGGTCCGAATGCCGGGACGATCATTAATCCTCAGGACGGACAGCGTCAACAGGAAACAGCTGTGAGCATCCTGAACGACCTGCGCAAGAAGCCGGGGATCATTCTTGCCGACGAGGTCGGGATGGGGAAGACCTATGTCGCTCTTGCCGTCATCTCGTCTGTCCTGCTGTCGACGCGAGATACTTCACATCCTATCGTCGTTATGGTGCCGCCGGGGCTGATAAGTAAGTGGCGGAATGACTGGGAAGATTTTAAGCAGCTCTGCCTGCAAAACGATAGTGATGGCTCTGCACTGCGCAGAATGAGGGCGGAAAGCGCGGAAACGCCCACAGAGTTTTTCAGGTTCCTAGACGATAAACCCGGTAAACGGGCACGATTGATTTGGGTAACGACGTCATGCTTCCATGCTGGTTTGAACGATGGATGGATCAAGCTTGCTTTCATCCGCTTGGCACGGTCAAACAGCAAGCTGAATGAGGAGACAAAGAAACGAATATATAAATGGGCAACGGACATGAGTCGTCTCAAAGCGCAAAGAAGTCTTAGGCCTGAAGCCATCGAGAAACTCATGCATCTCAAGATCAGCCAGTGGCACAGATACCTCGTTCGGGAGGAGATCCTTGCAAAGAACTCCGATAACCCGATTCCGGAACACCTGATGCAACATCAAAAACAGCTCGACTGCTCGGACCTTGCAAAATTCCTGCGTGAGGCCACCCCCGGACGGCAGGGTGAAATATCAAATGAAAAATTGAATGAAAAAAGAAGAGAGTTTAGCCTCATATGTGCGACGATATATTCAAAATGGATGAGGCTTGTGAAGTGGCGAGCATCTCTTCTGGTCCTGGACGAGGCGCACCATGCCAAAAACGACGGAACGCGCCTTGCCAAACTGTTCCGCTCAGAAGGCTCCGATGAACTGCTATCCATAACTGGAGATCTTGCCGGCGGTCAGCGACCACAGTTGTGGGACAAGTTTGATCGAATGTTGTTCCTTACAGCGACACCTTTCCAGTTGGGTCATCATGAGCTTATGCGTGTCATACGATCGTTCGCCGCGGCAAAGTGGGCGGGCCCCAATGCGCCAGACCAGACGAGGCAGGACTTTATCGGGAAACTTAAGTTGCTCGAACAAAGCCTCAGTAATAACAGGTTGGCCGGCAAACGGCTGGATGATCTCTGGGGCAGGATCGACCGGACAAAGCTCGCTGTCTATCAACGGGACGGCGTTAGTCTGTCGGATGCAAGTGAACAATGGTGGGATAGTGCAGAGAACGGGACTGATGATGCACTTGTTGTGGAGATCAAGAAAGCGGTCGAACGGTGCCGTGAAACGAAGATGAAGGCAGAGGATAGTCCTGATGATCCGTGGGCCGGTCTTCGGGCATGGGTCGTCCGGCACAACCGTCCGCAGCTGTTGCCGGCGGAAAAAGGAAAACCCTCAGTAGTACGACGGCAGCATAGGCCGGGGGGCGAGATCTCGATCGGTGGATCTTCAGCGATGAAAGGACAGGGCGGTATCCCCCTGGGTCCGAACGAAGCAGCGCCATTCTTCGTGGCAGCGAGAGCGCAAGGTGAGTTAGCGCAGATCACTGGAAAGGGACATCGGGCATTTTTTGCGGAAGGACTATGCTCGAGCTATGAAGCTTTTCATCACACACGAGAGCAGCGTGGCGACGTGCGTGATGTTGATGATAATAATATCGAACATAACAAACCACGCAAACAGGAAAAGAACGTAGAGGCAATTGTGCCCATCCAGTGGTACGAAGATCATGTGTCGCAGCTTATACCATCAAAGAACGAGACCGAAGAACGCCGCTTTGAGCATCCAAAGATAAGAAGCGTTGTCGGGCGAGCTGTCGACCTGTGGCTGTCGGGTGAGAAGGTCCTGGTGTTCTGCTTTTACAGACAGACCGCAATCGCTCTCAGGGATCATATCCAAAGAGAGGTCGAATTGGCGTATATTCGGCGAGCTGCAAAACGGCTCGACCTTGATCCTGCGTCCAGTGGGGACATAAAGCGGAGATTAAGGCTCATTGCCCGTCGCCTGACCGGAAAAGATAGCCCGTTTCAAAGCGTGATTCATGAATTCCTGGAGAAGCAGATAGGCCGGCCGGAGTTCGCAGCAATTTCAGCTAATGAGCATTTGCGGCAACAGCTTATTAAGATGCTTACGGCATATGTCCGCTCCGAGTCCTTTATTGCGCGCTATTTGCCTCTTGAGACGCCGGAGATCCGCAGAGCTTTCATTGATGGAAAGTCAGTGGCATCCGTCGTTAGAAAGGGAGCTGAAGCGTTGCGTCAGACGCTCGAGAGGTCAGACGACCGCTCAGGGATGTCGCTTAAGCACAGAATAGGAGAATTTCTAAAGTTCGTGCAGGATCTTGCTGGCAAGGTCAAGAACAAAGAGGATACAGAAGGCGATGTTTCTACTGTCAGCCAGTTGGATGCCTACCTGAGCGCGGTTTCCGGGGGATTATCAGACGACGACGGTGATGATCAGAAAACAAGCGGCGTGCGTGCCACGCCGGTCGTACGTATGGTTTTCGGAGATACAAAGCAGGAAATTCGTCAGCGTGTTATGTATGCATTCAACAGTCCGCTTTTCCCTGAGATCCTTATCAGCAGTGCTGTCCTTGGGGAAGGAGTTGACTTGCATAGATTCTGTCGATACGTCATCCATCATGATCTCTGTTGGAACCCCAGCACGCTCGAACAGCGCACAGGGCGTCTCGATAGGATACGCTGTAAGGCTGAACTGGTCCATCATCCGATCGAGATATATGAGCCATTTATTGCTGGGAGCGCGGATGAAAAAATGTACCGCGTGGTGAAAGACCGCGAGCGGTGGTTCCAGATCGTCATGGGCCAGAAATTCGAGTTCGATGAAAAGACCTCGGAGGACCTGGCGCGTCGAATCCCGTTGCCGGAGACTCTGGCCCGGTCACTGATATTTGACTTGAGGCGGTATCGGACGAAGGATGATCTCGTAAAACATATTTAAAGTTAATCATTCTTATTGAAAGGAACTCAAATGGAGAAAAAACGTGCATCTACAGCGTTTATAAAATCTGGAGAATACTTCACATACAACGTATCAGTGTCATTTGAACTGCAGCATACATTTCACGAAAGTGAGGTTCAGCCGGCGGCAGAAGGGGATGAGCACGACCGCGAGCCGACAGAGCGATCGTTAAGCAAACTAAAAAGTGAGCTGGAAGAATATTTATCCAATAATTATACAATAAGTGATCTAGACGTATCCGCAGATTTTGAATCTTTTTTAGGTAAAATAGAAATCAGCAATGAAGTAAGACCCGCAAAGTTAAAAAGGAAGGTCACTAAAAAGAAAGTCAATATGAAGAAATAGTACAGCGGTATTCCTTTAATAAACCAGTTATTGCTTATGCTCAACATTAAAGAACTGTATAGAATAGCCACAACAATCCTGAGTCACTACGCACTCGACTCTGCTGGAATCCACGGCATCAGCCACTGGGGCAGAGTGCTGGAGAAAGGCATGCACCATCTGCCCGCGACAAAGCCTTCATGGACTTGACCCGCGAGCGGAGCATCTCTAATCACCTCACGCCATTCACCATAGAGCTTCAAAAAATCAATCGCTTAAATCAGTTTCCCTCAGCCTTTTTCCCCTTATCCTCCGGTTAGTAATTCTCTGTAATCATGCAGTAAAAATTCGTTTTCTGCCGACAGGCAGTTGTCAGCACATCGTTGTATCATTAAATCAGTTCGAATAAATATGAGAAAAACTCTTTGAATATGAGTAAGTTTCATCAGTCTGCAGACATGGTTCTGTTCGGTGATCTGAAAGGAGAATAGCACTATGAAAAAGTTAAAAGATAACTATAACCCTGGATACGATGTGCACTGGATCCAGTCGAGTCATGCAATGCGAGACCACAAGGAATGGCGTGTGGGGAAGCTGGTCCATGTCGGCCAGACCGAACTTGATGTTGAGATCGAGGGAACCGCCCATCGCTATTATTGCTATTACACCCCTGACATCAAGGCGTCTATCGAAAATGGCTCTCGGCATGGAGAAGGCGCTCCATCGGTCATTATTGTCAAGAAATGGCATGTCATGCTGCTGCCCGACCCGAAAGGATCGCCGCCGCCCGACCTCATCGGTTATTATGAGAATATACTACACATGGGCCATGGGTCTGCAGCAGAGGTTCTCACTCCTAACGACGCATACCCCTTACAGATCTATAATCTCAGCTCAGAGCCGCTCACCTAAAATAGGTCCGCCGACAGGTAGTTTTCAGCCCCCTCCCGGAAACGAAAAAATGATCGATTAACCTGAACTTACAGCCTTTCTCGCTTTATCCTAAATAATTTCCGTAGGGTCATGTGCCCTGAATACCGGAACATACTATATGGTGTGCCTTCTCGACAGCCGATACGATGATTAGTGGTTCGCCAAACACACCCCAAATAAGAAAGAATAGCACGTTTTTCACCGCTGACAGGGTGTTGTCGAGGCACCTCTCTATAATGAAAGCAACAAGATCAGACCAGGTCCTTCGGCCCGTCGATCACCGCGCAGACGCAGTCCCGCATGAGGCGGGTCTGCTGCGGGATGTCTGTAACACGATTATTACAAACGATGTTCAGCAGGGTGGCGGAGAACAGATCCCCGCTGCTCTTTAACACTTTATGGAACGCAAAAGAAAGGAGCCGGCCATGGCAGAGGACAAGCTATCGATCGAGATGATTCTGAAGGAAGTGGACGAGCTTGCCGCGTCTGGCAGGGAGCCGGAGATGTACACCCCAGTCGGCACGCGGGACACGGTCATCGGGAATCTTCGGAACAATCCGAGGCTGATGGCGCTCCTGCTTCTTATCGATATGACTGTCCGGGCGATCCACTCGTCCAGGGCGACCTGTGAACGCCGGATGTCCGCTCAGCCCTGGGGCGGCTCGACCTGGGAAGGGGCGAAGGAGGATTTTCGGCTGGTGCGGCAGCTCGAGGCCAAGCGCGACATGCTGCACGCGCTTTTCTACTATGAGCTCCAGACATGGCTTGATGAGTGGGATGCGGAAAACGTCGGCCTCAGAAAGGACCTTGAGGTTGTCACCTATTCCAAGAATAAGAAGCCCACTGAGGTGCTGAAAAGGCTCCTGCGGGATGGGCAGTTGGACGATTTGGAGTAGCAAGAGGAAGGTCCCTCGACAGGAGTCGCGTCAGATAGTCGATTTTTAGTCACTCAAGGAGTCTGCCATGGACGATAGCTCGCTGGTGATAACAAACGGAAAGAACCTGTCAATGAAGAAGGGCCCTGTCCGCGTCCTGGGCATAGACCTCGGCACAACGAACTCCACGATCGCCGAAACGATCTATAACCCGGCGCTGAAGCCTCCGATGTCAGCGCGGTGCCTTGAGGTCAAACAGGACACGTCCGAGGGGACCTATACCCATGTGCTCGTGCCCTCTGTCGTGGCCCTGCACAGCGGCAGGGAGGTCGTCGGCGAAGGTGCAAAGCAGCTGCTTCGCCGCGCAGCCTCAGCGGGACTCGAGCAGAACAAGAACATCTTCTACGAATGCAAGAACGACATCGGTGTCCTTCGCACCTACCACAAGGCGCCCGAAGGGTTCCGAAGTGCCTCGGAGATCGGCGGGAAAGTGCTTTCCTTCCTCCGGCAGGCAGCCGAATCGAACGGCCATGATCCTGCCAGCAGGATCGTCGTGACCGTACCGGCGTCGTTCCAGGCGGGGCAGCGGGCCGACACGCTCAGAGCAGCGGAACTTGCGGGCATCAAAATAACGGCAAACGATCTTCTGGACGAGCCGGTGGCCGCCTTCATAGACTATCTTGTTACGAAGGGCGGGGCCTTTAAACCGGAACCCGGCAGGAGCAGCAATCTCGTCGTCTTTGACTTCGGCGGCGGGACCTGCGACGTTGCGGTCTTCACCCTCACTCCTGCCATGGATACCGGTCGTCCCGGCATTTCCCCCAAGGCTGTATCCCGCTACCATCGTCTGGGCGGAGGTGATATCGATGCCGCCATTCTCTATGAAGTGCTACTGCCGCAGATCCTGTCGCAAAACGGTCTCGACGAGTTCAACCTCGGGTACGCCGAGAAGAAGCTGTCCATCGAGCCTGCTTTTATCGGTTTGGCCGAGGCGCTCAAGACTGGGCTATGTAACACGGTGACACGCCTGAAGAAATTTGGCACACTAGAGAAAATGCCAAAAAAGGATGTATTCAAGCGCCAGCCGGGGACCCATGCTTGCACCCTGACCGACGGCAGGACACTCAAACTCATAGACCCATCTCTGTCTCTCGAACAGTTCGAGACACTCCTGATACCTTTTCTTGAGAAGGACCTTCTGTATGCCCGGGAGACCGAGTATCGCCTGACCTGCACGGTCTTCGCCCCGCTCCAGGACGCGCTCGAAAGGAGTCGTCTGGAACGGACAGAGATCGACTACTGCTTGCTCACAGGTGGTTCCTGCCTTATCCCTCAGGTGACCGATGCAGTGCGTGAGTTCTTCCCGAACGCGGAAATGCTTACCTATGATGATGCAGAGGCGCTCCAGACGTCTGTTGCACGGGGCGCGGCGTACCATGCGCTGTCCCTGGCGCTCACCGGGGAGCCGATGGTCAGACCGGTCTGCCATGACACCATCTCGATAAATACCCAGTCTGGACCGGTGGATCTGATCCCTCAGGGAGCTGAATTGCCATATCCAGCAGACGGATCGTTCGCCAAGGCACAGGGGTTGTCGGTGCCTGACTCATCGCTGATCAAGCCCGTGGACCTTCGGGTAGAGATCACCGCGAAGCAGGACGGAAGGACGTTGCTCAAGTCAATCTGGCAGGTACCCGCGCCGGTGAACAGGGGCGACAAGGTATGTCTCGAATACCGTCTCGACGAGAACCAGGTGCTGGACATGCGTATGCGCTTGTCCGAAGTGCCGGAAGCGAAGGTCTTTACCGCGACCCTCCAGAACCCCCTTACGAACGTGGTGAATCCCCAAGCAGCGAGGATCCGGATCGATGAAACCGAGGAAAATCTGCGAACCGGCAGGGTGCCGAAGGAAAAGCAGGCCGAGACGATCGTAAAGCTTGCTGATGAATACTCGCAGCTCAGCCAGAACGAGAAGGCCCTCGAGTACCTGGGCCGGGTGCTCAGGAGCAAGAACAGCCCCGACGCCATTATCCTGAACAAGATGGCGATGATCTGCGGGACAATGGGCGATGCCAGCCGGGAGGAGAAACTCTACCTCGAGGCCGCCCGAAACACAGCCTGGGGCGGGCCGTGGTTCAACCTGGCGCTGGCCCAGCGCCGCCGGAAGAAGTATACCGAGGCCAGGGAGTCCATTGAAAAGGCGATTGCGGCTGATGACGACGGATCGAGCTACACGCTAAAGGCTATGATCGAGGAGTCCCCGGGAAACGCCAAGGCCAAGTCCGATGCGCTCGATCAGGCCATGACCAAGTTTAAGCCGGTCGCTTCTATGATCGATTGGGAACTGGGGTGGTACCTGACGGCTGCCCGGATGGCAGGGAAGGGTCCGAAGGAAGAAGAGGCGCTGGCAGAACAGAGAAGGCGGCGGGTTGCCGGAAATGCCGCTGAGCTTGGAGGTATACTGCCGATCCTGGATCCCACGCCGGCGAGGAGGTAGAGGTGTCCACATGGCTATTGCCCTATGGTGACCTGACAGCGGAGCAGCAGCGGGCCGTCCAGTTCACGCCTGATCGCCATCGGGTGGTCTTCGGCGGACCGGGATCGGGAAAGACCATGATCCTCCTGCACCGGGCGGCGCAGCTTGTCCGCGAGCGGCACGTTGCGCCTGGAAGGTTCCGGATCTTTGTGTTCACGAACGTGCTGAAGGAGTACATTCGTTCTGCTCTGGAGCTGTTGGGCCTGCCGGAGGACTGCATCCTGACCTACGACCATTGGTGCAATCTTTACTATACGGAGCACATTGGAGGGCGGCTTCCCTGGAACGGACGGGGGCCGGACTACAGGGCGATACGGAATGAGGTCTTCAGGCACGCCCAAATGAACGCTGCAGCCGCGCCTGCCTATGACTTCATTCTCGTGGATGAGGGCCAGGACCTCGATCCGGTCTCGTTCGAGACAATGAAGCTCGTTTCCCGCCATGTGACGGTCTCCATGGACCATAAGCAGCAGATCTTCGAAAACGGGGCCTCTGAAGATACGATCATGCGGGAACTGGGCCTGAATAAGCGGAATATGACGGTTCTGGGCACCTACCGGTGCTGTCCCTATATCGTAAAGCTGGCTTCAACGCTTCTGCCGGAGGGGGAGGAACGGGAATCCTACCTGAACCAGTCGCGTACCGACCAGACCGAACGCCAGACACCGCTTCTCTACTACGCCGATGATCGCGCTGATGAATTGGATCGGCTGGCCGAGGCGATCAGGGCTCGCCAGAACAGGGGCGACCGTATTGCGGTCTTCCTGCCTACGAACCAGCTCGTATATTCCTACGCCGGTGAGCTCAAGAAGCTGGGAATAGACCTGGAAGTGCAGCGGGCAAAGGAAGGGGCCGCGTTCAAGCCCCTCGATTTCAGCAGCGACCGGCCGAAAATGATGACTTACCACAGCGCCAAAGGATTGACCTTTGACAGTGTGCTTCTGCCTAATCTCGGAAAGGACTGGTTCCCCCGGGCGAAATGGGCGGACATCGAGCGGCTGGTGTTCGTGGGCATTACGCGGGCGACAAAATGGGTTTTCCTGAGCACCCGTAAGGACGGAGAGTTCAAACCGCTAGAAAAGATCGTTCCTCTTGCCACTCATGGATCGCTTTCTATCCAGCGGGCTGGTGTCCACACACAGGGGAACAGGTCTTCTGGCCGTGAGAAGACTGAGGAAGAGAACATCATCGACATTCTGTAGCGACGAGATGCAAGACGGCGGTAATGACCATCCCTGCGGCGGGATGGTTCTTCCCGGAGTTGTATCCGACACAGGACATGATAGATCCGGAACAGGGGGCTTTCGCTATGTGTACTGCGTTCGAAATTGCGCGTAAAGCCTTCCTTATTATTTTTGCCAAATTGGCACCGGCATGATAGAGTGGCGTATAGCAAACGGAGGACGTTAACCATGAGGACGACACATGCCAAAGAATTAAAGCCTGTCGACGAACGGGTAACAGCCAGGGTGCCGGCCTCGACCCGCTCAATAATTGAGCGAGCAGCCGCGATCTACGGGTCCACCATCAATCAATTTATCGTTCAGGCGGCTGTTGAACGTGCAAACGAGGTATTGCAAAGCATGGAGGTGGTCAAACTCTCCGCGCGGGACGCGAAGACCTTCCTTGACGCCTTGGCAAATCCGCCGAAACCGAACAAAAAGCTGCTGGGTGCCGTTCGTGCCCATCGCCGCCTGGTTGAATCCCGGGATTGACATGGCGGTGGATTTTATCATTTGCCTGCTGGATGGCGAGATTCATGACCGCAAGGCGTTCGACTGCGGTGAAACTCAAGTGTAGCGGGTTTTTACCGAAAATTCGGTTTCATCCCCTTGGAGGACAACCCTCTTTCCCTTATGCTTCCCTTTCAGACTATTCTTGAGGCCTTTCCCGAGGAAATATCTAAACAGAGAAAATCATCAAAATCAAAGCAAAAGCAAAAAAGGTCGTAGAGTGCCGGGTGGCCGCTCAAGCCAACCGGACTATCCGCGTACCCTTTTTCACTTTGAACAGTCTTTCCCTCATACATTCCAGGACATCTTCAGTATTAAGTGTTTTTTTACCCGGTCCTTTCATAAACCTCGGCAAGGTGGGATAGCTGATATTTAAGATGTTCTGCAGATCCCTTGCGTACAACTTAACGTATTTCTGGAACCTTCTTCTTAAAATAAAGTAAAAAATAACATCGGAAACGTGAAGATACCGCTCAATGGTGACGTCGGTGCTCCCATGTCCGAGCGCCTGGCTCAGGGTTTCTATCAAATACACAAAAGATTCTCTTCCAAATCTTTGGTCATCATGCCCCAGAATCAGGAGTCTCAGCTTCTCCAAATGATCCGGCTGAAAAAGCGCATGCTGAAAGAGGGGAACATCGGCCGGCATGTCACTTTTGTAAAATATGCAATAGAACCGCAGAATCAATAGATTAGCAAAAGCATGTCGCAGCTCGTGAAAACGGATTCCGGCTATGCCAATAGCTTCAAAGACTCTGCTGACCTCCGATGACACATGGCTGCTGTCCCACCGATATTTATACGCATTGCGGTTTTCGCTATCTTGGGAACCTTCGAATACCGGGATATTTACAAAGAGATACTCTCCATAGCTCTCGGCCTCTGACATTCGCTCTTTGTAGTAGTTCGTAAAATCAAGCATGAACTCCCTTGTAGACAGAATCTCAATCGGAATGTTTCTGACGCCGTTTCTGGATTTTGTCCACCGAATGCAAAGTGTCATTCCATTGTTGTAAATGATGTTTTCCAGCTTCAAGTTGACGATTTCTCCTATCCGCAACCCTCCATAGAACGACAATTGTATCATCAGGCGGATAATTCGCGCTTTTTTGCGCGCGCGATCCATCAATATGGAACGTAAACGCTCATCTTTGTATCGGCGTGTGTATGCGCTGAAGACGCTGAAACACCGATCGAGCGCATCGGTCAGATCCGGAAAAATAATAAAGGGCTTCTGCGGCAGATTGTCCCGTTTGCGAAGTTCCCTGCATCGCCAGTTCGGCATTTGAAATTGATCGGGATATACAGATTCCACAAAGGCGAGAAAATCCTTGAGCGAAGTTCGTATCTGCTTTACTGTAAATTTTGCCAAGACCTTGCCGAGTGTCTCGACCAGCTCGTCCGGCGAAACGGAATGTACAGCTCCGATATTGGAAAGTTGGTAAAGCAGGTGCGGAACGCCGGAAGCGTAATCATTTACGCTCTTAATAGACAGCTTTCTTCTCTTTTGAAGCAGCATGTCCTGGATCCACTGAGCATACAACAGAAAATTGTTAAAATCGACATCAGATAAGGTATTTCTCGCGGACATGACGATGTCGAGTATCCTGTCTCCTGCGCCGGACTTGACAATCGGTCCACAGGGCTTCAAATTCATCAACGATGTCCTGACATCTACAATTTCATCATTCAGCATTTTTAGCCGAATGCTTGAGTAATAAAAACCGTACTTCTGATAAGGTTCATCGGAATTGGCGTAATTACGGTATAGAAAAGGTGCCCAGATGGATGATTCGAGAAATGGCTGCTTGAAACTCGTATTTTTTACCATCCTTGATTGTATCGACAGAATATAGGGCGGGTGCGATTGAATAATGTCCGGGTTTCCCGTCAAATTTAGGGTAGACGCCATTCTTACGTATTCAGGAAGCTTTCGAATATTTATTCCGTCCGAAAGCGAAACTCCATAGGCTTTCAAACGTTCGGAAGACCATGTCCTGTAGATCTTCTCAAAATCATTTGATTCAAAATAGAGGGGTGCTGTAACTATGTCATCGCCATTCAAATGCTTATTAAGCGGCATCTTGGTGGTGTGCTTACCACGAAAATACAAGTATTGATAAAAGTAGAATGACGTTGGAAATGAAAAGAAGAAACGATAGAAAGATTTCATCTCAGGGAGCGGAATCGTTACTCCGTGGGGCAGAGGATAGTCGACGATCTGATGTGTCCGGAGGCTCAGTAGATCTTTGTAGAATTGCGGGTATAATATTATCGAATGAACGGCTGCTGAAGTAATGAATTTGCAGAGGATGTCGATTTCCGCTTCCCGTTTGTCGCTGCTGGTAAACGGTGAAATATCCAGTGTGTCCCGGCATAGCAAATTAGCGTACCGGGCATTCTCGAGCAGGTGGTCGTTCTGGATCACGATGAGCTTTCTCGGAATCTGGAGCGGTGTCTTATGAAAAGGGCTGATGATAAGACCATTTTCGAGCAGATTGAAAATAAACTGATTCAAGCAGTCATGGCGGAGGAAGGACCGGCGGGAACGGGGATTGCTGTCTACGGTCAGACGGTCTGCCAGCATTTTAATGTCGGATTTGGTAAAGTGCGGAACGCCTTTCGTCTGCAGCATATTAACGAGTGCTGTTGCGACCTGAGAGATGACCGTAGTTCCGAACCCGTATTGTCGGTGACAAAATTTCAAATTGTTGGCGATCGTGTTGATGCCGTCGATTGTCGCATCGAGCTTTGGCATTTCATTCGTAGGAGGCATATTTGACTCCAATCCTTTCGAGCATAGCGCAGATCACTTCGAACCCCCATTCGCAACCGGCAGATGGGACAGTCGATGAAGCCGCGCCGAGCATTTCTTTGCCTCCACGCTGATGACCGAGAAAGATATCAGCAGCATCGTCGAAAATGCCTTTCAGCCAAAGTTCATTTCGCAAAAATTGTCGGGCGAAGTTGTCAGGGAGTTCCAGATTCAAATCATATTTGGACATAATCGATTTCATGTCGCGCAACATGAAATTATCGAACTTGCCGTTTACCAAAAAGAAAAAGACTGGATGTTCCCTTGTGTCAAACAATATAGCAGGGCTAGTGCGCGCAATAAAGTTGATTAACCGGTTGCTTCCCGATATAAGTGATCGTAATAAATCGTTTACAACAGGCGGCAATGGCAGTGTTCTGCTTTCAAAATAGGATGCGCTTTGCTTGTCCGAAATGGTAATCGTTCCACAAACTTCATCAAAGTGACAGGCGCGGATGTCCGGCTGATTCCTAGGCCTCAATCCGGTAACGAGTTGCAAAACAATAACCACATATATTGTGTATAGATTATGCCGGTCGTACGTTGTTTTCTCGTTTGTCATTGCGACAAGCAGTTTGTTGATAAGATCGCGCACCACTTCTTCCTTCGGAACGGCGGGTGATCCGTATCCAACTCCAATTAAATCACTTGAGGATATATCCGGGGCCACGGCGGGAAGGAAAATAGACGGTATATTGCCGTCCCAGGAATATATGTATCGTGAAACGGCAGCTTGTTTTAAATTGCCGATAATAGACTGGTGAATACTATGAAATGCATTCAGATAACTTCGTTCCAATTCAGCGTGTTTAATGTTTATATAATGAGCCCTTGTTGATGCACTGTTAAGAACATCTTTCCCTGAAATATAGCTGCAGATCGTTGAGCTCAAGCCCTGACGTTCATAGAGATAACGAAATCCCCATTTAAAATGAGCCAGCTTAATATTCAGCTTGAAGCCAAATCCTTCGGGAGATGCGTTAACCTCTCTGTCAAGGAAACGTTGTACATCGTCTACAGTCAACTGATGTCTTAATCTTCCGCTCAAGTAGCTGAATACGAAGCCGCTGTCAGAGTCAATCTCCGCAAGCATTCCGCAAATCGGACCGGGCATCGGAATACGGACTATTATATCGGCCCGGTGGCACCTGGGATTATGCTCAGGCAGATTTCGTTTTAAGAATGAACGCTGACAAAGATAGTAGCGACCAGTATCTTTTTCAAGACAAAGCTCGGCATCATTAAGAGACTTATCATGCACCATGTCGAGAAGTGAAAAATAGTCAATGCCTGTATGGATCAGAATCATAATGAAAGTCCAAACCGACTTTATGTAATGCGTTGTGCCGGGGCCAAAGTCATGGTTCCATTGACGAAACATGGCTGAATAAATAAGCGATAAATGAAAAACATCAAGATGCGGAGAAAAAGGCAAATTCAATCTAATCGTTTTGATGTGAGAACCTAAAGCGGTATTCAGATAGGGACGATGACTTGACGTTATCTGGTGCCCGTCAAGAATTACTGCGTCATGAGCTAATGGCGACTCGAAATTATCGTCGAGTTCCTCATCGTTAACGATATCCATCAGTTCAATGTTGTGGACATTGTGGAAGTCGGAAATACCCGTTCTTACGACACCGTCCGGAGGTTGCATTTCATCGGAATCGGCCTTGTCACCGCGAGGTGAGCTTCTTCTCGGTTTTGCAACATCGGGACGGAGAAGAAAATAGATTATATTTTCATAGCGGTCTCCTTGATCGGAATCAGGCCTCTGTTTTGAATGACGATAAAAATCAAAAGCCCCTCTCACATATTCAATCGGCATTCTGTGTGGGTGCTGTGCCGTTGGAGTCATCTTGATGTCATCAGGCATGCACTCAAACAAGTAGCGTACTGCGCGGACATAATCATGCATCGTACTATCTTTAACAAGTTGACGACGGAGCGTTTGGTGAAAAAAGAAACCATAGGCAAAATAGAGTGATGGTGTATTGCCGTCTGACGGAATGGAGTGTTTCCAAAGTTCCAAATGCATTGCAGTAAAAAGCGACTCGTCAAAATGCGGTTTTCGTAAATAGAGTGCCGAGAGCGGTGCAGCATGCAATACGTCAAACCAGTATGAGGTAATGGCAGTGATCAGGCGATGCTCGTTTTGCGCGAGATCAATGCTCTTAAATGCCACATCCAGGAGATGAAAAACGCACTTTTCAGACGCCAACGATCCCTTGAGGTTATCAGGTGTTTTTATCAAGTCCAATAAAAAAACTACTGTCTGATCGCAGATGTGTAATTGCTCGGACGCAAGAAGATCGGCTGATATTACTTTAGAGTGCAGCAACTGGAGTAGATTATTTCCCGCACGATTTAGAAAATATGGGCTTGATTGGGGATCGACATGATTTTCCAATGTGGTATAAGTCAATTTGTGAAGTGACTCTAATATCTTGTCCATATCACTGTATATCCTTTGAATATGAACAGTTTTTATTTTTAGAAAAGTAGTTTCTGCAGCGCCGAAATATGTGGATAATGTCATCAGAGAAATATTCAGTCATTTCATAAAGGTGACCAGAGCAGACAGGACATATATCGTCTGGAAGAGGTATTATCCAATCGCGAATAGGCAGTTTCCGTTCGTAAATCAATTTGTATTGAAATGGGGGAACGGTTATAAAAAAATCACAATTGCGCTTGTTGACAAGGTTAAAGCATTGTATGAGACCGCTCGTTGAATTTATTTTTTTCGGCCTTCCTGATGATGCCTGAAGTGCCGTTGATTTACCGATTTCGTGACAGAATGGACATAGCCGACCAGCCATGATGTGATTTAGCCTGGTTATTTTGCCCCTGGAGTTGGTGGATATTATCGTGTTATTGTCGTCTGGCAGAGGCAAAGGAAGAATTATGTTGTTCAGGCCGCAGATAACTCTATGTTCATCGGCTTCCCATCGCATGATTTTACGTGCCTCCGACTTGTCGGTGATTACCCTGGCAGGAAAAGCTTGTGTTTTATTCGCATGAAGGTAAACATAATATGTAATGTAGCGTGCTATCATAATATGTTTTCCGTGTTGTTTTAGAAGAATCACGGGCGCCATATTTGAAAGAAGATCAGGATGCATAGCGGTCAATTCTGCGAACCTATTTAGCTGGTCATTATCACCGATAAGTAAATCAGGATGCAGATCTATGTGGATTTCGCGGGCATCAAAGTACGACAAGACTTGCGGCGATTGGGTGGCTGGTTTCGTGATCATGGCACATAATTACAGATAAGCTACGGACATGGCAACAGGAAAACCCCCCTCAAAAAGGCCTAATTATTTTCTAAAACAGTTGTTATCGTCGCAAAATAGTATTTACATAAAAGCTGTATATGGTAATGTAAGTCATTATGAAAGCAAACGATGCGAGAAAACTGACTAGTCGTGATCTTACAGAAAAACGAATATCAGCTGTAAAAAGCATTGTGAGTGGGCAGAGCCCGGAATCAGTCGCGCGAAATATGAGCATCAATCGGGTGAGTATTTACAAATGGTTAAAAATATATCGGAATGGTGGATGGAAGGCTCTTAAATCAAGAAAACGAGGTGGTCGTACACCGCTACTGGATGAGAAGGCGCGAAAATGGGTATTTAAAACAGCGACAACGAAAAAACCGAGCGACTTTAATATCTCCGGACAGCTTTGGACCATTAAGTTGATCGCGCAGGTAATTCGAGAACGATATAACATCCGAATAAGCAAGGCGACGGTGGATAGAACGCTAAAAGAATTAGGATTAGGCCTTACTCAACTATACTCCCGGGAGGATTGTCGCTATCATGTTGAAAAAGCCGAGCAGGAAATACAAAATAGATCGAAAAAAGGCCCGAGTATTAAAAGTAGTGTTGGGAAAACGGAAATAAGAAAATATTGGGGTTTTTACAAAAGCATTCCTTCTATTCAGTTAAAAATAACTGCCGCATTGCGAAAAAGGAGGAATACGACGGCGGCTAAGAAGGACGTACGAGGGGGCTTAAATATCCTCTATTCCGTGAATACGAAAGGCGAAAGCCGGTTCATGGTTTATAGAGGGCGGTTGGTTGCAGCGCAATTCAGTGATTTTATGAATCGGTTGTTACATGGCACGAATGAATTTACGGTATTGTTCATAGATTCACATCCTGTATATACAACCCGAGGATTTGAAGCTCTTCTCTCGCCGTTAAATTGCATTATTTTCACGATCAAAAAAGTATCGAATGAGCAAAAAGGAGATGTGCTCGATAAATTAAAGAATGAGTTTGGCCAAATCAAAGCTGACTAGAAGTATTGCATACTTGGTACTCTATCAGAGCTTCGCCTGCTGACAGCAGCTAATAAGCGAGGATTAATGTTTCACGGTTGGCATGTGAAACATCAGAAAGTTTAAAGTAATTACAAAGACCGAATCCGATATATAATGGTGTCAAATGTAACCAACTACTTGAAAATACTAAGCAAATGGTCAATCTTTAATATGATAAATTACTGAATTTGGCTGGTATATTACATTCTCTCTGGTTCTCTTGCTGCAATGGGGGGGCTGTAAGTGGTATGTAAAACTTAACCAGATTTTCACCATCTGTCTTGCTGGCGAAACTGTATATTGAATGGTATCAAATGGTCTTGCAATATGGTATGAATTCATGTAACATGCTGTTTGATAAGGAAATGCGTAAGTGTTTCTCCCGAGCTCATAACCCGAAGGTCGTCGGTTCGAATCCGGCCCCCGCTACCAACCGATCCAAAGGCTCAGGGCATCCTCCCTGGGCTTTTTTTTTGATCCGTGCGGCCGTTCCCCCGCGACCGGGGACGCACCGTAAAATAACCAGTCGCGAAGAAAGAAGGAAGTAATGAATTTCAGTTCGTTCAAGCTACACCCTCAGATCATGGCCGGCGTCGAAGCAGCCGGCTACCAGGTTCCAACGCCTATCCAGAAACAGGCGATCCCGCCGGTCATGGAAGGCCATGACGTCATGGGCCTGGCCCAGACCGGGACCGGCAAGACCGCAGCCTTTGTGCTGCCGATCCTGGAACGCCTCCTGACCGGGCCGCGCGGCAAGGTCCGCGCCCTGATCATCGCCCCGACCAGGGAACTGGCCGAGCAGATCAATGATGCGATCGTTGACCTCGGCCGCCAGACGAAGCTGCGCAGCATGACGGTGTACGGCGGCGTCGGCCTGAACCCCCAGATCCAGAAGTTGCGCACCGGCGTGGAGATCATCGTGGCCTGTCCCGGCCGCCTGCTGGACCACCTGAAACAGCGCACGGCGGACCTCGCCAATCTCGAAGTGCTCGTGCTCGACGAGGCTGACCGCATGTTCGATATGGGATTCCTACCCGATATCCGGCGGATCTTGAAATATGTGCCGACCAAGCGCCAGACGCTGCTGTTTTCGGCCACCATGCCCGATGATATTCGTCACCTGGCCCACGAGGTCCTGCACAAGCCGGTCACCGTGCAGGTGGGCATGACCGCCCCGGTGAACACGGTCTCCCACGCACTGTATCCCGTCGAACAGCATCTTAAAACAGCGCTCCTGATGGAGCTGCTGCGCCACACCAATACGGAGTCCGTGCTGATCTTCACGCGGACGAAGCACCGCGCCAAGCGCATCGGGCAGCAACTGGAGAAGGCAAGCTACAAGGCCGCGTCGCTGCAGGGGAACCTGTCGCAGAACCGGCGGCAGGAGGCCCTCGACGGATTCCGGGACGGTTCGTACCAGATCCTCGTGGCGACGGACATCGCGGCCCGGGGCATCGACGTCTCCTCCATCTCCCATGTGATCAACTACGATATCCCCGATACGGTCGATGCCTATACGCACCGCATCGGCCGCACCGGACGCGCCGCGAAGACGGGTGATGCCTTTACCTTCGTGACCCGCGAGGACGAGCCGCTGATCAGGAGCATCGAGCGAGTGCTGGGCGATAAGATCGAACGGCGCACGCTCAAGGATTTCGATTATAAGAAAGCAGCACCTGCGAGAGACGCGGAGTTCGCCCGGCCGCCGCGCGAGCCTCAGCGACGCAGGGTTCCAGCGCGGCCGGAGCAGGGAAGGGGGCATGCCGCCGCTCCTGCCCGGCCGAAAAGCCACCATACCGCACCGGCAAAGAGCGGGGAGCGAAGCACCGCCGCGGCGCCTCGACGGACGCATTCAGCGGCACCGGCAAAGGCCGGCGCTTCGCGCGGAACATCGACCCAGCAGACCTATGGATCACGCGCTCATAAGGACAGCGCATCGAGGCCCGGCTCCGGCAGTCGCAGGCCGTAAGGAGCATCAGGTTCGAACCACCTCCCCAACCCCGATTATAATTCCCCGCACCCCTGCCCTGATGAAGGCTCACCCTCACCTTTGCTTCCTGGAAAAGGCCCTCACCCCTGCCCCTCTCCCCATTGTGGGAGAGGGAAAAAGGGAGAGGGGGCTTCATCGTCGGGAGAGGATAAGAGGGGAGGGGGGATCATCTTCGGAGAGGGAAAAAGGGTTCATGATCGAGGAGCAGTAATAAAGTACCGCCCTTGAGGATCTATGATTCCCTGCAGCTTGCTGCAGGGAGTTTCAATCCGAGCGTCGCGACGATTTTTGCCTGAGTACCCTTCGTGAAATCATCCACTGAACGAAGGATGGCCGGGGCACTGATGATTCTCTGATATACTACATCCTGCAAATTTTTTACATCTCCAGGACACTCGGGTAATTTTCACCAATACCCCAAAAATACCCTGCTTTTAAGGCAAAAATGAGTTGACCCTTGGCATGATCCATGGTAGAGTTTTTACGTACTACCCAACCCGGACAAGCTACTTGACGTTCAAGTGTCGTATCCATTGCCAGGGGATTCTGAGAGTGAGTGCGCTTGGAGCTGGCCTTCGGGTCTTGTTTTTCGCCCCTTCTATTTCCTGGAAGGCCTCATAATATATTACAGGGTGCTGGCGCGTTCAAGTTCTTCTCGGTACGTTCCTATCATTGTGATAGGTCCGACCCTGGCAGGACGTCGGCTGTTGTAATGCACCGAACATCTTCATGGTCCGCCGGGTCTGCTTCGATCGTACGGGAGGCCTCTTTCGGAATGCCGCAGGGGAGAAAGCATCTTTAAGAAGACGGTTTGATCCGGTCTCTTCACAGGTCCATTCGAAAATTTTATGGCGGGAAGGCCAGGGACGTCACTGCTTATGAAACAGTACCTGATAAAGCTAATGATGGCCAATGCGAGCAAATGGCTGACCATGCTGGTGAGCAAGGTTGGGAAGCAAACTGCGGTCTTTTGTATCGACGCCGTTCTTATTGCTTCCGCCGTGCTCCTGTCCTACTCCCTCCGTTTCAACACGATCGATCTCCAGGCGCATGGGAAACAGATACTGATGATCATTCCGCTGATGCTCGTGTTGCGTCTGGGCGTGTTCATCGTCATGGGTCTCTACCGGGGTCTGTGGCGTTTCGTGGGCATGCGCGATCTCCTTACGGTGATCCAAGCCGTGACGCTCGGTTCCCTCCTTGCCGTGGGACTTCTCTTTCTCGTATTCCGGCTGGAACAGTATCCACGCTCGGTCTTCGTGATCGACTGGTTCGTTACGATCGTTTTCATCGGCGGCAGCCGATTTGCCTATCGCATGTACCGGGAAGGATCCTCCACTTCCGCCAGGTCGGCCGGATCCGCGGACGGCAAAAGGGTCCTGATCGTGGGCGCGGGCAGGGAAGGGGAACTGCTGATCCGTGAGATATGCGGGGACTATCGCATGACGTACCAGCCTGTCGGTTTTGTGGATGACGACAGGAATAAGCGCAATATGTCGATCCACGGGTACCGGGTGCTCGGCAATACCCGGGAGATTCCGCGGATCGTGAAGCAGTATGGCGTGAAGGAGGTCTTTTTTACCATTTCATCCGCATCAGGAGCGGCGAAACGGCGGATCATGCTTACGTGCAAGCGCGCGGGAGTCAAATCAAAGGCCCTGCCGGGATCGTGGAACATCCTGAACGGCAATGTCACGGTCCGTACCCTTCGCGATTTCCGGATCGAGGACCTCCTGGGCAGGGAATCCGTCCGGCTTGACACCGGGGCGATCGACGACTACCTCCGCGGCAAAACGGTGATGATCACGGGCGCAGGGGGCTCCATCGGTTCAGATCTCTGCCGGCAGGTCCTGCGGTTCTTGCCCCGGCGGCTTGTGTTGTTCGATCAAAGCGAGTTCAATATGTACCAGATCCAGATGAACCTTCAGGAACGCTATCCGGAAGCGGAGGTGCATCCGGTCATCGGCGATCTGCTGAATCAGCCGCGGCTCGAGCGAACGATGCTCCGTTTCAAACCGGAGGTGGTGTTCCATGCCGCGGCCTATAAGCATGTGCCGCTCATGGAGCTGAATGCCGAGGAGGCGCTCAGGAATAATGCAATCGGCACCTGGAACGCGGCATCTCTCGCCGTTGCCCACGGGGTGGAAAAATTCGTGATGGTCTCGACGGACAAGGCGGTCCGGCCCACGAACATCATGGGCGCCAGCAAACGCGTTGCCGAGCTGATCTGCCAGGGCTTGAGCCGGAAGGGCGGGACAAAATTCGTGACCGTGCGGTTCGGGAACGTCTTGAACAGCGTCGGCAGCGTCATCCCGCTCTTCCGGAGGCAAATAGCGCGGGGCGGGCCGGTAACGGTCACGCATCCGGAGATCTACCGCTATTTTATGACCATTCGCGAAGCCACCCAGCTCATCCTGCAGGCAGGCGCCATGGGCAGGGGCTGCGAGATCTTTATTCTGGACATGGGGGAGCCCGTCAAGATCGTGGACCTTGCCCGTGACATGATCTCCCTGTCCGGTTTCGAGCCCGACAAGGACATCAAGATCGCTTTCACCGGTCTGCGTCCGGGAGAGAAGCTGTATGAAGAGCTGCTGACCGGGGGCGAAGAGGTAAAGGCAACGCTGCACGAAAAGATCATGGTTGCCGACTCGGCCTGCATTGACTGGCCCACGCTGCTCATCAATATCGAGATGCTGATGGAAGCCCTGCGGAACGGGTTCTCCGGGGATGTTGCCCGGATGATCCAGGAGATCGTGCCGGAATTCCAGCCCGAGAACGGAGGGCCGAGAAGGCAGGCGCAGCATCACCGCGCGGTCACCGTTTCGACATCCCCCAGCCCTCCCTTCTAGAGAGACCAGCAGGCCGCTCACCTCCTTTGTGACCCGGACGCACAAATTTGCTTTGAAAAAGAGCCCTACCGCCATGGATCAGGAATTTTGACACGGATCAAGACGGATAAAAATATGATTTACACGGATACGCCATGAGTCAAAGTCTTTTACACGGATCACGGCGGATCTTTTCTGTTCAAAATGGATATGTCGGTAGGGACCTTGCCCTATCGG
>CAYPOT010000033.1:0-40805 GCA_964412455.1 uncultured Nitrospiraceae bacterium | reverse complement strand
TTTTCCCTCTCCCTCCAGGGGAGAGGGGCAGGGGTGAGGGTCATGTCTACCGCGATCCGCACTTCAATTCCCCCACTTCAGTTTCGTCCTCAGGATCTCGTAGTAGTTCTTGGTGGGATGTTTGATCAGCCTGACGCGGTACTTCGCCTTCTTCACCTCAACGATATCGTTCATACGCAGAGGGCTCACCACCTGGCCGTCGAGGGAAAGAGAGACGCCTTCGCTCCGGGACACCAGCTTCACCCGGACGATCGCGCTGTCGGGGATCGCGATGGGGCGGTTCGAGAGCGTGTGGGGACAGATGGGCGTAACGACGAAGCAATGGAGCGCCGGATGAATGATCGGCCCGCCGGCTGACAGGGAATAGGCGGTGGAGCCTGTCGGCGTAGCGAGGATCAGCCCGTCAGCCCGGATGGAGGTGAGATAGTCGTCCCCCACGGACACCTCGAGCGACACCATTCTGGCAATGGCGCCCTTGCTTACCACCGCGTCGTTCAGGACGTTGTACTCGGAGACCTTTTTTCCCCGCCGGATAATGCCTGCCGTCAGCATCATGCGCTCTTCGGCCTGGAGCTTACCGGCAAGGGCCTTTTCCAGGTTCGCGTAAAGCTCATCGAGCGATACTTCGGCCATGAATCCAAGGCTCCCGAGGTTCACGCCGAAGATGGGAACGTTCTTTTTTGAATCGGCAACGAGCCGTGCCGCGGACAGGAGCGTTCCGTCGCCGCCGAGGACGATGATCATATCGACAAGGGACGGCAGGTCTTTTGCCGCGACGCCCGCCATTCCCAGATCGGAAGCGGTCCGTTCGTCGAGAAGGACCTTCTTCCCTCTCGCCGAAAGCCATTTCGAGAGCTTTCTGACCGCTGCGTGGGCCTTGCTTATGTTCTTTGCGATGATACCGATCTTTTTCATATAACCTCAGATGCGACCACGGGTCCCGAAAGACAACATCACCCTCACCCCTGCCCCTCCCCCTCAGGGGGAGGGAAAAAGGGTGGGGGTTGTTCTCGCCGGGACACACGGATGACCAAAAGTAGGCGCCTCTAGGCGACACGGTTATAAATCAATAGAGAGAATTTGATCTGGATCTTAACCGTGTGCGACGCAGTCGCCCGTGGTTATAAAGATCCCGTTATTTTTATTTCGATGTTCTTTTTTTCCTCGATCGCATTCTTGAGATCAGCCAGCAGTTTCTCGTATCGTTCCCCTTCCGCGAAGAACCCCAGCTCCCTGCTGTTCTCGGAAACGTCGGAGAGGTATATATTGAGCCTGTCTTCGGGAAGCTCCTCTTCCGCCCGCTCGGCCCATTCTATCACCGTTGCTCCGTCGGACTCAATATACTCCTCGAAGCCGATACCTTCCAGCTCCGATGGCTCCTTCAAACGGTACAGGTCGATGTGGTAAAAAGGTATCCGTCCCTGGTACTCATTCACGAAGGTGAACGTGGGACTCGTGATGTATGGGTTCAGGACCTGGAGCCCCCGGGCGATGCCGAAGGAAAAGTGGGTCTTGCCTGCGCCGAGATCGCCGAACAGGCAGACCAGATCGCCGGGCTCAAGCATCGTCCCCAGGAGCCGTCCGACCTCCTCGGTCTGCTCAGTGCTCGAGGTGATGATGCTGAACATCACTCTGTCTGCTGGGCGACGGCCTTGACGACATCCCGCTTTCCCACAATGCCGACGACCTTCCCGGAGGCGATCACGGGAAGGAGGTGCACCTTCTTTTCGGACATGATCGTTGCAATGTCCATAAGCGTGGTGTCCTCGGTGATCGTCACGACCTTTTTGGCGCAAATATCGCCAACCTTCGTCGCCGTCAGCCGCTTGACATCTTCCGCGAACTTCTTTGAGCTTTCGAGATAGATCGCGGCATCGAGAAAGCTGATCACGGTCGGGATATGGAGCCGCTTGTTCCTGTTGATGAGATCGTTCTCGGTGACGATCCCGACGATCGCGCCTGCATCGTCCACGACGGGCGCGCCGCTGATCTCGTTCGACACGAGAAGGGTGGACAGCTCCTCGATGGAGGTGTCGTTCTTCACGGTCACTACGTCTTTTGTCATGATGTCTTTCGCGGTCAGCATAATAACCCCCAATTCATTTTTGCCACAGAGGCACAGAGGACACAGAGAAGAACAGATTCGTATTCCAACGCTATTGATAAATATTTCAGCTTCTTTTCCCGTCATTCCCGCGCAAGCGGGAATCCAGGTTTATCAGGCTGTCACTGAATCCCCGTTTTCACGGAGATGACGAATTAGGCTGCGAAAGTTGCCATTACATTATTCCGTGGTTTCCATCGTCTGTTGTATCGCATCGGGTATCTTCCCGATCACATCCCCGGCGATCATCCCCGCTTCGCTCTTCTCTTCCGCCGCAAGGTCGCCGGCGAGGCCGTGGAGGTAGACGGCAAGGCACGCCGCCGGCGTCGTGCCGTATCCCTGGGCGAGCAGGCTCCCGATCATGCCGGTCAATACGTCGCCTGTTCCGCCGCTTGCCATGCCGGGATTGCCCGTCGTATTGATGAACACCTCGCCGTGGGGCGTTGCGATGACCGTCCCCGCTCCCTTGAGCACCAGGGTCACGCCGAACTTTGCGGCAACGTCCGATGCCATACCGATCCTGTCCTTCTGGACTTCGTCGGTCGAAACACCCATGAGTCTCGCCATTTCCCCGGGATGGGGCGTCATGACCACTGGCGCCTTCACCTTTTTCAGCATATCCGCGGACCCCGCAAAGGCATTCAGCCCGTCGGCATCGATCACCAGGGGCAGGGTCAAGCGCTGGACCAGGTTCTTGACGACCTCGACGGTCTCGTAATGCGTCGTGAGCCCCGGACCAATGGCACAGGCCGTCATGCGGCCCGATGCCTTGATGAGCTCATTTTCCGAACCCATACCGAGCGTGCCGTCAATGCTCTCGCCCGCGGGAATGCACATGGCCTCCATGACCTGCTGCTGAATGACCGGGACGAGCCCCATGGGCGCGGCGACGCTCACGAGACCCGCTCCGGTCCGCAAAGCCCCTTGTGCGGCCATCACCGCTGCACCTGCCTTGCCCAGTGAGCCCGCAATGACCAGGAGATGCCCGAAGTCTCCTTTGTGGGAATCCCGGTCGCGTTCATCCATCAACCCCCATGCCAGGTCGTGGTCCAGAAGACCGACCTGTATGGCTTCCTTCTCAATGACCTCCGGCGGGATGCCGATATCCGCCACCCGTACCTGCCCCGCGAAGGCGGCCCCGGGATACAGAACCAGCCCCCGCTTGGGCAAAACCATCGTCACGGTAAGGTCCGCCCGTACCGCCGAACCCATCACCTCGCCGGTATCGGCGTTGATGCCGGTGGGGATGTCCACGGCAACCACGGGACGGCCCGCAAGGTTCATGAGCTCCGCGGCGATGGCATAGTTCCCTTTGAGCGGCGACGACAGTCCCACGCCCAGCATGGCGTCGACAAGCACGTCGGACCACGCTATCATCTCCGCGATCACGTGGGATGAAGCGTTCGGCATGATCTCGACATCCATCTTCCTGAGGATCGCAAGGTTCAGCTTCGCTTCGCCCTTGAGGGCCGCGAAGGAGGCAAGGAGAGCAACCCGAACGGGAACGCCGCGGATGCGCAGCCTGCGCGCCAGAGCGAGGCCGTCGCCGCCGTTGTTCCCCTTGCCGCAGAGGATGCCCACCTTCACCTCTTCGAGGCCTTCGAAGAAGCGCTCCATCTCGAAGGCGACGGCCGACGCCGCGTTCTCCATCAAAACCGGACCGGGGATGCCGAAATCCCGGATCGCCCGGCGGTCGATGTTTTTTATCTGCTTTGCGGTGGCGATCTTCATACGATAACCGAGAGTAAGTAACCTGGACAAACTAAAATCAAACTCTCCTTGACAGGATCAACAAGATAAGATCGGATAATAACGAAAAAGGTTCATAATCCTTTGACACGGTTAAGTGCGGATAAAACTCCATGGACCATCATGCTTCTTCCAGATCTTTATCCGTGAAAATACGTGTCAAGGACGATGCCTTTTCTATCGCAATGTCAATCAGGTTCATTCGCGCAAATTCGCGGCCGACCGGCATCACGCCTCGTGGTGGACCTCGGTGGCCCCGAAACGCGCCCCGCCGATGAGCACCGCATGGGCAACGGCATATCCCTCGTCGTGGGAATAGCTGAGCATGATCTGCGTGACGCCCTTGAGGTCGGCAAGGTCCTTTGCCGCGCCCGAGATGTTCACGATGGGCCCTCCGCCTTCGCCGTGCAGCACCTCGATATCGGTCCACTTCATCCCCGCGGAGAGGCCGGTGCCGAACGCCTTCAGAACGGCTTCTTTTGACGCGAAGCGCGCCGCATAGTGCTGTGCAGGGAACTTCTGGCGGCTGCAGTACTCCTGTTCCTTCTGCGTGAACACCCGCTCGAGGAAGCCGGGATGGTTTTCCCCCGCCTTCTCGATCCGGCTGATCTTCACCAGGTCGACGCCGATACCGATGATCATACGATCCTCTCATGAAGCTGGAAAAGGTATAAAAAAACCAAAGATATTTTTTACCGCAGAGGACGCAGAGCACGCTGAGTCCAAGCACACCAAACAACAAAACCTGATACCGTATTTCTTAACTCTGCGTTCTCAGCGATCTCCGCGGTGAGACCGGTTCTCTTCTGAATTGTCATCGTTGTATTAATGCGATCATCTCACGCACCGCACGCTCCATCCCCACAAGGGACGCGCGGGAAATGACGCTGTGGCCGATGTTCAGTTCCTCGACCTCGCTTATCCGGGCGATCTCCTTCACGTTGACATAATTGAGGCCGTGCCCCGCGCCCACCCGGAGCCCCAGGCTCGCGGCAAGCCGCGACGACTCCACGATCTTCCCGAACTCCTCATTTCGTTCCTGTTCTTTCTTCGCGTTCGCAAAGGCGCCCGTGTGGATCTCTACCCACGCGGCCCCCGCCTTCTTTGCCGCCGAGATCTGTTGCTCGTCGGGATCGACGAACAGGCTCACCGGAATGCCTGCATCCTGGATCGGTCCGATGAACTTCTTCACTGCCTCCATCCGGGCGAAGACCTCAAGCCCGCCCTCGGTGGTGAGTTCCTCCCGCTTTTCCGGGACCAGGGTCACGATGTCGGGCTTCACGTCAAGGGCGATGCGCTGCATCTCATCAGTAGCGGCCATCTCCAGGTTCAGCTTCGTCCGGACGACCTGGCGCGCGAGACGCAGGTCCCGGTCCTGGATATGCCTCCGGTCCTCCCGCAAGTGCATGATGATGCCGTCGGCCCCGGCAAGTTCGGCGAGCACCGCTGCCGCGATCGGATCGGGCTCGACGCCCCTCCTCGCCTGACGGATCGTCGCGATATGGTCGATGTTCACGGACAGCCTCAGCACCCTCGTGTTCCTCCTCATCCTCAACGCGCAATGGCGGGAAATCCGTCCGAGAACCAGCCTCTCTGACGCACAAATTCTATCATCTCTCTTCCCAAATATCCAGAACTTAATAACGTCTCGTTAGAGAATCGAGTCCACCGTTGTTCTCCTTTCGTCATTCCCGCAATAGCTCAGCGCGAATCCGGTCATTTCCTGGTGAAACTCCTGACCCCCGATGGGCGCATTCGTGGAAGACGACCGGTTGTATGTTCATGCAATGGCGAGACCAGAAATAATGTGAATTTTACCTTGGATTGCGGCGGTTCCCGCTCCCTTTCCTCCCTTGACCCCGTATCGGGTCTCTGGTATAGTTCCCTTATTCCGTATTACTCTATTTTTTGTTTCCTCAAGGAGGCACCCATGGTCCGCGTCACCCGTTTCGCTCTTCTTCTGTTTTCCCTGTTCCTTCTCGTTTCCCCGGTCGTTGCCCAGGAATCGAAGACCGTCACCTCCGAAGGCGTCTCCGTGGTCCAGGGCGGCAATATGGATATCGCCCGCGATGCTGCCATCTCAGACGCCCAGCAAAAAGCCGTCGAGCAAGCCATCGGCATCCTCATCGATTCCCAGACACAGGTGGAAAACTACCAGGTCATCAGCGACAGCATCCTCTCCCAGACCAAGGGATATATCAAGCGCTATAACGTCGTCCGGGAGCTCAAGGAGGACAACCTCCTGCGCGTCAGCATCACCGCGGAGGTCGCGCTCGGGAAACTGGGTGATGATCTTTCCGCCATCGGCATTCTCATGGGCCAGATGCACAAGCCCCGGACCATGATCCTGGTCGCCGAGCAGAACATCGGCCAGGAATGGGTCGCGTGGTGGTGGGGCGGCGTGCACGGCCAGCAGACCGATATGAACATCATCGACAATACCCTCATGGACAAGTTCACCGAAAAAGGTTTTGAGATGATCGACCATCAGGCCGCCGCGCAGGATATCAAGGTCACGCAGGCATACAACGTTCAGGACCTGTCCGCGCAGCAGGCACGGACGCTGGGCAATCAGGCGAATGCCGAGGTCGTCATCACGGGTAAAGGACTGGCGAAATTATACGGGAACATCGGGGGCGGCCTGAAGTCGGTGCAGGCGGACCTCTCGCTCCGTGCGGTGAGAACCGACACGGGCCAGGTGCTCGCGACGGCAACGACCCACGCAGCAGCGGTGCACATCAGCGAGGTGTCAGCCGGGAACGACGCGCTCAAGAAGGCCGCAACGGAAGCGGCCGAACAGCTCATGACCAAGATCCTCGCCCAGTATTCAAAGGAAGTGGGCGGTACGCGGTCCATCAACATCATGGTCAACGGCCTGAACAAGACCCAATTCGTCAAGTTCAAGGACGTGCTCCGGAACCAGGTGCGCGGCATCAAGGACCTGAACGAGCGGAGTTTCCAGAACGGCGTCGCCAAGATCTCCGTGAGCTCCAAGAGCAGCGCCCAGATCCTCTCAGACGAGCTGTCGCTCAAGGATTTCGGCACCTTCACTGTCGAGGTCGTCAGCTCCACAGCCAACCAGCTTGAGCTCAGAGTCGTGCCGAAGTAACGAACGACCATATATAGTAGTGAATCCAAGCGCCTGTCCTGATTACCGGACAGGCGCTTTTTTATTGTAACTCCACACAGCAAGCGACGGTGAATGCGCACGCTCCTGGCTTCATTAAAACAGTATAGGTGTGCAAAATACAGGTTGAGAAATGCGTACAGCCGTATACACCATGATCAGTTTTGATGATTCTTTACTTATTGCGCAATTCTGCACAGATACCTGGTTATTTCACCAGATTACCCAATACAGTATCATTTTATTTTTTGCGCAAACCATTATTTATATTAGAATAAATTTATCGGCATACTACTTGCACTATTAATGAGAGAGTTTTAATTACATAATTTTAAGACTACATCAGACTTGTCCGTGCATGGCGACGTATTAAGGAAAAATACAATGAACATCTATGTTTTACTCATCAGCCTGATCCTTCATTCCTTTGATGGAAATGCCTCTGCTAAGGGATGCGAGAACAATGTCGTGTTCGATGGAGGGGGCGCGGGGCAGGTGGTTTTTAACGTTACGGCTCATACTTCAAAGGGCATTACCTGTTCTGACTGTCATGAAGGACATCTTTTTTCATTTTCACTCTTCGAAATGAAAACAGGTGCGGACAATATCTCCATGAGGAACATGGAGTTAGGATCGTACTGTGGTCATTGTCATGACGGGAAAAAAGCTTTTTCTGTAGCAGACAACCTCGCCTGTTCAAAATGCCATCGCAAATAAGGGTCTGAACGAGCGGAGCATCCAAAACGGCGTCGACAAATATTTGTGAACTCCAAGAGCAGCGCCCAGATCCTCACTGACGAGTTGTCGCACAAGGACTTCGGCACTGTCGCCGTCGAGGTAGTCATCTTAACGGCCAATCAGCTTGAACTCCGGGTCGTGCCGAAGTAACGCACGCCTGAACGGGATAATAAAATACGAGCGCCTGTCGGAAATATCTGACAGGCGTTTTGTTTTAGTTGTCTGTAAATATCTACAAGCAAGCCTATCTATCGATTCATCAGCAATATCATTTCATTGACCCTTGGATAATAATACTTCCACTTTTACTGCTCTTTTATGATGTCAGGACGACAGGAACGCGTGCGACGCGATCACATTTAAACAGCATTCATTTATTTCCGGATCAACATCCGCCCCGTAAGCTTGTCAAATCACAAGTATACATAAATTACTTTTACAATAAAACCTCGATTTCAATTTGACATGTAATTCTTCGCGCGAAAATGCTACTATATGCAAGTGAAACTAGTTCAAAAGGATATTGGAATCCAAGCGTCTCGGACGCGAATCTTTTGCGACCACGTTGCTCAGATGTTCAGACGGCAGGACAAGAAGGGAAGCGTAAACAACTTGATTCGGTCCGAGCGGGATCAAACAGTGTCGTGGGGACGACTGGCGCAAACATGATCATGAATGCGGAATTTCCACGCTCGGTCGTGTGTGCCGTGTCGGTGGTAACCCCACCTGAAGAACATTCTCCGAGCCTATATCCGACCGGGTCGAGATCTTGAGATAATGCTTTCACCGGTATGCCCCACATGAACTTGATTGGCACGTTCAAGCAGTTACAGGCCCGGCTTTCCGTGAATTACCAGGAGCCATTGCTCAAGTACGTTGTTTTCCAACTGGATTCCGCGGAAAGCGAGCATTCCGCGATCAACCGGAAAAGGCTCCTTTTCCTCACCTTTTTTGCCCTGGCCGCCGTCGCCTCCGTGCCCGTCGTAGAGCAGTTAGTCATGCCGATGACACGCGATCGCTTCTTCGTGGATACTTCAAAGCACGCCAACCTTGAAATATTCTGCGGCCTCATCTCCGGGATCATTGCATTTATCCTGACGTGGGAATACCAGGTTTCGGGAAAGAAAAACATCCTCTGGCTGGTTTTTGCGTTCTTTTCGATCGGCATACTCGACATCTTCCATGCTTTTTCCGACTACGACCACAACACGTTCGTCTGGTTCCATTCCTGCAGTGCCCTCTTCGGGTCCGTGTTCCTTGCGGGTTCCGCCTTTCTGAACAGGAAGATGGACGACCCCGCAAGATCATCGTGGACCAGGATCGGTCTTGTTGCCTCGGGATTCGCCCTGATCGTTCTGTTCGCCCTGTTGGCCACAAGGCTGGACGAGATCATTCCCGGTGTCCTGTCAATGACGCCGACGCACAAGGCGAGAGCGGTCGAAGTGCAAGGACCATTCAGCAATCTCATTTATGCCGTCAACTTCATCTCGTGCATATTGTATCTCCTGGTGGGCATCGTTTTCTTGAAGGGTTTTTTTAAAACAAACGACGTCATTTACCTGATCTTCGGGACTGCCGCGCTCCTTTTCTTTGAAAGCGAGCTGCTGTTCGCTTTTTCAAAACTCTGGGACCCCCTTTGGTGGTACTGGCATATTATCAAAGTCATGATCTTTTCGGGTCTGCTCATAGGCCTTGCCTACGGGTTCACACACACCGTGCACCGCCTTCATGAATCAAAGATAAAACTGGCAAACTTCCTCCGGGAGATCGAAAAGAAGAATTTCGAGATCCGCGACGCCTATGATCGTTTAAAAGAAACGCAGAAGTATCTGAAGGAATCGGAAAAGCTTGCCTCCCTGGGTAAAATGTCCGCCATGGTAGCGCATGAGATCAGGAACCCTCTTGGCGCCATCTCCAATTCCCTTGGAGCGCTCAAACGCTACAGCTCGTTGGGCCGCGACGACCTCGAATTGATCGAGATCGTCGAAAAAGAAATGGACCGGCTCAACGACATGACAGAAGATTTTTTGAGTTTCGCCCGTCCGTCTCAGCTGAAAAGAGAGACGACCGATATCCAGCCACTCATCGAGGAAACGATCGCGCTGCTTCGGAACGGCGGGAAAGGCTGGGCGGAGGTCCATATCGAACGCTTCTTCGCTCCGGACGTGCCGATGATAATGCTCGACAGAAACCGATTCCGGCAGATCCTGCTCAACCTGTTGATCAATGCCCGGCAGGCGACGCCGGCGGGAGGAGAAGTATCCATTTCAACACGCTTCAAGCAGTCCGAGAACGAGGTGGAGATCACGATCGCCGATACCGGTGCCGGCATGTCCCATGAGGTTCTGTCGCAGGTTTTTCAGCCTTTTTTCACTACCAAAGACTCGGGGCTGGGCCTGGGGCTCAATATCGTGCACAAGCTCGTGAAGGAACATAGCGGGTACATTCTTCTTTCGAGCATCCCGGGGAAGGGCACTCATGTTCAGCTCAATTTTCCCGCCTCCGGGTAGGATGAGGATGCACGCGAGGACGAGAGCGTGCGTACGGTGGGGGCGGCCGGACCGAAGCGGAGAATAAATGGCCAAAATACTGGTAATAGACGATCAGGACGGAATGAGGCGGAGCCTCGTGATCCTCCTGCGAAAAGAGGGTTATTCTGTGGAAGAAGCGGAAAACGGAGAGCGCGCCGTTGCGCACCTCGACGCAGGTAAATTTGATCTTATTGTCACAGACCTGAAAATGTCGCCGGGCACGGGACTCGACGTGCTGTATTTTGTCCTAGAAAGACATCCCCGGACCGACGTGATCATCATGACGGGGTACGGTACGGTCGATTCCGCCGTCCTGGCTATGAAACTCGGGGCCTTTGATTACATCGTAAAACCTTTTAAGAACGAAGAGATCCTTCACCGGGTAAGAAAGTCCCTTACTCATAGAGAGACGGAACGGGAGATAGCGGCCCTGCACAAGACAGAGGACCGCGAGATCCCCATCCTTGGGAACAGCGACGCAACAAAAGCGCTGATCGCCATGATACGCAAGATCGCTCGCGTGGACCTGACGGCCCTTATCTCTGGAGAGACGGGTACAGGAAAGAACCTCGTCGCCAAAACAGTGCACAGCCTCAGTGCCCGGAGCGGGAAACCCTATGTGGCCATAAACTGTTCGGCCATCCCGGAACACCTGCTGGAAAGCGAGCTGTTCGGTCATGCGAAGGGCGCGTTTACCGGGGCGATCCTTGACCGGAAGGGTTTATTTGAAGCTGCGAACGGCGGGACCCTGTTCCTCGATGAGATCGGCGCTATGCCGTACACCATGCAGGCAAAGCTTCTCGACGTCCTGCAGGACCATACGATCCGACGGGTAGGCGAAAACAAACACCGGGATGTGGACGTCAGGATCATCGCGGCCACGAACCGGGACCTTCAAAAGGACGTTGAGAACGGTACGTTCCGGGAAGACCTCTATTACCGTATCAAGGTCACCCACGTCCACATCCCGCCTCTCAGGGAGCGGCCTGATGATGTTCCCGTCCTGGCCCGGAGCTTTTTAAACGACGCCAGGGTCGCACATTGCAAACCTGATATTGACCTGTCACCGGAAGCCCTGGAATTCCTTCTCCGGTACGACTTTCCCGGGAACGTGCGCGAGCTGCAGAACATCATAGCCAGCGCCGCCGCCATCGCATCAGGGCCCGTGATCACGGTGCCCGATCTTTCTCTCGGGTTTACGAACCAGCTGTTTGACGTTTCCGCCGGGACGAACAAAGAGGCAAACCCCGGCACTCTGGAGGCATGGGAAAAAGATATCATCGTGAAGAGCATCGAAAGGAACAACCATAATCTAGGGAAGGTTTGCAGTGAACTGGGGACCAGCAGGACGACGCTCTGGCGCAAGATGAACAAATACGGCATTACATGAGGACCTATTTGAGCCAGCCGACCAGGTCTATCGTTAAATGGAAGTTCTGTCCTTCTTCTTCCCGGACCATCTGGTAGAACCTGCATTCCCGGCAGTCCGCGTATTTCCTGGCGAAGCTCCCCTGGACCTCTCCGCCGCACATCGTGCCCGCAACGATCCAGCACACACGGCCCGCGTTTTTTCCTCCATGAGCACTGTCAAGCTTTGTGCAGGTCACGGCAGGGCATATCCCGTCCACCGCCTCGTTGCTCCCTCCCGGTTCTCTCCCGCATTTCATGACATCCCAGCAGTTCTGCTTCATTATACTCTCCTCCGGCAGACACTTCTTGGCGCGTCTTCTGCCGCTCATGACCGCGAACCGCCTCTTAAATTGATTGACGCTGTATTATACCGCAATCACTCCTTGAAAAAACCAGTAAAGTTATCATCACCCTATGATGAATCGTGGTCCGGCATGGCAAATGTCGCCTTTACATTCCTTCCCTGAGCACCCACCGGTCCGTTCTCGGCGTTACCCAATATGCGCTTTCTCCCGCGTCGTTACCTTCCCCAGGAGAAGCGGCACTGGCGGATTTGAGCTTCCATCTGAATCGCACGTTCACATCACCCTCATGGTTTCTGAACAGGTGAGGAAGCGCGAGCGGTAGGGTTACGATTTCCGTGGTCTTCCCTGTTCTTCTACCGGGCATAGTGAGGCCCGCACTGCGCGCCGGACCGCCGGTCATGCGGCGGTCAAGTGCGATCCACTGACCAAGGACCTCGCTCTGCGCGTCAAAACTTGCCTCATATCCATCCAGGTCCATGGCTCCGCCGGACCTGTTTGTTATGGTAATTTCCATTAGGTATTCGTCGTTATTCCTGTAAGTGATGTTCGATACTTCCGCGGTAAGGTGGCCCGGTGTCATCTCCCCCGCAAAGCCGGCGCCGGCAAAGACACACAGAGCTACGAAGATGCAGATAGGTGCTGTATTTTTCAGGCAGGCGTCTGGCATACCCTCGACATCTATCATCGCCCGACGTGAACGTCAAAAACCGCCGAATCTTCTTTGTTGCCGTCCTGCAACTTGAGGTACACTTCCCAGTCTCCCGGCATGGAGAAGTTGATTCCTTCAATTCGATACCGTCCCTTCCCGAGATACGTTACCACCGCAATATCGCTCGAGCCGTGTTCATGGGCCGCCATCCAGGGGATCGCTTCCATGATCAATTTTCTTTCGACAGGCTTCCTGGATTTTGCGTCGTTTATCGTTACGGTCATGTCGTTCTTGCCGACCATCACCGGATCTGCAGCGCACTGCACGTCGATTGAGTAGGATCCCTGCTCGGTATTGATCCCCTTCTTATCAAAAGCCATCAAAAAGACACTCATGAGCAGGAGGGGGAGAATCCCTGTCCAGCGTACCATCGTATTCCTACTCATTGTTCGTTTCCTCCTTCACTTAATGGGGTGGCATCGGTATCATCGTCGGTATCTTATCGTCTGGAAATTTCACCTGACGGGCGATCTCCCGGTCAGAGATGTAATAGGGTTTCAGATACATGTAGGCGTCTGAATACCGGTCTATGACCTCTTCCTCCTTGAAAGCGCTTTCCGGCAGCACGAACAGGGAGACACGGATGCGGACGTGCATGTACCCGAACATTTGATAATAGGCATATTTTATCGAACGGTCGATCGTGACGATCTTCCGGTAGCGATGGATTCCCGGCTCGATCCGGATAACCTGCGCATCCGCTCCCCGTTCGCCCTCGCGTACCGGGACTTCCGTCCAGAAGGTGCCGGTCTGAACGTACGCAACCGCTTGCGGATAGGTTATATACACGGGCTCATCGGCAAGGTTGTCTATCTTGATAACGACCTCGTATTGTCCCGGTGCTTTCCTGATGTCCCGTGCGTCCTCGATGTCAGGCACGATCAGATAGAAGGCCAGCTTGTGCAGCCGCTCCTTTTTGGCCTCCTTTTCCCTGATGATAGAGGCCTGTTTCTGCCCGACCAGGTAATCAGCGGCAAAGAAGAGGAGGACAACCCCGATAACGGAGACGACCAATTTCTTTTTCCTGAGCATTGCCGTAATACCTCTCCTCCTTTCCTACCGGCAGGTACCGGAACCAGCGCCCCGGAACGCAACTAGCAACTATTTAACCTGACTCCAGTTCCTGAACGCCGATATGGGCATATAGACAGGGATCTTCGTTTCGCCGAAATCTATCGTCTGAGCGATCTCCTGCACGCTGATCCAGTAGGGTTTGAGGTAAACGTAGGAATCGCTCTTCCTTTCCACGACCTCTCCTTCTTTAAAACCGCTTTCCGGAAGGACATACATGGTTATATAGAACCGCACATGCATGTACTTCGGGATCAAGTATTTGTTGTAGGGCAGATTCCGGGGAACCGTAAGGATCTTTCTGAAAAGCAGGTGCCCTTCTTCTATTTTATATACCTGTTCCTGCTTCTCTCCGGCCTTTTCCGCCACGGGCATTTCCGTCCACGAGATGGCGCCGGTCTGGATGTAGGCCTTCACCGAAGGGTGCGTCAGGTAGGCCGGTTCGTCGCCGACGTTGTCTATCCGGATGATCGCCTCATAACGACCCGTCTGGGCGATGCCGTCGGCTTCGGTGATGTCCCGTATATCGACGGAAAGCATGCGAAACGCCTGCTCCTCGAGGCGTTTGATCGCGGCCTCCTTTTCCTTGATGATGGTTTCCTGCCAGCGTCCGACATACAGGTCCGCCAACAGGACGGCAAGGATTATCGCCGCTATGGCAAAAGCCATTTTTCTGCTTTTCAGGACAGCGAAGATCTCAGTTCTGTTTTTCACGTCTGCCCTTTCCCGCGAAGATGCGCTTGCCCTTATGCCGGACAGGGCGGACACAGTGAAGGCTCATCTTTTAACAGCACGCCGTCCTTCATCTGGATGATACGGTCGGAACTATTGGCGATCTCAAGATCATGGGTGGAAAAAACGATGGTTATCCCCTGTTCCCGGGAAAGTCGTCTAAAGGTCTCGATGACGAACAGCCGGTTGTCCCGGTCGAGGTTGGCGGTCGGCTCGTCGGCGAGGATAACAGCTGGATGGGTGATCAGCGCGCGTGCAATGGCCACCCGCTGGATCTCACCGCCGCTTAACTGGCTCGGCATATGATAGATCCGGTGGCCCAGACCAAGGGATTTAATGATCTCGATACCGGCGTCCTTTATGCTGCCGTTGCGGTTTTTTGATTTGAAAAAGGTGAATGGGAGCAGGGTGTTTTCCAGAACGTTCAGCATGCGGAGCGGCTTCGCGTCCTGGAATATGAAGCTGAACTTTTCTCTGCGGAACTGGACCAGCTTCTCTTCCGAAAGACTGTCGATCCTGACCCCCTCCAGCAGCACCTGCCCCTGCGACGGCTTGTCCAGAGCGCCGATGATATTGAGGAGGGTGGTCTTGCCGGAGCCGCTCGGTCCCACCAGTGCGACCAGCGTACCTTTTTCGATGTCGAGTGAAATGCCGTCGAGCGCCCGTACCTCTCCTGATGACAGCATGAACGTCTTGTTTACATCCCGGAGTTCAAGGAATGTTTCCGCGCGGCTGCTGTTCACAATTACACCTCCCACTGGGTCCTGAAGCTGTCGGATATTTTTATTCCCGACAACCGGTATGTCGGGTAAAAACCGGCCGCCAGGCTGCAGATGATGCCGGAAGCGATCGCAGCAAGAAGCACCGTGAAGCTGAAGCGGACTCCTGCACCCAGGTTCAGGACAAAGGAATCGAGGACGTAGGTCATGGCCATGCCGATCGGATATCCCGCGATTCCGGCCGCGAGACCCATGGCGGAGTATTCGCCGAGAAGCACGATGAGCAGCTGCGACCGCGATGCACCCACGGTCTTCATCAGACCGATCTCCCTGATCCGCGAATAGAGGACGCTGGTGACGATGTTGAAGATCGCGAATATGCTGATGAACACCGTTGCCGCCACGATGGAAAGCAGGAATTTGAAGGTTTTCTTGAGCAGGACATATTTCATCGTGCTGAACTGCTGGGGCGCGAGGGCCTTGACGTTGGGAATGTTGTTGTTCAGATCAACGACCACCTCTCTCAGGAGATTGCGGTCCCTATCGAGCGAAACGTTCTGCACATTGACGAGAGATACAAATCCTTTTTTGCCGGAGATGTCCTGGAGAACCCGGAATGGGACGAACATCATATAATCCTCGGAGACGTTGTAGTTCTGAAGGATCCCCGTAACGATAAAGTCCTTGCCCTCCACCGCAATCACCTCGTTCTCCGAAAGCTTGTTCGTCCGGGCAAAGGTCCCGCCTATCACGGTTTCCCCCTCTCCCGTCGGCCATTGCCCGCTTGACAGTTTCCACGATGGTTTGGCCATCCGTTCGGATTTAAAATCAATGCCGGCAATGACCATGCTCACTGTTCTCGGGGAAGACGTACGGATCAGACCATCGGTACGCTGATACATCCGCGGCGCAATGATGATCTCCTCCTGGTCCTTCTTGATCCTGCTTCTGATGATCCCGCCGATGGATTCCATGACGGTCTCCGACAGGTATTCATCGATCACCACGCCGATCTGGTCGATCCGTTCAACTTTGATATTCTTCGGCTGCACGATCATGGTAAAGCCGAATTTCGAGGCGATGATCGAGAGGGACCTGTCCGCGTTTTCGACCGTCATCAGGATCGTACTGAGAATAACGACCGGGATCAGCATGGCGGTCAGCAGATAAGCGCTTTTTCCTTTCCTGCGCATGATGTCCTTGATCGCAAGCGTCAGTAAGTTCACCTCAAACCTCCCACTGGGTCCGAAACGTCTCTGTGATCCTGATGCGCGACAGTTTATACGCCGGGTAATAAATGGCAAGGAGGCTGCAAACTATACCCAGAGCCAGTGAATACCACAGCACGCTGATTTCGACCCTCACGACAGCACCGATACCAAGCAGCCTATTCATGATATACGCCATGCCGACACCCGTCGCAAATCCGCCGAATCCCGCAAGGATCCCGATCATGAGGTGTTCGTACAGCAATATCCTGAAAAGCTGGAATCGCGAAGCGCCGACCGCCTTCAGCAGACCGAACTCCCGCGCCCGCGCGTACAGGGAGCCGGCGACGATATTGAAGATCGAAAAGATGCCCACGGCGATAGTGGCAACCACAACCGCCAGGAGAAAACGGTACAGCATGTTAAAAAAATCGAACTGCAAACCCGCGACGTCAAGCTGGGAGACCGCGGTAATGCCGGTGATGTTCTTATTCAGATCCACCATCGCGTCCCCGACGGGGCAATTGGGGCACATGGCCCTTACGCTCAGCAGCGATATGTACCCTTCCTTCTGGAACATCTTCTGGGCCCTCAACAGTGGAATAAAGACCATATAGTCATCAGCCGAGTTCGTTTCGTCCAGCACACCCATGACCTTGAATTGCAGCGAAGCAACCGTAACGGTATCACCAGCCTTCAGCCCCCTGGCCGACGCATAGGCGCCACCGAGATACGCATCGACTCTGTTCTCATCGTTGGTACCGTGCCCATAGGCAAAATGACGCAGTTTATCTCCTGACATTTCAGCAGAGGAGCTGCGATTACCTTCATCATAAACGGTCTTTCCCGATTTATCGACCCGGTATTTCGGCTTCACCACGGTTACCTGGTTGTCGGCCCCCATGACATACATGGCATCTATCTTCGTATCGACATTTTTGACGTCGACATTTTCCGGCCACTCGCCGCTGGATAAGGTCCACCAGAAACGAACGAAATATTCCTTGCTGATATCGATGCCTGTGACGATGGCCTCCTTACCGTCCACCACCGCCTTCGTGTAGAGCCGGGGCGCCCAGGTCGGAGGTTCGATGCTCGCTACCGGAACTCCCGGATTGCTGACCAACCCGCCCTTCCGTTCCCAGCCTTCCAAAATTGCCTTGTTATAGACCCGCGCGATTTCCTGAACAGCTGATTCCGGTATATATTTGCCGAAGATCACCTCGGAGATGGTGAGGTTCTGCAGTGCACTTTTATCCGCCTCATCGATGGCGGCGGTTATGACGGGACGCACGGTAAGCGTGTGGCCGGTCTTGGTGACCACCTCCAGGATTGCGGACGTCGCCGATGTGCTGACGATCGACAGCGACGAAAGGAGCGCAACGGATATGACGATCGCAAAAACGATCAGCCCGCTCTTTTTCGGCCGGCGCATGAGGTCAAGTACTGCGAATTTCAGAATGGTCATGGCCTGCACACCTTTCCCATCAAAGCTTCAACGGGATCTGCTACGTCCCGGTACAACAGCCCGTCCTTCATGATGACCACCGTCTTTGCACATTCGAGCCAGGTGAGGCTGTGGCTTACAACGATAATGGTCTTTTTGTATTGCGTGTTGATCATTTTGAAAATATCAATGACCTCCTGCTCCGTTCTGATATCGAGCTCGCCGGTCGGCTCATCGGCAAGGATGATGTCCGGATCGTTGATGAGCGCGCGGGCGATGGCCACCCGTCGCTGCTCTCCACCCGAAAGCTCCGAAGGGTAGGATTCGATCTTCTTCTTCATATCGAGCCCTTCCAGGAGGGACAGGGCGCGCTCGCGGGAAGCCTCGGCGTCCTGGCTTCCGTTGTTTTTAAAGATGACCGGCATGACCACATTATTGAGGACGTTCAGCGTCGACAGCAGACTGAAGGACTGGAACATGAATCCGATCTTCCGGTTCCTCAGGGCGGAGAGCTGCCGGTCGTTCAGTTTCCAGATCTCTACGCCATCGATGGAAACGGTCCCCTCGGTCGGCTTGGTAAGCCCGCCGATGGTGCTGATGAGCGTGGTCTTGCCGGAGCCCGAATGGCCCATAAAGACCACGAAATCCGACGCGGGGATGTCGAGATCGACGCCCTTCAGCGCCTCGACGCGCTGATCACCCAGATGGTAGATCTTCTTGAGTCCACGTGTCCGAATAAATTCCGTCATGTTATAACCCCTGCTTCATAGTTTCGTGAGGATCGATCCTCACGGCGAGGAGTGCCGGATACATCGAGCCGCTTACCCCCATGACAAGCGCCACCCCGATCGCTACCAGCGTCATGAATGCTATGATCTCGTAGGGCGGCAGCATGAATGGTATGTTGAGCAGTTTCAGGTAAAAGATGATCGACCGCTGGAACAGCTTCAGGAGAACGCCGCCCACGAGCATGCCCACAAAGCCGCTGATGACGCTGATCATGGTGGATTCATAAAGGATGAGCCTGAATATGTTGGCCTTGGTGGCGCCGATGGCCCTGATGATGCCGATCTCTCTTTTCCGTTCATTCACCATAGCAGAGAATATGGCGTTGATCATAAGAACATTGGAAAGAATGAGGACAACGATAAGCGCGATGACGCCGAAAAATACGGCGACCGTCGTCTGGCGGGCCGAGGTCTGGATGTTTCCCGTCGTCACCACCTTCAGGTTGGGATTATCCCTCAGGATGGAAAACGTGATGAACGGGATCTTGGCCCCCACCGCGAGTTGGACAAGTCCGCCGGAAATCCTGTTCTTCAGCGGTGCGAGCGGCTGCACGGAGGTGTCGTTCTGCGACTTCTCTGACATTTCATGTGCCCGGTCGATATTGAAAAAAATAGCATTGTCGTACAATCCAATGCCGGTCCGTTCCAGTTTGGCCCATACGTTCAGACGAACGCCGTAGAATTTAAGGCTGTCCCCGATGTTCCAGGGCGTCATGGCGCCGACGATCGCTCCATCGGGCGGAAACGGAACTTTTGTGCTCTTGTCCACCCAAGGCATCACCGTGAAATCATCTTCGGGATTGAAACCGATGAGAAATGAATTTCCAATGACACAGCAATCTCCCGTCGCGCTGGTCAGGAAGATCTGTCCCGATACCTGTTTAACTCCTTTCAGTGCCCGTATCTTTTTGATAACGGCGCTGTCCATATAAAAGGCGGATGGTTCTCCCGTTAGGAGCGCGGATTTGAGATTTACCAGGGATTCCTTGGGAATAACGAGAAGGTCCGCGCCGAGTTTCGAGAGGCCTTTGTCAAGACTGTGGTGGATCCCCATAATGAGAATGGCGCTTGCAAAGAACGCCCCGATGACGATGCTCACGCTGACAAGAATGATATAGAAACGCAGATGTTTCACCTGCAGGTTCTGGTAAGCGAGGCCGAAAAGGGACCTGATCATGATTGATCTCCATGCTCGCGAGGATATCCGGTACATCGGGCCTTACAAAACCCCCTTGATGGGGAGAACTTCCTCCATCAAGGGGTTCTTAGGGATTCCGCACGGTTCACCAGCGAACCGCTTGCTACGTGGTGGGGCACCGCGAGAACGCCAGCCCGGCGACCGATTTCGGCACGATCACGGAATCGTGATGGCCGTAGGGACTCGGCAGATATCCGTAGAACTTGTCGTCCTTGACGCGGACCACATAGGTCCCGCACTTGGTCTTCTGATATCCGCTGTACACACCGAACAGCCATTTCCCGTCGTCGGTAACCGCAATGGTGTGCGTATCCGGGCCGATGTCGATGACCTTGATGATCTTCCAGGTCTTGGTATCGACCACGGCAATGCCGTTCGAACTCGGCGACGGCCACCAGAGCGTGACGTACATTTTGGAGCCGTCAGGCGTAAAGGCCATATGGAAAGGGTTGGGATAGGCGCCGCGCCAGCTGGGATCGCCGACTCCCGCGATCCGACGCCACGAGGTGGGATCGGCCTGATTGCTCGAATCGAAGACCGCCATGATGTTCTCCCGGCTGTTGTTCATGAGGATAAAACGGTCGCCCGTTGGATTGTAGCCTGCCTGGTGCGCCGGCGTCGGGACGTTCTTGAACACGGCTTTCCATTCACCGTCGCCCACCTTTTCAATCGGGATCTGGAAGCCCTGCTTGGCGTGCTTGTCAGACCCGACGCAGACGGCTTTCGGCTCCCAGGTGTTCGTATCGAACACCACGCCGCAGCCCGGGAGGCGAAGGGCCGCAATGGCATACTTTTTATTCTTCGGATCCCAGCAGAGGGAGTCGAGCGCGACGAGGTTCTTCAGCCGCGGACCGGGTACTTTCCCCTGCTCGGCAAAGAGCTCACCGCCTGGGACCAGTTCCCAATCGGTCTTGGTCCCTTTGGTCCCCTTCAGGTCGTAGGGCGGGCGTAATTTCTTGATCATGAGCGTCCCGCCGTCCAGCCATACCCGCGAGAGCTCGGCATTATTGTATTCCCAGTCGAAAAATATCGCGGCCTCCACACTCGAAGGATTCGTCCCCTCGCCTTTCTTGAACACGCCGCAGATGTCCTTCTGGCCGTCGCATACGGCGAATCGTTTGTTGTCCGGCGCCACGGTGACGTGTACGCCGAGGCCGAGGCCCGTCGTTTCCGCAACGTCTTCCAGAATATTCATCTTGGTGCCGTCGTAATTGCATCGCCAGATATTGAACCCTTCCGCGGGGTCCTTGACCGGTGTGGTCACGCCGTAGATGTACAGGTTCTTCCCCCCCTGGGAATCCACGACAAACTCAAATTCCTTGTATGGGTCGGCAGAAGCGAATGCAGCAAGATGATGAACAATGGGCGTTTTGTTCCCGGCCCATATGCTCATATTCATCCAGGCAAGGCACTCTCCCGTAGACATGTCGTATGCGCCGACCCCGCCGCCGAACTTGCCCGGAACGAGATGAATGTACTTTCCGATCTGGTTGTAGACATCCTGGAACGTCGGATCGCTGAAGATACCCGCCTCCGCTGTCTGTGTTGTCAAGCCCATCTTGCCGAGTTTTGATCCCAATCCTGCCATCGCCACGCCGGCGATGCCGCCCTTCAACAAACTGCGTCTTGATATTGTCATCATACCCTCCTTTTTTTTCTGCGTATCATGCCATATTGCGGTCACACCTTGAGCACCCCATATCACCTCCTCTCTTCATCCTAATAGCAAGACGCGTGCCCGACCGCGACGTTAGCCAAGCGGTTGATTTCTTTAACACCCGGAGCGACATCGTGGAAGCGACTTTTCATAGTGAAACATCGAGTGCTATGCGGTCTTTCAATGTGAAACCGATTTTATCCCGTTAGCGAAACAACTGTCGGTGGTTACTAGCATGCGACTGCGGATCGTGGTATAAACCACGATCCGCTGCAATCAGAGGACATGTTCACTTATGGGGTTTACAAAAAAAGCGCTTTTGAAAGGTCTTCTGGTGATGCGCGGAGGTGGGTTCAGGGTTCAGAGATGAAAAACGGGAGCGTTCAGGGGAGAGTGGCAACTGGTGGCTGCTGGGTACGGGTTGAACGGGAAGATATGCCTGCGCCTGTTCTCAGCGAAGAAGCATATAGATGAACCCGAGGACAAGGAGCATTGAGATTGAAAATGACATCTTCAACCGTGTATTGAGAACCTGAATACTTTGGACCAGTATTTCCTGGCGTTCCGCCATGTTCTTTATTAATTCCGCCTGGTCCTTTTCGTTCTGCTCAAGCCGGGCAATTCGCATTTCAACAGTATCAGCAGGACCGGTTTTGGCCGATCTGTTTCTTGAAAGCAGATTGGAGGCCGTGTCAATAATGACCGGGCCGTATTTTACGATCTCTTTCCACGGGATTTTGGTGAGAACACCGATGATAAAAGATGCGGCCATATAACCTCCTCATGTTTGCGGCCTGACAATGCGATGATCCCCTGAGGAACGCGAGGACGAATGGTCGCCGCTTGTTAATAAACGCGGAGACAACGCTGTTTTCCCTGCTTCCATTCGAACAAGGGAAGCGCACAGGGCACGCTATCCCTGATGGAGATGGACGTCCCTCTGAGGGAACGGGATCTTGATGCCGAGTTCGTTGAACTTCTTGTAGATGACGCAATTGAGCTCGTGAATGGTAACCCCCCTGAGGACCGGCTCTTTTGCCCAGCAGAGGAGCTCGAAATTCAGAGAAGACTCCCCGAACTGCCTGAACCGTATCCTCGGGGCAGGCTCAGCAATGACATTGCCGTTGCCCCGGGCGATATCGAGGAGGACCTCCTGAACACGGTCGATATCGCTCCCGTAGGCGACCGATACCGGTATGCGCACCCTGAAGTTCGGAATGGGAGCGCTCTCATTGATGATCTTCGTGTTCGCTATTATCGAATTGGGGACCGTGATCATGATATCGTCCCGCGTCCTGATGCGGGTACTTCTCGCTCCGATGGTCACCACCTCGCCACGCTCACCACCGTCCAGAACAATGTAATCGCCTATTTTGAAGGGTTCATCCACGAACAGGCTGATGCCTCCAAAAAAGTTGGCTATCGTGTCCTTTGCAGCGAAGGCGACCGCGGCGCCTGCTATACCTGCCGACGCTATGATCGGCGTGATGTTTATCTGCCAGACGGAAAGGATCACCATGAGGGTCGCCACAACAAGAATGATCTTGGCGACATTTTCCACAAGCGGAACGATGTCCTTGCTCATGCCGGTCGCGTCTGAGCCCTTCATGACGGCGTGTTCGATGATGGTATTGCTGATCCTGATGGCGGTAACGCACCAAACTACGGCGAGAAGCGAATACAGGAAGCCTTCCGTATAGAAGACGATCCTGGACGCGGGTTTCAGATCATTGGCGGCAATTATGACTCCTATGACGATGATCGTGTAAAAAATGGGCATATGGATCAGGTCAATGATCCTGTCGTCAACATTAGTCTTGGTGAATTTCGAAAAGCTGCGCAAAAGCTTGTTTACGAACAGGTCGGCGGCCTTCGCTATCACTATGAAGACGGCGATAGAGATGAGAGCGTTGACGTAAGGAGAAGCTGATATTTGAAGGGATTCCACTAAACCGGTCATTTAATCCTCCCCCGAAAAGGAATTTTGATCGAGCATCATATCTTATCCGCTTTTTCCTTCTTCCGTATATAAACCACTTTCTCTATCGACGCATGCACCGTGCCCTGTTCGTCCGTCAGGTCCACGTGATAGGTCCGGTCGATGTTCCGGGAGCGCTCCAGTTCCCGCTTGATCAGCTCAAGTTCATCCCCGTCGACCAGGAACCGGGCGATCAGGGCGGTCCGGCCGGGTTTCTTGAAATTGATGCAGGCGGACTTGTCCCAGACAACATAGTCCTTTCCCAGGTTCATGATCAGCATGAGCATGTACACCGGATCCACCGCCGCGTACATGCTTCCCCCGAAGATGGTGCCCACGTAGTTCCTCGTCTGCCAGGAGAGCGGCAGCCTGATGCGAACTTCACGGAAGTCGCTTGCCACGTAGGTGATGCGCGCGCCGGTCGAGCAGTACGCTGGAAAGAGGTTGAATCCCCAGCGCATCAGTTTTGTCTTCAATGATTCCGGCATGAGGCGCTCTCCTCCCGCAGCGTTCAACGGCGCGGGAACTGCTCGTTCCTGATCTGGATCCTCTGTCCCGGGAAGATGAGATCGGGCGTGGCGATGCTGTTGTCCTTTGCCACTCGCGGATAGTTGAGCGGGTCCCCGGTGAACCGCTTCGCAATGTTCCAGAGATTATCACCCTTTATCACCGTATACACAGAGGGATCGGGTACTGCCTTATCCGGCGGCACGGTAAGATAGAGCGGAGGTTCCTTTTCCGGTTGCGGCGCGTTCATCTGAGTCGCCGTCTGTTTCCCGGTTGTTTCCGGCTTCGACGGTCCCTGCGGCGCCGGCTTTTTGGGTATGCTGACGAAGTAGATGATAAGCACCAGTAAAATCCCGATGACCGACGCGATGCCGATGTGCTTTCCTCTCTTCCGTTCCGCTGGCTGGCCTTCCCCGGGCCCTGGCGCAGGCGAAAACCGCGGTTCTCTTGGCGATTCCTGCATCGTCGTTATTTTCTCAGCGGCCTCAGTCTCATCCCGCCGCTGTACATCCTGATTCTGTCGTAGCCGCGCCTCTTCGGCTTCGCGTATCAAGTTCTCCGCTGCGGCGATCCCGGCCAGTTCCTCTTCCTTGTGCCTGGTTTCTTCCTCTTCCCGTTCCCGCGCTTCCTCTGCGGCGACCTTCGCCGCGTCGTCTTCCGCTTTACTTCGCGCGGCTTCCTGCTCCTGCGCCTTTGCCACAGCCTCGGCGCGCGCGCGTTCTTCTTCGGCCTTTACGCGTTCCGTTTCCTCATGCAAGCGCTTTTCTTCATGGGTCTTTGCATCGGCCCCGGCCTGCAAACGCGCCTGTTCAGCGGCCCGGGACCTTGCCTCATCCTCTGCCGCGCGACGCTCAGCCTCAACGCGCTGTCTCACCAGTTCCCGCGCCGCAGCTTCCGCGGTTGCCTCTATCCGCGCCTCTTCCCTTATTCTCTCTTCGTCGAGCGCTGCCACCGGTAGGGCATCCCGGGCTTCGGCTGAAGCAGGTTCCGTTGCGTACTCCGCCGTTACCGCGTCCTTGTCCTTATCAGGGAGGGGCGCTTCCGCGGGCTCATTGACGGGCTCTTCTGCCGGAGGAGCCGGCTGCGCCTGTTCCAAAGCCTCGTGCGTCTGCTCCGTCTGTTCGTCAATGTCCGTCGAAAGGCTGGCCACCAGCTCGCGGACGCTCGCTTTCTCGAAGTGAACTGCCAGCGACTCAACGTTCAGGATCAGCCTGACCATGCCGGCCTCGAGATAGCACCCGTACAGGACCTGATGCGGCAGGGCAATGGGCACCTGCCGCTGTGTTTCCACGGAAAGCTGACGGATTCCCGCGACCTCGTTGGTGATCACGAGGGCCTGAAAATCTCCGTTGACGATGTGCATCATCCGGCTCTTCTTCCCCATGGGCGACCGCCTGCCGAAGATCGCTGCCAGATCCAGGACCGGCAGCAGATCTCCCTGAAGCTCCGCGACGCCCAGGACGATCTCCGGCGTCCCCGGGACAGGGACGAACGGCAATAATGCGAGGTCATCCTTCATCTCTTCCCGGGGAACGGCATGGCGGGTGCCCAGGAGCGAGAACTCGACGACCTCGGTGTCGAGCTTCCGGAACTGCGACGGGAACAGGGACGCGGGCTTGAAGACATCGGGAATCGGGCGCTCCCCGGAATTATTTTCAATAGCTGCGAACGGACCGATGTCGACAAGCAGGCAGATATTTCCTTGCGCAAGGACTGCGGCCGGAAGCCACGGCTTGGCCGCAAGGACCGGCAATGCCAGCGCTTTAAGATCACCGCTCTCGACGACACCAAGGTCCTGATCAACGACGACACCGTACCGGCCCCCCCGCGGCCCGGCGAGAAGCATCCCCTTCCTGCCATCCTGATCACCGATGCCCAGGAGCGCTCCCGCCAGCATCACCGGCACCACTGCGCCGTCGTGCAGGGCGACCCCGGCAAGCCTCTTGGACCGGACCGGCACCGGAGCGATGCCGACCTCAGCAAGGGCCGCGTAACCGGCATGCCCGGCATCGACGCAAAAACGCGCGCCGCCGACCGAGAACATCCTGACGTCGCGCACGACCGACAGGTCGATGGCGCTGGCGGGCTGGCCCGGTTCCGGGGACGGAAGGTCAAAGAGACCCTGCTGCAGCCGGTCATGGAGACTGCCGATATTGATGATGGGGATCAGTTGCGCGCCGCGGACAGCGCAGGTGTCCGCGATGGAGCTAGCGACGGCAGGAGGGATGGAAAGAATGAGCTTTGGCGGGCATTCGAATCGTTCGAGATCCCCTTCCACGCCGAATCCGGCGATCTGGTCACCGGCACCGACCATGAGAAAGCTCCCGTTCCGCGGCCTCTTCATGGGAGGAAGGCCGAGACAGGCGCCCAGGTCCGCAATGGCCGCGCTGTGGTCTTCGTGGAGCGCGATGCCGGCGATGGCGGGCGGGCTGAGCGGCAGGCGATGAAGCGGCAGTGCGCCGATGACGGACGACACCGCATCCTCCCACACTCCATAGCGAATCCTGCCGAACGTGATGAGGAGAAGATTTCTCATATCCAGTTGGAAAAAAACCAGTCCTTATGCAACCACGGGTCCCGGAAGACAACAGCACCCTCACCCCTGCCCCTCCCCCTCAGGGGGAGGGAAAAAGGGTGGGGGTTGTTCTTGTCTGGACACACAGATGAACACAGTTCTGCATAAGTCTCCCGATCGCGTATTTATCCGTGTGCGGCGAAGACTTCGGCGAGCTCAGTCGAGTCGCCGCCTGTGCTTAATAATTGTCAGGTCCGGCTTTTCTTTGTCAGGTTTCTGAGGTAATAATTCTATTCATCAGGATGGTTGTCATCCCACCCCTACCATCCGCTTGGCCGAAATCACCGTGTTCTTGAGCACGATGGCGATGGTCACCGGGCCGACGCCGCCCGGCACCGGCGTTATGTGCGATGCCCGCTTCGAGACCGCGTCAAAGTCCACGTCGCCCACGGTATGGCCGTTCGGAAGAACGTTGATCCCGATGTCAACCACCACCGCCCCTTCCTTCACCATGTCCCCGGTGATGAGACCCGGCCTTCCGGTCGCGGTGCAGAGGATGTCGGCCTGCCGCGTTTCCGCCCCCAGGTCCTTCGTTTCCCGGTGGCAGACCGTGACCGTCGCCTCTTTAACGAGCAGCATCATGGAGAGCGGCTTGCCCACGGCGAGGCTCTTGCCCACGACCACGGCCTTCTTCCCCTTGGGATCGATGCCGTAGTGTTCGAGCAGCCGCATGACGCCGTAGGGCGTGCAAGGCAGGAAGGTCGACTTCGCCGCAAGCGTGAATCCCGGCTCGAAGAGCTGGGTCGTTGATTCGTCCGCTGAGAGCCGTCCAACCGAGATCGATCCCTGACCGTCCACATCCTTCTCCGGCGCAATGGCGTTCATGACCTTCCGGGTGTCGATATACCGCGGAAGAGGCAGGAACACCAATATGCCGTTGACCCGTTCATCGTTATTCAGGCTTTTGACGAGGTTCAGGATCTCGTTCAGCGACACCGAAGCAGGCAAGGTGTGATTGTAGATTTCGATCCCGGCCCGGACCGCCGCGCCCTGGGTGGCCTTACTATACATAAAGGAGGATCTGTCCTCGCCGGTCAGCACCAGCGCGAGCCCGGCCCGGATACCGCGCTTTGCAAGCCGTTCCGTTTCCTCTTTTACCGCCCCGATGATCCTCGCGGCGAGATCCGTCCCCTTCATCAATGTGACCATGTCCCCTCCCGGCCGATGGCTTAGTACGACAACTATAGCATGAGAAAGACCTGGATACAACGAGGAAGGCCAATTTCCATTTGATTTTCCCGGTGGGTTATGATAATTTTAACGCCTCTATGATCACCGGTGATATTATCAAAGACGCGCAGTCCTTCCTGATGAATACCTACAGCCGCCAGCCCCTGGTGCTCGTGAAGGGTCGCGGCGCGACCGTCTACGACTCCGACGGAAAAGAATACCTCGACTTCCTGGCCGGTGTCGCGGTGAACAACCTCGGCCATTGCCATCCGCGGGTCGTCGTGGCCCTCCAGAAACAGGCGCAGCGGCTCATGCACGTCTCGAACCACTTCCACATCGAGCCGCAGGTGAACCTGGCGAAGGCGCTGGTAAAGAATTCCTTCGCTGACAAGGTGTTCTTCTGCAACTCCGGCACCGAAGCCATCGAGGCCGCCATCAAGCTCGCCCGGCGGTACAGCCGCGTGGTGATGAAGAAGGACCGTTTTGAGATCATCACCATGTCCGGATCCTTCCATGGACGGACCTATGGCGCCCTTTCCGCGACGGCCCAGGAAAAATTCCACCAGGGCTTCGAGCCCATGGTGCCGGGTTTCCGGTTCGTGCCGTTCAACGACGTCAAGGCCGTCGAGGAAGCGGTGAACGAGAGAACCTGCGCCATTCTTGTTGAACCCATTCAGGGAGAAGGCGGCGTGAACGTTCCCTCCCCGGGCTATCTGAAATCGCTCCGGAATATCTGCGACCAGCACGGTCTGCTACTGTTGCTCGACGAGATCCAGACCGGCATGGGCCGCACCGGAAAGCTTTTTGCCTACGAGCATGAGGGCATCAAACCCGACGTCATGGCGCTGGCCAAAGGCCTCGGCTCGGGCATGCCGATCGGAGCGCTTCTTGCCTCGGACAAGGCCGCCCGGGGGTTCACGCCGGGGTCCCACGGCTCGACCTTCGGCGGCAATCCCCTTGCCTGCGCGGCAGGCCTGGCCTCGCTCGAGACGCTCCTGGAGGACAATATTATCATCCAGAACGTCGAGGCCCTTGAGCAGCACTTTGTCGGCGGTCTCACGTCGCTCAAGGCAAAATACCCGTTCATCAAGGATGTGCGCGGCAAGGGGCTCCTCATCGGGCTGGAGCTGGACTTCGAGGGAAAAGAGATCGTGACGGAATGCCTCAAACAGGGGTTTCTGATCAATTGCACCATGAACACGGTACTGCGGTTCATTCCTCCGCTCATCATCAGCATGGAAGAGATCGACAGGCTCGTGAACGCGCTGAACGGGATTTTCAAAAAACGTTGATGGTTAATTTCGTCGGCACTATTTTTCAAGGCGGCTTTTCAGAAAGCCGCCTATACTTTTTAGTCATTACGGATCAAATGCTACGCAAAATCCAAGGAAATTCTCGCGACGAAGGCACGAGGACACAAAGAACGTTTTGAATATTATCGGATTGATCGAACCGAAAAGATATTCAAGCATCTCTTCGTGCCTCGCTTAGAAGCGCCTACTTTTGGTCGTGTCTTCGTGGCAAATTTGGTTCCGGCTTGCCCGGGTTAGGGAGAAGAAATGAAGAAAGACCTGCTAACGGTCAACAACCTTGCCGTCGATGACATCGACACGATCCTCGAACGATCCGCCTGGCTCAAAAAAGCGTTGAAGGACGGCGTCACGCACCACCCGCTCAAGGGCAAGTCCCTCGGCATGATCTTCGAGAAGTCTTCGACGCGCACGAGAGTGTCGTTCGAGGTCGGCATGTATCAGCTGGGGGGACAGGCCCTTTTCCTGTCGCCCGCCGATCTCCAGATGGGCCGCGGCGAACCCGTTGCCGACACGGCAAGAACGCTCTCGCGCTATCTCGACGGCATCATGATCCGCACCTTCGCTCAATCGATGGTGGAAGAACTGGCGAAGTACGCAACGATACCGGTGATCAACGGCCTCACCGATATGCACCATCCCTGCCAGGCGCTGGCAGACCTGTTCACGATCCGGGAAAAGCGCGGGACCCTGAAAGGTCTTGCGTTCGCGTATGTGGGAGACGGGAACAATATGGCCCATTCCCTCATAGAGGCCTGTGTCAAGGCAGGCATGCGCGTCTCCCTCGCCTGCCCTGCCGGCTATGCTCCGGACGCGTCCGTCATGCGCGAGGCCAAACAGGTCGCCGTTCGCTCGGGCGCTGAGCTTTCGCTGACCGATGATCCCAAAAAGGCGGTAAAGGGCGCCGATGTCATCTATACCGACGTCTGGGCGAGCATGGGGCAGGAAAAAGAGCAGGATCTGCGCGTTCAGGCGTTCAAGGGATACGAGGTCGATGAAAAGCTCGTGAAACTTGCCGACCCGAAGGCCATCGTCATGCACTGTCTGCCCGCCCACCGCGGCGAAGAGATCAGCGCAGGCGTGATCGACGGGCCGCAGTCCGTGGTCTTCGACCAGGCAGAGAACCGCCTGCATACCCAGAAGGCCATCATGGAGCTCCTGATGGGATGACCACGGGAGTCGGTAATTAATTCACCTTCATGATCCCTTTTGCAGGCTGAACTATAAATGTCCTCTACACATCAAAATTATATGTTTCGTTACGATTTGGTAGCCGCAGGCTTCAGCCTGCGTTATCAATCCCATTAGATCAGCCGATCGAAGACGGCAACTATGTGCCGAATAATAAATCTCAAATTTGAATATCACACTGACAATCCCAAATAAATGTGCTATATAGTATGCCTATCAAATGCCCATGGACACACGGGGAGGTGTGCGCATGAAACCATTGATCGGCATCACCATGAATCTTGATGAGCAGGTGTCACGGAGCCTGAACATCCTGGATCAGGACTATGGAAAAGCGGTATTGCTGGCAGGCGGCATCCCGGTCCCGATCCTCGGCATCAACCAGTCCATTCCCGACCTGGTGAAACGGCTGGACGGGTTCCTTTTTACCGGCGGTGATGATATCCATCCACGTCATTACAAGGAAAAGCCCCTCTCCGGAGCCCAGATACGACTTGCATCGGACAGCCGCGTAAAGTACGAGACCAGGCTTTTCAAGGCCACGGCCAAGGCAAAGAAGCCGGTCCTTGCCATCTGCTACGGTTCCCAACTCGTCAATGTGGCGCTCGGCGGCACGCTCTACCAGGACATCGCCCTCCAGATCCCCAAGACCATCAAACACGGCCCAACGATATCAGGGGAAAAGGTGTTCCATGCCGTCAGCGTCTTTGAAGGGACCAAGCTTTGCCATATTATGGGAAACTGCAGCACCGGTAATTGCACGCTCCGTGTCAGGAGCGCGCATCACCAAAGCATCAAAAATCCCGGGAAAGGCCTTAGACTCTCGGCCGTATCACCGGACGGCGTCTTCGAAGCGCTGGAGTCCCGCGGCAAGAGTTTCCTTGTGGCCGTCCAGTGGCATCCCGAGAAGACCCCTGCGGACCGCGCTTCAAAAGCGCTCTTTAAGGCGCTTATCCAGGCGTCGCGGAGATAGCTCCCACCGATGATCCTCCGAAACCGTCAACTCGTTTCGCTCCTCGCTATCGTGATCGTCCTCGCCTTGCTTTCCGGCTGCCAGCCATCGCCGGAGAGCAAGCTTAACGGCTTCTTGTACCTCCGGCTTTCCACCAACCCTACGACCCTCGACCCCGCGCTCATCACCGATGTGATGGGCGGGGGGATCTCCGCCAAGATCTTCAACGGCCTCGTCAGGTTCAACGACAACCTTGACATCGTGCCCGACATCGCCGAGTCCTGGCGGATCACGAACGACAACCGCACGTACACTTTCAAGCTCAGGAACAACGCCGCCTTCAGCAACGGCAGGAAGGTGACGGCCCATGATTTTCAGTACTCCTTTGAGCGTGTCCTGTCCCCGGGAACGAAAGCGCCGATGACCTGGGTCCTGGACCGCATCAAAGGGGCCAGGGACATCATTGCTGCCAGGACGCCGCATGCGTCGGGCATCCGGGTCGTTAATGACCACACCCTCGAGTTGACCCTGGAAAAACCCTTCGGTCCGTTCCTCTCGCTCCTCGGCATGTCAGCAGCCTACGTAATACCCCGCGAGGCGGTAGCGCGGTTCGGCCAGGACTTCGGGAGCAATCCCGTCGGTTCAGGACCTTATGTGCTTACGGAATGGCTGCACGGCCAAAGCCTGACCCTCCTCGCACGGGACGCCTATTTTGAAGGCCGCCCCTTTCTGAAGGGTATCGTATACCGCGTCATCCCTGAAGACCTCACGGCGGTCATGGAGTTCGAGACCGGCGGCCTCGACGCGCTCCAGATCCCGGCATCGGAGTACCGCCGCTATAGATCCGAACCGAAATGGCTCGGCCAGGTCGTCGGCAGGCCCGGGCTCAATTGCTACTATCTCGGATTGAACAACCGCAGAGCTCCCTTCCAGGACCTACGGGTCCGACAGGCCGTGAACATGGCCATTGACCGGCGCCGCCTGCTGGAGACTATTTTTGAAAAAAGGGGCGTCCTTGCCGCCGGACCGGTCCCCCCGCCCTTGTGGAAGTTCGGCATGGGACCGAAGGATGCTGACGGATACGGTTATGAGCCGGAGCGGGCGAAACAAATGATCCGAGAAGCGGGAATGGCTGGAACGCGCATCAAGATATACATCTCTGCCGATCCCGAGGTCCTTGACATCCTTGAGGTCATCCAGCAGTACCTTTCCCATGCGGGGCTGATCGTTGACATCGTCCAACTGGACTGGAGCGCCTTCAAAGAGGCGCTCAACAAAGGTGAAGCCGATGCGTTCTGGCTCTCCTGGTGGGCGGACTACCCTGACCCGGAGAATTTTTTCTATCCCATGTTCCATTCGTCCAATGCGGGGCCTGCCGGGAACAGGACCTGGTTCAATGATCGTGAGTTCGACCGTCTGATCGAAAAGGCGCAGTCCACCGCGGACGAGCGAACACGGTTCTCCTTGTACCAGCGGGCCAACGATCGCATCGTCAAGTACGCCCCCTGGGTCTTCATGTGGCACCGTTCTGACTTCTTCGTGATCCAGCAGAGGGTCAGGGATTTCAGGATATATCCCATCTATTCCGTGGACAAGGGAATGGACGTCTCCCTGAAATAAAAAAAGTATCTATTCAGTTGGCCTGAAATTACAGATTAAACCAGCGGGTTCTGATCTGCCATACCACACATTTTCGTCATTCCCGAGTGATTTAATCGGGAATCCAGAGGTTTTCAACGTCCCTGGGTCCCCGATAGGAGCATTCGGGGACGACGGATATTGAGGTGCTGAATAGTTACTAAAAAAAGCCGGCCACCGCGATTCTCGACCCGCGGCTCCGGCTATTAGATGTTGATCTGTCTGCTGTCTGCTGTCTGCTTCTCACCCTTTCCAGGGCTGAAGAGCTTTTCCCACCTTCACTTTCATCTCATGGCTGAATTCCTTGACACCGTGCTTTTCCCGGGCATGGACTGCAACACCGTCAACGATGAGGTCCTCGGTCTGGGCAATGTATTTAAAGGGGCAGCCCTTCTCCAGTTCGCAGTGATATACCTTGAGCGCAAGCGTCTCCGCTTCCCTGGCCTCGTCGGGCAGGGGATTGCTGAACAAATTCTTGATCTTTACCACCATGTCGTTCCCGAGAGACTGATGGCCATGAACGTCCCGCAGATGGACCGCCACGACATCGGCAAGCCGTTCCTCGGTCTTTGCGATATGCTTCCATGAACACGCGTTCCCCAGACTACTGCACTTGAACTCTCTCATAATATTTATCCTCCTTTCGAAGATACGCTTCTTGCCTTTCTTGCCTATAGTATAGCATATTTTTTTATTCAGGAGTGTATTCGTCCTGGAAGTACTGGAGACAGGATGCGCAACGAGCGGCACATGGCCCAGATCTACCGGCGGGATTTCTTGACGAACCGCAGGCCGAGATATTCACCCCAATCGTCCTGGAGTTTTTTCGGTTCAAGCTCGCTGAGGACCTTGCCCGAGGGGATCTCGACGATATATCCCCAACGTGCATTCTTATCACTGCAGATGACATGGGCGGGGACCTCGGCCACGAGGAGAAGGTTCCTTGATTCTTTCAACCATTTGATGGCGCCGATGTTCGGCTCGTCGCCTGCCAGGCATGCAAAACGTTCCTTGAACCGTCCGGCGGCTTCGGCGGTAACGTCATAATAATTCACCCGATCGTACTCGAGAACGAAAACGGTGACATACCACGCCTCGTCCTGTCCGCCTTCGTTCGCGGTGAGGACGAAGGCTTTTGAATCGGACGCCCAGGCGATCTCGGATGGGAACAGGAGCGTAAATCCCTCGATCCCCGGGACCGTCCCTCCGGCTTCGGTCACGGCGAGCATCATCTCCTGTACCAGCACGGTCTTTGTCCGGTCCGGGGAAGGGATCCGAAAAGCCCGCCGGGATGGAATAGCATAGGCCAGTTTTGACCAGGTCCCCTCTTCCGCAGAGGCCGGGCTTCCTGACCCGGGCAGCAGGAAGAAAAGGATAAGCGCGGTCAACAGGACCCGCCGCGTGTTGTTCAGGGAGATCAACATGAGCTCCTCCGGTATGATATTTTTCGAACGTAAAATAAAAAGCCGGGGCAGTAGATCGCCCCGGCTTCAATGCATTGTTTCCCGTTCGTTCCGTCCCGTCAGTTCATCCCGCCGTACGAATGGAGGCCGGAGAGGACCAGGTTCACACCGAGGTAGGTGAAGATCACAGACAGGAAACCGATCAACGAGATGATCGTCGTCTGGGTACCTCTCCAACCGCGTACGTACCGTCCATGCAGGTAAATAGAATAAATGAACCAGGTAATGAGCGACCAGGTCTCTTTCGGGTCCCAGCCCCAGTAGGTGCCCCAGGCGCTGTTCGCCCAAATAGCACCCATGACCAGCCCGCCCGCGGTGAACAGCGGCCAGCCGAACGCGATCAGCCGGTAGGTCAGGTCGTCAAGGATGTCCTGCGCCGGCATAAACTGTTTCAGCAATGCCTTGATGCGAAGCCCTTGGGACCAGATCAGGGCGAACAGAGAAAAGAGCGCGGCCCAGGAGACCGCGACGACCGGGATCGACCTGCTGATGAAGGTCGACTCGAACATATGCTTCCGGAAACCTTCATCGGCAGGTTGGCCCTGCATGCTGAACACGAGGTAATCGATTCCCATGAAGACCAGCAGGCCCAGGGCCAGCGTCGAGCAGAGCGTAATGAACAGATAGACCTGCGACTTGTTCAGCGCTCCCTTCATGACCAGGTAGGTGAACCATGCCACCGCCAGTACGCCCAGCCCGATCCAGAACGGCACTTTCAAGCCGCTGGCGGTAAGCACATACCCCAGGACGACGAGCAGCGCGAAGATGCCGAGAGCGGCGAACAGGTTGCCGGATGACCCGCGCTCATCAGTATCCTGCAGCAGGAAGATGAGACTCACGGCAAACGCGACGGCGAATGTGGCGTAACTGATAAAGCTGAGCAACACATGATAGAAGAGCCAGTTGCTCTTGAGAGCCGGCACGAGCGGCGAGATATCGGTGCTGATACCCGCCACGTTGATGAACGCAAGCGCAAGGAAGGCAACCGGCATCACAAAAGCCCCAAAAGCGCGAATTTTATACTTCCACTCGACAATTACGTAGATAAGCACCGTACACCAGGTGAAGAAGACCAGGGACTCATACAAGTTCGACAGAGGAGCCCGGCCGATCCCCATCTGATATGACTCGATCCAGCGCATGGCGAGAGCGACCGTCTGCAGGGCAAGACCGGCATAGGTTGTGAACGAGGCGGCTTTGCCGACGCCCTCCTTCCTGAATACGAGGTAGCTGATATACAGGACCATGGCGGCGAGGTACGCGATCGTTGCAAAGGTAAAAAGCTGGGCACTATCCATCATTTCCTCCGTGTTAATTACTTCGCTATCGCTTCTACGATACTGTTGAACTCCCGCTCGAAGGCAAGCCGGTTCCGGTTCGAAGACCCGCCCACCAGCACCGCGGCCTGTCCCTTGCGGTCCTGGATGCGCACCCAAAGCTTGCGGTGCGAACCGAAGAAGGCGATGAGCGGCCCGATACAGAGCAGGATGAACCCGGTATACACGATCCACACGCCCGGGTCCTTCGTGACCTGCAGCCCCGTGTACCGCGCACCCCAATAATCGACATAGCTGATCCGGTAGTTCTCCGGCATGGACGGTTCGGAAGAATCAACCTTCATCACCTGCGTCCGGTACACGAGCGACTTCCCGTTGTATACCTCAAGCTCCACCGTGGGGTTGATCAGTTCCTCGTTCCGGGCCTGATAATACTGGACCTGTCCCGTCGCGGGGTCTCGCATGCCGAACGGCGCAATGCCCGCAGCCTTGATGGTCCGGTCGATCGACTTGACATAGATAGATGAACCCGGTTCCACGACGATGGTTTCGCCCGGTCCCGGGGAATCCTTCTGATTGACATTCAGCACGATCTTCCCGACTGCGTTCGGGATCGTCCCGTAGCTTGACTGGTAGAAGGTGATGCCGTTACGGGTCAGCGGGTCGTTCACGCGGATGCGTTTTTCCAGGACCTTCTGCTGCCGCAGGTCATACACGGAGAGGATGCTCCAGTACTCCGAAGGCATTCCGGTCGGACGACCGGCGTTCGCATAATAGTCCACTTCGAAGTCATCGGTGCGAACATAGAATCCCAGCGGCATAGCGGGAACGCCGCCCCGCGGGTCATGGATCACCGGGCTCTTGCTTATCCCGAACCCGGCCATGATCTGGTCCCATAGGGGCTCGTTCCGCAGGTAGACGACGGATGAGGCCTCTCCCTCAGGCAGGTTCAGAAATCCCTTGAACCCGAAAAAGGCCCCGGTGAGCGCCCCGACGAATATGAGGATGATGCTGAGATGGGTCACATAGACGCCCATGCGGCTGTAGGCGCCTTTCTGCGAGGCAAGGTGCGTCGTCCCCTGCTCCTTCGTCAACTGGTGCGCATACCTTTTTCCGTGAAGGGCCTTGAGCGCCGCGGTCTCCGCCGCGTCGATCCCTCCCTTGACCACGATCTCTTTTTTGAAAGGGAGCGCCTTGAACCCGTCATCCTGAAGGGGTTTCAGCGGCGCCCGCATGGCCTTCCAGGCAAAGGGGAAGCGCTCGAGGGTGCAGATGGTAAGGTTTGCGGTCAACAATAAAAGGAGAAGGACGAACCACCAGGTATGGTATAGATCGAAGAACCCGAGGGCCTCGAACCATTGGATGGTGGTCAGGCTGTACTCCTTCAGATATTCCTCCGGCGCCTGGTTCTGCTGGATCACCGTGCCGATGACCGACACCACCGCAAGAATGATAAGAAGCACCACGGCAAGTTTTACCGAAGAGAATAACTTCCATATTTTGTCAGCGACGACCTCTACTATGCCCTGCTGATCCTTGTTTTCCAATTCGCAATCCCTCCGCTCATACATGCAAATGACCCGGTAAACTAACATACCGGTATAGAGACTGTCAAGAAGATTTGGTCGTCATTGGCCCGAGCACAACGTCCTGCGCGTCGCATGCGGTGGGAACGGATACGTGACGAAGCCGCCCGCGGCATTCGTATGGACCCTGCGCGAACAAAGCATGACGCCGTGACGAACCCGCCCGCCTGTTGCCTGAACAATGTGCGCCCCTTTTATTCACGATTTTGCTTGACATGTTTTTTCAGTATGCTATAATTTTAATGGTTTTTTCATTGTCTCATTCAGCGGCAGCCCGGCAGGTTGGCAAGTCAGACTACCATCCGGAGCGTCTCGCGAGAACACATCGGCGCATCGCCGATTTAAGTCTTATATTCAAGCCATTTCACCCTAAGGAGGATCAGTATCATGGTCAACACAGTCAGATCGTTTCTCATCGCAGCAGCAGCAGTGGTTGTTCTTGCGCCGTCCGTGCATGCGCAGCAGCAGAGCTTTTCGATCACCCCGCCTCCGATCGTGGCTCCAACCTTTGAGAAGGACAAAACGGAGACCAAGGTTCGATTTACCTACGCTTCCTTGAGCGGGAACGGCATGGATTTCAGCGGTGGAGGCATCGACGGTATCGTCCGGAAAGGATTCAGCGATAATTTCGCAGGCGACCTGCAGGGCGGCATCTTCGTTCTTGGCGGAGATATCGCCGTCGCGGGCAGCGCCAAGCAATCCGTTACCTTCATGAACATGTTGTTCAGCGCCAACGGGGAGTTTCAGGCCTACAAAGGAGATGTCTTCAGCACGCTTCTCTTCGCCGGCCCGAACATGGGTTTCATGGTGGGAAGTATGGACTATACCTACGTGATCGGCACCATGACAGGCACGGACACCATGACCTTGACCACTTCCCTCTTCGGTCTCCAGGCGGGTGTCCAGTTCGGGATCAAGGCGGGTGATTTCAGCATCGATCCCTTTGCCATGGTCATGACCCAGCAGGGAAGCACGACCGTCTCGACAAGTTTCGGTGATACAAGCACGACGATCGATCCCTATACCACGACCTCTTTCGGCGTGGATTTCACCTATACGCCGTGGAATATGTCCCTGAGCGCCATCCTGCAGGAGGCCGCGAAACAGAGCGACAAGGACGAAGAAGGGGTCAAGACGAACATCTACCAACTGAGCTGGCGGTTCTAGACATTTCCATCGTCCCCTCCCCGTCCCGGGAGGGGACGAACCCCTTGTCTCCGCCGCACCTGCCCTCTCGTGACGTCCCGCGGATATGAGATCTGCAGCAACGTACGCATACCTCCTGTTTCAGTTGTGATGTCTTGTCGACTTATGCTATGATGTTGCCATGCACGACAGTGAGGTCACCATACTCCGGGAGCTCATCATCCTCCTTGCCGTATCGCTCCCGATCACCTTTCTTTTCCATAAGGCGAAACTGCCGGCGCTGGTTGGATTCCTTATCACCGGCGTGCTCATCGGCCCCTACGGGGCGGCGGTCATCACCGAGACCGAGGTCGTCGAGCGGCTGGCCGATATCGGGGTCGTCCTGCTCCTCTTCACTGTGGGGCTCGAGTTCTCCCTTGCGGACATCATACGTTCCGGACGCAGGTTCCTTCTCGGCGGCGGGTTCCAGGTCGTCCTGACGATCGGCGCGGTCGCCGGGATCTCGATCCTGTTCCACTACCCCCTTCCTCAGGCGCTCTTCTTCGGATTTCTCGCCTCCCTGAGCAGCACCGCCATCGTGCTCAAGATGTACTCTGACCGCGCCGAACTGGACACGGTGCACGGCAGGCTCTCCACCGGCATCCTCCTGTTCCAGGACATGGCCGTCGTGCCGATGATGCTCCTGCTGCCCGTCCTGGGCGAAGCGGGGTCTGCCGGTGTCATCACCCCGCTTTCCGTTCTCATGAGCCTGGGTCAGGCGATCCTGGGTCTGGTGGTCGTATTCCTGGCGGCACGGCAGGTCGTCCCGCTCCTGCTCCACCAGGTGGTCCGTCTGCGGAACCGGGAGATGCTGTTCCTCCTCGTGGTCCTTCTCTGCCTCGGCACCGCCTGGATCACGTTCAGTCTCGGGCTTTCCCTTGCCCTCGGCGCGTTCCTCGCCGGCCTGATCATTTCAGAGTCGGAGTACAGCCACCACATCGTGGCCGACATCCTTCCCTTCAGGGACTATTTCGCGAGCATCTTCTTCATTTCCATCGGAATGCTGCTCAAGACGGACTATTTTATCATGCACTGGCCGCTCCTGATCGGTCTGGCAACCGTGCTCGCCCTGCTCAAGACCGGCCTCGTGACCCTGACCGCCGCGGTCCTCCGGTATCCCGTTCGTTCATCGCTCCTGGCGGGCCTCGCCCTCGCCCAGGTCGGAGAATTTTCCTTCCTTCTTGCGGACCAGGGCTCCCGTTTCGGCCTCATCTCCGGCGAAACATTCCAGGCATTCATCAACACTTCGATCCTCACCATGGTGGCGACGCCGTTCATCATACAGACGGCGCCATGGTTCGCGGACCGGCTCAACATACTCAAGCCCGATTCTCCTGAACGGCCGAACATCTGCGCCCTTACGGGCCACACCATCATCGCAGGCTACGGATTGAACGGCAGGAACCTCGCCCGCACCCTCCGTGCCACCGGCATTCCCTACACCGTGCTCGAAGTGAATGCCGACACCATCCGGAAGGCGCGTAATGACGGTGAGCCCATCATCTACGGAGATATTACCCGGGAAGACGTGCTCGCGAGAGCGGGCGTCCCCTGCGCGCGGATCATCGTGTTCGCCATCTCCGATTTTTCCGCAACCCGCCATGCCATCCGGATCGTGCGCCGGCTGAACCCTTCCATTTTCATTCTCGTCCGGACGCGGTACTCCGCGGAGGTGGATGAGCTCCAGAAGCTCGGCGCTGACCAGGTCATCGCCGAGGAGTTCGAGAGTTCCATCGAGATTTTCTCCCGCGTCCTTCACCAGTACCATGTCCCGGGAAATATCATCGCCAACCAGATCAGCCTCGTGAGGTTCGAGGGATATAAAATGCTGCGGGGCGTCTCCCTGGACCAGGAAAAGATCGGCCGCATCGCCGCGCTGTTCGCCGCCGCCACCGTTGACAATATCCAGGTCCAACCGGAATGGGCCTCTCTGGGAAAAACCTTGAAGGAACTGGACATCAGAAGGTCGTCGGGAGCCACGGTGATCGCCATCGTGCGGAACGGGGAGGCGATCACGAACCCCGGCGCCGAGTTCACCCTCCAGATCGACGACATCCTTGTACTGCTGGGAGCACATAAGGAACTGGATACGGTGACGGATCTTCTGAAGCGGGGACAGGACGAAGCTGACACGGAGACGGGGAGCCAAAAGTAGGCGCTTCTAAGCGACACGGGGACACGGAGAGAACTACAGAAAACGCGAAGCAAGCAACAGACAGAACAACAGAATGTAGTTGCGAAGACCGATGGCCTTGGGTATAATCCTTCCAAACAATTTCCAACTTACAATTTGCATTTTACAATTCAAATCAGGGGAGAGGTTATGGAGCTGGTGCCCGTCCCGGACTTCAAATCCGGTGGTTCCTGGCCTTGGTCAGGAATGGTGCGTTCGATTCGCATGCTCTCCCGCCAGAAATAAAAAAACCCTCACGGGATTTCCCGTGAGGGTTTTTTTATTTCTGGCGGGAGAGCATGCGAAT
>CAYPOT010000032.1:19363-41172 GCA_964412455.1 uncultured Nitrospiraceae bacterium | reverse complement strand
TTCACGCATTTTTTTCTCTGAATCATGAAAGCGGAGTTCTTACGAGATTATCAATGTTGGTCTAGAGTACAAAATAAGCAGCAGCATCTTCCAAGGTGACCGGAGTAAGGGAACTCAGAATATATAAAAAAAAGGAGAGAACCATGAATCTGCAACAGCCGAATGCGAATGATGCAACCAGAACAGCAAATCGATCGAGAAATGTATCACCCATGAGCGGTATCTGCACCCGATGCATCGATGGATGCCGAGGTAATTGCGAGGTCTTCAAAGCGACGTTCCGCGGAAGGGAGTTGCTCTATCCGGGACCGTTCGGAAGCATAACCGCCGGCGGCGACAAGAACTACCCCATCGACTATTCCCACCTCAATATCCATGGGTATGCGTTGGGGGCCAAGGGGCTTCCCGAGGGGCAGGTCGGGGACCCGGATACGGCACGTTTTCCAAATGTCAGCACGGAGACAAGCTACGGCTGGGATAAAAAGGTAAAGATGAAAGTGCCGATCTTTACCGGCGCTCTCGGATCCACGGAGATCGCCCGGAAGAACTGGGAGCACTTCTCGGTGGGTGCGGCAATTTCCGGCGTCACGATCGTCTGCGGTGAGAACGTGTGCGGCATCGATCCCGAGCTTGAATTGAACAGCAGCAAGATGGTCAAGAAGGCCCCGGACATGGACTGGAGGATTGAGACCTATAAGAAGTATCATCAGGGATTCGGCGAGATCCTGGTGCAGATGAACGTCGAAGATACCCGGTTGGGCGTCGCCGAATACATCATTCACAAGCACAAGCTTGAGACCATTGAGCTGAAGTGGGGCCAGGGCGCCAAGTGCATCGGCGGCGAGATCAAGGTGAGTTCCATGGAGCGCGCCCTGGAACTGCAGAAGCGCGGATATATTGTTACGCCCGATCCCTCCGATCCGGTCGTGCAGGCCGCATTCAAGGATACGGCGATCAAGGAGTTCGAACGCCACAGTCGGCTCGGGTTCATCGGGGAACAGGAATTCTACGCTGAGGTCGACAGGCTGCGGAAGCTCGGATTCAAGAGGATCACCCTGAAGACCGGTGCCTATGGTCTCCGAGAACTGGCCATGGCCATCAAGTGGAGCTCCAAGGCAAAGATCGATCTCCTGACCATTGACGGCGCACCGGGAGGGACCGGGATGAGCCCCTGGCGTATGATGGAAGAATGGGGCATGCCCTCTCTCTATCTCCATGCTGCCGCCTATGAGTTCGCCAAGAAGCTGTCTGACCGGGGAGAACGAGTTCCGGATATCGCCTTTGCGGGCGGGTTCAGCAGCGAGGACGGCGTGTTCAAGGCCCTGGCCATGGGTGCGCCTTTCGTCAAGGCGATCTGCATGGGTCGCGCGCTGATGATCCCGGGCATGGTCGGAAAAAATATCGACCAGTGGATCAAGGACAACGATCTTCCGAAGACCGTGAGCGAGTTCGGCAACACGGTCGAAGAGATATTCGTGAACTATGAGGACGTGAAGAAACTGGTCGGAAATAGCGAGATCAAGAACATTCCGCTCGGCGCGATCGGCATTTTCAGCTATTCCCAGAAGATCAAGGTAGGTCTGCAGCAGATGATGGCAGGCGCCCGGTGCTTCAATGTTGATTCTATCACCAGGAACGAGCTGATGTCGCTGACCGAGGAATGCGCCAAGGTCACGGGGATACCCTATCTCATGGATTCCTATCGTGATGAGGCTATGAAGATCATCAATTCCTAGCCTGGACGAGCTGAAACGAAAGGCATCTCTCGCAGAGCACGCGGAGGACGCAGAGTTACATCAAAACCTTTAGTCGTGGTTATTAAGACAGGATATTTGATGACCTTTCTCTGCGAACTCTGCGCCTCTGCGAGTAATGTTCTTGTTTTTACAAGAATCCCTGCTTTTAGTTATTAGGAACATTCGTAACCATCTCTTACCGTTATGAAAAGGAGATTACGACTATGGGTCCAGGCCAGGCGAATGCAAGTTCAGCGACAGGAACAAAAACCAGGGTGCCCGATGCGGCACCGCAATCCGGGATCTGTTCGGTTTGTCTGGACGGATGCCCCGGTCCGTGCGAGGTGGGCAAGTCGTCCTACCGCGGCAGGGAGGTCATCTATCCGCTGCCCTTTGGCAAGGTGACGGCCGGGGCGACGAAGCAGTATCCCGTGGACTATGGTCATTTGAACATTCAGGGTACGTGCGTAGGCGCGTTCGGCGTGGCGGCGGACCCGGACAAGGCGGTCTTCCCTGCGGTGTCCACGAAGGTCGAACTGGGCCACAAGCACAAGATCAAGCTTGAGATCCCGATCTTCACCGGCGCGCTGGGGTCCACGGACATCGCCAGGGACAATTGGGAAGGGCTCGCCATCGGCGCTGCCATCTCCGGGATCATGGTCGTGATCGGCGAGAATGTCGTTGGGATGGACTCCCAGGCGGAGATCAGGAACGGCGCAGTGGTAAGTTCACCCGAACTCGAGCGCAGGGTGAAGTGCTTCCAGGAGTGGTTCTCCGGTGCCGGTGAGATCATTCTCCAGCAGAACGTGGAGGACACGAGGCTGCGGACTGCCGAGTACGCCATCGAAAAGCTGGGAGTGAACTGCATCGAGCTCAAGTGGGGGCAGGGCGCCAAGGACATCGGCGGCGAGGTGAAGCTGAAAACGATCGAACGCGCGGAGGAACTGAAAAAACGCGGCTACATCGTGCTGCCCGATCCCGAGGACAGGACGGTGAAAAAGGCCTTCGCCGAGGAGGAATTCAAGGAGTTCGAGCGGCATTCCCGCCTGGGGATGGTCGAACAGGAGGGGTTTACCAAAGCCGTAAAGCATTACCGGAGCGCAGGCGCGAAGTTCGTCTCCCTGAAGACCGGGGCGTACCGCGTATCCGATCTGGCGCGGGCGATCCGCTACTGCTCGGACGCGGAGGTCGATCTGCTGACCATCGACGGCGCGGGCGGCGGCACCGGCATGAGCCCCTGGCGCATGATGAACGAGTGGGGGATCCCGACCATTTATCTCCAGGCCCTTGCCTACAAGTTCGCATCCCAGCTCAAGGCGAAGGGCAGGTACGTCCCCGACATGGCCATCGCCGGCGGTTTCTCCCTGGAGGACCACATCTTCAAGGCGCTGGCGCTCGGAGCGCCGCATTTCAAGGCGGTCTGCATGGGCAGGGCGCTCATGATCCCCGCCTTCGTGGGAAAGAACATCAAAAAGTGGGTGGACGAGGACAAGCTGCCCGTGGACATCAAAAAGTACGGAGACGTGCCCGAGCGCATCTTTATCACCACCGAGACGCTCAAGGCAAAGTATGGCAAGGACTTCGCGCGGATCCCCTGGGGAGGCGTGGCCATGTACACATTCGTAGACCGGCTGAAGATCGGCCTGCAGCAGCTGATGGCGGGCGCGCGGAAGTTCGGCCTCAAGCACATAGACCGGAGCGATATCGTGTCCCTGACCCGGGAGGCCGCGGAAGTGACCGGCATTCCCTATGTCATGGATTCTGACATGAAGGAGGCCGAGCGAATTTTGTGCGACGGCGTCTAACAGGCTGTTGAAAACCCCCTATTTCGTCATTGCGAGGCGTGCTTTTCGCGACGCGGCAAACTCACAACTTGTTGATTTGTTGCCACGAAGGACTTCGGCGAGCTCAGTCGAGCCGCACCAAGACACAAAGAAATGCTTTCAAATATAAGGAAGATTTAATACTCATACAATTGGACATTTCTTCGAGCCTTCGTGTCTTTGTGGCAAGGTTTTATTTAGGAGACTCATCATGAACAAGACCCTGCACGCCATTCTTTCCATTCTCGATAAATGTACGACCGTCACCGGTTCTCGTGAGATCTCGCGGCAGTTGACGCTGCGCGGAGTGGAGATCACCGAGCGGACGGTCCGGTATTACCTGAAAATGCTGGACAAGAAAGGGTATACGGAAGTGTTCGGCAAGGAAGGGCGAAAGATCACCTCCGCGGGAAGGGAAGAGCTCAGGCACTCCCTCGTTTCCGACAAGATCGGATTCGTGATCAGCAAAATTGAGACACTTTCGTACATGACCACACTGGACATGGCGACCATGGAAGGCGACGTGATCCTGAACATCTCTTATTTTCCGCGAAAAGATCTTGCGAAGGCGTTGCGATTGCTCAAGCCTGCCTTCTCATCCGCCTATGTAATGAGCGACCGGGTGATCCTTGCCGCTGCGGGAGAGAAGATCGGGAATGTGATCGTTCCCAAAGGAATGGTGGGGTTGGGCACGATCTGCAGCGTGACGATCAACGGCATATTTCTGAAGGCGGGCATTCCCGTCACCTCGCGGTTCGGCGGGGTCGTGGAGACCGCGAACGGCAAACCCCTGCGGTTCGTGTCCCTGATCAGCTATGACGGATCGTCCCTCGATCCGCTCGAAGTGTTCATCAAGAGCAAGATGACCGCGGTCTCCAAAGCCACTGCCGGCGGCCGCGGCAGGATACTCGCCAGTTTCCGGGAGATCCCCGTGGTATGTCTGGACAAGGCGAAAAAGCTCGCCCGCACCCTGGAAGACCGGGGTATCCGCGGCATTCTGCTCATCGGCGGCCCGAACAAGCCCCTTCTGGAAGTGCCGGTCGGGATAGACCGTGCCGGCATCGTGATCGTCGGCGGCCTCAATCCGGTAGCAGTCCTGGAGGAGCAGGGGATCGCGACCGAGAGCAAGGCCATGTCAACCCTCTTTGAATATTCCCGCCTGGGGCCCTTTCAAGATAAGTTGAGCAAACGCTTCTCTTCCTGACGATCAACAAGATCATCTCTGCCCGTAAACCTCACCGGCCTGCTTCAACTGGTCTTCACCACGCGTACACTGCGCCAATTTACCGCTTGACAGTCGAACTCAACCAGGTGTATTGTAAATTTCAATCGGCAATGGATTGCCGTGTAAAAGCCCCTCACCAAGGGGCTTTTTTACCACATGCAGGCGATCGGTCAGCGGTCGTTTATCCGTGGGGAAGGGTTCTTTTCGCCGTACTAAAGATCTCAATACCGGACAAATTATTCATCGCGTGCACGAGAAGGTTAATACACGCCCACGAACACTGCTCCAAATTGCTCGTTATTTGAACGTTACTCCTGGATTTTATTTCTATGGTCGAGAGATTGGAAAAGAGGACGGCTATGAAAGATTCAAATCGATCAGTGACTACGACGCGGATCGTCGTGGTTTATTGTCGCAATGCGGTAGCGTCCGCCGTTGAATTGCTTGAAGGACCATATACCGCAAAAGGTTTCCATGCCTTTTTTGCGGCCTTGCCTTGTTCCAGCAAAATAGAACCCTCGTATGCCCTGAAAATACTGGCCGATGGCGCGGACGGTCTGCTCGTGGTGGCATGCCCGGAGGGTCATTGCAGGTTCATGGTGGGCAATGTTCGGGCTGAAAAGAGGATCAACTATGTGCGGTCGCTCCTGGATAAGGCCAAGATGGGCGCCGAGCGCCTGACTCTGGAGCGGGGAGAAAAGCTTACGGAAAAAGATCTTCTGGAACTGGCTAAGAGCCGGCTTGGATCATTACAAATACTGGGACCCAATCCCATGAAGGGGGATGGAAAATGATAATCGCAGAGTGGAAACCCCTGCCCGAACTGGTGGAGATACTAAAAGGTCATACCAATGTTCTGGTGGCGGGATGCGCCACCTGTGTGGCCGAGTGCGCGGCAGGCGGGGAGCGTGAAGTGGAGACCCTGGCGCCGCTGCTGAAGATGGCGCTCAAGAATGAAGGGCGTACGATCAACGTGCGTACCCGGACGGTGGAACGGCAGTGCGAGTGGGAGTTTGTGGAAGAACTTGCGGAGATGGCGCCTAAGGTGGACGCGATCGTAAGTCTTGCCTGCGGCATCGGTATTCAGGCGGTGGCCGAGCGGTTTCCCGATCTGGCGGTATATCCCGGCGTGAACACGACTGCGTTGGCCATCCGGCAGGAGCCGGGGCTATGGATCGCCCGTTGCGCCGCCTGCGGCGACTGCGTTCTCGGCGAAACATTCGGTTTCTGCCCGGTCGCACGCTGCGCAAAAAGTCTTTCCAACGGTCCATGCGGCGGCACCAGAAAAGAAGGCAAATGCGAGATCGATGAAAATCTCGACTGCGTGTGGTTCCAGATCTACGAACGTGCGAAGGCCCGCGGAAAAGTGGAGCAACTCCTTAAAGTGCGGAAGCCCAAGAACTGGTCGAACTCAGGCCACGGAGGTCCAAAACGGGTGGTGCGGGAGGATTTGAGGCCATGATGAAAGCGGGAACCAAACTGGAAAAAACACTGCGCGCCGGACACTTCGCCGTGACCGTCGAGGTGGGACCGCCGCGCGGCCCAAACCCCGAGGATGTCCTCCGCAAAGCGCAGCAGCTCAAGGGCGTTGCCGACGGCTATAACGTCACCGATAACCAGACCGCCGTGGTGCGCATGTCGAGCATTGCCGGCGCCCGGCTTCTTCAGGAGGCCGGTTGCGAGCCGATCATGCAGATGACCTGCCGTGATCGCAACCGCATAGCCCTGCAGTCCGACCTGCTCGGCGCCTGGGCGCTGGGAATGCGCAACTGTCTCTGCCTTTCAGGCGACCACCAGAAAGCGGGGGCATCGGGAAAGCTCAAAGGCCATCCCGGCGCAAAGAACGTCTTTGACGTCGACTCGATCCAGTTGATCTCGATCCTCAAGGAGATGCGCGACGCCGGCGTTCTGGAGAGCGGCGATCCCATTTCGCAGCCTACGCCTTTTTTTATCGGTGCCGTGTGGACCCCGCTTGCCCCTCCCGAAGAATTCCGTGTATTGCGGCTTGCCAAGAAGATAGAGGCAGGGGCGGATTTTATCCAGACCCAGGCCGTTTTTGACATGAAGCTGTTCGCAACAGCTGTTAAAGCTGCGGCAGACAAGGGACTCACCGACAGGGCAGCCATTCTGGTCGGCATCATTGTTCCCAAATCCGCCAGGATGCTCGAATATATGAATGCCAATGTACCGGGCGTGGAAGTACCTGAAAGCCTCATCAAACGGATGGCCGCGGCAAAGGACCAGCGCCAGGAAGGGTATCAGATCACCGTTGAGTTGATCCAGGCCGCCCGGAATATACCGGGCGTGAAGGGCGTGCATCTGCAGGCCATCGAATCCGAAGAGGTGCTGCCAGAGATCATCAGATCCGCTGGACTCCTGCCCCGACCGCAGGTGTAAACTAAACGGGAAAAGCAGAACCAAATAATGCCGCAAAGACACGAAGGCACTAAGAAAAACACCAACAACACTTGGTTTTGATAGTTTTTAAGATGTTCTTCGAGTCTTAGCGCCTTCGTGGCTGAGTTTTGTTTTCATTTTGTCGTTAATGGATGGTTAAGAAGATATGGCGAAGAAATATCACATTAAGATCGATCCGGCGCCCGCCCGCTTTCCGGGAGTATCCAAGTATTCCGTGTTGGAAACCGAAGGATGTCTGGGTTGCCTGAAGTGCGTAAAGAAGTCTTCATGCGTGTACTCCGCTTATGATAAGCGGTCGTTCGATACCAAGGCGATCGTGGACAAGACCGATACCCTGTGCGTGGGTTGCATGCAGTGCGTCCAGGACTGCAAGAAGAACATTCTCAGCAGGGGGAAGAACCCCCGGTTCGAAAAAATGGGCAATGCGTACTGGACGCCCGCGGTCATCACGGGCATCTGGAAACAGGCCGAGAATGGCAAGATCCCGGTGTCCGGCGCCGGATATCGCGGTCCGTTCAGCGGTCCGGGGTTCGATCAGATGTGGACAGACATGTCGGAGATCGTCCGGCCCACCCGCGACGGCATCCATGGCCGCGAATATATCAGTACGCTCATCGAGCTCGGACGGAGGCCGTCAAGGCTCGTCTTCGACGCCCGGGGCGGCATGGTGACAGAACCACCCACCTTCATCGAATTGCCTCTTCCTATCGTATTGGAAGTTCCTGATCTCGCCCATGTGTCATCCCAAACGATCGAGGCCCTTGCACGCGCGAGCCATCGAGCCGGGACATTGCTGATCGTCAATGCCAAAACGGCCAAGAGCATTCCGCCCCGTCTTCAAAAAGGGTTGATGGTCATCTTTGATCCCGCGGTCGACAAAAAATCCATACTCAAAGGCGTTCCCGCGGTCGAGATGGCCTATTCAGCGACCGTGCTGAACGACGCCAAAAAACTCAAGAAGGCCCTGCCCGACCTGGTGGTCTCAGTACGCGTTCCGCTTGACGAGAATGCGGTGAAACGCGTAGTCAAACTTGCCACGAACGGCGCCGAAGTGATCCATCTGTATGCCGATGGAAATGGCAGGGGACTTAAAAAACGGAAAGCCGACTTTGTGACCACGCTCATGAAGGAAGTGCATTTTAAACTGGTGGATGAGGGCGTTCGTGAGGAACTGACGCTTCTGGTTTCCGGCGGCATTGCCATGGCGGAACATGTTGCCAAGGCGATGCTCTGCGGAGCGGACGGCGTGGGCGTGGACAGCGCGCTTATGGTCGCGCTGGAGTGCCGCTTATGCAAAGTGTGCAAACACGAGATCTCCTGTCCGGTGCAACTGGGAACGGCCCCGGTGGATTGGGCGGAGAAGCGGATCGTGAACCTCCTCGGTTCATGGCACTCCCAGCTCATCGAACTGATGGGCGCCATGGGGCTGCGCGAGGCGCGCCGGTTGCGGGGAGAGCTCGGCCGCGCAATGTTCTTTGACGACCTGGAGAAGGAAAACTTTGGGCCACTATTCGGAGAGCGGGCGAAGGAAGGTCAGGCTGCGCCTGTATTCCCGAATGACATACCTGTCCCCCATCACGGCAACGGCCACTTGAAGACATCGGGCGGCATTGATGTCACGGTGAAATTAGACCCTTCCCGCTACCGCAACCAGTTCGGCAAATTCAAGGTAGTGCGGACCTCAGCCTGCATCGCGTGCGGCAAGTGCGCCGAAGTGTGCGCCTATGGTGTGCATGTGAAAGCGGGCAGCCGCATGCTTGCTCCAAAGTCGCATTTGTGCCGGGGAAAGGACCACTGCCGCGGCAACGAGCGATACTGCGCCGACAACTGCCCGGTGAGCGCCTTACGGGTAGGTAAAGATCCCCTGTATGAAACGATCGGCGATCCTCGCTGGACCGCCGACCTGATGATGTCGACCTGGCATCAGGCTGAGACCGGCCGTCCACCGGAAGGCGGCCTGGAGTATCGGGTGGGCGAGTCCGGCGGCGGGTTCGATCGTATTGACTTTAAATTTCCCGAACAGCTTCCCGATCCATCGCTCCAGCCGCAGGATGTGGACCTTTCCATTCCGCTGAATCGGAGAAAGGACGGACGGCCCGAGGTGAGGATCGGTTTCCCGGTCTATGGCGGGGGAATGAGCTTCGGGTCCGTAAGCCTCACCACCATCCTTGCGCGGGCGCGCGCCTACACCGCGATGAATTCATTCACCTGCACCGGCGAAGGCGGTTATCCGGACGATCTCAAGAAGTATGACGACCACGTGATCACGCAGATCGCCACCGGGCTCTTTGGCGTGCGCGAGGAGACCATACAACGGGTCCGTATCGTTGAATTCAAGTATGCTCAGGGCGCCAAACCTGGCCTTGGCGGTCATCTGCTGGGCGACAAGGTGACGCCGGCCGTGGCGAAGATGCGGGAAGCAGTGGTCGGCTCAGCCCTCTTTTCGCCTTTTCCGTTCCATTCGGTCTACTCGGTGGAGGACCATAAGAAACACGTCGACTGGATCAACACCATCAATCCCAAGGCGCTGGTGTCCGTCAAGGTTTCAACACCATCTGATGTTGACATGGTGGCCGTGGGCAGCTTTTGCGCCGGAGCGAATATCATCCATCTTGATGGAAGTTATGGTGGCACCGGCGCAGCGCCCGATATAGCCAAAAAGAACATCGCCATGCCGATCGAGTATGCCATACCCAAGGTGCACCGTTTCCTGGTCGCCGAGGGGATCCGCCCCGAGATGACGCTCATCGTGTCGGGCGGACTGCGCACGGCCTGGGATGTGGCCAAGGCGATCGCCCTGGGAGCCGACGGCGTGGTGGTGGGGACGGCGGAAATGGTGGCGCTGGAATGCATCCGGTGCGCGAATTGCGAGAGCGGACGGGGCTGCCCGCGAGGCATAGCCACCACCGATCCCAAGTTGAGCGCGATGTACGACGAGGCCTGGGCCTCCCAGCGGATCATGAACCTTTTCCATTCCTGGTCGCTCCAACTCCAGGATATTCTCCACCGTTTCGGCATGAAGAGCGTTCGCGAACTGGTGGGCCGGTCGGACCTGTTGCGTCACCGCGATTACGAAAAACGCAAGGAATACCGTAGAGTGGAGTCAGGATAGTCCGCTTAAAGCGGAATTGAAAATTGAAAATTGGAAAATGCAAATTATGAAGAAGACGAGAACAGAAAACTCATGGCATGGTAAAGGCCGCGATCCTCGGTTCCCTGAAATGATCACCGCCTCCCGTGCCGACCTCGTGATCGGCGCTCAGAACGCACGTGAAAAATCAGCCGAAGAGGGTGGATGCGGCGTGGTCGGATTCGCAGCCACCGTGCCGGTGCGGGGACGCCATATCTTCGAGCCTTCCATGCAGATGCACAACCGGGGCAACGGCAAGGGCGGCGGGATCGCGGCAGCTTCACTGCAGCCCGAAGACCTGGGGGTGGATGCTGCGACGCTGAAGAACGATTATATCCTTCAGGTAGCGCTGATCGATCCGGCCGCCGAGCAGGAAGTGGAGAAATACGGCATCGCTCCCTGGCTCAAGGTGGAACACAAGACCCGCATACAACCCGTGGCAGATCACCGGGACGTCGGGCTTGAGGTGAAGCCGCCGGACATCGTGCGCTACTTTGTACGCGTCAAGGACAACGTGCTCAGCCGGTTTGCCAAAGAGCACGGGTTGGGCAAATCGGACCGGCGCCTGGTCGAGGACGAGTTCATATTCCGCAACAGTTTTAAGATCAATCGCAGGTTCTACGCTTCATTGGGAGAAAAACGCGCCTTTGTGCTTTCCCACGCGCGTGATCTCGTGATATTCAAGATCGTGGGGTACGCTGAACAGGTCGTGAAGTATTACGGGCTCACCGACATGCGCGCCAAGATCTGGATCGCCCATCAGCGCTATCCCACCAAAGGCAGGGTCTGGCATCCCGCGGGCGCGCATCCATTCATCGGGATGAATGAAGCGCTTGTCCATAACGGTGACTTTGCCAACTACTTCGGGGTGACCGAATACCTGCGGCAGCGCAACCTCGTGCCCCAATTTCTCACCGACACGGAGGTTTCGGTCCTTTTGTTCGATCTACTGACCCGCGTATACGGGTATCCACTGGAATATGTGATCGAGGCAATGGCTCCCACCACCGAGATAGACTTTGACGCCCTTCCCGCACGCAAGAAGAAGATCTACCGGGCTATTCAGGCCCAGCACATGCACGGCTCGCCCGACGGCCCCTGGTTCTTCATTATCGCGCGCAGCGATCCGGACCAGTGCCAATACCAACTACTGGGGATCACCGACACCTCCATGCTCAGGCCGCAGGTATTCGCCATCCAGGAGGGGGACGTATCCATTGGCCTGATCGGTTCCGAGAAGCAGGCCATCGACGCCACGCTGCAGTCTCTTGCCGAGGAGGACCCGCGTTTCCGTCATGTGGCCGATCGATACTGGAACGCCCGCGGCGGCAGCTACACCGATGGCGGCGCATTTGTCTTCACGGTAAATACGGCCGGCGGAACCACGACGCTTTCCTGCGCTGACAAGTTCGGCAAGCCTATCAGCGCGCCTGCCGGGCACTGGAGGATGGATCCTGAACGGCCGGCGACGATCGCGGACCAATGGATCTTGCGGATCGCCAACGGCCTTTCCGCAGGCCGCGCTGACGAGTTGTTCGGCGAACTTACGGCCGCGTTCCTTTCCTGGGACCTTGATCAGGTTCGCGTGGCGATCGACAAGATATACACGGCCGCTTCGGCTGATGACAGGGCTTTCGATACCGCTTTGCAGGTGCTTACGCTCCTGCAGGACCGCCGGTACGATTGCGGTCCCAATAAAAGAAGCGCGATCCTCCATCTTCTGCAAAACGGGATAAACCGGCTCCTTGACTCGGTCCCGTCGATAACAAACAGCGACCCGGGCCGTTATCACCGGGTGGACTTTTCCACGCGCGATCGACTCGGTGCGCCGAAGCAGGAGGATGGGATACTGGTGGTCTTCAGCCGGGATTTCCAGCCCGAGGGCGAGGATTGCGACGCTCTGCTGCTGGCCCGGGCATTCCGCCAGGGTTGGAAACGCTTCATCGTGTACGGGCTCAAGGGTCAGCGGTTCACCGGGTGCAGCTTCGGACCCGCGACCGACGGAGTCCGCATCGACGTGTATGGTAGTTCAGGAGACTATCTCGCGTCAGGGATAGACGGCATGGAGGTCCAGATCCACGGCAACGGCCAGGACCAACTTGGTCAGATACTCAAGCGCGGCACGCTCGTGGTGCACGGTGATGTAGGCCAGGCATTCATGTATGGCGCCAAGGGCGGTGAGATCTACATCATGGGTAATGCGGCAGGCCGTCCGCTCATTAACGCGGCAGGCCGTCCGCGCGTTATAATCAACGGAACCTGTCTTGATTTTCTCGCGGAATCATTCATGGCCGGCGATCCGCACAACGGCGGAGGTTTCGTCGTGTTGAACGGCGTGGAATTTGACGATCGGGGCGCGGTCCGCGTTCAGCAAGCGCCGTATCCCGGGTCGAACCTGTTTTCGCTCGCTTCCGGCGGAGCAATATTTGTACGCGATCCCCATCACACGATCGGCAAAGAAAAGCTGAATGGCGCTGAGTTCACCGAGATGACCCAGCAGGATTGGCAGTTCATTCATCCGTATCTCCAGACAAATGAACGCCACTTCGGCATTTCAATAGAACGGGACCTGCTGGTGGTCGACGGGAAATCCAGTTCGCCGCTCTCGGTGTATCGTAAAGTGCGTCCGGTGAAGGCTGCGGCGCTTGCCAAGAAGGTGGAAGCATCTGATGAATAGGCGCGCGGTCCGGACAATAGCTCAACTTCTTGTTGTATCTTCTCTTACGTAGTACTACAACGAACCTATTGCCATAATTCCCGAACGTTGCTATCGGGAATTTGTTTTTTCATTTAACGCCAGATTCCCGATAAAGGCCGCCCGAAAGGATAATTCGGGGGGATGACAGTCAATTTTCATATGTCCACAGGGCACCCTAAGGAGAGCCTCATCATCAATAAAACGCTTCATGCGATCCTCTCTATCCTCGACAAACATCCGACCGTGGTCGGTTCTCGTGAGATCTCGCGGCAGTTGACGCTGCGCGGAGTGGAGATCACCGAGCGGACGGTCCGGTATTACCTGAAAATGCTGGACAAGAAAGGGTATACGGAAGTGTTCGGCAAGGAAGGGCGAAAGATCACCTCCGCGGGAAGGGAAGAGCTCAGGCACTCCCTCGTTTCCGACAAGATCGGATTCGTGATCAGCAAAATTGAGACACTTTCGTACATGACCACACTGGACATGGCGACCATGGAAGGCGACGTGATCCTGAACATCTCTTATTTTCCGCGAAAAGATCTTGCGAAGGCGTTGCGATTGCTCAAGCCTGCCTTCTCATCCGCCTATGTAATGAGCGACCGGGTGATCCTTGCCGCTGCGGGAGAGAAGATCGGGAATGTGATCGTTCCCAAAGGAATGGTGGGGTTGGGCACGATCTGCAGCGTGACGATCAACGGCATATTTCTGAAGGCGGGCATTCCCGTCACCTCGCGGTTCGGCGGGGTCGTGGAGACCGCGAACGGCAAACCCCTGCGGTTCGTGTCCCTGATCAGCTATGACGGATCGTCCCTCGATCCGCTCGAAGTGTTCATCAAGAGCAAGATGACCGCGGTCTCCAAAGCCACTGCCGGCGGCCGCGGCAGGATACTCGCCAGTTTCCGGGAGATCCCCGTGGTATGTCTGGACAAGGCGAAAAAGCTCGCCCGCACCCTGGAAGACCGGGGTATCCGCGGCATTCTGCTCATCGGCGGCCCGAACAAGCCCCTTCTGGAAGTGCCGGTCGGGATAGACCGTGCCGGCATCGTGATCGTCGGCGGCCTCAATCCGGTAGCAGTCCTGGAGGAGCAGGGGATCGCGACCGAGAGCAAGGCCATGTCAACCCTCTTTGAATATTCCCGCCTGGGGCCGTTCAAAGACCACATGCACTATTCTCGTTCCTTTGCCCGGCCTCGTTCCTCAGCTGCGTAACCTCTCCTGGGTCAACTCTATCGCTACGGCAGTGTCTCTGCTATCTCTAATTTTCGCTTGACAGCAGAGCTTAACCCGGTGTATTGTACTGCTCCAAACTCGCAAGACAATGAAATTCCGTCAATAAAAGCCCCTCGTAAAGGGGCTTTTATTGCAGCTTTTTGAGGGCGTAAGCCACTTGCCGTTCATCGCATGCAAAGAGTTTTTCTCGCCGGCAAACCGGTTCCCGATGAACAGAACAGTGCCATATCTAAAATCCCAAATCCAAAACTTCCAGTCTATAATAAGATGGTAGGCCACTTGGGTATTGGTTGCTGAATTTTGCATGTTGGTTATGCACGCCTGGGCGTGTTCTCCAATATTCCCGGCGGTAAGAAGGGAGCAACAGTATGTGCCGTTTGAGCGCGATCACGTCGGGCGACTATTTCTCACCCATGGAGAACATCCTGGCGCTGGAGACCATGAAGGAAGGACATGATGGCTCCGGTCTCGGCCTCATGCTGAAGGACCTGGGCGGGCCCTTTGAGGAGTTCAAGGGGTATCCGGTCCTGTCCGCCGTTTGCTCAAATCAGGGTCTCCTGGAACTGGATGCCTACATGAAAGCGTACGGGTTCAAGGAAAAGTTCACCTGGGCGCCGAACATCAGGAACGTGCCGGGCATAGAACGCCGGGAGAACTATCTCGCCAAGGTATACGATTATCCCGAGAGCTTCTTGGATAAGCAGATGTTTGAGAAAGAGAACCTGCTCATGAATACGCGGCTGGCCCTCAGGAAGATCGGTGAATCCGATGAATCCATCTTCGCCTTTTCATTCTATCCCGATGTTCTCACCCTGAAGGAAGTTGGAGATCCGCTCCATGTTGGAGAGTTCTTCGGATTGGACAAATCAGATATTTCAGCAAAGATCGTGATGGCCCAGGGCCGGCAGAACACGAACTACGCCATCTATCTCTACTCGTGCCATCCCTTCTTCATCCAGGGCTACGGCACCATGACGAACGGCGAGAACACGGCCTTCGTTCCCATCCGCGAGTACCTCATGGGACGCGGGAACCCCGGCTACATGGGCTACAATTCAGATTCCGAGGTCTTCACGCATATCCTGCACTACACCAACAGGACGCTGGGCTACCCGCTTCACTACTACAAGGATGTCATCACGCCCCTGCAGGACAGCGAGATCGGGAAGCGGTCCGACGCAGCGGCGCTCCGACTGATCAAAAAATCGCTTCGTCCGCTCTGCATCGACGGCCCCAATTGCGTTATCGGGTTCACGCCCGACGGTTCGGTCTTCATGGTGCAGGACGCGAAGAAGCTCCGTCCCGGCGCGGTGGGCGGTAAACCCGGCAAGTACGCGCTCATGTCCGAGGTATGCGGCGTCGACCGGGCGGTTCCGGACCGAGACAGGACCACGGACATCTTCCCCATGAAGTACGACACGGTCATCATCGCGCCCGGTGCGCGGGAGGTAAAGGTATGGAATCAGCTGCACGGCTAGACCAGAACCATCAGCTCACGCTGAAGGAGTTCCCTTACATCATCCAGTGGCGCGAGGACCGCTGCACCCGCTGCGGCCGCTGCACCGCCGTCTGCCCCATGAAGGCCATCGAGCCCGCGGTGACCATCCAGCGGCTTGTACGCTCCGAAGGCGACAACCCGTCTCCCAAGGTCTCACGTGCTGTATCCCACGTGGTCAAGCAGGTCACGGACATCGAACGCTATTGCATCGGCTGCGGAACCTGTACGCTCGTCTGCCCCACGGACGCCATCTTTCCCGAGTACAACTTTCAGCACAAGTTCTACCACTTCAAGAACAAGGGCGGCATCCCGTACATGCGGGGCGGCCGGAGGAACGATCCATCGGTCTCGACGCTCGACAAGCTCAAGTTCACGCGCATATCCATGCTCACCGACCCGGCCCTGGACGCGGGCAGGCACGAGTTCCGTATACGCACGCTCCTCGGGAGGAACCTCCCGGCTGAACAGCTGCCCATCAAGGTGGAAGGAGAACGGCTCACCATCGGCACGGGCGCGTTCATCCCGCCGGTCCGGGAGATCTACCCCATCCGCATCGGCAGCATGTCCATCGGCGCGCTTTCTCCCCATATGTGGGAAGGGCTTGCCATGGGCATCACGTATCTCAACGAGGTCGAAGGCCTGCCGGTGGTGATGTGCTCCGGGGAGGGCGGCATGCCGCCTTCGATATTGAAATCGCGCTACATGAAGTACTTCATCCTCCAGATCGCCTCGGGTTATTTCGGCTGGGACGAGATCATCCGGGCGCTGCCCGACATGATCGAGGACCCCTGCGCCATCGAGATCAAGTACGGCCAGGGCGCGAAGCCCGGCGACGGCGGGCTGCTCCAGGCGTACAAGGTGCTCGGGCTCATTGCCAAGATCCGCGGCGTACCGCAGTTCGTTGACCTGTCTTCACCGCCCACGCACCAGACCCAATACTCCATCGAGGAGTCCGTCGCCAAGATGATCCAGTCCATGTCCATGGCCTGGGGCTTCCGCGTGCCGGTGTATCCCAAGATCTCGGGCACCAAGACGGCGCGGGCAGTGCTTAATAACCTCGCTCGGAATCCCTACGCGGCTGCGCTCTGCATCGACGGCGAGGATGGCGGCACCGGCGCGGCCTACAATGTCTCCATGGACAAGATGGGCCATCCCATCGCGACGAACATACGCGACTGCTACCTGGACCTCGTGAAGCAGGGCAAGCAGAACGAACTGCCGCTCATCGCGGCCGGCGGCGTGGGCAAGACAGGAAGTCTCGCCGCGAACGCGGCGGCGCTCATCATGCTGGGTGCATCGGCGGTGGACATCGGGAAATACATCATGCAGACCGCGGCGGGCTGCTTCGGCGATGAACATAACCGGTGCAATGTCTGCAACCTCGGCAGGTGCCCGCGCGGCATCACCACGCAGGACCCGAAGCTCTACCGCAGGCTTGACCCGGACAAGGTCGCCGAGCGGGTGGTCGAGGTCTTTAAATCGGCCGACGTGGAACTCAAAAAGATCTTCGCGCCGCTGGGCAGGAGCACCGAGCTACCCATCGGCATGTCCGACGCGCTGGGCGTCGGCGACAAGGACATCGCGGACCGGCTGCAGATCTCGTATGTATGTTAAGAAAACAAAGCCAGCCACCAAGGCACGAAGGCACCAAGCTGTTCTTCGTGTCTTTGTGACTTTGTGGCAAGCATAGGTGGTGTGATGATAATCAAGGGCAATAGCAACGGAAAGCGCGTCTCCTCCAAAGAGCTCGAAGAGCAGCTCCAGAAGGCCATCAAGGACGGCGCCCGTGAGATCACGGTCACGGCCGACGGCCAGCACGGCATCGGCGGCAGGATCTGGCCCCAATTCGGCACGGTGACGCTCACCATCGAGGGTACGTCCGGACAGCGCATCGGCAGCATGGGCATGCACACGACCGAGATCGTCGTGAAGGGAAGCTCGTCCGATGACACGGGCTGGCTCAATTGCGGCGCCACGATCACTGTGCTTGGCGATGTGGCCAACGGCGCGCACAACGCGGCGGCCCAGGGCAAGTTGTACGTGCAGGGCGGCGGCGGCGCGCGCTGCGACACCATGACCAAGAAGAACCCCCGCTTCCCGGACCTTGAGTCCTGGTACTTTCGCTGCGTAGGGGACTCTTTCGCCGAGTTCAAGGCCGGCGGCATCTCGGTAGTCTGCGGCGTCATCGCCCGCGACCCCGAGAATATCCTCGGGTACCGTCCCTGCGTCGGCATGGTGGGCGGAACCATCTATTTCCGCGGCCCCATCAAGGAATACAGCACGGCGGACGTGCAGCTCGTGGACCTTACTCCCCAGGATTGGGAGTGGCTGACCGGGAATATGAAGCCCTACCTTCAGGCCATTGACCGCATGTCTCACTATCAGGAACTGACAAAGGACAAGGCCGCCTGGAAGAAGCTCATCGCCTACACGCCGGCCGAAAAGGCAAAGGCCAAGGGCAAGCTCAAGATGGGCCTGACCGAGTTCCGCCTGAAAGTGTGGGAAAAAGAAGTGGGTATAGGGGGCATGTTCGGCGCCTATTTGACCCATGACCGGTCCGTATTGCCCTATGTCACCACCGGCGAGGAACGCCGCTGGAAACCGAGCTGGAAGAACGACCAGTACCTGCCGCCCTGTGCCTACGCCTGCCCTTCCCGCATTCCGTCGCACAAGCGCGCGACCCTTCTGCGGCAGGGGAGGACAGCCGAGGCCTTGTCGCTCGTGCTTCAGTACAGCCCGCTCCCGGCAACGGTCTGCGGCACGGTCTGCCCGAACCTCTGCATGACCGACTGCACCCGCGGAAGGATCGACCAGCCGCTCAATATCAAGGAATACGGCGCTGTCGCGCTGAATCTCAAGGCCCCAAAAAAAGCGAAGCCCACGGGCTTCAGCGTGGCCATCATCGGCGGCGGGCCCGGCGGCCTCTCGGCGGCATGGCAGCTGGGCCTGAAGGGCCATTCCGTTGACCTCTACGAAGCGGGCAGCAAGATCGGCGGCAAACTGGAGATGTGCATTCCCCGCGAACGCCTGCCCAAGAAGATCCTCGACAAGGAGCTTTCCCGTTTCGCGGAGATCGGCGTGAATGTCCACGTCAAGACGCTCGTTGACCGGAAGAAATACGACAAGATCTATAAGGACCACGACATCGTGGTCGTAGCCGTCGGCGCGCATGAGGGCCGTGTCATCCCGTTCCCCGGACATGAGGACGTTGTCGCCGGTATTGACTATCTAAAAGAAGTGAACTTCGGGAAGCCCAGGGACCTGACCGGTAAAAAGGTTGTCGTGATAGGCGCGGGCAACGTGGGCATGGACATCGCCTGCCAGGCCTATGACCATGGCGCGGAAACCGTGACCGCCGTTGACGTGCAGAAGCCGGCCAGCTTCGGCAAGGAACAGGAAATGGCGAAGGAGAAGGGGACGCAGATCCTGTTCCCGAAGGTCACCGAGAAGTACGACGCCACGGCGAAAAAGCTGTATTTCAAGGACGGAACCGGCATTGATGCCGATATGGTGATCGTCTCGATCGGTGAGAAGCCGGTACTCGACTTCCTGCCTGCCGAGGTTCACACCGACCGGGGCTATATCGTCGTGAACGACCTCGGCCAGAGCTCGGATGTGAAGGTCTTCGCCCTCGGCGACGCGACCAAACCGGGCCTCGTGACCCATGCGATCGGACAGGGCAAGGTCGCCGCAGATGTGATCAACGCCCAGCTCATGAACTTCGATTACGTAGCGGAAGAGCGCCGGGTGATCCCCTATGAACGCATCAAGACCCAGTATTACGAGGTCTGCAGGATGGTCGGCAAGTTCTCCGCGAAGAAAGAGGCCGATCGCTGTATGAGCTGCGGGTCCTGCCGCGACTGCGGGATGTGCGTTGAGTCGTGCTACTACGGCGCCATTTCACGCAAAACGCTCCCGAATAAATCCTACGAGTACGTCGTTGACGAGAACCGCTGCATTGGCTGCGGTTTCTGCGCGGGCATCTGCCCCTGCGGCGTCTGGGAGATGGTGGAGAACGTTTAGATGATGCCCGGTCCTGGATCCGATGATATTAGATGAGCCCTTTGCCAGATCATGGAGATCATGGCAAAGGGCTTTTTTCGTCGTCATCAAAACCATGCAAGGCGCTGTTCAGTGGCATGCATTCATGACGAAAGGCTTTCTTTCGATTCCAACGCATCGGACAACACTGATGATGCCGCAGTTGCCCTGCTATCGACGGTGACGCGATCCTGTCATGAGAATCTGCCGTCGACCTTCCCGTCCTCCGAGAACATGAGTGATTCCCCTGCCATCGGTGAGTAAGACGGGCGTCAGGGGGAGGTTGTAAAACCAATTCTCGACAAATAAAATTGTTTAGCATATAAAATAAAATTATAGTGCTACCCAAATATGTATTGACGATAGTTTGGTCTCGCGATATAATATGAATGGTAAATTAGAAAAGAAGTGTGGAACGGGGAAACGAAGGAGACCTGTATGTTATTGAAATATAACAAAAAACAGAGTGGTCTTGGATCGTTTATCGTTGTCATATCACTATTGCTTTTCCTATCCTGTGGTAGTGGCGGCGGGACCGACCCACAGCCGGGCAGCGGGAACGGAAAAGTCGCGCTCTTCATCACGGACAATATCTCGTTCTATAAGCAGGTCGTTGCGACGATCACCGGCATCAGGCTTGTGAGCTCCGGGACCGGCGGCATCTGCGAGGTCTTAGGAGCGCCTGTCACGCTGGATATTTCAAACCTGACGAACATGGCCCAGTACGTCAATCTCGCACAGTGCCCCGCCGGAAAATACAACAGGATCGATATCGATCTGCGGCGAAGTGTGCATCTGATGGACCAGCACGATGCGACATCGGCCTGCGCGTTCACCTCCTTTGTCCATGAAAGCGGAGAGCATCGGTCGCTCGCCTGCGACACGGACACCGGCATCTGCACCCTCAGCATCAGGGGCGGTCGCCGTGATGGATCGGTGATGGTGCAGGAGGACCGGTATAATGACCTGGGTATAGATTTCGATCTGAAGCAGTTCATGGTCATGGACTTTGGGAGCCCGTCCGCCTGTTCCGTAACCATGACGGTCCATACGGCCAGCGCAGCGGACATGAACCATAGCGGGAGGGCCCATAGCGTCACCGGCGGCATAACGGACCTCGATGTGGCGGCAGAAACCTTCGTCCTGAGCGCCGGCACAACTACGCTGACGGTCGATTATTCTGGGATCAATCCGGCGCTCCAGAAGAACATCGATGCGTTGCTGCTGAAAGCGCAGGCCGATGCCCTGCTGGTGAACGTGCTGACCGGCGATGTTGATCTTGCAACGCGCAGTATATCGGCGAACCGCATCTTCGTGAAGGCGGCCGGTACCGTTTCCGGAGTCAATGACCAGCCGACATGGACCTTTGTGCTCAATTATCAACCCGCGAAGACGATCGCGGGAAGCCATAAACCGCCTGCTGTGGTTGCTGGCCCGTTCGTCAATGGCTCCTGGGTGAACGTGAAGTTCGACGGCTATGACGACAAAAAATTGGAATTCCTTGCGGCATCGATCGAGGTCCTGCCCGCGGATATGGTCATTGATGATTGATTATTATTGAGGATTGATGGAAAGGATGTAATATTTATGGTACTGTAGAAGGGGCGAAAGCCCCTTTTTGTATTTTCGAGGCAGTCGGTCCAGCCCTCCCGCCGGACCCGTTCTGCGATCCGGTCCGGGGTCCGGCACATTGGCCATGCAGCGATTATCATGGACATTCAGCCCATTCAGTAATTTCACTGATTCCGCTCATATTTCAAAGTGAGGAATGATGCATTTCTCCCAACTGCTTGAAAGGAACACCGGCATACTCCTGGTCTCGCTGATAGCCATTATGGCTGCCGCGGGACCACCTGTCAGGGCAGAGGAGAGTGTGCCCGTCCAGCAGACGACCCGAGAGGAAACCCCGGTGTCGGTTCAGAGCGAGGGATCGGGTCCGGAAGAGGCGCGAGAACCGCAGCAGCCTCCGATCCTGGAGACGCCTCACGAGGGTGCGCTTGTCCCGGCGCA
>CAYPOT010000032.1:0-19263 GCA_964412455.1 uncultured Nitrospiraceae bacterium | reverse complement strand
GAGCGAGGGATCAAATCTGGAAGGAACGCGCGAGCCGCAGCTGCCTCCCGCCCAGGAGACGCCTCGCGAAGGTGCGCTTGTCCCGGCGCAGAGCGAGGGATCAAATCTGGAAGGAACGCGCGAGCCGCAGCTGCCTCCCGCCCAGACGACACCTCGCGAGGGTGCGCCGGTCCCGGCGCAGGGCGAGGGATCAGGTACGGAATTGGAGCAAGAACCGCGGCATGATCAAGAGCTGCGCGACCTCAGTCTGGAAGAGCTCATGGAGGTCGAGGTCCAGACGGTCGTCAGCGCGTCCCGGTACCGTCAGAAGGTGAGTGAGGCCCCATCCTCCGTGACGATCATCACCTCCGAGGACGTCAGAAAGTATGGTTATCGGACCCTGGCCGACATCCTGAGGAGCGTGCGGGGGTTCTATACCACCTACGACCGGAACTATCAGTATCTCGGCGTCAGGGGCTTTGGAAGGCCCGGAGACTACAACACGCGCATCCTGCAGCTCGTGGACGGCCACCGGATGAATGACGCCATCTATGACGCTGCCGCCATCGGAACCGAGTTCATCCTGGATGTTGACCTTATCGAACGCGTCGAGGTCACCCGGGGGCCCGGTTCCTCGCTGTACGGCAGCAACGCATTCTTTGCGGTCGTGAACGTCATCACACGCCGGGCGAAGGACATCGGGGGAGTCGAGCTCTCGGCGGAGGCCGCGAGCCACAACACGTACAAGGGGCGCGCGACCTATGGGACATCGGCACACGAGAACTATGAAGCCGTCATCTCGACAAGCGGTTTCACCAGTTCGGGTGACGGACTGTATTTCCGCGAGTTTGATCCTCAGAATCCCCTCGCAGACACCAGGGCGGCAAATGGGGGATATGCAAATAACGGCGACTATGACAGCGCCCGGACCGGATATGCGAAGTACGCGCGTGGCGACTTCCAGCTGGCGGGGGCCTATGCCCAGCGGACGAAAGGCGTCCCGACGGCTTCCTACGGCACCGATTTCAATGAACCGGAAAACCGGACAACGGACAGCCGGGGTTACATTGACCTGCAGTACGGTTCACGCCTCTCCGGAGGCGCGGAACTCGCCATCCGGACCTACTACGACTGGTACCGCTATGACGGAGATTATCTTTACACCGGGACCCTGAACAAGGACCGGGCCGTCGCGACGTGGTACGGCGGTGACATCAGGATGACTACACGGCTCCTGAACGCGCATCGCGTCATCGTGGGCACCGAGTACGAGGTACGGGACCGCCAGGACCAGTACAACGCCGATGTCTCGCCGCCGGCCGTGTATCTCGATGACCATCGCAGTTCGAGCACATGGGCTGTCTATGCGCAGGACGAGATCACGGTCTCGCCGATCTTCCTGGTCTATGCGGGCATTCGCTACGACCGCACCAGCATCTTTGGCGGAACGACGAACCCGCGCATCGCCGCGGTCATCACTCCCATTGAGAAAGGCACCCTCAAACTGCTTTACGGCAAGGCGTTCCGCGCGCCGACCGTGTACGAACTGTACTACGAGGCGCCGCCGACAATACTGAACAATCCCGCACTGAGACCCGAACAGATCCAGACCTACGAGCTGGTGTACGAGCATGACCTCGGAAATGGTCTGCGCGCCACCGCGAGCCGCTACAGTTACAGCATCAGGAACCTCATTACCCAGACCTATGATCCCTCCAGCGGCAGCACAACGTACCGGAACCAGGAGAGGGCGGAAGCGCAGGGAACTGAGCTCGAGGTCCAGAAGAGCTGGTCGAACGGCGCCGACAGCAGGCTCAGCTATGTTTTCCAGAAGGCGGTGGATCCCAGGACCGGCGAGCTGCTGACCAACATGCCGAAACACCTTGCCAAACTGAACCTTGTCGTGCCGCTTGTCCGTGACCGCTTCTTTGCGGGGATCGAGGAACAGTACACGGGTTCGCGGACCACCGTCGCGGGCCGGACAACTGAGGGCTTCGCTGTCACGAACCTGACCCTGTTCGGCAGGGGCCGGCAGCGCACGGTTGAGGCATCGCTCAACATCTATAACGTTCTGAACAGGAAGTACGCCGATCCGGTATCGGGGGACCTGTTCCCCCTTGACAGCATACAGCAGGATGGACGGACCATCCGGGTGAAACTGACCTATGTATTTTAACGCTGCCCCATACAGACGACGCCTTGCTGCGCTCGCGGCCGTGGTCCTCGTTCTCTGCATTCTGCCGAGGGAAAGCGGGTTTGCGGCTGAACGAAGCGCGACTCTCTCGGGCGAGTATCAAGTGAAGGCCGCTTTCGTGTATAATTTCATCAAGTTCATAACATGGCCCTCCGGAGAGGCATCCGCGGGGGGGTCGGTTCGGCTGTGCATCCTGGGTGATCTGCCCGACGCCGCTCCCTTCGACGATCTTGACGGACAGGAGATCATGGGAAAGCGTTTGCAGATCGTCCATCTCAGGGAGCCTCAGGAGGCCCGCACGTGCCAGGTGCTGTTCCTGTCGTCGTCCCTGTCGCCCCGGCTTCCGGAAACGCTGGAACTCGTCCGGGGGCGACCGGTCTTGACCGTCGGCGACACGGATGGATACGCGCAACGGGGCGTCATGATCAATATGTATCTTGAGAACAAACGGGTGAGGTTCGAGATCAATACCGAGACGGCGGGATCGGCGGGCTTGCGGATCAGCACCAAGCTCCTGATCCTTGCCGGGACCGTCCACGGTACGGCGAGGACGGGGAAATGACCGAAGGACGGACCGCATGAGGACACTGAGGCGGGAACTCATCCTGGTGAACATCGCCGCGACCGGCGCAGCGCTCCTTGTGGCCATCGTGCTCCTGTTCAGCTCGGAACTGCGCACCTGGAAGGAAGCGATGGTGAGGGATATCGCCATCAAGGCGGACATCATCGGCAACCAGTGCACGGCAGCATTGACCTTCAATGCGGCGAAGGATGCGGAAGAGATCCTGAGGGCGCTCCAGGCGGATGCGCAGATCGAGTATGCGGCGGTCTACACCGCGAACGGCGCGGTATTTGCGACATACCGCGGCAGAAGCGGCGCGCGGCAGGTTCCGAAAAGCCCGCCTGCGGAGGACCATCAGTTCACAGCCGACCATCTTGACCTGACGCGCCCTATATTGCTGCATAATGAGAGGATCGGTACGATCGTCATTCGGGCGAATCTCGATCAGCTTCGCACCCTTCTGCTCCAATACGGCCTCATCTCCACACTGGTCCTTCTGCTCTCCCTCACCGCGTCGTCGGTGATGCTTTCCCGGCTCCAGCGGACCGTCACGGAGCCGTTGACCGGTCTCGTGTTGCTGATGGAGACGATTTCCCGGGACAAGGATTATGCGCAGCGGGCACGCGGCAAGGGGCCGAAAGAGCTCGTTTCTTTGGCGGGAAGCTTTAACGAGATGCTGACGGCTATCCAGAGCCGCGACCGCGAGCTGGAACGCTCGCTCACCGAGCTGAAGAAGGCCTACGGGAAGCTTGAGGACCTGGACAAACTGAAGTCCGCTTTCATCTCGACCGTATCGCACGAGCTTCGGACACCGATCACTTCGATCAAGGCGTTCGTGGAACTCCTCCTGATCAAGCCGAACATGAAGGAGGACCGGAAGGCGAGATTGCTCGAAACGATCAACAGCGAATCCGACCGCCTTTCACGGCTGATCGGCGACCTGCTCGATCTGTCGCGCATCGAATCAGGCGTCATGCTCTGGCGGGATCAGGACGTGATCCTTGCGGAGGTCGTCAGAAGCGCGGTGAACGGACTCCTTCCCCTCGCGAAGGAGAAGGGGATCCGGATCGAGGAAAGTGTCGAAGACGGCCTGCAGACGCTTCAAGCGGATCGGGACCGCATCATGCAGGTCGTGATGAACCTGCTGTCAAACGCTGTCAAGTTCACGCAGCAGGGTGGACGGATCACCATCTCGACGAGCCGCGTAGCCTTTCCTTCCGGGGTCGCTGTTTCCGTTGCCGATACGGGGCCCGGGATCTCGCGCGATGACCTGAGCCTGATATTCGAGAGATTCCATCGGTCCGGGGATGTGCTGACGAATACGATTGAGGGGACGGGACTCGGTCTTTCCATCTCGCGTGAGATCGTTGAGCACTATGGCGGGCGCATCTGGGCTGAGAGCGAAGTGGGCAAGGGAAGCGTTTTCACGTTCAGCATTCCGCTGAAACGGCCACCCGGCGGCCATCAAGTGAGCGGATAGTGACCTGCTCCTCGTGAGAGGGAGCATCTCGCGATGACCGTGAATTATTACAGTATCGTTACTACCAACAAAAGCCCTTCATCCAATAACGATGAAAGGCTTTTTCTGCTGCAGCATCTCCTGCGTTGACTTCATCCGTGAGGTCTGCTACTGTATTGCAATAATAACGGTTGGAACGCCTGCTGAAAAATAGAGATGACGGCGGTAAGCGACCAGGATCGCCGGATGGTCTTTGCCGCGAGTGGTATGATCGTCTCCCTGGTCGAATGAGCAGCGCTGTGCCTGTCGTGCCACGGATGCAAAACAGAAATCTCACGGAGAATCGAAGCGCATGATGGAACAATATCAATGGAGCGGACTTTCACGTCTCTTTGAATGGAAACCCTTTTCCCGGCTGACGATAGCCGGGAAAATGCTTGTCGGGTATGCGGTCCTGGTCGTTCTTACCGTCACCGTGGTCGGCTATGTCCTGGTAAGCCTTTACAGGATCAACAGTCTGAGCAAAAGCATTGTTACGGTCAACATCCCCGGGGACACGGCCGCGGGCAGACTGTCAGAGATACTCCTTGACCAGAATACGTACGAGAAGCGATATCTGATCCTCCGGAGACAGGACCTCAGTCATATGTACTGGGAACGGGCAAAAGAATTCAGCGCGACCCTTGAGGAACTGAAACAGGTGGGTCAGACCGGCGATCTGCAGCTCGCGACCATCGAAAAATTGCATGCACGGTATGGCGACCTCTATCTGGAGATGACGGGATATGTCCGGAAAAGAAAATTGGCCGCGGCCGAGGAACTGTCGAATGGCGACATGAGCGATGTTGTTGACCGGCTGTTCGAACTTATCAGGTCGATCCCTCCAAAGCTCAGGGCGTCCCGGGAAGAAGAGATGAGGATGATCGATACCGTCACGCGATCATCCTTAAGGACGACGATCGTCCTTTTGATCCTCAGCACGGTCTTCAGTGTCCTGGCAAGCCTGCTCGTCACCCTGTATATATCGTCATCGCTCCGCAAGCTCAAGGCTGCGGCCGGAAACGTTGCAGAAGGAGATTTCGAACACGGATCGGAATTGCATGCCGAGGACGAGATCGGCGACCTGGACCGGGCGTTCGATACGATGAGGATCCGCCTGAAGAACCTTGAGGAAATGTACCGGGACGCAAGTCCGCTGACCCGACTTCCCGGCGGGATCGCGATCGAGCAGAATATCCAGGGACGGCTGGACCGCAATGAACCGATGGCGGTATGCGTTATGGATATCGACAACTTCAAGTCGGTCAATGACCGGTACGGCTACGCCCTCGGAAATGAAGTGATCATTGAGACGGCAAGAATCGTTGAGCAGGCAACGAAAACACACGGAACGCCGTCGGACTTCGTCGGCCATATCGGGGGAGATGATTTTGTCGCGGTGACCAGCCCCGAACGCATGAATCTCGTGTGTGGTGAGATCATCGCTCAGTTCGACAAGAAGGTCCCCCGGTATTACAGCGATCTGGACCGGCAGAACGGGTATATTTCAGGGAAGTCCCGACAGGGTGTTGAAATGAAATTTCCCCTTATGACCATCAGCGTCGCGGTGGTCACGAACCTGCTGCGGACGTTCCGCAGTCCCCTGGAGGTCTCAGCGATCGCTATCGAACTTAAAGAATATGCAAAAACGTTCCCGCGAAGCCTGTATGTGGTGGACAAGCGAAGAACGTAAGAGCGACAAGCCTTGATATCATTGCCTTTTCCTCATGCAATTCCAGCCTGACTGGAGAGACGTACGCTCATTGCCTCCCGATGACCACGGTACATCAGGGATGCATGGTAGGAATCCAGGAACGGGCGCATTCCCCGTAGTTTGCCTGGGGATCAGCGATGAGAATGATGATCACGTCTTCGCGGTCGACAGGTGCCTGTCATTATGCTTTTTCGAACAGACTTCCCTCCCGTATCATCGATTCAGCTCGGAAATCTTGTGGAGGCCAAAGACGGATGAAGGGACCTTCTTATTGGACCGGACCAGCATGGCTCATTGGCTGGAAGCCCTTTTCCCGCCTGACCATAGCCGGGAAAATGCTCGTCGGGTACTCAGTGCTGGTAGTTCTTACCGTCGCGGTTTCCGGTTATGTTCTTGTTGGTTTATATCGGATCAATAGCCTGAGCCGGAGCATCGTCACCGTGCATATTGCCGCGCATGCGTCTGCCGAAAAAATGGTCGAGACGCTCCTTGCCCAAGAATCCTACGAGAAACGGTACCTGATCCTTCGCAGAAAGGACCTGCGTCATCTCTTCTGGGAACGGGCAAAGGAGTTCGGCGCGACCCTCGCGCAGCTGAAACGGAGCGGACAGAGCAGTCAACTTCCTCTCGATGCAGTTGAAAAGCTGCATGCCCGGTATGGAGACCTCTATCTTCAGATGACCGCGTATGTACGGAAAGGAAATGTTCCGGCCGCCGAGACGCTTTCGAAAGGTGAAATGAACGATGTTCGGGAACGCCTGCTCGGGTTACTTAGGACGATCCTGCCGAAGGCCACGGCGTCACGGGACGTACAGATGAGGATGATCGATCCTTCCATCCGATCAACCATCAGATCGACGGTCATTCTCTTCACGGTAAGCACGGGCGTCAGCCTGCTGGCAAGCATGCTGGTGACCGTGTATATAACAACGTCGATTCGCAAGCTCAAAGCGGCGGCCGGACTCGTTGCGGAGGGAAAATTCGAATACAGCTCACCATTGCACGCCGAGGACGAGATCGGCGATCTGGACCGGGCGTTCGATATGATGAGGGTCCGCCTGAAGAAGCTTGAGGAAATGTACCGGGACGCGAGTCCGCTTACCCGTCTCCCCGGCGGCATCGCGATCGAGCAGAATATCCAGGGACGGCTGGACCGTCATGAGCCGATCGCGGTATGCGTGATGGACATCGATAACTTCAAGTCGGTCAACGACCGGTATGGATACGCGCGCGGCAACGAAGTGATCATCGAGACCGCAAAGATCCTGGAGCAGGCGGCGAAAACACACGGATTGCCGTCGGACTTCGTCGGACATATCGGGGGAGACGATTTTGTCGTTGTCACCAAACCTGAGCGCATATATCTCCTGTGCGATGAGATCATCGCGCAGTTCGACAGAAAGTCCCCACAGCACTACAGCGATCAGGACCGGAAGAACGGGTATATTGCGGGGAAGTCCCGACAGGGTGTGAAGATGAGGTTTCCCCTCATGACGATAAGCATCGCTGTAGTGACGAACCTTCAGCGAACGTTCAGCAGCCCCCTGGAGGCATCGGCGGTCGCTGTTGAACTCAAGGAGTACGCAAAAACATTCTCGCGAAGCCTGTATGTGGTGGACAAGCGAAGAACGTAACGGTTGGCGTCGCGGGAGAGGATGTTGAAGAAAGGATCCGTCATGATGAAACTATGGACAAGGAATGGGCCGGGCATTCTTTTGCTTTTGTCCGCCGCCGGCTGCGCGCTTCTGGCACCGGTGAGCCCTGAGGAGCCTGTTGTGCACCCGTTTGCGGAGGCTGAACGCCTGGTCGGGCAGGGGAACTCCCAGGAGGCCCGCGAAGAGTATCAACGGATCGCCGCGGCCGAGACCGGATCTCCGATCGCAGAAGAGGCGATGTTCCGTTCCGCGCGGCTGCTGGTGTCATCCCGGAACCCCGCGAAGAGCTATGCACGCGCATCGCGGGAATTCGAGGTATTTCTGCACCAGTATCCCTCCGGAAGATTTGCCGACGATGCCGCCGCCTGGCTTGCGGTCCTGCAAGCCGGGCAGCAGTCGGAGGTGGAGACACTGCGTGAAGAGGTTGCCGCCCTCGCTGGGAGGAACGACAAAGCGGACGCCGCACTCAGGCAGGTCCAGGCAGAGCGGGACGCGGCGGTCCGTGCACGGGATGCCCTGATCGCCGAACGTGAGGCCCTCACCGCAAAGCTCGAACGCACCCGCCAGGAACAGAGAGAACTTATCGAGAAGGAGAAAACGCTTCTGCGGGACCGGAACAGCCTGGAGAAGGATAAGCAAGCGCTGGAAAAGAAGGTCGCCGGTCTCACAAAAGATAAGGGACGATTGATGGCAGCCAAAGCAGTTCTCGAAAAGCGACTGCTCGATATTACGGCGATCGATGTGAATATGGAAAAAAGACGAAAAAAGACGAAATAGCGGGATGCCTGATGCGGGTGCCCGCTGCTGTTTACCAACGGTCCGTTGAGGATGTCATCCCTTGATGTCTCGACGTTATCGTCAAGCCATTCAAGCCTGCCCGGTGATGCGCGCGCTAGTTGCTTCCCGATGAATCCGGTGCATCCGTCCTGTTTAACCTTCGCTCCACATCCGGGAACAGCCGTATAAAGACCGTGACCTTCCCGTCCTTCAGGGAGTAGCTCACCAGCAGGGGGTCCGTCCCGCCGATGTCGTACGGGAGGTATCGGGGGAGCACCTCGTATCCGATCGTGCCGCCTCTGTCATCGGGGATCCTGTGGACCCGCGTCTCCGTTACCGTATGGATCCCGCACCGGACAAAAGAATCGGCCTGGATAAATGCCTCCTTTACCGGAAGACCTTTCTTTGTCTTGTAGGAAGTATCAGGCACGAAGAAGCTGACTGGATACGCGCTTTCCCCGGAGATCATGAACGCGGCGTTCTCGATATCATCAGGATAGCGGCAACCGTAGAGAATAAGGTCATAGGTCCCTGTGATCGCATTTGGGTCAGCGCTTTCGGTCTGAAGCCGTTTCCCCAGCGCACAGCCAAGCAGCACCGACATCGCCATAAGAAGAGCGGCCGCCCAGGCATATCTGTAGTTGATCATGTGTTCATCCCTCCTGTCATGGATCTATTCGTATAAAGGCCTGGCATCTCCTCTATTGCCGCGAACGGTCCATTTTTCGCTTCACGATCGCGCGAAGGAAGACCGCTCCCGTGACCAGGCCGCCCAGGGCGAAGGTGAGGGGAGCGTGCAGCCACTGGGCAACGGTCCCGGCGAAGAGGCTGCCGAACGGGGTGAGGCCGCCGAAGGCCATCGTGTAGAGGGTCATGACCCTGCCGCGCAGGCGGTCCTCTGTGTTCAACTGGACCGTGGTGTTGGCCATGCCGAAGAAGGTGATCATGCAGAGGCCGGTCAGAAAGAGCAGGAAGGCCGTGGTCCCGTAGGACCGCTGGAGCCCGATGATGACGAGGAAGATCGAGAGCCCCATGCCACCGCCCAGGAGAAAGGCGGGCTTGGGACCGAGGCGGCTCATGATCGCGAGCGAGAACGATCCGATCAGAGCGCCCGCGCCGAAGGACGACATGAGGAAACCGAAGGCCGCTGCGTCGAGATGGAGTTCCTGCCGGGTGAAGATCGGGACCAGGACGTTGAAGTTCACACCGAACACGCTCACCACCGAAACGAGAGAGATCGTGGTAAGGAGAAGGGGGGTCGCCCGGATATACCGGACGGCCTCGCCCATGTCCCTGAACACGTTATAGGACAGGGGGGCCTTCCTGACAGGAGTATCCACGGTCATGGAGAGGAGACCCGCTATGACGGCGATGTAGCTCAGACCGTTCACGAAAAAGCAAAACGCAGTGCCAGCTGCCGTTATCAGGATACCCGCTACGGCGGGGCCGATGGCACGGGCCGCGTTGAAGATCGATGAGTTCAGGGCGATGGCGTTCATCAGGTCCTCTTTACCCACCAGCTCGACGAGGTACGCTTGGCGCGCCGGCATATCGATGGTGTTCACGACGCCCAGGAGCGTGGCCAGGACCACGATATGCCAGTACCTTACCGAGTCCGTCCAGACCAGGAGCGCGAGGATGAACGCCAGCGCCATCAGGGCCGCCTGGGTCCAGATGATGATCTTTCGTTTGGAGAAATAATCGATGAACGGCCCGGTGAAGAACGAGAGAAACAGCATGGGAAGGAACTGGAGCGCCGAGACGATGCCGAGCTTCAGGGAAGAATGGGTCAGTTCCAGCACCAACCATGCCTGGGCAACGGTCTGCATCCAGGTCCCGACAAGTGAAACGAGCTGACCGGACCAGAAGAGGCGGAAGTTCCGGTGGCGAAGGGAGCGGAAAAGCGATTTGATCTCAGTGGTTATTATCATGGAAGTAATTACAGTATAGCACGTACAAGGTCGCTCATTATCCTACAGGGGTATCAGGGTACTGCGGAAGGGGACCGTGAAGGGAAATGCGAAGACTAAAGAGAAGAGAAAATACGAATACGAACGAAATAGTTATTGTCATATCGCGGAACGTCACTCTCTCCCAACCATCTCCCCTATGGGGAGAGGATAAAGGTGAGGGGTAAATTCGCTGTAAATCAAAGGGTGTTTGTATTATACAGCCTGGACATGGTGACGTTGGACATCCCGCACTATCCTTACGCGCGCAGCTCCTTCCTGGCCTTTTGCTTTTTTATTGTTTTATAACAAGGATTGCAGGTGATCCCCGCATCATCGACGTTGCTGGGCTGCCAGCGAATATCTCCAAAGAGGTCTTTTGAACTCAATCGCCTGTCGCAGATATTGCAATGTGATCGTCTCATGATCGTGTAGGCATTCATAGGATTTACCTGTTTGGCAAAGAGTAAGGCAGCGAAGGTGATTCTTATCCCCGCAGCACCCGTTTGTCGCCGACCCGCTGGGTCAGCTTCTGGGAATCGAAGTATTCCAGAATGGGCACCGCGAACTTGCGGGAGGTTTTTACGATGTCGCGGAACTCTGCGACGATGATCTCCTTCTTTTCTGACAAATGCTTCAGTAAGTCCGCCTTGATCGCTTCGAGGACCGCCTTGTCCAGGTAGAGCGAATCGTTGATGCGCACCACGCGGCCTTCGTCGGCCAGCAGTTTCAGCAGGTCTTTGGCGTCCCGGTCGGTAATGCCGAACAGGGCGGGAAACTCTTCCCGGACCGGCGGCTGGCTGCCGCCTTTTTTGATGGCCTCGACGATCTTGTCCTTGTAAAGCCCCTGGTCCTTGCCCACGGCCGGCTTGAAACCCGGCAGCTTCAGCTTCGAGCCTTCGGTCTCCACCTGTTTCTTCCTGACAAGCCCGTCGATCGCCATGGTCAGGGCCCGGGGATGGAGCCGTGCCTTCAGCAGGCCTTTCACCTCTTCCTTGTCGATGCCGGGCTTGAGCGAGTTAGCCTTGTGGTACTGTGCGATCAGGTCAAGGACCTTTTTCTCCAGTATGGCAAGTTGACCGCTGTGGACGTAGAGATTGTCTACGCGGACGATGGCCTTCTTCTGGGCCAGGGCGGCCAGGGCGCCCGCGATCTCCGGTTTGTCAGCCGCGACGGAGCCGATGATGGCGGCCTCCTCCATTCCAGCCAGGGCCTTGCCCGCTATGAGGATCGCCAGTCTTTCTTCGAGGCTCCCTTTTTCGAGGACGGTAAGGTTCTTGACAGATTCCTCCATCGTTTTGGTCTTGTGGCGCCTGGGATGGGGGTCAAGGACCATGCCGCCGCCGAGGGTTTCCATGGGAGAGTAGAAGCGGATGATGAACCGGTCGCCCTGCTGGATCAGGACAGGCTGTTCCAGACGGAACTGTACATATCCCTCGTCGCCCGGGTTCAACTCATTCGTTCCCACCAGCGCGGCCCGGCCGATGGACTCCTGGGTGTTGTTGTAGAACCGGATGCGCGTGCCGGTCTTGATGCCGCGCGTGGCCTGCTTAAGCATGGAAAGCGAGCAGTCCACGTTCCGGGTCGTCGTGAAGAAGCCCTTGGTCACGATGGTGTCGCCGCGCGAGATCTGGTCCTTTTCGATGCCCTGGAGGTTCACTGCCGTGCGCTGGCCTGCCACGGCGCGCTGGGCCGCCTGGTTGTGCGACTGGATGCCGCGGACCTTCGTGGTGGTCCCTTTCGGCAGGATGTCCACTTCCTGGTCCTGGCTGATGGTCCCGGACAGCAGGGTGCCGGTGATGACCGTGCCGAAGCCTTTCATGGTGAAGACACGGTCGATGGGAAGACGCAGGACGCCGTTAGACGACTTGGGCTCAACCTCTTTCGCGAGCTTGTCCAGTTCCTGCTTGAGCGTTTCGAGATTCTCGCCGGTCTTTGCCGAGACCGGGACGATGGGGGCCTTTTCGAGAAAGGTGCCCTGCACGTACTCCCGCACCTCTTCCTGGACCAGCGCCAGCCAGTCCTTCTCGGCCGCGTCCATCTTGGTCAGCGCGATGAGGCCCTTCTTGACGTGCAGCAGGTTGCAGATGGCGAGATGCTCCCGGGTCTGGGGCATGATGCCTTCGTCGGCCGCGATCACGAGCATCACGATGTCGATGCCGCCCACGCCTGCCAGCATGTTCTTGATGAGCCCTTCATGGCCCGGCACGTCCACGATGCCGAGGCGGTTTCCCGAGGGAAGGTCCAGCGATGCGAAGCCCAGGTCGAGCGTGATGCCGCGCTCCTTCTCTTCCTTCAGCCGGTCCGGGTCCGTCCCGGTGAGGGCTTTGACGAGAGTGGACTTGCCGTGGTCGATGTGGCCTGCTGTGCCGAGGATGGTGTATTTCATGAGGACTCGGAATAAAATACCAAATTGCAAATAACAAATCCCAAATAAATTCCAAGCACGAAATGCCAATATCTAAAACGTTTGGAAATTTTCATTTGGATTTTGGAGCTTATTTGTGATTTGATGCTTGGGATTTGGGGCCTGTGAGTATATTTCTCACTGCTTCCCCGATCTTCCCGATCTCCCCGTCGTTCAGCGTCCGGGGATCGAAGAGGACCATGCCTTCCTTGATCCGGGTGATGATGGCCGGTCTGCAGAGCCTGAGCTTGGATTCGATCTGGTTCGCCCTCAGGGACTTGTGGCTGATGGCGACGACCTTCGTCGGCAGTTTGCCGGTCGGCAGCGCGCCGCCGCCGGTCTGGGACATATCGTCCTGAATGGCAATGGTAAGCTTCGTTTCGCCAAGTGCTTTGATGCCTGATGCGAGAAGTTCCGCTTTTCGATTGATCTCCGACAGGGGCTGGGTCAGCATCCAGAGCGTGGGAATGTCTCGGATGGCCTTCTCCTCGTCGAGATACTGATTGAGCGTTGCCTCGAGCGCCGCCAGGGTCATCTTGTCGATGCGGAGCGCCCGGGCAAGGGGATTGGAACGGATGGCATCAAGATAGAGCTTCTTCCCGAGGATCATGCCTGCCTGGGGACCGCCCAGGAGCTTGTCGCCGCTGAAGGTGAGGATGTCCACGCCGGCGTCCATGGCCTGCTTCACCGATGGCTCATCGCCGACGCCGTAGGAAGCGAGATCGAGGATACTGCCGCTCCCGAGGTCCCACATCACCGGTATCTTGTGCTTCTTGCCCAGCACGGCAAGCTCGGCAGGGGAGACCTCTTTCGTGAAGCCCACGATCTTATAGTTGCTTGTATGGACCTTGAGCAGCAAGCCGGTGTTCTCGTTGATGGCCTTCTGGTAGTCCTTGAGGTGGGTCTTGTTCGTGGCGCCCACCTCGCGCAGGATAGCGCCGCTCCGCTCCATCACCTCGGGCACGCGGAAGGAGCCGCCGATCTCCACCAGCTCGCCGCGGGAGACGATGACCTCCTTGCCACGGGCAAGCGTGTTCAGGCAGAGCAGCACGGCAGCCGCGTTGTTGTTCACCGCCGTGGCAGCTTCGACGCCGGTGAGGCGGTTCAGGATGCCTTCGATGTGCGTGTAGCGCTTCCCGCGCTCGCCGGCCTGAATGTCATACTCAAGGTTCGAATAGCTGCGGTTCACTTCGATGATGCGCTCGATGGCAGCTTCGGAAAGGATCGAACGTCCAAGGTTCGTGTGGACCACGACACCAGTGGCATTGATGAGGGGACGGAGGCTTGGTTCGGAAAACTCGGCGAGGATCATTTCGGCGCTGTTCAGAACAGCAGACACGGAAAGGTCTATGTCGGGCGCACCTTTTTTGGATTGGTCAATTACAGACTTGCGCTTACGGTCCAGGGCGACCCTGATGGCATCAAGGACCAGGATGCGGGGATGGGTCCCCAGCCAGGTCTTGACCCGGTCATCTTTGAGCACTTCATCAACGGACGGCAGCTGCCGCAGAAGCTCTTGCATGGATGGTAAGATAACATAGATATTGTTGAATATCAATAGCTTGATTAAAGTCGGAGGCGGTTTTATCGTGCCTGCAGGGCTCGGGAAGAATGGAAATTGGAGGGATGGGGGGAGGTGGGGATGATGGAAAGAAGGAGGAGAATGGGAGGCGTACCTGCGCAAAGTGGCAGGTGTGTTATTTCCGCCTGGAACAACCAGATCAAGCTTGCAATTTGACCCTTCCTGTACTATCTTCGAGTCATCATGCCGCCAGGCCCCGAAGACATAGCCCGAGAACAGATCGACCGCATGCTGATGTCGGCAGGGTGGGCTGTTCAGGACGCGAAAGCGGTCAACCTGTACGCGAAACAGGGTGTGGCTATCCGCGAGTTCGAGTTAAAGTCCGGCTACGGCACTGCGGATTATCTGCTCTACGTTGACGGCAAGGCAGCGGGAGTTATCGAGGCAAAGAAAGAAGGCACAACCCTTACGGGCGTGGAGGTCCAGTCAGACAGATACAAGAACGGCCTTCCCGACAGACTTCCTGCATGGTTCCGACCGCTTCCGTTTTGTTATCAATCAACAGGCATCGAAACCAGGTTCACCAACGGCTTCGATCCCGAGCCTTGTTCCCGCCAGGTTTTCTTCTTTCATAAGCCCGAAACCTTTGCTGATTGGCTGAATCAGACCAATACCCCAAGCCGTCATTCCCGACCTAATCGGGAATCCAGGGACGTTGCAGTAGAACCTCTGGATCCCCGTTTTCACGGGGATGACGGACAAAGGGGTGGGAATGACGAACTAGGGATAGCTGCAGAAAGGCAAGCCTTATTCGGCAAACAACCGACGCTCAACTCCCGCATCCGCCAGATGCCGCCTTTGATCGAAGACGGCCTCTGGCCTGCGCAGATAGTAGCGATCAAAAACCTCGAAAAGTCCCTTGCCGAGAACCGACCCCGCGCTCTCATCCAGATGGCGACTGGCAGCGGCAAGACTTTCACGGCTATCAACTTCCTGTACCGGTTGATCAAGTTCGGCGGGGCCAAGCGGGTCCTGTTCCTCGTTGACCGGGGCAATCTCGGCAGGCAGGCCTTGAAGGAATTCCAGCAGTACCTCTCGCCCTACAACAACTTCAAGTTCACCGAAGAGTACATCGCCCAGCGCCTCACGTCCAATACGCTCGATACCACCGCCCGGGTCTGCATCTGCACGATACAACGATTGTACTCCATGCTGAAAGGTGAAGACTTGCCCGAAGAAGGGGACGAGGTGTCCGCGCAAGGTCTGGAAACGGTTTATAAGGAAGTCCCGCCCCTGGAATACAACCCCGCGATACCCATCGAGACCTTCGACATCATCGTGACCGACGAATGCCACCGCTCTATCTACAACCTCTGGCGCCAGGTGCTCGAATACTTCGACGCCTCCATCATCGGCCTGACTGCCACGCCGAACAGGCAGACCTTCGGGTTCTTCCATCAAAATCTCGTGATGGAGTACGGCCACGAGCAGGCAGTTGCCGACGGCGTGAACGTGAACTACGACGTGTACCGCATCAAGACCGCGATCACCGAGGCTGGCGGAAAGGTCGAGGCGGGCTTTTACGTGGACAAGCGGGACCGCGAGACCCGTGCCGTGCGTTGGGAGCGGCTCGACGAGGACCTGGCCTACGATCCTGACCAGCTCGACCGGCAGGTTGTTACGCCTGACCAGATACGCACCGTGGTCCGGACCTACAGGGACAAAGTGTTGACCGAGATCTTCCCTGGGCGAACCTGGGTGCCCAAGACACTCATCTTTGCCAAGGACGACTCCCATGCTGAAGATATAGTAAAGATCGTGCGCGAGGAGTTCGCAAAAGGAAATGACTTCTGCCAGAAGATCACCTACAAGACCACCGGCAGAAGGCCCGAGGACCTGATCGCCGAGTTCCGCACCAGCCCCATGCCGCGCATTGCTGTCACGGTCGACATGATCGCCACCGGCACGGACATCAAGCCCCTCGAAGTGGTGCTCTTCATGCGCTCGGTCAAATCACGGAGCTTCTTCGAGCAGATGAAGGGCCGCGGCGTGCGCGTGATCAACGACGACGACTTGAAGGCAGTCACTCCCGATGCCCGGACCAAGGACCATTTCATCATCGTCGATGCCGTGGGCGTGTGCGAGCAGGACAAGACCGATTCGCGGCCCATGGAGAAGAAGCGCAACGTGTCCTTCGAGAAGCTGCTCCAGTCCGTCTCTCTCGGGAACATCGAACCCGAGGTGATCTCCTCCATAGCCGTGCGCATGGCGCGCATGGAACACGCGATCAGCGCCGAGGACCACATAGAGATCAGGAAGCTTGCGGACAAGAGCCTGAAGATCCTGTGCGCAGGCCTCATCACGGCCATTGATCCGGATCGACAGGTTGAAAGGGCGAAGCTGGATAATCCCGGTGTGGCAGAGCCGAGCGAGGCACAGATTCAAAAGGCCGCTGCCATGCTGATTTAAGAAGCAGTAAAGACCCTGCACAATCCTGAGCTTCGCAAGCTTCTCGTGGAACTCAAGAAGAAGAGCGAGCAGACCATTGATGTTGTGAGTCAGGACCGGGTCATTTATGCAGGATTAGATGCACAGGCTTTGGAAAAGGCAAAAGGCCTGGTGCAGTCCTTCGAGCAGTTCATCAAAGACCATAAGGACGAGATCACAGCGTTACAGGTACTCTACAGCAAGCCCTATAAGCAGCGGTTGCGGTACGAAGATATCAAGGACCTTGCAAGCCGCATCGAGAAGCCGCCGCATCAATGGAGAGTGGATAATCTCTGGAATGCTTATGCAGCGTTGGAGAAGTCAAAGGTCAAAGGCGCTAGCGCCCCGCATATTCTTACGGACCTTGTGTCGCTCGTCCGCTTCGCCATGCACCGGGACGATGAACTTGTCCCGTTTCCCGAGCGGGTGAATGCGAATTTTGAGAAGTGGATTGCAGGACACAAAGACAAGTTCACGCCCGAGCAGCGCCACTGGCTCGAAATGATCCGCGACCACATAGCTGCCAACCTCAGCATCGAAGTCGATCATTTTGATCTTGCTCCCTTTGTTCAGGAGGGCGGACTCGGTCGTGCATATCAAGTATTTGGAGACAGCTTGAACAAGACACTGGATGAACTGAACGCTGTTCTCGCGGCATAGGACTGTGCTATATATAATCCTCGCCCCAATGGGGAGAGGACAGAGGTGAGGGGGTTTAGCCCGCGTGTCATTAATATTATGGAAGTGATGGATCAAATAACGACACCAGGACTGGGTAAATTACCAGCGGGTTGGACATGGAAGACGATGGATGAGATCGCAGATGTCATCGGCGGCGGTACGCCCAAAACGAATGACTCATCGAATTATGAAGGCGGCAAGATTCCTTGGATTACACCAGCCGATCTTTCAGGATATGCTGCAAAATATATAGGTCACGGCGAAAGATTCATTACTGAGAAAGGCTTGAAAGATTCGTCTGCTCGGATGATGCCGGCAGGAACAATATTGTTTTCATCGCGTGCGCCAGTTGGATATGTCGTGATCGCATCAAATCCTGTTTGTACAAATCAGGGATTCAAAAGTTTCGTCCTGAAAAAAGGCGATGTCCTTCCCGATTATGTTTATTGGTGGTTAAAAGGAAACAAAGACCTTGCTGAAAGTATGTCGAGTGGTACAACGTTTCTTGAGCTATCAGGTGCGAAAGCGAAACAACTGCCTATACCTATTGCGCCATTAAATGAGCAAAAGCTCATCGTCGCGGAGATCGAAAAGCAATTCTCCCGTCTGGACGAAGCCGTTGCCAATCTCAAGCGCGTCAAGGCGAACCTCAAACGTTACAAAGCCGCTGTCCTCAAAGCCGCGGTCGAGGGCAAGCTTACCGAAGAATGGCGCAAAGCTCAACCTGATGTTGAGCCGGCAAGCGGACTGCTTAAGTGCATTCTCGCTGAGCGGAGGCAGAAGTGGGAAGATGCCGAGTTAGCGAAGATGAAGGCGAAGGTGAAGGTAGCGAAGAAGGATAAGTGGACGAAGAAATACAAGGAACCCTCAGAACTTGATATTTCAGATCTACCTGAATTGCCGACGGGCTGGTCGTGGGTATCGCTTGAAACCGTGACGGACGCTATTGGTGGTTATGCTTTTGAAAGCAAGAGGTTTTCAGAATCAGGATATCAAATAGTAAAAATGGCAAATGTTAAAATGGGCAAAATTGATTTATCGCAGCAACCGTCATTCATCTCCGATGTTGAATCGGAGGTCGTCAATAAATACAGCTTAATTCCGGGCGATATTTTGGTGACGTTAACAGGAACAAGGAAGAAGCGAGATTATGGATATATTGCAGTAGTAAAAGACAAAACAAAAATATTACTTAATCAACGAATAGTGCGATTAAGGCCATATGGTAAGATACTCCCAAAATACATAGAGATCGCAATGCAAAACGAGGTTTATCGGAATAGATTTTTCTCATATGAAACCGGTAATGTAGGACAGGGCAATGTTGGGATGAGTGCTGTTACTAAAGAGCCGATAGCATTACCGCCTGCTGAAGAACAAAAAGTAATCGTTGCTGAAATTGACAGACATTTTTCGATTGCAGAAGAAGTAGAAGCCACTATTAACGCAAATCTTGCACGTGCTGAAAGCCTGCGACAGTCTTTGCTTTATAAAGCATTTTGTGGAAAGCTTTCATAGTTTAAAGCGAGGTCATTTTATGCCCATAGGATTTCCAAGCCCCCTGACGCCGGATGCCTCAAAGTCGATGATAGAAAGTTTGCATAAAACATGCTCCGAAATCTATAGGGTCAAATCTATAGGGTAAATCTATAGGGTCAAATCTATAGCAAATCTATAGGGTCAGGTCTTTTAATTTGACATTCTCCTTTAATCTATAGGGTCATAATCTATAGTAATCTATAGAATCTATAGGGTGAATCTATAGAGGGGAATCTATAGGAATCTATAGGGTCAGGTCTTTTAATTTGACATTCTCCTTTTTCGGTGTTAATCTCGCG
>CAYPOT010000031.1:0-43043 GCA_964412455.1 uncultured Nitrospiraceae bacterium | reverse complement strand
ACGGTTAATATTGCTCGCTATGAGCAGGAGGGCTCGCGGTGGTCAGATCCACCAACTGAACCTTTACTTGTACCTTTACTTGCTTTGATAAAACACACTGCGCAGCATCGCAGACGGGCCGCTGCCCTGCTATCGCTGTTCTCGGGGTGAATCTTTCCGTTGTAATTTCCCGCTCCCAAATATATAATGCCTTTCGTCGCAGCCGTATTTGAGAGAAAGGAACCTTAGCTCCATGTCCCATGACTTCAATTGCATAGCCACCGGTATCGGCAGCCTGCCCGTCACCGACCCCGATGAAGCGGCGAAGATGTCGCTCCAGTATCTTCCCGAAGCGCCCATCTGGCCCCAGCTCCCGCAGCGGAGCTTTCACGAGCACATGGACGGCCAGTACAGCGAGTCCCTCCCCGGCATCGTTGTGGACGAAAAGAAACAGCGCTTTTTCTTCGACACGTCGAAGGACCTCACGCCGGAATTGGAAAAGTTCTTCGAGCGCTATCTGGAGAAGGACTATTCCTTTTTCAAGCTATCGGAGGATTACGCGGCAGGGTTCTACGGCTTCCAGCGAGCGATCAGGAAAGGCCTGCCGAAACAGGCGCGCTTCATCAAGGGCGCGATCACCGGCCCTCTCACCGCGGGGATATCGTTCAAGGACGAGACCGGCAAGGACATCATCCATAATGACGTCCTGTTCGACGCCGTCGTGAAGGGCCTCGCCATGAAGGCTGCCTGGCAGATCGAAGCGTTCAAACCCCTCGGCCTGCCGGTCATCATCTTCATCGACGAGCCGGCCATGGAGTCCCTGGGCTCGGCCTTTTCCGCCGCGTCGCCCGAGATGGTCGCCGAGAAGTTGAACGAGATCATCGAAACCATCCATGAACTGGGCGGCATCGCGGGCATCCACTGCTGCGGGAACGCTGACTGGCACATGATCTTCAACACGAAGGTGGACATCGTCAACTTCGACGCTTTCGGATACGCCGAGAAGGTCCTGCTCTATCCCGACGACATCAAAAAGTTCTACGCCCGCGGCGGGGCCCTCGCCTGGGGCATCGTGCCCACGGGGGCCTACACCGGCAAGGAGACCGCAGACATGCTCGTCGATTGGCTCGAAACGAACATGAAGCGGCTCGAATCGGGCGGCATCGACCGGAAGACCATCCTTCGGCAGTGCCTCATCACGCCGTCCTGCGGCATGGGCAGCCTCACGCCGGAGCAGTCGCTGGCGATCCTGAAGTTGACCAGGGAAGTTTCGGATAAGATGCGGCAACGTATTGCAAAGTGAAAATTGCAAATTGTAAAGTGCAAAATAAAAACCCATCTTGACTTGCCTTGCCGCTCAATTTGCAATTTGCAATCTGCAATTTAAGATCATAATCCCATGCCCCGTTCCCTCCACTTCACGCCGTTCCTCATCGCCTCCTTCGGCCTGCATCTCCTGCTCGTTGCCGCCACGCTCTACGTGGCGGGCCGCGCGGAACGGTCACTGCCCGTGCTCACGCCGGTGAACATCGTAAATCTGCCGCGGAGCGTCGTTGCACAGCTGCCGCCCGTGGACACGCGGCCGGTCGCCCCGCCCACATCGCAGTCCCCGCAACAACTCCCGTTCCCGGAGCGCACTCCGCGGCCCGAGAGCGTTCCGGGGCCGAAGCACTTCGGGTCATCGCCGGACATTGCGCTCCCCCGGACCACGCCGCCTCAAGGCCTGTCTGATGGAAGCGATAAGGGAACGTCCCCAACCGGCAAACCCGGCATCGGGATCCACGAGGCAGGGAAAGGGCCTCTGCCCTTCCTCTCGCAGGCGGATATCGACGAGCTCGCACGCAAGGGGATGCCCGAAAAAAGACCGGGCGACGATTCGGTCACCCTGGACACCGACGAGTTCAAGTTCATCTCCTACAACCGCTGGCTTAAGTACAAGGTGGAGAGCATACTGCAATACCCCGAACTCGCGGCGATCTCGGGGCTCCAGGGCACGCTGTATATCCAGTTCGACATCATGAAGGACGGCGCTCTCGGCAACCTTGAGCTCATCAAGTCATCGGGCTACAAGATACTCGACGACGAGGCGCTCCGCTCCATCCGCGCCACCGCGCCTTTCCAGCCCCTCCCCGATGGATGGAACATGGACCACTATACCATCCGCGCCGCGGTCCTGTTCTATTTGAACGCGGCATACATCCGATGACCGACCTGCTCAGAATAGGCGCGGCATTCGCCGTCATCATCCTTCTCCTGCGGCTGCGCTGGAACCTCGGCGCCGTCATGCTGCTGGCCTCCGCCCTGCTCGGGGCCCTCTATCTGATCGGACCGGTGCGGCAGCTGACCGTCGCCGCCCGCGCTGCCATGGATCCAGTGACGCTGAATCTCGTCGGCGCTCTCATCCTCATCATGGTGCTCGAGAACATCATCAGGAAGCGCGGCCTGCTGAAGCAGATGACCGATTCACTCAGCCGCGTTGCGAGGGACCGAAGGTACACCATGGCGATCCTCCCCGGCGTCATCGGGCTCCTGCCCTCGGCCGGCGGGGCCGCCTTCTCGGCGCCCATGGTCCAGGAGGCGGCTGGAGATATCGCCATCACGCCCGAGCGCCGGGCCTTCATCAACTACTGGTTCCGCCACATCTGGGAGTACTGCTCCCCGCTCTATCCCGGCATCATCCTGGTCGCGGCGGTCACACAGATACCGCTCAACACCCTTCTCCTCTCCCAACTGCCCCTCCCCCTCGCAGTTGTGATCGTCGGCACACTGTTCTGCTTCCGCGGCGTCGAAGGGCATGCGCTGCCCGGTAAACGCAATAAGGACGACATCAGGGACCTGATTGTGTCGCTGCTTCCCATCATCGCTTCGATCGTCATGGTCGTGGTATTCAAGCTCAGCCTTTCGGTCACCATGGCAGGCATCGTCATCGTTCTCTTCGCCATCTACCGGTACTCGCTGCGCGAGATGGGCCTTGCGCTCAAGGAAAGTATCTCTCTGAACATAATCCTCATGGTATTCGGCATCATGGCCTTCAAGTACATGCTCGACGCCTCGGGCGCCATCGAGGCCCTGCCGCGCATCTTCCGGGAGAGCGGCCTGCCTCCCGTGGCGATCTATTTCGCGCTGCCCTTCCTGGTCGGCCTGCTGACGGGGCTTACCGTGGGATTCGTGGGCTCCACCTTCCCGATCATCGTGGCCATGACCGGCGGCCAGCCCGATCCCGGCATCATCACCTTCGCCTTCGCCAGCGGCTTCGCCGGCGTCATGCTCTCGCCCACCCACCTCTGCCTGCTGCTCACCGTCCAGTACTTCAAGGCCGATCTCGCGGGCACTTACCGGCTGATGTACGTGCCGGTGCTGCTGGTGTTCCTGGTCGGGCTCGGCGTCTATCTGCTGTAACGCGACCCCCTTTCCCCTTGCCAATTGCGCGTATTTATAGTAACTTCTTCATCTAAGAGATGTTATTCAATGGAGAGTCGCCCATGGCCGGCAAAGCAAAAATAGCAGTTCCCCGCGAAAAGATCGCCGAATTCTGCAAGGACCATAGCATCCGCAGGCTTGCTTTGTTTGGTTCTGTGCTGAGCGATCATTTCAGCAGCGAGAGCGATATTGATGTCCTCGTAGAGTTCGAGCCTGGAAAGGTTGTAGGGCTTCTCCGTATGGCAGGTCTGGAAAGGGAACTCTCGGACATTCTCGGCAGGAAAGTCGACCTCAGAACACCATCAGACCTCAGCAGATATTTCCGCAAAGAAGTACTCGAAACCGCGGAGACCCAGTATGCGGCGTGATGACGCCATCCGTGTGCGTCACATGCTGGACGCCGCACGGGAAGCCTTGTCGTTCGTCGAGGGCAAGACCCGTTTCGATCTCAACGGCAATAGGATGCTGGTTCTTTCCCTTATCAAGTCCATTGAGATCGTTGGAGAAGCTGCCGGATCGGTAACCCAGGACACACGAGACCAATATCCACATATCCCCTGGCGAGACATCGTTTCAATGAGAAATCGCCTCATCCATGTATATTTTGACATAGACCTTGACCGCGTCTGGGACACCCTCACCGATGATCTTCCCAAGCTGATTGTCGAACTTGAACAGGTTATGCAGAAAGAACAAGGCAACAAATGACCCCGCTCTCACCCGCTGCTGAAAAGGAATTCCAGGAACTGGCACGCTCAGAGTCTCTGAGACAGGACATGGAGACCGTCCTGCGCAATCAGCACAGTCCTTTCATCAGGAAGGACTGCAACGTAGACGCCGATGCATACATTACCTTCGTAACGAAGTTCAACGAGTTCATCGGCCACGAACCAAGACCGTTCCGGCAGATCATCGACAAAGATATGCGGCTCTAACCGTATCCTCGTTCATTCTTCCCTCTTTCCGCAGACCCATCACCCAAAAACCCCTTGCATTTACAGCCTCCTTCTGTTATATATATGTTTCCCAAAAACGAGTAAGGTCGATTCCCCCGGTCGCTGTACAGGACCGCCCGGGATTACTCCTTGCTCCCCGGGTACAGAGACTCCCTCACCCCTGCCCCTCTCCCCTGAATGGAGAGGGAACAAGGAAAAGGGGCTTTACCATCGGGGGGCTATAACCCAGAAGGAGGCAGTAACGATGCATATCTACGAATCCATCTTCATCATCACCCCCACCCTTTCGGACGACGAGACCAACGCCATAATCAAAAAGATGCAGGATGTGGTGGCCAATCAGGGCGGCGAAATGCTCAAGTTCGAGGACTGGGGCAAGAAGAAGCTTGCCTACGAGGTCAAGAAGCAGAAGCGCGGCCACTATGCGTTCTTCCAGTTCAAGGGGACGCCCGCCGCGATCAGCGAGCTCGAGCGTACCTACAAGCTGACCGACGCCGTGATCAAGTTCCTCTCCGTGAAACTGGAAAAGGAACTGCGCGTCAAGGCGCCGCCGAAGCCCAAGAAGGAAAAGCCGGCCGGGGCCAAGCCCAGTGGGCCGGCCGTCACCAGGACCTTCGCCGATCGCGATCGCCGATAGTCCTTACGCCGCTGCCGTTTCCCCCGCAGCGGGCAACCAGGAAGGAGCGTCATGAACAGCTTCAACAGGGTAATCCTCCTCGGCAACCTGACCCGCGATCCTGAAGTGCGGTACATCCCCAGCGGGACCGCCGTCGCGAGTTTTGCCATCGCCGTGAACCGCCGCTACAAACAGGGCGAAGAAATGAAGGACGAGGTCAGCTACATCGACATCGTCGTGTTCGGGAAAACGGCCGAGAACTGCGGCCAGTACCTGAACAAAGGCGACGCCATCCTGGTAGAAGGCAGACTGCAGCAGCGGCGGTGGGACGACAAGGACAGCGGCCAGAAGCGCAGCAAGGTAGAAGTCGTTGCGCAGACCGTCAACTTCATGCCGAAACGTACCGGCCAGGCAGCAGGCCAGGGCGGGAAGCATGATTCGCAGGAATCCGGCCCGGAGCCGCCCGTGGACGAAGGGGATATTCCCTTCTGATCGATCATCCGCGGGACCGGTCCGGACACGGACCACAACCAATTAAGAGGAGCACACGCATATGGCAGAAACTACTGAACCTACCCCGTCGACACCCAGACCGTCGACACCCAGCCCGTCGTCACCCCGGCCGTCGGGATTTCGACCGTCCGGGCCCCGCTCTTCCGAGGGCGGCAGGCCCCGGGACACGCGATCCGGCCCAGGCGGCAAGAAGCGGTTCCAGGTCAGAAAAAAGGTCTGCAGGTTCTGCGTCGACAAGACACCGTTCATCGACTACAAGGACCTCAAGACCCTGAAGTTCTTCATCACCGAACGGGGCAAGATCCTTCCCCGCCGCATCTCCGGCAATTGCGCCCGTCATCAGCGCGAGATCACCGTGGCGATCCAGCGCGGCAGGAACATCGCGCTCCTGCCCTTCTCCGGTGAAAAGTCCGGTTAAACCGCAAAGCGGAACGCAATAGATCCTTATGGGAACCCCGGCCGTTTTCGAACAGGTCACGGGGTTCCTTTTTTTTGCTCTTTCGTAATTATAGTTGAAATGATTTTATTGCCATCCATGTACAAAGAAAAGCTAAAGTTCACCAGGACAGCAAGTCGTAAAAAGAATGAATAACAAGAACTTGATATAATATCCTCACTACTGAATACAGAGACCTTTCTCAGTCTTCTGTCGCTGTCTTTCCTTTTGTGCCTGGCGGCGTGAGACGCACTTTGACTTTGTCTTTTTGTTCCTCTTTTTGCGAAACAGGTATATAGTACAGTAGTCAATTTTGAGCGAGGTGCCATCCATGTCACAGAACGAAAAGCCGCTCCCCAAACCGCCGTCAACACCCTTCACCCGCAAGAGGGCCGGTCAACACAACGACGAACAGGAACCGCTCACGGCCGACCGGATGGCCCAGGCCATGGCGGAAGGCAAGCTCGATGAGTTCCTCCAGAAGGAAATGCCCGATAATGAAGCCGCCAGAAAGATGGCGACCATGATGATGGGAATGACGGGGATGATGCCGATGGGAGAACCGCCGATGGCGCCGACCTCTCCTGCACAGGAGCAACCGTCCCTTACACCTGAAATGAGCGCGGCAGATCAGATAGCTCCACAGGGAGAAGTGCCTGAAGATGTGAGAAAGGCCATCGAGAGCGGAGATGTCAAGGGTCTCAAGGACCTGCTTCGACGGGAATATCTCAAGCGGACGCCCGGAGCATCGTTCGATACCAGCGAAGAAGCTGCCGCACCGCCGCCGCAGGCGTCCGGTATGCCGACGATCGACAAAGAATTGATCGACGCGATGATCCAGATAGCAAAGGATAATAGTGTTACGATGGACTGGATGATCCTCAGGGCCATCAAGGTCTATGTTGAGGAGTACCGGAAAACGGGAAAGCTGTAGTGTAGCTTCGTATCCCCTTTTTCTGATCCTACACTTGCACACTTTTCTTTCCATTGACAATGCTACTTAATTGTATTACTATTTATATTAGTAATGCTTTTAAGAAAGGTAAGGTGATTTGCATGACAACCGCCGCAGTAAAGATCACACGGAAGGGACAGGTGACAATCCCGAAGGAAGTTCGGGATAAATTGAATGCCACGGCCATCTATTTCGAAGTGGAGAATGATATCGTCATGGTAAGGCCGGTGCGGGACGCGGCCGCTACCCTCCGCGAATACGCCCGTAACGTCAAGCATGGCGCGTCCATGAAGCATATGAAAGACAAGGCATGGGAGGCTGCGGTCCGTGAAAAAACCGGCAAGAAGTCTTCCTGACACGAATACAATCGTCCGGTATCTTGTTGCAGATGATCCCGCTTTGCACGGGAAAGCGAAGGATTTTTTCGACAAGGTCAAACACGGCGAGGTCAAAGCCGTCATCCTCGAAAGCGTCGTGGCCGAATGCATCTACGTCCTGACAAAGATTTATAAGGTCCCGAAGGACCGGGCCGCGGGAGGTCTCATCGATCTCTTGCGCTATAAAGGGATCACAAATGACGATCAGCAGGCACTCATCAGGGCGCTAACCTTGTTCTCAGCCCAGAGTCTTGATATCGTTGATTGCATTCTCTACGCCAAAGCCAATGCCGCCGGCGACCACCTGTTTACTTTTGACGCTGATCTGCAAAAACTCGTACGTCGCACGTAGGCGGTGATGGATATGCGGGCCATCAAGGTCTATGTTGAGGAATATAGGAAGACGGTGAAGCTGTGATAACACACCGGAACAAGCCGGAACCAAATTCGTTCGACGATAAGTATGAAATAATCCTTTACTGGAGCGAGGAAGATAAGATTTTTATCGCCGAGGTGCCGGAATTGCCGGGCTGCATGGCCCATGGCGATACACAGGAAAAGGCCCTTGCAAATGGCAAGGAAGCGATCCAGTTGTGGATCGATACGGCACGCGAATTCGGCGATCCCATCCCATCGCCCAAGGGCTGGCGCTTAATGTTTGCATGATGAAGCAGGTTGGAGGTTACGTAATTCATCTTTGCAGGCTTTTCATTTTAAGTTTTTGGTGAGAACATTAAAAATAGAGCCGCAAGACCTGCCCCTGCCTGAATCCCCTGCCGGGGTCCCAACTATTTTCCTCGTTTGCTTCTGATATAGTTTAGTTTTTGCGTAACTCTATGTGGCCTCTGAAATTACAATTTCCGCTGTGAATCGAATACTGGCTATGATAGACTTTTTCGAATGATGAGCAGCGAGCAATGCTGACGATGGGAACTGTATGGAGACCAGCGAATGTCAAAACTCAAACGTGTCTTTCTATTCTCTGGATTGACTATTGGTATTCTATCAGGTGGTCAAGCTTACGCGGAGAAAATTACATTCTATAAAAGTTATAGCTATCAAGCGAGCGACATTGACAGCAAGGTTTCGAGCAGGGCAATTGCGATTGAGCAGCTAAAAAGACTATTACTAGAAGAAGTGGGAACATACGTAATCAGTGAAACTGAAGTAAAAAATTATAGAATTTCCAAGGAGCATATCACTACGCTTACGGCTGGAATAGTGCTTACGCAGGTTCTGGATGAAAAATGGGATGGAAAGATATATGCGATCAGAGCCAAAGTTGAGATCGATCCGGGAGAAGTGTCAAAGTCGATTGACACTCTAAGAAAAGATCGTGAAAAAAGCAAGGAGTTGGAAGAAGCGAAAAGAAGGGCTAACGAGGCATTATTAGAAATTGATCGTCTGAAAAAGAAACTTGATAGTTATAAAACAGAAGACGTGGTGGCTAGGTACAATACAGCCGTAAATAAATTAATAGCCATAGATTGGATGCGATCCGGTGTTGCACTATCACAGGCTGGGAGATACAGAGAAGCAGTAACTGCTTTTAACAACGCAATTAATTTTTATCCCTACGCTGATTTTTATGTTTTACGGGCTTACGTATACAATAAAATGAAGAACGTTCAGGCTGCGCTCTCCGATGCTGACATTGCAATTCAATTAGATCCTCGTGCTGCTTTTGCGTACCATGAGCGTGGTCACATTCTTTTCGGGATGGAGCGTTATGAACAAGCCATTAAAGATTTTGATATAGCAATACAATTAGACCCGAAAACCATTGGGCCATATGCTTTAAGAGGTTTTTGTTATGACGCGGCAGGCAATTATCAAAAAGCAATTATCGACTACACTGTCGGTATCGAGTTAAGTCCGCACGATGAATTACTCTATAGCAGCAGAGGCACCGCTCACTTCAATTTGGGAAACTATGAAAAGGCGATTAATGACTTCAACACTGTTATTGGGATTAGTCCGCGAGATGAATATGCATACTCCATGAGGGGCAGTGCGTATCATAGTTTAGGAAAACAGCAGCAGGCAATGAATGATTATATAACGGCAGCGCGATTGGGTTCTAAATCTACACAGGAATATTTAACGTCATTGGAGATCAATTGGCGTTAATCCATTTCTAAGGGATAGACATGTCATTCGTATTTTACTCTCAATAACAAGGGGGTTACGATGAAGAAGATTTTCCTACTCGTGTTTTGCTTGGCGCTTATTCCTGTGACTGGTCTTGCTCAAGGATTTACAAACGCCGATTTAGAACGTATGTATGGGCCGGGTTCGTCAGGTCGCCAGGACTCTCAAGGTAAGCATACATCTGGTGCAGGTGGCGGAGAGTTTTGCACGGTTATTGATTTCAATTCATATGACGAAACAGCACAGCGAACTACGCCAGCCGTGGTAACTTCAAGACAGCAGCATGATGGCGACACCTCTTATGGCACAGGGATTGCCAGCGGCGGGAATACGATAAAATTCAAGACGGCAACGTATGCATCGGTTACGATCAGAAATAATACGGATCGTGACAGGCGGATCAGTGTCCGTGATGTGAAGGCGTATACGATTAAAGGAAATGTATCTACGCCACTCAATGACAAAACTGAATATATAAGTCCGGGCCAGACAGTAACGATAACGGGTATCAAATTCAACCCGCTATCTCAAATAGATAGCATTAAAGTTACTTGCTTCTGATTATCAATAGGGATACAACGGCACACCATAACAGATTCACAACAGATTCCTTACTGCTCTCCTAAGTGTTGCACTTGCTTATTGAACTCGCGTAACCTTAAAATCAACAATCATGACAACTCCTTTCTGGAGGTTATTAAATGGAACACAAAAGACCCAAATGGGATAAACGTATTTCGGAACATCCAAGGTTAACGCGCGATGGGCGTCAACCATTACCTCTATTGGGGACTCCTCCCCAAAAAGGCATGATAGCTCTCGCTAAATACGGTGCACACGAGGTATATTTGCTTCTCACAAAAGAACTTCCAAACAAGGAATACGCAGCTATCATAAAACAATTTGATTCTGCCTTTCTTGATGCACCAGAGGATCTTATTGAAGACGAGCCCGTTATAATTGCCGAAGACTGCATCTGGTCGCTAGACGTAGATATCATAAAAGACTAAATCGGAGACCTCACAATGCCGGAAACCATGATGCGAATTAAAACCGATAATACCATCATCCTTGACACACGCATTTCACAGATATTAGAGACATTTCAACACCTGATACGCGATGGTCAATTTATGGACTGCGTTTCTTATCTAATTGAGTCTCATTACATGGAAATTGAAGCTGTGGTACAGCCCCATTGTGTCGTAACGTTGAAGGTTCTGATACCACATAGTCTGATTCTGGCGGTTGTTGATTCTTCCAAGCAAAACAAAATGGGTTATATGAGTACAACTGAGCATAAATATACTGACTCCCATTAGCGTGTAGGTTGGGCAATATGCTTCGCCTTGTCCAACAGTTTTCACAAGATGTTGGGCTGTTATGCGCAACCCAATCTTCAATCTATTTCCACATTCTGGCGTCGAAAACAAACAGCATGGGATCGCTGATGCGGTTTTATTTGAAATCTCGGTGGGCGGGATCGAGCAGATAGCACCTGCGAATTTTGGCTTGCAAGCAACCGCGCATTAAGATAATTTTTCATCAGAGGTGTTTTAGATGATAATAGAAATCGAGAAAGAAGAAGACGGGCGCTGGATTGCCGAAGTTTCCGATCTCCCCAGCGTCTTGGCTTACGGAAAGACCCGCGAAGATGCCATCGCCAAAGTTGAAGCGCTTGCTCTACGAGTGATCGCGGATCGGATAGATCATGGTGAGACCATTCCGGAACTCGATAAACTTTTCGCGGTCCCTGCATGAGCCAATGGCCTTCCACGAAAACCCGCACTGTACTTGCTGCACTTCTTCATATCGGCTGGTCTATCAAACGAGAGACTCCGGTTCCCACCGAGTTCTTTTTCGGCCAGGATGGCCTGACTACGTATTCGCCTTTCACGATGGGGTAGAAATCGGCCCCCTATGCTTGCTCGAATCGCAAATAAGACGGGCCTTTGCCCTGACGATCTATGATGACTGCTTTGCAGCGTTCCGGCGACCGAACATTTCTCTGAAATATGTTTTTCATTCTGAACCGAAAAGGTGATAAAATACGTTATGAAGTGTACGCAATACTTTTTATTCATGAGACAACGCCCGGATAGGGCGGTCATCAAAGAGGAATGGATATTGAGAGTTATAAAAGAACCTGCAAAATCGGAAGTGCAATCTGACGGCAGGATAAGAAAATGGAGTTTTATCGAAGAGGCGGGGAAACATCTTCGGGTGATACTCTTGGAAGATGGCGAAACGGTTCATAACGCTTTTTTTGACCGAAGCTTTAAGGAGGAATAGATTATGAGAATCCGATATTTCGCAGACACGGATACGGCGCTGATAGACTTCTCAGAGGCCCCCGTGGTAGAAACAAAAGAAATCGCAGAAAACCTTTATATCGATTTTGATGAAAAAGGCAATCTCGTCAGCATGACGATTGAACATGCAAAAGAGAAAGCAAATATTTCAGAAGTCTCCTATCTGCAAATGGCAAACAATCTCTCCTAACAAATCGCTCACGAGGGACGCGGCAAAATGCCGCCGCGCCCGTTACCCATCGCGTCATGCCCTTCTCAAGAACTCCTGCACCTGTTTCTTGATCTCCAGATGATGCACCGGGATGTTCGGCACGTCCTTATTCCCGGGAATTGCCAGGACGTGAAGGAACGCCGGTCCCTTCCGCTTCTCCTTCATCGCTTCGATCAATTCCTTCTCCCCTGCCACCTTCAGTGTGTTCCTGAAACCGAATCCCCTCGCGACCTGTTCAAGGTCCACGCAGGACCCGGCAAGCGTCGGCTGGTTTCCCGTTGACCCGTAGGCGCCGTTGTCAATGGCGACGATCGTGAGGTTCGCAGGAGAAGCGAAGGCGGCTGTCGCGAGCGTGCCGGGGTTCATCAGCAGGCTGCCGTCGCCGTCGATGACGATCACTTCCTTCTTTGATGAGAGGGCGATGCCGAGGCCGATGGGAGTGGCCATGCCCATGCTGCCGAGCATGTAGAAGTTCGACGGTTGGTGCTTGACCGCGTACAATTCCTTGGACGGCCAGCCAAGATTGCTCACCACGACCTTCCCTTCCAGGTACGGTGCAATGATCTTGATGATTTCATACCGGGTAAAGACAGGAGGCGTTGTCGATATTTTTATTCCGCACTCCGCACTCCTCACTCCGCACTCGGTTCTCCCCACTCCGCACTCCGACCCTTCCCACACCGCCGGGCTCATCAGGAACGCGTGGATGCTGTTCGTGCTATAGACCCGCTCCAGCCCCCGATCAACAAGGGCGAGTTCCTCCCGCGTATTGACCTCCGAGAACGCGATCCCCGCTCCAGCGAGCATCCCCGGGAGCTTCTTTCCCATGGGGAACTGCGCCTCGATCTTCTCCTGGTACACCCCTCTCCGGCTCACGAATATCGCGAGCGGCAGCTCGTAGAACTGCGTGAGGGACAACAATGCATTGATCATGTTCCCGATGCCCGAGCTCTGGACGAACATTGCGGGCCGTTTGCCCGCGAGGGCAGCTCCGGCGCAGATACCCACGCCCTCCTCCTCCCGGGTCAGCGGCAGGTGGCGGAAGGTCCGACCGATCATTTCGAGCAGGGTCTTGATCTTCTCGCAGGGGAGCGACGCGGTGAAGTCCACGCCGTTCTTCTGCAGCAGGGCTATGAGCTCTTCTTCTTGTCGTGGCACAGCAGCTCCTCGATGTCTTTTTCCGTCGCGTTCTTCGATATGAACTTCGGCATGACCGTATGGGTCTTCTTGTCCTTCCGCAGCCGCTCCTCACCGCCGCCGGTGATGTTCAGGAGTACGGTGTCGCTCTTCCCGATAGCGCCTTTTCGCACTGCATCCTTGAGCACGGCGACGGCGACGCCTGACGCGGGGACCAGGTCGATTCCCTCGGCCGCGAGAAAGTCGTCCATTCCGGCGTATACCGCTTCGTTCTCAACACCGTACATCCCTCCGCCGGCCGCGGTGAGGGCATCGAACACGCCGCCTTGCACCGAATAGGCAGGGTAACGGGTCGAAAGCACTCGCGTGGTGATGTGGCCGATGAGCTCCGGATCCAGGTCTTCGGGGAACAGCGCCCGGCTGCCCTTATCCCAGGCATGCATCATGGGCGCAAAGGGCAGGTTCTGCCCAAGATGGAGCTTCGGCAGACGCGTTCCGAACCTGCCGTCCCTGATGAACCGCTCGGCCATCTCCCAGCCTCCAACAGCGCCGGTACCGCTCCCGACCGCCTGGACATAGTGGTCCGGCAGTTTTCCGATCTTCGATACCGCCTCGAGCATGACGATGCCCAGTCCGTCCCGTTTCGCGATGTTCTTCACCCCTCCCTCGAAGGGGAAGCCTGTGGTCATGGCGATGCGCTTCGCGACGTCGATGGAATCGGAGTAGTCGCCGTCTCCCACGGCCAGCGTGGGAACCAGCGACGAGCTTTCAAGGTACCACATCTCTCTCAGACACATCCGCGGCACGACGATGACCACGGGAAACCCCGTTACCGTCGAAAGATGGGCGAAGGCCCGCGCCGTGTTCCCCGCCGATGCGACGATCAGTCCGTCAACACCGTTCTCCCGGGCGTTCTGGAGCACGACGGCCGCCTCGAACTCCTTGAAGGTGCAGGTTTCGAGCAGCGCACCCTTCTCGGGCCAGTAGCCGTTGAACGCGATGAAGAGCTGCTCAAGGCCGAGGTGCCTCGCGAGACCCTGGGAACGGTATACCAGCGGCCCCGGCTGGACAGACGCGGGCTCATGGACCGGAAGCCAGTTGAACCTCCAGACGCCGTTGGCGCCGCTCTCCGCGAAGAGGCGGTCGTGATACTCGGTCACAAGGAGAGAATCCTTGCAGTGCTCGCAGAAGGCGCAGAAGGAGTTCTCCAGCGTCTTTCCGCATTTTCTGCATCGTATGGAAAAATGGCTCATGGTTTTTCACCCAACACAAACAATAAATCCGCCACGAAGTCACGAAGGCACAAAGAAATGCATGGAGCTCAGGGTATTGATTAATTCGCAAGGCTTGAAAGATTTCCTTCGAGCCTTCGTGCCTTCGTGGCAAATTAATGTTTAAATCTTTTCATCGATCAATCCGCTCACCAGTTCCATGATGTCCGTGATCCGGATCTGTTTGTCATGCCCCTGCATGGCCTCGTTCACCTTTGCGTAGCACGCGGGACAGGACAGCACCAGCCGGTCGGCCTTCTTCTCGACCGCTTCGTCGATGGTCAGCCTCCCCATCTTCGTCGCGTTCTCATGGAACACCTTGCGCGCCGCGCCGCCCGACCCGCAGCAGCGAGAGTTCAGGCCGTGGCGCTCGAATTCCAGCAGCGTGAGCCCGGGGATGCTCCTGAGCACCTCGCGGGGCTCTTCGATCACACCGACGCCCCTCGTGAGATAGCAGGGATCATGGTAGATCACCCGTTCATGAAGTTCCCTGGTCAGCTTCAGCTTCCCGGCTTTGATCGACGATGCGACATACTGCGTGATATGCCGTATCGCGAACGGAAGGGCCTTCCCGTAGATCGCGGGCCAGTCCCTGCTCATGATGTTCACGCAGCAGGGGCAGGAGCAGACCAGCGTCTTCACGCCCCTGGCCTCGTATCCTGCAACCAGCCGCTTGACCAGGTCCTCGAGCAGGTCGTGCTGGCCCGTGATGAAGAGCGGGAACCCGCAGCAGACCTCTTCCTCCGGCGGCAGCATGGTGAAGGGCTCGCCGATGGCGCCCAGCACGAGTGCGTCGCCCCGCACCATGGGCTGTGCTTCGTAAGCGCCGGTGCATCCGGCATAGTAGGCGATGTCCGCCCGCTCGGCAACCCGCACTTTCTCAGGAAACCACGGACGGTAGCGATCGTTCGCCGGCTTATCGTAGGGATTGCCGCTGTTCGCAATGGCCTTCGGCAGGTCCGCCTGGACGCCGATAGGCCCGAGCCCGCGCTTTACCATCTCCTTCCGGAGCGTCGGCCAGAGCCGCTGCGTAAAGATGCCGACCGGGCAGTTCTGGCCGCAAGCCCCGCAGGTCGTGCATTCATACACGGCTTTCGCGAAGTCATCGAGGAGCTTTCGATCGGCCTCGCCCGGCCCGAAGAGTTTGGCCTTGAGGCCGTCCGTGGACCGGATGAACTCCCGGAACATCCGTATCTTCTCGGGCGGCGACACCGCGGCGTTTGCCGTCACGTCCTGGACCGGGCAATGTTTAAGGCACTCGCCGCATTGGGTACAGGCGTCCATCTCCAGCAGTTGCCGGGACGACAGTTCTTCGGTGAAGGAACGTTCTTTTTTCATTCAAAAAACCAACCAGACGTAACCACGGGTCCCCAAAAGATGATAGCACCCTCACCCCTGCCCCTCCCCCTCAGGGGGAGGGAAAAAGGGTGGGGGTTGTTCTTTGCGGGACACACGAATGAACACGGTTTCAGGTCTTTACCGTGTGCGGCGAAGCCGCCCGTGGTTAACCTGCCTTTAAGTTACTTTAGTCCCGGTCACGCATCACCTTCGACAGGCCCAGGTCCCGCCTCCTGGCCTCCAGCATCACCAGCGGAGCAGTGACGATGTGGGTGGGCACGAGCGCTATGACGACCAGGACCATAACAAAATGCAGCGGGAATAGAATACCGCCCGGCAGCGGAGCCAGCGTGAAGGACAGCATGCCGAGCACGAACAGCTTCACTCCCACGAGGTCGGGCTTGGCGAACGCGTGCATCAGCACCCCGGAGATGCTAATCGTCAGCAGCAGCGCGAGAAGAAGCACGTTTGCCGGCGAAGAATACTTGTCCCGCTCGCTGAAGAGGCGGACGGCAAGGATATACACCAGCGAGACGGGCAGCACATAGCCGGCGATCAGGCCCGGCAGCTGCAGGCCCCAGACCCACGCCGGAACGGGCTCCAGGAAGTACCGCAGGTGGCGCAGCATGACCAGCAGGAACGCCGCGTGGAACACGTACTCGCCGAGCCAGAGCGCGGGGTTTATCTTTAGAAGCCGCCAGAACAGGACCACGTCGCGCACCGTCAGCGCCCAGGTCATGATCGTCGACGGTCTTCGCGGCAAAGAAGCGACCGCGTCTTCCGTCCGGCTGCGCCACCAGGCCAGCGTGTGCAGGAAGAACCGTATCCAGAACGCCGCGTACACGCCGTACGCAGCAATGATCAATAGTGTCCCCATGGTTATCCTATCTCTTGAGATCCGTGACAGTATAACACACCGGGCTACCCGCGGTCACCGGGCAATGCCGTCAACCTTCAGACCATCACAAAGGGGCTGTTGCTCCGCTCACTTCGCTGCGCAGACAACAGGGTGTTCTCAAGAAGCATGGCGATCGTCACGGGACCGACGCCACCGGGCACAGGGGTAATAAATGAGGCTTTCTGCGCTACCGGTAAGTAATCGACATCCCCGATGATCGTTCCGTCGGCCAGGACATTGATGCCGATGTCTACCACAACGGCGCCGGGCTTCACCATATCTGCCGTGATCAGCCCCGTTTTTCCCGTCGCCGAACATAGAATATCGGCCTGCCGGGTGAACTGCGCCAGGTCTCCCGTCTCCCGGTGGCATACCGTGACGGTCGCTTCCTTCGCCAGCATCATGAGCGACAAGGGCTTCCCCACGGCGAAGCTCTTTCCGATGATCACCGCGTGCTTGCCCTTGAGGCCGATCTGATAATGCTCCAGGAGCCGCATCACGCCGAAGGGGGTACAGGGTAGAAAACCCGAGACCGGCGGCAGGGTATGATTCGTCGTTCCGGGACGGATCTCCTTCATCAGTTGGAACGTCGATTCGTCCGCGGCGAGCCTTCCCACCGAGATGGCGCCAAGGCCGTCGATGTCCTTTTCCGGGTTGATGGCGTTCACGACGCGGCGTGTATTGATGCGCTGAGGAAGAGGAAGGAGCACCAGGAGGCCGTTGATCGTCTCATCACGGTTGACGGTCGAGATGACGCCCAGGACCTCATTGACCGTGGCGGTGGCAGGAAGACGGTATTCGTGGACATTGATGCCCGCTTTTTTTCCCGCCTGCAGGGTCGCGCTGAAATATTGCAGGGAGGCGGGATTTTCGCCCACCAGCAGCAGGGCAAGCCCCGTCTCAACTCCGTAGGTCTGCAGTTCTTCGACGCCGCTTCTGACCCTGAGCCTGATCTCTTCCGCCAGTTTCGCGCCGTCCATGATGGTCGCCATCGAGTTTCTCCCGGTCATGGTTCCTTGACAAATTCTATTTGTACGTCCTTGGAAACGTTCATCCCGGTCTCCTTCTCGATGGCCTTCAGGATGGCGGAAGGCACCGGGCAGGCGACGTGCTTGAGATGCTTCGCCGCCGACTGGTACACGGGATTATCGCGGAAGCCGACAAGCGTCACCCGGTGGTCCACGGTCGCGATATCGGCAAGCATCTTCTGCACCATCTCGCAGGCCGTGTCCAGGGCGATGAGGACCTTCTTGTCCTTCCCTTTCTCCGCCGTGATGGTGACGGTGAAGCCGCACGCGCCTGAGTTGACGATCACTTTGGTCATAGTCGTTCCGATCCCTGCTGTAGCATGAATTAAGGAAGAAGGGCGGGAAGGAACAACGTCCGGGGGAACGCCTTCCCGCCCCTGCCGCCTCAACTATCACCGGGAGGGAGTCCGCGGTGATAATCCTCAAACACTGATCTTGAACAAAACCCTTTTCACCGCAGAGATCGCAGAGATCGCGGAGAAACCGTATTGGCAATGAATCCAGTACGAGATCGTTTCGCTTCGCTCGCAAAGACAGCTATAGAAAATATATAGCCGTTAGCTGTTCTTTCTCTTTACCTCTGCGTGCTCAGCGTACTCTGCGGTAAAATCGCTTTGTCTTGCTGTCTTTTATGCTTAATTCCGTAATCCGCACTTGATTCATCCCTTGATCTCCACCGTGCTCCCCTGCTTCGTCAGGAGTTCCTTGAGGTTCGGGAACTTGTCCTTCATGTGCGGGATGTGCATGGCCTGCATGAATTCCTTCTCAAAGGCCGGGTCCGTGGCGATCTCGACGAACTCCACCCAGCGCGCCCGCTCGCTGGCCTCGCGCCGCTTGTCCCGGTTCAGGAGCGCCATGCGCGAACCGTCGCCTGCGGCGTTGCCCACCGCATAGACCATGTCGATGGGGCAATCCGGGAACATGCCCAGGGTGAGCGACGCCACCTTGTCGATGTGGCTGCCGAAGGCGCCGGCAAGGATCACTCGGTCGAGCTTCGTGATGCCCAGCCGCTTCATCATGAGCTTCGCGCCTGCGTAGAGCGCTCCCTTGGCGAGCTGGAGCGCGCGAACGTCGCCCTGGGTGATGGTGATGTCCTGGCCGATGGAGGTCTCCGAGGCCCAGGCGAGGACGTACTCGGGTTTGCCTTCAGTGTCTTTCCGTACTCGATTTGTACCGAGGTCCATGACGAACCGTCCGCTTTTATCAATAACGCCCGCCTTGAACATCTCGGCGACGACGCCGATGATGCCGGAGCCGCAAAGGCCCTTGGCGTTCACCTTTTCAATATGCGTGTGCCAGTCCGCCTTGCCGATGACCTTATAGCGCGGGTCCTTCGTCACCGGGTCGATCTCCACCGTCTCGATGGCGCCGGGGGCGGCGCGCATGCCGAACTTGATCTGGGCGCCTTCGAAGGCCGGCCCGGTCGCGCAGGACGTGGAGCAGACCTTGTTCCGGTTGCCCATGAGCAATTCGCCGTTCGTGCCGATGTCGATGATCAGGACCATCTCGTCCTGGTTGTACGGTTCCTCGGCGATCAGCACGCCAACGTTATCGGCGCCCACAAAGCCCGCTTCGATCGGCAGCACGTGAATGTAGGCCGATGGGTTGATCTTGAGCCCCAGGTCGCGCGCCTTTATGTCCAGCGAGTTCTGGACAGCCGGGATGAAAGGCGATTTGCCGATATACTCGGGGTTCAGGCCCAGGAAGATGTGGTGCATGGCCGTATTGAACACGATCGTAAGATCATCGATGACATGGCCGGGGTTAGGCCCGTCCTTCCGGATCTCGGTCACCACGCGCTCGATGATCTCGTTCAGGCCCTGGATGATGGCCTTCTGCATGGTCTCGAGGCCTCCGGGATTGCTCATGGCAAAGGTAATGCGCGACATCACGTCCTCGCCATAGGGCACCTGGGGATTCATCATGGACTCCGTGTTCACCACCGCGCCCGTGTTCAGGTCCGTCAGATAGCCCACGCAGGTCGTCGTGCCCACGTCCACGGCAAGTCCGTAGCTCAGTTCAACGAACCCCGGCTCCATCTTAATGATCTCTTTGTCCATCCAGATCGTGGCCGTCGCATTCCATTCGCCCTTCCGCAGAATATCCTGGAGGTCCTTCAGGACCAGATAATCGAAGGTGAGCCCCTTGAGACCATAATTCTCTTCCAATGACGTGAGCACGCGCTCCCAATCTCCGGTCGTCATATCGTGCAACGAAGGTTTTGCGAGCGCGACATTATATTTTTTCACTGCGGGGTCGAGCTTGATCGTAAGCTCTTTCGCCGCCTTGCGCACCACCTGCTTGCCGGCCCGCGACCGCTCGGGCACGAAGACCTTGATGTCGCCATGCACCTCGGCTGTGCAGGACAGGCGAATACCCGGTCCGTCCTCCGGCTTGATGTGCTTCTTCTCCGCCTCGGTCAGCGGCGAAAGGTGGGCCATTCCCGAGTCGATATTGTCCTTCTCGAAGTAGCCTTCCTCGATCCTCACCTTGCACTTGCCGCAGACCTTCTTGTTGCCGCAGAGCCCTTCGATATCAACGCCCAGGGATTGGGCGGCCTCGAGGATGGTCTTGCCTTCCTCGATCTCGCCGCGCCTGCCCGAGGGCTGGAATATGACCTTATGTTTCTTCAAAATGATTCCTCCGGAGAATCAGCTCGTAGCTGATAGCTCATAGCTGATAAAATATGGTATTCCTCTGAACTACGGACTACGAACTACGAGCCATGAGCTGCTTCTTTCCTTCCATACGGACATATGTTGATGCACAGCCCGCAATTGGGTTTGCCCGTGGTCTGCCTCTTGCTTTTCTTATGGCTTCTGCACTCCCCCAGCCGCACCAGTTCCACGAAGGGCGACGGCCGTGACCATTCCGCACCGGTGATAGCCTTGGACGGACAGTGCTCGACGCAGAGCACGCACTCTCCGCAGAGACAGCGCTCGATGGGCAGATCCGGCCTGAGCCGGGCGTCCGTCAACACGGTTGCCAGCGACAGGCGCGGCCCGTATTCGGAGCTGATGAGAAGCCCGTTCTTGCCTATCCAACCCAGTCCCGCCGACGTGGCCGCCATCTTGTGGTTGAACAGGGAGTAGAGCTTCGAGATGAACGTGGCGTTCTTCCGGTCCGAGTCCGGCGGAATGGCAAGGGTCCGATGCCCCCGTGCCTTCAGGAACCGCACCGTTCGTTTCTGGAGCTTCACCAGCAGGCTGAGGGTGTCTTCATTCAGCCTCCTGTCCACTCCGATGGACACCGCCCGGTCCAGATGGGCGATCTCCCCGCTCAGGTACCCGCGGAGTCCTGCGATCCCCACGACCGTGGCGCCGTGGTCCAGCAGTTCTCTCCTGAGTGAGGACTTCATTTTGCTTTCTTTGCTTCCGCCTCATCCTTCAGCTTCTTGAGCGAGCTGACCATATTAATGGCATCCTTGAGCGCGTTGCTGGCGTCCTTGGCGTACCCGTCGGCGCCGTACTTGTCCGCCACATCCTGGGACACGGGCGCTCCGCCGAGCATGATCTTCACATTGGGATTCTTCGCCCGGAGGTCGTCAATGACCTTTTTCATTCCGGTCATGGTGGTCGTCATCATGGCAGAGAGGCAGACCAGGTCCGAGTCCGTCTTCATCTGCTCCTGCACGAACTTGTCGAGCGGCACGTCCCTGCCCAGGTCGTAGACCGTGAAGCCCGCCACATCGAACATCATCTTGACGATGTTCTTGCCGATATCATGCACATCGCCTTCCACGGTCCCGATCACGACCGAGCCCTTCACGCCCAGGTCCATCTGCTTCACGTGAGGCTTCAGGATGTCCAAGCCCGCATAAAGCGCGTCGGCGCACATGAGCATCTCCGGGACAAAGTATTCCTGCGCCTCGAACAAACGGCCCACTTCCTCCATGCCGGAGACAAGGCCGTTGAAGATGGCGTCGTTGGCATCGAGACCCTCGGTCAGCGCCTCTTGTGCAGCTTCCTTGGAGGCGTCTTCATCGTATTGGATCACGGCGTTTCTCAACTTCTCTTTTATTTCCTTTTGTTTTGCTTCCGTCGCCATCGCATTACCTCCTGTAATTTCTGACTTCGTCCATCATGGCCTTCATGTTTGCCGGCGGCACGGTCGGCCAGATGTCGCATCCGGGCCAGACCGCGCTCACGCCGTCGTCGAGGCATTTCTTGATGGTCTGCCGCACCAGCTCCGGGGTGCCGGCCACCAGCACATTGTAGGGATCGTAATTCCCGAAGATGAGCGCCTTGGGGCCGAGCTTCTTGCGCGTCTCGGCAACGTCGTTCTTTTGGTCCACGCTGATCGCCTTGGCGCCGCTCTCGGCCATGGCGGGGACGATGTCGTTCGTCTTGCCGCAGATATGGAGCACGCTCGGCACGGAGATCTTTTCGAAGATCTTCTTGAGGTAGGGCAGGATGAGGCTTTTGAACACCCGTGGGCTCAGGACGTCCGACGTGGCGCCCATCTCGCGCACCGAGATATAGTCCACACCGGCTTTTTCGTACTCCTGCGCCACCTGGATGATGACGTCCGACATCTGGTCCAGAAGCTTCCCGATCTTTTCCGGCTTCTTGAAGGACAGCTTCAACAGGTCGTTCAGTTCCATGATCTGTCCGGCCAGCGTGAAAGGCCCGAGCACGAAGGAGCCGATGGCCGCTTCGCTGCCGATGTCCTTTTTAAGCTGTTTGATGACCTCGACCATCATGGGGACCCGGCCGCGCCCCGTGATGCCCGACGGGAACACGATGTCCAGCTCGGCCTCGTTGTGGATCAGTTTCTTCTTGATCGTGGGGTAGAGCAGGTCCTCGGAGTGGGCATAGACGTTGATCTCGCATCCCATGGCCTCGGCCTCGATGCAGAGGTCGAAGGGGGCCACGCCGCACTCGAAGCCGAAGAGCTTGTAGGTCGATGCCGCGGCAGCGGCCATCATCGTCGCGTCAAGATGCGTCGCCGCGAAGTTCTGGTTCAGTGATTTGAGGCCCTCGGTCGTCACATTGCCGAAGCCGCTGAAGCAGGGGGGCCGGTCGATCTCCTCGCCGGCGAACATCTTCAGTACCCGTTCTCGTGAATTCATCGTCGTCATGCAACCTCCTTTACCATCTAGAAACCGATTGGAAATTGTAATTTGTAAAATGCAAATTGCAAAATGGCGGTGAAAAGCTGTTCAATTTGATATTTGCAATTTCCAATTTGCTATTTACAATAAAAGTCTCACGATCTATTTTCTCGCCGCTCCCGCGGTCAGTTTCTCCAGGAACTCCCCGAAATACTTTTTGATCGGCAGATCGGGATTTTCCGGGATCTTTTTCGTCTCGTCGTAGAGCAGCGTCGAGAGCAGGATATGGCCGGCCGCCACCGCCGGAAAGATGCGCGGCGCCGTGACGATGGGGCCGTAGAAGTTGAAATCGCTCCAGATCACCGACGACATGCCCTGGACGACGGCGTCCATGGCCTTGAACCCGTCCAGGTTCCAGATGGTCTTCGCCTCTTTCCACATGTGCGTGCCGTTCGAATAGGCGCCGCCGCAGGGGAGGCCGAGTTTCTCCTTGATGAGGCGGTTGGCGACAAGGGAGAACGACGTAGAGGGCAGGTTCATGACCGAGGTGTCGACGATGATGGTCTCGAAGTCCCCCGCGCCCTGGTCGAGCAGTTTCTCCAGCGACTTCACGCGGCCCGCCGGCGTCTGGTCCTGGTCGTCGAAGGCCTGGACCACCACGTGCTTGATGCCCAGGTCCTTGAGCTTCCGGACCTGGCCCTTGACGTCCTTGTCCCAGGGCGTGATGCTGTTGTACAGGAACTTGTCCTGCAGGCCCAGCTTGGCCACATACTCGGTTGCCTCGGCCCGCTTCTCGGCGATCCACATGTCGATGCCGAATGGCATAGTAGTCGTCTCGCGGTAGAAATCAATGTAGATCTTCGCCTCTTCCGCCGAGTTCGCCACCATGGCCACCAAGGATGGGATGCCTGTGGACGCCGACAGCTCTTCCTGCTTTTTGATCAGTTCCACGGCCTTCGGCCGGTCGAAGTTGCCCTTCCGGTCGGTGACGATCCGGTCCTTGTTGTGGAACATGGACGCGATCAGCAGAGGCGGGTTCTCCCCCGCCTGGCCGCCGACCTTGATCCCGTCTATGGTGAAGACCTTCTGTTCGCGTTTGAATCGAAACATGCAGTTCCCCTTTATTCGGTTATTGATGATTTCAGATCTAAACCTTTTTCACCGCAGAGGTCGCTGAGACCGCTGAAAGCGACTTGGCTTTTGTTCTTAAAGAGCCCCTCTGCGTGCTCTGCGTTCTCCGCGGTAAAATTCGTCCTTGAATCGTTTTATGATGAATGGTCTTATGAGTCCAAAAGGCGGGGGAGCCTTCGAAACGCTCCCCCGAGAGTATAAGTTAGAATACCCCGTGGTCGAACTTGGGCTGCGGAAGATACTCCCACTTCTCGCCTTTCTTGTACTTGGTCTCGATGTCGAGGCACTTCAAGGCATACTCAAAAGCATAGGGAATGCCCGGTCCACCGGGCACAAAGCCCGCGAGGATCATGCCGACCGATGCCGCCTCGAAGACCTCCATCGTGGTCGCGCCGGCATTGATCGCCGGGATCACGTGGATGATGCACCGGGGCGAGCAATAGGCCACGCCGCCTGACATGAACATCAGTTCCTTCACCTTGCGGGAAAGGGCCCCGTCAGCAAAGATGCTCGCGTAAAAATCGGCGAAGGTCCTGCCCGGCTCCGGGGTCACGGTGTTGATGATCTGGAACATCCTCGGAACGAAACCGCACTGCTTCTTCATGTACTCATTCACTTCTTCCAAACTCATCTTCTTGTCTGCCATGTGCGTTACCTCCCCTTGCCCGGACGCTGTCTGCGCCCGGGATACTAGTTTCTTCAACTGCTCCACTATTCCCATGCTGCACACCTCCAGATTCTGACCTGGAACGCATTCACCTCCTTTTCACCTGACCCCACTCACCTTTATCCTCTCCCCCGAGGGGAGAGGGCAGGGTGAGGGGTCTTCATTCGACGTTGTGAAGACCCGTCGGCATACATGTTTCATTAGTATTTCCATTCGTGCGCCACCTGGATGAACTTCTGGATATTCTCGTACGGAACGGTCGGGGGTATGTCGCACCCCGGCATGAGCACGAACCCGCCGTCGGTGCCGGCGGCCTTGATGATGTCCTTGCAGGCGTTCTCCACGTCCTGAACGGTGCCGTTCAGCATGACCTTCACGGGGTCGACGTTCCCGCCGAAGCACATCTTGCCGTGAAGCGCTTCCTTGGCCTTGGCGATGTCCGTTTTGTGGTCCAGGCTGATGCAGCTTGCGCCGGTCTGCGGGAACAGGTCCAGCCGGTCCGTAGTGTTGCCGCAGATGTGGACCAGCGTATGAACACCCTTTGACTTTGCCCAGTCGGTGAACTTCTTGAGGGAGGGCACGGCGAACTTCTCGAACTGTTTCTTGGAAATGAGGTCGCCCGACGCAGTGGGGTCCGCGAGACTGATCACCTCGAGGGTCTTGTCCGCTACGATCGGTTCATAGAGATGTATCAGCATATCGGTCGCGAAATCCACCACCTTCTCGACGAAGGCCGGTTTCTTGAACGTGGCCTTCATCATCGTTTCTTCGCCCACGAGCCGCGCGCCGAGGGTAAAGGGACCCCAGGCCGTCATGGTCACGACGTAGTTGCCGCCGAGCTTTGCCTTGGTCTGGCGCAGGGCTTTGATGACGGTCGTTATCACTTCATCCTTGTCGAGATCGCTGAGCTTGAGCTTCGCCAGGTCCTCCTCGGAGGAGACGAAATGGTTCTCCAGGTCCGGTGCCCCCATCTCACGGAACTTCATCCTCCCGCCCAGGGCCGCCGCGTGGAAGTTGTTATAGCCCGAGCCCGGGTAAACCATGTCGCACTTAAGCGTTTCGCTCATGGCGACCAGCATGTCCGTCATCTTGTCCGCATCCCGCGACAGGGCCTCGAACGATGTTCCATGCCGCTTGATGCTCCACATGCCCGCGCCGAACAGGGTCACCGGGAGCCGGTCGGGTTTCCCCCCTTCGTAAGCCTTGAGGATCACTTCCTTCGGTGTCATCATAAAGCATCTCCCTTCGTACCAAGTGGAATCACACCATCAGACGGCGATGCTGTGGATCGTTCGTTTGAATTCTTCAAGGTCCAGCGGCGCCCCCATGCCGTCGGCAAGGAAATTCTCCCGCTCTCCCCCCACGATCACGACAGGCATGCCGGGCGAGACAGACCTGATGACCTGCTCGGCCTCTTGAGCTGACATGCCGAAAGGCTCCGAGTCCACGATGACAAAATCGTAGGCTCCCAACAGGACCTTCTTGACGGCAAGGGCGGGATGTTCGACAATATCGACGGTATACCCCTCATCACGGAGAACGCCGTAAACGTTCTTGATCAACAGGCGATTGGAGGAGCAGAGGATGATGTTCTTCATGACAGATATACTGTTTGCAACTGATATGCCACTAACTCTGACGGGATCATGACAGAAGAATATTCTGGAAGGAGATGCAGAGTTGCGTCAGGGTGCAAGTCAGGACAACGTCATTAGTAACAGAAATTCAGTACCATGCGGCGCAAGTGGCAATTCGGCAGATCAAATATCAGCCCGAGAAAATTACACGGCAAGAACTAAAGTCACAGATTGAGGTCGTCTCTAGCCAGAAGATAGATGAATAATACCCCACACAGCGGGGCATTATTCCCCACTGCTGCTGTCCTCTCAAAATAGATATCCTTGAATAATAGTCAATGAGGAAGAGATGGCTCATGGCATTGCCATTGCAGGATTACTCCTAGAAATTCTGCCACTAAGGCACCAAGACACAAAGATGGTCTTAATTTAATGAATTATACAGACTGTGCAATCATCAAGTAATATTTCGTGCCTCGCTTAGAAGCGCCTACTTTTGGTTGCGTCTTCGTGGCGAATGTTGTTTCGGATTATACGGGTAAGGATACTTATGAAAACTACGGTAGTATGCGGATTACTGGGCTCGGGAAAAACGACGTTCATCGGCAAATACGCGCGGGGCGCGACTGAAAAAACCGTGGTGCTCGTCAATGACTTCGGGAAAGCAGGCATTGACGGCGAGATCTTCTCCGCAGGCGGCATCGATTCCGTGGAACTGCCGAGCGGGTGCGTCTGCTGCACCCTCAAGGTCGACCTTATCACCACCATCCAGCGCATTGTAAAGCAGTTCGCGCCCGAGCACTTGCTGATCGAACCCAGCGGCGTGGCATCTCCTTCCGGCGTGCTGGAGGCCCTCGAAAGCGCGGGAATCGGCGCCGCGTCGGTCATCGGCATCGTCGATGTCTCCGAGTTCACGGAACTTCATGGATCAGGCATGTATGGAAGTTTCTTTCAGGACCAGATCGTGAACTCCGACGTGATCCTGGTGAACAAGACGGACCTGGCAAACGAACACTTGATCGCTGAAACGGAACGGATGATCAGTTCCATCAATCCCCGGGCCATCCTGTTCCGCTCCGTCAAAGCCAAAGTCGACGCGCCCCTGCCCGACACGTCACACCCTCTCCCCTCGCGGGAGAGGGCTGGGGTGAGGGGGATCGAACCGGAGCATGGAGAAAGCATCCGAACGGTGCAACATGAGCATTTCCATTTCGAAGCACTATCCTTCCGAATAAACGGAGTACCCGCTGTTGGTGTCATCACGTCCTTCTTTGATGATCTGGCCACAGGCAGGTACGGGGCAGTCGCGCGCGCAAAAGCGTTGGTCAACACGACAGAAGGTCCTTACCGGTTCGATCGTACGTACGGTATCGTGGATGTTGCGCGCTTTGAGAAAGATATCGCGGACAGCAGGCTCGTCGTTATCGGGGAAGGGCTCAATAAAGAGTCTCTCTCACATGCACTAGTACACCGTAAACTTAGTTGTTAATGGTTCAACGACGTCATTCCGGCACGTTCTAAGCCGGAATCCAGGGATTTAAACCTCTGGACCCCGGCTAAAATCATGCCGGGGCGACGAGAAAAATAGGCGCGATACCATCAAGAATTAGATTTACAATGCACTAGCTTCCTACCTGACCTCTTGTTATTAAAGGTGGAAAAGAGTTACCATAAACCCATGAACGAATTGAACGCCCTGCCGGATGTCCTGGAACGGCAAAACAAGAAACTGTCCATCCTCTACGAGATCGCCCTGACCGTGGGTAAATCACTCGATCTGAAGACCATCCTGAACGAAGTCCTGGAAAAGGTGCTCAGGTTCATGGGCGTGGACGCCGGGGTCATCTACGTCATCGACGATGAGACCCTGGAAATGATACCCATGACCTTTCGGAATATTTCCGAAGCGGTGGTAAAGGACCTTTGCGAACGAAGGGTCAAGGTCGGCGAGTGCATGTGCGGCAGCATAGCCGAATGCGACCGGGAAGTGATCATCCTTGAAAAGGCCTCCCTTGACCCGAGGTTCACACGGGGAGTCCTTAAAAAAGAGAACATGGAGTTCTATGCCGGGCTGCCGCTCAGGGCAAGGAACAAGGTCGTCGGCGTACTCTGCGTCATCTCCCATGCCCCCTATACCCCTGATCATGACCTGCTCGACATCTTGCGGGCGGCTACCCAGCCGATCGGCCTGGCCATCGAGAACGCCCGCATGTTCGAACACACCAGGAGAGAGACGGACGCGCGGATACGGTATTCCAACTTCGCGGGCATCATCACGGGAAGCCCGAAGATGGCCGCGATCCTGGACCTTGTCCGCAAGATCACCGATGTGCCGTCGAGCATCCTCATCTACGGGGAAAGCGGAACCGGCAAGGAACTGATCGCCCGGGCCCTGCACTTCAACAGCATCCGGAAGGACCGGCCGTTCATCGCCGTGAATTGCGCCGCGCTCAACGAAAATCTGTTGGAATCAGAGCTCTTCGGATACGTGAAAGGCGCCTTCACCGGCGCGGCCGGTGACAAGATCGGCCTGTTCGAGGCCGCCGACAAAGGGACCCTGTTCCTCGACGAGGTGGAAGCGATGAGCAAAAACCTCCAGGTCAAGCTCCTCCGGGTGCTCCAGGACAGCACCTTCTTCCCGGTCGGAAGCACCCGCCCGACCACCGTGAATGTACGGATCATCGCGGCCACCAATCAGCATCTTGAAGAGGCCATCAAGACAACGCAATTCCGTGAAGACCTCTACTACCGGCTGAACGTCATCAGGATCGACCTTCCCCCGTTGCGCGAGCGCGCGGAGGACATACCCCTCCTTGCACGGTACTTTCTGGCCAAGTTCTCCAAACGGATGGAGAAGGACATCAGAAGGATCAGCGACGAGGCAATGCAGGCTCTTTTGAACTATGCATGGCCCGGGAATATCAGGGAACTGGAGAATGCACTTGAAAGGGCGGTCGTGGTTGCAGAGACTGACGAGATCAGGACGGAAGACCTGCCGCTGACGATGGGGGCACTGGCCGCTGACCTGCAGCGAGACTGGTCGCTTGAGCGAGTGAAACAGGAGCACATCGCGAAGGTCCTGGACCTCGTGGGCGGCAACAAAAAGAAAGCTGCGAAGCTCCTCGGCCTGGATACCACCACCCTCTGGAGAATAGCAAAGGCACTTGACGGACAATGATTGCATTTTGCAATCACTGGCTTTTTCGGCATTCGTATTAGTTATCAGTCTCTTGTGCGTTCTCGATGGAATAGACCATATCCATGACTGCATTTTGCAGTTTCCGTCATGCCGACCATACCTGCCAAATTCCCTGATCCCCGGAATACGTTAGCGCCTATCCTGAGTTACCCTTATCAACAAACACTTTCATTTCAATGACTTTCTGCCCATGAGACCCATTTGCCGCCTCGCGCCGTTAACGAACCGCGTCCCGGAAAAGGTTTTGGCTAGAGACTTGCTATATACCCTCCAGATGCACCGATCCGAATACAGGTGTGAGGAGGAACGACCATGGCAACGGCGACATTAGTGAACGGACTCGATGTTGACAACCTCATGAAGGTAGTTGGGGCGGTCAAGGAGAACTGGGAAAAGGGCAAGACGGTCTGGAAGGCATCGACGACCTGGAAGGGCGGATTCAAAGTTGAGACATGCTCCCGTGATTTTACGCTGCTGGCCGATGAGCCGGAGATGCTGTGCGGCACCAACACCGCTGCCAATCCCGTGGAAATGGTCCTTCAAGCCTACGGCGCATGTTTGAGCATCGGGTATGCTATGAACGCTGCTGTCCGGGGCATCAAGCTCGACGACATCAAGATCGACCTTGAAGGCGAGATCGACCTGCCGGGTTTCCTCGGCCTCGAAGCTCCGGAAAAGATGAATATGGCCAAACTCCCGGGTTTCAAGAACATCACCGTCAACGTGAAGATCAAATCTCCGGCGGACAGAAAGACGCTCGAAGAGCTCCATCGGCACGTGATAGGAACCTCGCCGGTGGGAGTAACGCTTTCCCGGCCTGTCGCAATTCAGACGACACTGGTGGCATAAATGCAGGCAACCATGAATCATACGGTGACAACACCCACGGAAGAGTCCCAGCGCGACCTGTTCATCGTTTTGTGTGCATCGGGGTTCGAAAATATCGCCCGGGCAAGGTCGGCCCTGATGTTCGCGGCGCTGGCCGCATCGGCAGACTACCGTACGGTCCTGTACTGCATTCAAACCGCCGTGGACATCATGGTCAAGGGCGCCATCGAGGAGCTTGAGAAGCCGCAGCCCGGCGTTCCCTCCCTGCGGCAGCGGCTCGATGAGGCGATGGAAATGGGCGTCGAGATCCAGTGCTGTACGCAGACCATGGCAAACAAGAACATCAAGGAAAATGACCTTATTGCAGGCGTTAAAGCCGCCGGTGCCATGAGCCTCATTGAGATGACATCCCGGGCGAAAGGCTCGCTGTCCTTTTAAGTGAACCATCTGTGGCGTATTTGAGCAGTTTGATTAAGTAGCAAGCGGGGGGTCAGATCGCTTATTGTCGTGTCGATATGGAACTCCGGCGATTTGACCCCCTCTCCCCTGCTCGACTCCCCAACCACGTGGGAGTGTTTATTATCAGTTCAGTTCCATGATAATGTCAAGGTATAGGGGGACAGGCTTTTCGCTGCAATAGCGCCGGAAAATCGTTTGATTACCGCAGCAAAATAATTCTTTGACCAGTAAAGGAGAATATTGCCATGAGGACAGCGGATGAGTTGGATGAGATGATCGGCGACTATGAAAAAGGCAGGATGGACAGAAGAACCTTTATGAAGAAGACCGCGATCCTGGGCCTGAGCCTTTCCAGCATCAGCGCCTTTTTAGCATCGTCCGGCACAGCGGTTCAGGACGTCTTTGCACAGACACAGCCTGTCGGCAAACCCGTGGACATCACCGTTGGATTTTTCCCCAGCTGGGTAGGGGGATGGTCCGGCGTTGTAGTGAAGCATAAGGATCTCTGGAAGAAATATCTCCCCGCAGGAAGTAAGGTAGATTGGGACATTCAGGTGGTCGGACCCCCCATCGTTGCCAATCTCCTGGCCAATAAGAGCCAGATCGGCTACATGGGCGACATGCCCGCCCTGGTGGCGACCACAAAAAGAAATCTTGTTGACCTTCGGATCGTCGAGATAAACCTTTTCTCCGATACGGGCCAGATCTGTTCCGTCATGATGGTCCGGAGCGATGCGCCGGACTTCAAGAATATCGATGAAGCCGTGAAATGGCTGGACGGCAAAACGATCGGCGTGTCAGGAAAAGGCTCTTGCGGCGATCGCTTCGTTTCAAGCCTCATCAGAAGGACGAACATCAAGCCCGATGTACAATATCTCGATCCCACCATCATCAAGACATCCCTTCAGGCAAAGAAAATAGACGCGGCACAGGGTTTCCAGCCCCACGTAGCCCAGATCATGAATCACGGCTTCGGCAAAATCGCGTTCACCGGATCGAACTGGGCGGCCCAGGACGCAAACTTCATCCTGATGAGGAAGGATTTTATCGACAGCTATCCCGAGGCGGCAAAAGGCTGGATCAAGGCAGACGTTGAAGCCCTGCAGTTTATCCTGAAGAACCCTTACGAGACGGTGAAAATGGTTGCCGAGGAGCTGCCCGGTTATACCACCAAAGAGCTGTGGATGGCTCTGTATGGCAAGTATCCCGACAATTCACACTCACAAGACACCAACGTGATCGCCCAGGTGACCTTTGATAAAAAGGTCATGGACTTCATTGATGACAGCTTCAAGTTCCTTCATGCAAAAGGTGCGATCACCATGGACAAGCCATTGCCGGGAGCGATCTATACCGACCTGGTGGACTCCGTTGTCCGGGAAATGAAGATCACGACGCCCCTGGGCCCCATTAAGGGCTTGTCGCTCAGCGAATTCAAGGGCTAATGCCGTGTGTCGGGAGACTTCGGTCCAGCACGACGAGCTTCAGTAGCGCTTGTATCGTTGCTGCTCCGGACAACCTGGGATGGAATGGAGCGCGGGTATGACCAACAAGGTGGTGAAAATCGTATGGGACGTGACCATCGGGAATGAAGCGCTCTTCGAGGACCGTCTGGGCCTCATTCAACAGACGGCCGATGTTATCCGGAAAAAAGGGATGATGCCGAAATTTGTGCTGGTCGTCCATGGACCTGCCACAAAATTCATGACGCGCTCCTTGGACGGCACCAAGTACGAGAACGAGCAGATGCAAAGGTTGTCCGACATCCAGCGGGTCATGTCCGAGATGAACGAAAAGGAGCGGATGCGTTTTGTACAATGCCAGGTACCCATGATCCGGAACAATGTCGCCGGCGATAATGTCCTCGCCTTTGTCGAAGTGTCAGAGACCGTTTTCTTCGACCTGGCCGTCCTGCAGATGGAGGGATATGCCTATATACCCATAAACGAGATAGGAATTCCCGTTCCCCAGGAGATCGCGCCATGAATGACAGGACCAAGCCCGGGATGATAGACCCGCAGATCTGGAGGGCCCTGGTCGGCATCGTGGTATTTCTCGGTCTCTGGTACCTCCTCACCGCAGTTCTCGCCCTGCCCCGGTTCAAATTGATACCGGACCCTGTAACGGTCATTAAAGAATGGGTGAGCTTTGAGCCGCTCTCGGGTCGTTCGATCTTTACCCGGGAATATTATCTGGATATGGCATACAGCGTTGTCCGGACGCTGGTAGCCTTCGTTCTTGCCACGATCCTCGGTGTATCTCTCGGGCTCTTCATGGGCTGGAACCGGACCTTCTATGATTTCACGTTTCCTCTCGTGGAGATCATGCGGCCCATGCCGCCCCTTAGCTGGATACCGCTGGCAGTGCTCATCCTTCCCGGTGTGGAGATCGCGGTCATCTATGTCACCTTCATCGCCGCTTTCTTTGCCACCGTCCTGAACACGCTCCTCGGAGTGTTCTCCATAGACCGGAACTACTTTCTGGCGGCAAAATGCCTCGGCTCGAAACCCAAGGACATCTTTTTCAACGTGGTCGTCCCCGGTTCGCTCCCGTTCATCTTTACCGGGCTGCAGATCGCCATGGGCGTCTCCTGGATGTCCCTCGTGGCCGGCGAGATCATATCCGGACAGCGCGGGCTCGGCTACGCCATCTATGAAGGATACTCGTTGTTCCAGTATTCGCAGGTCGTGTACTATATGTTCACCCTCGGCATCCTCGGCTACATCAGCAGTGCCGGCATCAGGGCCGTCGGCAGAAAGCTCATGGCCTGGGAAGCCGGCAGGAGGGGCGTATAGATGCAAACGATCCAACAGATTCAAGGCGCGATCTCCATCCGCGATGTCACCAAGATATACGACCCCGATGGGGCCAACGTGATGGCCATGAAGGAATGCTCCTTCGATATCGAGGCCGGCGAGTTCGCAGTTATTGTCGGGCCGTCAGGCTGCGGCAAGACCACACTCCTTAATGCCATAGCCGGGTTTGACACCATCACGTCCGGAGAGATCGCTCTTGATGGCGAGATCATCTCTTCCCGACAGAAGCAGATAAAGCCGAATGTCGACAGGATGGTGGTGTTCCAGAATGGCGCCCTTTTTCCGTGGAAAACGGTCATGGAGAATATCATCTACGGACCCGTCGTGCAGGGCAGCCTCGCGAAGCCGCAGGCAATAGAGACCGCGAGGGAGATGCTCGACCAGCTGGGGCTTCAGGGTATTGAGAAAAAATATCCCGCCGAGCTTTCCTCAGGCGTCCAGAGACGGGTCGAGATCCTGCGGGCATTGATCAATGAGCCGAGGGTCGTGATGCTGGACGAACCGTTCCGTGGCCTCGATGCCGTGGCAAAGACCGTTATGCACGAATTTCTCATGGCTGTCTATTGTTCCTCCCCCCGCACCATGTTCTTTATCACTCACGACATCGATGAGGCCATCTTCCTCGGCAAGAAGGTGGTCATCATGACGACGAGGCCCGCACAGGTCAAAAAGATCGTCCCCGTGAACCTGCCCTGGCCGCGGGAACACCACCTGAAGGGGTCCGGTGCGTACCTCGAGCTCAAGCGGGAAGTGCTGGAGGCCGTGCATGAGGAAGCAAAAAAGGCGTTCGAAGCCGGCGAGCGGGAGATGGCATGAAAACGGCACACAAAGCATTAAATCTGAGCATCCTGCGTGGTGCGATCTCCGTCGTTCTTTTTGTCGCTCTCTGGCAGATCGTTGTCGTCCTCAAGGTCCCCTATCTGGAAAACCTGCCTTTTCCACGAGAAGTCGCATTGGACGGTGCTCATGCCGCCGTCACCAGAACCTACTGGTTCAACTGGGGCATCAGCCTTCAGCGCATCTTTATCGGATTTATTGCCGCCCAGTTGATCGGCATACCGGTCGGCATGGCAATGGGCATGAGCAAGGTGTTCAGGGACTTCACCTTCCCGCTCTTCGAGATCTTCCGGCCGATCCCTCCAATCGCGTGGATCCCTATCGGCATCCTCTTCTGGCCGACCCGGGAGTTGTCCATCTATTTTCTTGTCTTCATCGGCGCCTTCTTCATCATTGTCATCAATGTGCTGAGAGGCGTCTCCAATATTTCCGTAACGCTTACCCGGGCTGCCTCTTCCCTCGGGGCGCGGCCGGGCGACATCTTCTGGAAGATCATGGTCCCGGGCTCGCTTCCCTCCATTGTGACCGGCATGACCGTCGGCATGGGCGTCACCTGGAACGTGCTGATCGCGGCTGAAATGATCGCCGGCCAGGGCGGGCTGGGGCGAATGACCTGGGAGGCGTATACGAACCACAACATTCCGTTCATCGTCGTCGGCATGGTAAGCATCGGGGTCGCGGGCTATCTCTGCAGCACTTTGATCCGCTGGCTCGGGGCGTTGGCTATGCCGTGGAGCAGGAAATTCTGAGAGCGCGCGAGGGGGCATGCATGTCCGGGAATAATGGCAACACAGCATTGAGCAAAGGCGATTTTGGCGAGGTTCGCGTGGACCGCGTGACCATGTCCTACGACACAGAGGACCAGCGTCAGACGGTGCTGGAGGATTGCAGCCTTCTGGCCCAGCGAGGCAAACTGACCGTCCTCATGGGCCCCTCGGGCTGCGGGAAGACCGTTCTTATCAATCTCATTGCCGGATATGAGAGCCCCACTTCGGGCCGGATCACGATCGATGATGCGCCGGTACAGGGTCCGGGTTCCGATCGTCTGGTCGTGTTCCAGGAAACGGCGCTGTTCCCCTGGATGTCCGTATACTCGAATGTGGTCTTCGGCTGCAAGACACAGGGCACGTGCAAACAAGATATTAAGGAGCGGGCTGAACTGATCCTGAAAAAGGTCGGGCTCTTTGAGTTCAGGAATAAATATCCAAGCCAGCTCTCCGGCGGGATGCAGAGAAGGGCAGAACTTGCACGGGCCATGATAAACGATCCAAAGATCATGCTCCTTGATGAGCCCTTTCGGGGATTGGATGCGATGACCAGGGAACTGATGCAGGAATTCTACGTCGGTCTCTTTGAAGAGGTAGGCAGGACAAATCTGTTCATAACCCACGAAATAGACGAAGCCATCTTCCTGGCGGACCGGCTGATCATCATGACCTACCAGCCGGGCAGGGTAAAGGCTGAGATCGAGATCGACCTTCCCCGGCCGAGGGACTTCCGCATGCTGGCCTCGCCCCGCTTCATGGAGATCCGCGAACAGGCCATAGAACTGCTCTATGAAGAGGCAACCAAGGCATTTGCCTCGGGAAGCAAATCAGCCTATGACCTCGTGGGGGCAATGGTTGCCCGGAAAGGGGCCTGCGGCAAGTAGGCACTTCCATGGAGACCCTTCTTATCGGCGGGGTGATATTCCTCTCCTCCCTGTTGCAAGGGATGTTCGGCTTTGCCTTTATGCTGATCGCGCTTCCCCTGCTCTCCCTTTTCCTCACCATGAAAGTCGCCGTTCCCCTGCTTTCCCTTTTTCTCGCGCTGATCGCCGGCATCCTGACATTCCAGCTCAAGGGAGAATTCTCGTACCGGAAGATCATGCCGTTGATCATCGGGGCGGTCATCGGTATACCCATTGGTATTTACTTCCTCCTGGCATCGAGCGAACAGTTGATCAGGTCCACGTTGGGATCGGTGCTTGTTGCTTATGCGGCATACTGTTTTCAGCGCAAGCCTGTTCTCTTGCGGCTGCCCGGCTGGATAGCATATCTCGTCGGCCTGTTTGCCGGTTCCCTGGGCGGCGCGTTTAATATCACGGGCCCCCCGGTGGTCATGTACCTTTCTTCGCAAGCCGGGTCAAAGCTCAATATCTTTGCCTCCCTGAACTTCTTCTTCTTCATCACCAGCGTCCTCGTGGTACTCTTTCATCTGGCGGCCGGCAATATTACGATGGATATTACGCTGACATTCCTGAAATTCACGCCTGCCATGATGCTCGGGCTGCCGGCAGGCAGGTATTTGTTCAAGAAAATGCCTGACGATAAATATAAAAGCGGTCTCTCTCTTCTTTTGCTGGTAATGGGCATCATGCTGGTGATCCAATCGTTGCTTTCAAACCGCCGCTGATCATGCCATGCTGAAGGTCAAGCATTAACGGCACCATGCTCTGAACATTGACGATCTGACCCCTCTCCCCTTCCCGAACTTCCTTCAGCCAGGACATCTTATTTCTCAGCACACCTTTCCAATTCAGGACATTGTTGCGCCGGTACACCGGCTTTCTGTCCGCAGATTCTTGCGCTAATTACAGGGAAACGAGCTGGTGGTGATCGGGGAAGGGTTGGATGGAGAATGGATCAATGTAGTGTAATGCAGCTTTGACGACCGACGAGTTAACACGCCGCTAAGCGGTCTGCGTGGAACGATCTGTTAGGCGCAGCCTTTTTGTGTATCAAACTTGAATGGTCGCTGTCTCTAATTTCCACAAGAGGGAAGCGGAGAGTTGCCACTTTTCATGTTCCTATACCACCTCTTCCGCATTTCAACGGCATTCAGAGTCCCAGATCGCACGCTCCTTAGTATCCGTAGGAGGCGGCTCTGAACAAGCATTCTGGTAAGAACCTTGGTCAGCAGGGGCGAGCTCCCCAGGAGGATTGCTGCGGTGTGGTTTCGCGGCTGTTTCGGCGCGCAATCCAGGATATTTCGCCTGAAGGAAATCGCCGATTTGCCAGAGCGTCAGCACATTCACCAGCGTCGCGACACCGATAGCTGCGATAATAGCGATGCCAAAACGCCGCCGAAGCCATTCAACTAATCCGCCGATCAGCGCACATATTGCCGCACCAGCGATCAGGCCAACGAAAGCTAAAAAAACAGCAAAAACCCACACGACAACCGGCGCAAAGGTATCCGTGTTCATGTGTGACATACGGGAATACGGACCCCGAAACAAGACCCACGCGCCCCACGCGCCCCCGAGTAAAGGCCAGAAGATAAGGACGATCCACCAGTAAGGACTCTCGCGTTTCATCGTTTGCCCTCCCCTGGATGCAATTCGCGCAATTCGTCAATGACTCTGCGTGCCCGACCAAGGTGATGTTCCGTTGTTCCGATCTTTTGCAGTTGGCAACCGGAGGGCAATGTGTTCCATGTCAAGCTCAAGGATTGATTGAATCCGCCGCGGAGAACAAATTTCGTCAATGGCAGGATGCGACGTTGCATTGAGGCGGGAAGAGGGATGATTTTTTCGACCTGAAGCGCCTGTTGCAGATTACGCCATTGCATTCGAGCGCCAAGCCAGTCACCCGTCCCGCCATCGATGAGCACCCATCCCCAGCCATCAGCGCTCAGGTAGAGAGCAGTACGCGCCCTGCTCACCAGTCCCCGCCTATTCGCCCGCAAAGAATCCTGGAGAGCTGTCAGGAAGAGGCGTTAAGGCATTTGCGGTCCCCAACCAGGTAAATATTATGACGAGAACTATGAAATATCGCATGTTCTGTCCTTATCTTTGGATAAGAATACTTTTTCATGCCACGTGAAATACCACCCTAACGCGCGGCTAAGACGCGCGCTCCTGCGCGGCGGTCTTGAGCCGCTTGTTATAGGTTGAATCTGCTTTTCATCGTTTTAGCCAGCTGATCTGCATCGTCTTCATTAAGATTAATTCCGAAGCGCACAGGCTTACTTTCATAGTCAAATGCAACTGTCCCGCCTGTAAGACCCCAATAAGCCATACTATAATTCCAACTCATCATCGTCGCAAAGAATCCTGACGCGCGAATATTAGAGATTTTTGTTAGCTCAAATTGTCTTGATGGGCCGTATCCATATATGGAACGCTTGATTTTTATAACGCCGTGCTCTGCCGTAATTACTTCGTTTCCAAAAGCACTCCAGAGGAAAGCGTAGAGCACAAATAATTCGCCTACCAGCCAGCCACAAAGCCAGATAATTAAGAACCAGGCGTCTTTGGTTTGTCCTGAGAGGACTTGCCACATTGCCACGCTACCGCCTATTGTCCATCCGGTAAGCCAGATAGGCGTGAACAGCAACATGAAGATATTTTTAGGCGATGATATCCGGATATCCCCGGCCGCAATTGCTATTCTTTTACCGATTGTCTGCATTTTTTTCACCTATAACAAGTGATTGAGCGAAAAAAAACTCCCTATGCAAGCGTTTTGGAGTGTTAGAGAGCCTGCAAATTATATTCCATAGAACTTCAATTGAATGCCTGGCTTCGATTGAGATCTTCCGTCATGCTTGAACAAGAAGCGGTTGCTGACCTTACCCGCTCCTTATCGTCCGACGAACTTCTTCCACCTCTCCAGCTTCGACGGAGATACAAAGTCGTTGACGAACCGGTTCGCATCCTCCAGCCAGTTCAGCTTTTCTTCAGGAGTGGCGTCTTTGAACTGCTTCAGGGCCTCCAGTGAAGGACTAAAGGCAAACGGCTTGTCCTTTGATTCCTGGTCCATCACTTTTCGCCCTCTGTTTTCTCCAACGCATCAATTGCCGCAATGTCCGCGAGGTCCTGCGGCCTTCCGGCAGCTTGCTTGAGCATCTTCAAATGCCGCAGGGAAACGACGGGTATTGTAATACCCTTTGCCCCCATTTGTGCGATCTCTTGAAAGACTTCTCGAAAGGGGATCTTTTCCTCTATAAACACGTCGATCAGGTTTATGGGCTGTGCCGGATCTACGAACGAAAAGACTTCCATGTTATTGTCCCGTTTCCATCCAGCCCTGACCGCGGGATCAAGGAATTCATCTGCTTTTACAGGATTTCGAGGACGATAGCCCAGCTCGGTCATGGCCTGGACAAAGCGTCTGAGATTTTCCGGTTCCAGGTCCACGATCAGATCGAGGTCGGCCGTGAACCTGACCACGCCGTGAAGCACCAGGGCGACACCGCCAGCGACAGCGTACCGGATGTTGTTCTTCTGGAGCGATCTAAATACGTTTTCGTAATACATTCGCGCCGCTCTCCTCTGCTACCATCGTTCAGGGTCACTGATGATGAGGATACATAACGTTGAACAAATGGCAAAGGCATAGACCCATAGGGTCACGCCCACTTTGCCGTCATTCGGTTATGTTAGTAAACAGATCAACGCACCCGGCCGCGGCCAAATTCCATGACATGAGTTGTAAAAAAGACCAGGTCATCGAGACGATGCTCAATGACATCCACCATGATCTTTAAATCCATCTCCTGGTACTGATGGACCATAATATTGCGAAACCCGACCATTCCTTTTAATTTATCCGCAAGCTCCTGAGGGATGACCTTGACCCTGGCGAGTATTTCGAAACTTTCCTTGCTCTCCTTCGGCAAACCCAGTTTTTCTTTTCTGATGACATGATTTGCCAGGTCGATGGCCTGTTCGGCGGCCCGCTGAAGGTTCGCGGCAATGGCGTCCTGTTTCAGGTGGTCTTTCTCAAAAGGCAGCTCGGATGGCATGGCATAATAGAGGCGTATCTGCTGTACGCAGCGTTCAATGCTCTCTTTTTTGTTCAGAATCACGTCCATCATCATTTCAATATTCTCCCGGTTTCCAATATATCTTCCAGGATACCCGCCCGTTCCTCGTTCAGCTTCTGGTAAGAAGACATGACCTGCATCTCGAATTCATCGACGGCGCGTTCATGCCGCTGATATATTATCCTGCCCTGTTGCAGGATCTCGTTCTGAAATACGGTATTTACCGTCCGCATGTTGACAAGGTCCACCGTTCGTTTCAATACGTTTTCGAGCGCGTCCCGGCAATTGCTCATGGCAAGATTCTTCAACAGCTTGGCTTTTTCATGGGGGAAGAGAACGGCAATATCCGCGTCGCTGTCTTTTTGCTGGTCCGGCGTCAGATAGGTGCCGAAGAGATAGATTGCCTCCACATCGGGGTAACAGCTCAGAACCGTTTTAACTATTGTTTCATTCTTCATACGTTCACCTCAACAATCTCATCATGCGCGGTAATTCCCGCCTCTACTGGGACTTATTCTAAACACGAGGCAAGGATACAATAACGATGGGGAAATGGCAAGGGCATTGAAAGCGGAAAATACCTTTGAAAACGGGAGATTACTGACTGATACCGTATTTTTTGAGCTTTAGGTACAGCGTCTTGCGGTCGATGCCGAGAAGCTGGCTCGCCTTTGACTGGTTGCCGTTCGCTTCCTTCAGCACGCGGAGGATATAGTTCTTCTCCATCTCTTCGAGCGACGGATTGGTGCCGAGCTCCGAAATGGCCGCCGCGGACGGGATGGCAAGGTCCTCCGCCCCCAGCGTCTGCGTTTCGCACAGGATCACCGCCCGTTCGATCACGTTCTCCAGTTCCCGCACATTTCCAGGCCAGTGGTATCCCGCGAGCAGTTCCAATGCCTCTGCGGTGAAATCCTTTACGACCTTGGACAGTTTCCGGGAATATTTATTCAGAAAATAGCGCGCCAGTTCCGGAATGTCCTCCTTGCGTTCCCGGAGGGGCGGGATGGTAACGGTGATCACGTTGAGGCGGTAGAAAAGATCTTCGCGGAAGGTCCCGGCCTTGATCATCTCCGGGAGGTCCTTGTTCGTGGCCGTGATCAGCCGGACATCGACGCGCAGGGCCTTGTTCCCTCCCACCCGCCTGAACTCGCCGGAATCGAGGAACCGCAGCAGCTTCGCCTGGAGCCCGATGGGCATCTCGCCTATCTCGTCGAGGAAAAGCGTCCCCTTGTCGGCGACCTCGACGAGGCCGTGCTTCAACTGGTAGGCGCTGGTAAAGGCGCCCTTCTCATGGCCGAAGATCTCCGACTCGATGAGGTTCTCCGACAGGCTTGCGCAGTTCAGCGCGATGAATGGGGTGTCCTTCCTCTTGCTGTAATGCCAGACGGTGTTGGCGACAAGCTCCTTGCCCGTGCCGCTCTCACCCTGGATGAACACCGGCGAGTCCGTGGGCGCCACCTTCCTGATGAGCGTCAGGATGTCCGTCAACTGACCGCTGGTGCCGATAAGCTCGAAGGGGGACTCCTTGCGCACCAGCTCCTGTTCCAGCAGTTTGCTCTTGACGCTCAGACGGCCGTACTCGCAAGCACGGTCCACGACGATCACCAGTTCATCGAGCTTGTAGGGCTTGGTGAGGTAATCATAGGCCCCGTTCTTCATGGCCTCCACCGCGGTCTCCACCGTGGCCTTGCCGGTGAGCACGATGATGGGGGGCACCGACAGGTCCTCTTTCAGCGTCTTCATGAGCGACAGTCCGTCCATGCCGGGCATGATCACGTCGAGCAGGATAGCGTCAAAGGCGTTGCTGGACATCAGCCTCAGCGCTTCCCCTCCGTCGGCGGCAACCGACACGGAATAGCCCTTGCGGGTCAGCTCGTTCTTCAGAAGCCTCCGGAACGGCTCTTCATCATCAACGACAAGAATGTTAACCATATCAATATCCTGACCCGGACAAACCGGAACCAACTCTTGCCACTAAGACACGAAGGCACGAAGTGAAGCCTGGATTTTTCGTGGTTTGATTTAATCGTAAAGTATCAGAAGTTCTTTGTGTCTTAGTGCCTTCGTGGCAGAATTTTGTTTTTCTTTCCTGGTTCAGCCGTGCCTGATCGCCGGCAGCGTGATGACAAAGGCTGTCCCCTTTCCCGGGGCGCTTTCCACGTCGATGGTCCCGCCGTGCTCTTCCACGATCCGGTGGCAGATGGTGAGGCCCAGTCCGGTCCCCTCGCCCACGGGTTTGGTGGTAAAAAAGGGATCGAACACCTTGTCGACGAGGTCCGCCGATATGCCCGCGCCCGTGTCCCGAACAACGAGCCGGACCACGCCCGCGTTCTCCGCTCCATCGGGGCCGGTCGTGATGGAGATGCTCCCCCCCTCGGGAGTGAAATAAATGGCGTTCAGGAGCAGGTTCATCAGGAGCTGCCGGAGGTTCCCCGCGTCGGCAAAGATCTTCGGCAGGTCGCGGTTCAGCGTGAGTGACAGGGTATGCTGCTCCCGGGCGGTCCGGTGCTTGAGCAGAAGGAGCACTTCCTTGATGAGCTCGTTGATGTCGATCTCCCGGAACGTGCCGCCCGACGGCCGCGCGAACTCGAGCAGGCTCTTGAGGATCCCCTTGCACCGGAAGATCTCGCTGTGGATGGTCCGCAGATACTCGGGGAAATCTTCGAATCCCGGGACGTTGGAGAGCATTGGTTCATGGGCGCGGTCGAGCAGCGCCTCGGAATAGCCCGCGATGATCCCCAGAGGATTGTTGATCTCGTGGGCGATGCCCGCCACAAGTGTGCCCAGGGAAGCCAGCTTGCTCGACCGGATGAGCTGTTGTTCGAGCCGCCGCTGCGCCGTCACGTCCTTGAGGTAATGGACGATGGCGTAAAGCCGGCCCTCGTCGTCCAGGAGCGGATAGGCCCAGAAGTGGAAGATGTTCCCGGCGTTGTTCTTCAACTCCCGGAAGGTCGCGCGCTTGTGAGTGAACGTGTCCAGGCAGAGACACCGGGTGGCATCGATGCCGATACGGTCCAGCAGTTCCCCGCAGTACCTGCCGGTGATCTCCGTCTTGGAAAAACCTGTTATGGAGAGCAGGGTCTGGTTGGCGCGAACGACCTGCTGCTTGCCGTCCTCGATCCAGACC
>CAYPOT010000030.1:19905-45757 GCA_964412455.1 uncultured Nitrospiraceae bacterium | reverse complement strand
AACGTCTTATGGTTACGATGCCCGTATCGTCAAATGTCTTTCGGGTAACGGTAATGCAAAAAGACTGAATAACGTAACCGCTGGACGATACGGGCATCGTAACCGTTACCGTAACCTGTTGGTTCCGGCTTGTCCGGGTTAGGTTACAAGAGATGTCTTTTCAACAAACTGTGAATGCCGATGCGAGCGGACCCGAACGCCGTCAGGCCTCGAGCGCCTTTTCCAGGAGCGTATTAATACAAACGCACAAAATACTTTTGCACAGTCATTGCGAGCGACCGAAGGGAGCGCGGCAATCTCGTTGTAAGAGCCGGGATTGCTTCGTCGCGGAGTTTACACTGAGTGAAACGAACGTGCTCCTCGCAATGACACAAAACCTTATGCGCTTGTATCAGCATTACGTGCGATGATCAGCGGCAGGTTGGAACAGTGAGGAGGACCGGTGGGTTGCGAACTCAGCGGGGTATGGCTGAAGCGACGGTCTGGTCGATATTCTCCAGAATATAGGCCTGGATAAGCGCACGGTCTTCCGGGGAGATGGCACTGAACATCATTCCCATGCCCGGGTCCCTGGAGGGGCCTTCGCCGAAGCCGTAGCTGTAGAGGACCTGCGCCTGGACCTTGATGATCTTTTTGTTGAGGATAAAACTGACCGTATGGTCCGTCCCTTTGGGCCGGGGGTGAAGTGTTTTGACGAACATACCCTTGTTGGAGATAACGGTCACGAACTCGGCCCCGGTCCCGCTGCCGTTAACCGATGCCTTGAGAAATGTGTGGATCCGGACATGTTGCCGCGGCGTCGGTTCGATGGTTTCCTGGACAGCCCGGTACAGGCTCTCGGCATCCACGGGTTTTTTTAGATAGAGGGTGCATCCCGCCTCGTAGCACCGGTCCTGAACTTTGACGTCAGAGAGGGAGGTCTGAACGATCACCGGCATCTTCACGAAAGAGGCATCCTTCCTGAGGCGGACCAGCAGATCCTGGCCGCTCATCCCCGGAAGGACAAGTTCCATGACGATCAGGGAAGGCACCGCTATCGTGAGGAATTCAAGCGCTTCTTCCGCGGCCTTTACGGTCGTGACATTGTAGCCGAAATTCTGGAGCATCATCCCCGACTTGAACGAATCCCGGCTGTTGTTGTCCACTACCAGCACGAATTTTTTCTTCTCTGCAACCTCCGTCCCATTTGCCTGTTCTGCCATGTGCATCTTTTCCTTTCGGCCTTCTGTCCGTTTGCCTGTCATAGCATAACAGAGCTGTCGTTTTTCGGACGATATAATCTTTTGACCCTAAGCCGGACAAACCCCGTTAGAGGCGGATGCCTCTAAAGCGGGGCAAGCCGGAACCAAATCGTCCTTTTTGACAGGATGACAGGATAACGTCGGATACGATCAGAAGAGTCATCGACTCGTCTTTTTCTGTCAATCCTGTTGTCCTGTCCATGACTTTTCCTGTTTTCACGTTGCTTCAATAACGGCGCCAGTTATTCGTGCATGCTCACCATGCGGTGCAGACGACCTGTAAAACCATCACCGGCGGATGCTGATCCTGTCGCCTTCTTTGATCCCCGATCCCGCGGCTGTCTCGATCACCCAGCGTACCGCCGCCCCGGAAGGATACACGTCGGCCTGCCCCGGCCGGCAGTCCCGATAGACTCGTGATACCGTCCCGTCGGACGCGACAAAGATGATGTCCAGGGGATAGTTCACGGTCCCCATCCAGAACGTGACCGCCGCAGGCCTCTCATAGGGAAAAAGCGCGGCTTCGTCCGCTGCCAGCTGCCTGAACCCCTGCAGGCCCTGGCGCTGTCTCTCATCGCCGTCGCAGAGCAGCGCGACCCGGTAGGTACGCGCGATGCCATGCGGATCGGCGGGCGTGACCGTAATGGTCATCTCCTTCGCCGGCTGCGCCGCCGGCGCCGGTTCAGCTCCCTGGGCGGTCCGGACCCCGGCGACCAGGACCACGATGCCGGTTGCGATCGCGATGGCCGTGATAAGGGCGCCCAGGAACGCGCCGGCGGTCCGGTCGGTATGAACGCGCGGGATCTGCCGGAGGCCGATGAAGAGACAGGAAATGAGGAAGATGAAAAACGCGGTGATCACGAACGGCACTGTAGCACAGATGTGCCGGACATTTCAAGCACATCGTAACGAACCATCAAGACTCGCACCGGTCTGCGGAATGGGGGAAATCAATGGTCATGGAGTTAATCCGGTCGTGGCTTCGGCGGCGGCGAACAACCGGATCTCTGAGGTGATCGGAGCAAAGGCTACCGCAGGAGAGCGGAAAAATAGGGGGTGATCTTCGCGAGCATACTGTCTGCCGCAAGGGGTACCATTTTGGCGAAGGCGTCCAGGTTCACCAAGGCATTCACATTGACGTCGTTCTTCGCCGCGCCAAGCAGCCGGTCGACAAAGTCCTTGTTCACCTGCGCGATCTGCGCGTAGATCCTGGTCAGGCCGTCAAGGTCCCATTCTGCTGACCTGCCCGCCTGCTTCCGGAGGTACTGCGCCACGAGATACATGGAGACCATGCGGAAGATCGTCTCCTCCAGGCTCGCGAAGGGCAGATGAAACCGCACCATGGGCTTGAGCTGTTCCATGATCGGGCAGCCGCTCGTGGTCATGATGATCCCGAGGAGGGGGCTCAGGCCCATCTGGACCGTCGTTTCCTTTGAATAGGTGCGCTCTTCCACGATGACAACCACGCCCACCCGGTCATGGGAGACGAAGTTCTTGAACTTCTCGACGACCCCCGAGAAGTTCGCGGCGACCGGGCAAAGGGGATGTGCGCGTTCATCGAGCGGGCAGTTCGAGCACTGGTGATAGGTCAGCCGCGTTCAGGCCGGCTGGTCCGCGCGTTCCTCGGGAACGAGCGCGAGGGTCCCCTGGTCCAGGCGGAGGTCGAATCGAATGACCGAGCCGTTGGTGAACTTATACGCGTACGCGATCTTGAAGTAGTCCGTCATCTCGGTGCCGCCGTTTGTCCGGTCATCCAGCCTATTGAGGAATATGATGAAATGCTGAAAAAAGCAGTGCTGTTAAGCGCGATGGCTATGGGAATGAGTCTACCATAACAAGCGGCCATCCGTCCAGCGCGACCACCACATATCCTACGATTGCGGACCACGCGGAATTCGTCTATACTGGCGTTGCATGAGAACAAAACGGAGAACGACCGGCAGCTATGTTGCCCTCTCGCTGTGGATCATGGCCATCCTCGCGTGCTGCACCACGGCATGGGCATCGGACCTGAAGGACTTCACCAGCGACGGGTGCAGCCTCTTTCCCGACGGGACCATCGGCGACCGGTCAAAATGGTGCGAATGCTGCTTCGCCCATGACATCGCCTATTGGCGAGGAGGGACCGATCAGGAACGCACGACTGCCGACGAGGCGTTGCGGGTCTGCGTGCTCGAGCGAACCGGTGACAAGGCTCTTGCCGAAACAATGTACCTCGGCGTCCGCGCCGGAGGCCATCCGGTTTTTCCGACCTGGTACCGCTGGGGATATGGTTGGACGTATGGCAGAGGCTACAAGCCGCTCACCGAGCAGGAGCGGCAGCAGGTCAGGGAAAAGCTGGATGACTATGGGAGACAGCATCCCGCCGGGTACTGCGGTGAACGGTCCGGCAAGAACGCACCAAAGGAGAGTAAGGAACAATGAGAGCGAATCAGGTCATTACGAGAATTTCCGTCCTCATCCTGGCACTCTGGGTCTCGACCCTTTCAGCCGCGGAGCTGCACGCGCGTTCAGCGAAATGGGCACAGCCGATCAAGACCGACCAACTCCAGAACTTTTACAAGCTTGACGACAAGGTGTACCGGTCCGAGCAGCCCGACCGGAAAGGGTTCGACTATCTCAGATCGTTCGGCATCAGGAACGTCCTGAACCTGCGAGATTACCATAAGGACGATTCGAAGGCCAAGGGGACCGGGCTCACGCTCTATCGCGTGGAAATGAGCGCCGGCAAGATCACCGTCGACGAGGTCGTGGCGGCCTTACGCATCATCAGGCAGTCCGATGGGCCCATTGTGATCCATTGCTGGCACGGCTCCGACCGGACCGGGACCGTCAGCGCCCTGTACCGGATCGTGTTCCAGAACTGGTCAAAGGAAGAGGCGATCGATGAACTGATGAAGGGCGGGTACGGGTACCACGCGATGTACAAGAACATCCCCGCGTTCATCCGTAGCGCGGACATCGATGACATCAAGCGAAGAGTATTTGCTCCGTGATATGCCGCGAAGTCGCGGCAGGGAACGAACTTGAGATGGACATTGAGGAGGCGTCTCATGGCAGCGTATCATGTCTGTCCCGCTACGTCCCTTTCCGTGGTCGGTGCGGGCCGCGGTCAGATAGCTGATCGATTCGACACCCTACTGTATCACAAAGAGCTTTTCAATCATCCAAGCTACTCCGTATACAATGTATCCGAGCGGACCAAGTATCTTTCTTTGATTCAGCGTCAGCTCTACAACAGAGTAATCCACCTGCTCCTTTAGTTTCTTCAGCCTGCCGTCCATAGAATCGATGTCGCCCTGGACGCGGGCAAGCTCCTTCTCTATTTCCAGGACATCCTTGACGTCCTTCGCCTGGTTAAGAAGCGCCTTCAGGCGGTCCCGGAGGGCGATAGCATTCTTCAGACGCGCCTCAGTGTCGATATACTTTTCCGTGACATCTTCCGTCGCGACATACCGGTGCTCCTCCTTGCCCAGCTTTGCCAGCGCGTCAAGGAGGGGAAGGAGTTGGCCAGGTGGAACCCGCAGCACGAGGTATGCCTCTTCATCTTTGCGCAAGCTCTGGCTCTGAACATGGCCGCCGTTCTTCTTCACGATCGACTCGACGTCTTTTACTGCCGGCTCAACCTCCTTCACTTCGACCTTCTGCGATGCCGTCGTGACAGAGGACCGGCCCTGCTCGGAAGACCTATCAGCCATTCGGCCCATTCCGACCTTGGCGACCGACACCTCCTTCTTCGCGCATGCTGAAAATAATAACGGAAGGAGCACTAGCAGCAAGACAGAAGTGGTCAATGTATTCCGGGTCATCGGTCCTCCTTGAACAGAGAGAATACTTCAGGTTCGACATGCACGACTAATTTGGCGCTACTACAAGGATTCATGACGCAACCTTGCAGAGCCCCAAGCAGTGGGAGGTCTGCGAATGAGGGCGGCTCATTTTGAAGAGTTCAACGGCAAACAGTGCGATTTCACTGGTCTCCGCTTCGCTCCATCCGGCCGGCCTGCTGACTGTCTGGCTGGTTGCTTTTGGATAGCGGCAGGTAAACATGAAATGTCGTCCCCCGGCCATGATCGCTCGAGACATCAATGAAGCCGTTATGCTGTTTGATGATCCCATAGACGATCGCGAGCCCAAGGCCGGTCCCTTTCCCCGTCTCTTTTGTTGTAAAAAAAGGCTCATAGATTTTCCTTATGTGTTCTTCGGAGATCCCCTTCCCCGTATCGGATACCGCGAGGAGGGCATAGTTTCCGGGAACGCCATAACCGTGTTTTTGGACAAATTCATCTTCCATTTTAAAAGACCCGGTGCTGAAGACCAGGTCTCCGCCGTCCGGCATCGCATCTCGCGCATTGGCCGCAAGGTTCATGAGAACGCGTTCCAATTGAGGCTGGTCCGCCATGACGGTTAACGGCATATCGCAACAGTTCATCTTGAGGGATATGTGCTCACTGATCAATTGCAGGATCAGCCTCCTGCCCTCGCCGATGATGTCGTTTAAATTGAGCGGTCTCGTATCGATCTTCTGTTTGCTGCTGAACGCAAAAAGGCCCTTGATCAGCGCTTTCGCCCGTTGTGACGCCTCCTGAATCTCGCCTACGTGATGCGCCAGAATATTGTCACTCGCGAGTTCTTTTCTCAGCACCGATGCATAACCCGTGATCACGGTTAAGATATTGTTGAAATCGTGGGCAAGCCCCCCTGCAAGATGACCCAGCGCCTCCATTTTTTGCGCATGGAGCAGCTGTCTCTGCAACCGCTGCCGTTCCTCATCTGCTTTGAGTTTTTCCGTAATATCACGGCTGACGCCCACAATGCCGATAATATCGCCCCGATCATTACGTAAGGGCGTTTTTATCGTGTCAAGAACCCGAAGGCCGCCGGCGTTCGTGAAGCGCTCTTCGGTCCGGCAGGGTCTTCCCGTAACTACCGGGTCCCTGTCCGATTTCGTGCAGGCTGCGGCAAGATCGGGGGGTAATAGATCCGCCATTGACTTGCCGTGGAGCTGCTGCGCGGTCTGACCGGTGAACTCTTCGACAGCCTTGTTTACCATGAGATGCCTTCCTTCGACATCCTTGATAAAGACAAGGTCGGGTATCGCCTGAGCAACCGTGGCCAGCAGGTTATCGGCTTCCCGCACCGCCGATTCAAGCTGACTCAGCCGCCCGCTGCGCCTGTATAAAAATAGCTCAAACAGACACAGCCCGACAATAACCGCGAACCCGCTTACAAAACCATCGGCCGTGGCTTGTTTTAAGAGCGTGAAATCATATCGGTGCAATAACACGTCGGCTGTAAACGCTATAAGCCCGACAATGAGAACAAGAATACAATAAATGACCAGTCGAAAAGCGAACTTGTCCATAGCTTTAATAAAGAAGATCTTCCGTCCAGTCATCATTCGGCAATGCTCCTTTCTTCCATGGTTATCGTTTCCCTGTGGATGACCAGGAGCTGCATGGCCGGGCCATGGGCAGTATCGACACGGAGCCTCTCGGTGATGGCAAAGTAGCGGGAGCAAGGGGACCAGATTCCCTGCCAGCCGAAGATGCGGGCGCCGAACGACAGGTCGTTCAGAGCAAGCGAGGCGTGGGACGCATCCCAGGCCGAGCCGGCAGTGGATGACAGCCGGGCTTCGAAGCGGTGACAGGGGGAACGGAGCAGTTTTGCAGGCACGTGGGTCATAGTGGTATGTGGCAGGTCAATCGAACAGACACATGTTAAGGTGAAAATTACCCAAAGTCAATAAATAGTTGTTTATTACCATTTTAAATTGATTCTAAATAAAATGTAACATACTGTATGCGAATGCAGATGAACTCTGTTGAAAATCCTGAGAATGCGGAGGCAGGCTAATTTGCGTCGATTGGCTGGGATGGTAGTCTACGGGTTGCCTGGGAGGGGTGAGGACTCGAAAGGGTGCCTGGATGCCCATGCGCCCGCCCGGACGCAGGGCAGCATGACAGTTCCTGAGCGCAACTGCCGCGTCGCGGAACCATTGAAAGGCGGAATTGCAGAAGACGACACTGAACGCACCGTCATAGGCGGGCCCTTCCTCCGCGTCTCTGTGTCCGAATTTACCCGTGTCCCCTTGTCTCCCTGTCCGCCTCTCTGCCCGAGCACCACCAGCACCACACCCAATAGAATGATCCCCATGGCGTAGACCTCCAGCATGCCGATCTCCTCGCCGCCGAGCCAGAGCCCGAGCAGGAGCGCAAGGACAGGGTTCACGTAGGCGTAGCTCGTTGCCAAGGCGGGCCGCACCCTGTTGAGAAGATAGATGTAGGCCGTGAATCCGATGAGCGAACCCACGACTCCGAGATAGGCCAGCGCCGCAAGGGAGCGCAGCGACGGCATGGCCGTGACCCGCTCTCCGGCCGTGAACCCGACGATCAACACGATCGCCCCGCCGGCGATCATCTGTGCCGCGCCCGCCATCATGCCCCTGGGAAGCGGCACATGCCGGCTCCAGGCGGAACCGAAGGCCCAGCACAGGGCGGCCAGCACGAGCAGGACGGCGCTCACCGGATTCGCCCGCAGATCGCCGCCCAGGTTCAGCAGCACGATCCCGCTGAAACCGACGAAAAGGCCGAGCCACTCGATCCGGTTGGGCCGGTGCTTCCAGATGGCCGCGAACAGCACGGTCCAGAGCGGCGTGGTCGCGATCACGAGCGCTGCGATGCCGGAAGAGACCCACTGCTCCGCATAGGCCACGCCGGCGCTTCCGCCCAGCATCAGGAACATGCCGATCACCGCCGACCACCACCACTCCCTTAGGCTCGGCCGGCTCGCTCCACGCAACCGCAGCCAGGCGTAAGCGATCAGCCCGAAGAAAAAGAACCGTATGCCCATCATGAGCAGGGGCGGCAGACTTTCGAGCGCGAACTTGATCGCCAGGTACGTGGAACTCCAGGAGAGGTAGACGGCCGCAAGGGCCAAAAGGACCATTCCTGAGCCTTTTTCCGATTCCTTATTCAATATTTCATCGTGCAACAAGGGGCCTCTCCTCTGATGACTTCAAGTTAAGTAAAAAAAGGCCACGGAATCTGATTTCCGTGGCCTTGAGGTGCTTTCTGTTCTATTTATGCGATAAGAAGCTAATAGAATCCCCCTCCAGCCACGGCATCCAGATGCCATGCTGCCTTGCGGGTAGCCAGAAGAATGACTATGGCGGAGGTGAACATGGGGAAAATATAGACAAAGTCAAAGTCTCTGTCAAGGGCTTTTCGTTCATGTCGGCGTTTAACCACGGATGGACACAGATAAATCCATCATTTGGTTTCAATCGCCGTGATTGAAGGATTTCCTTTGCGTACCTTGCGGCTTTGCGAGAGATGCCCTTTGCTTCTGCTTTTGGTACCGGCTTGCCCCGCTTAAGACGCATCCGCCTCTAGCTGGACTTGTCCAGGTTAGGCATGAATGGCTCAGAACTCGATCACCGGGATCTCGCTCTCCCGCATGTTCTGCTCGATCGTCCAGAAGCGCGCTTTTCCGTGGGACAGGCGAAGGAGAACAAAGCTGGGATCGTCCGACTTGTCCTTAAAGGGTTTAAGATAGTCTCTTTCGTTCACGAGCTGCTGCTTCTTCTTCAGGTCATCGATGATCTCGATCTTCCCGCTGATCCTGAGCATCTTCCGGAAATCCTGCGAACAGTGGCACAGCTCGACCTTCGGATTCTTCCTGAGCTGGGAATAGACGCTCTTCTTCGTTCCGGTGGTGAAGTAGATGCACCCGTCGTCGAACTGTATCGCCAGGAACCCCCGCACCCGCGGCTGGTCCCCGTCCATCGTGGCAATGAAGCACGCGGGATTATCCCGCACGAACGCCAATACTTCTTCTTTAGACATGCGCCCCTCCTGTCCTTCTTTATTTGCTGCATCATAGAGCAGGGACAGGTGAAGCGTCTTTCAAAAGACGATCATTGTTTTTCGAAATCCGACCGTTCCGGCCACTTTCTTCAATTCGCACTTCTTCCTGAAGACCTGTCTAAAAAGCGAAGCACAGGGCATCTCTCGTAAAGACGCCAAGCGCGCAAAAAAGGCAATATCCTTTGGTTTTAAAACCAGGCGGATTTTACGATAAGGGATTGCACGACCTGCAGACTATTCCTCGACACAGTTTTCGCAGCGCGTGGTTGTCGGGTCAACCGAAAGCCCGCGAGCATCAAGTTCTTCCTCGCAAACAAAACATTTGCCGTATTCACCGGCCTCTATCCGGCGCAACGCGCCGTCGATCTTCTGGAGTTGGCGTTTGCGCAGCCGGGGGCCTTCTTCGGCTATTTGCTGTGCCTGCATTGAATCCCTGCGGGAAAGGCAGCCCATGCCGGACTTATCAAGCTCCACTGGCTGAGTCGCCTCGCTCGATGCTTCTTCAAGATCCAGAAGCGCCGCTCGAAGACTCAGCAGCTGTTGCCTGCACTGTTCGATCTCTGATTCATTCATTCGCGTATACTAACACATACAACGCCATCAACGGCATGAAAATGAACCTCCTCGCCGCATGTTGCAGAATATCGCTTTATGATTTATGCCCCTCCCTTGAGGGGAGGGGTTAGGGGAGGGTGAAGTTCAGGTAATACACATATCACCCCCACCTAACCTCCCCCATCAAGAGGCAGGTACCTGTATGGCGACCGGAATTAAAAAAGGCCGCTGTCATCGCTGACAGCGGCCTTTTGATCGTTCAGCGTAAGGCTACTTGCCCTTGTTCTTCTCCATCTTCGCCTTCAGCAGTTCACCAAAGGACCCGAGGTTCTGCGGCGCCGCGGTGGCCTGCTGCTTGTATTCCTTGATCGTCGCGGCTTCCTCTTCCTCGGCGCGTGTGACCTCCGCCAGGGCAAGGGATATCTTCCGCTTTTCCCGGTCGACAGATTCTATCTGCACCTCGACGGTCTGGCCTTCCTTCACGACCTCGCGAGGATGGCTGAGCCTCCTGCCTCCGCCCAGCTTCGAAATATGGATAAGTCCGTCCAATCCTTCCTTCATGGTTACGAACGCGCCGAACGGCGCGAGCCGTGAGACGGTGCCCGTGTGATAGGAACCCACGGGATAGCTGTCCACCGCGGCGGCCCAGGGATCGGGCAGCGCGTCCTTCAGGCTGAAGGAGAAACGGTTCTGCTCCCAGTCCAGCTTCTTGATGATGACCTCGATGGTCTGGCCCGCCGAGAGGACATCACTGACCTTCTCGGTCCTGCTCCAGGCGATCTCCGATACCGGCAGGAGTCCTTCCAGACCGCCGATGTCCACAAAGGCCCCGAATTTCTGGATGGAGGTAACCGTCCCGGTGATCTTCATCCCCTCCTTCAGAGATTCCCTGAGGGAAGACATCTTGTTCTGTCGCTCATCCTCCAGGATCGATTTCCGTGAGAGAACGATATTCCGGCCGTCCTCACCGTACTCGATGATCATGAAGGGAAAGGACCTTCCGACATAATCGGCCTGCTGTTCCTCCCGCCGGATCCCCATCTGGGAAAAGGGGCAGAAGGCCCGCACGGTGCCGCCGATCTTGATCTCGAACCCTCCCTTTACTTCCTTCGCGACGTTGCCCTCAACGGGAATGCCGTTCCTCCACGCGTCCTCGAACTGCGTCTGCTTCCCCGGGCCCGACCCGATCTTCGTGGTGAAATGCATCTCGTTGTTCGCCGATGACTGGAAGTAGGCGCGGACCGTATCGCCTTCCTTGACGGTCAGATTCCCGGCCTCGTCAGCAAGTTCCTTCCGATCCAGGTAGCCCTCGCCTTTTCCGCCCAGGTCGAGGAAAATCCATTCAGCCGTGATCTTCACGATCATCGCCTCGACCATCTGTCCGGGCTCAAGACGGCCCGGCTTTTTGCTAATGCTCTTCTCGAACATCTCAGCGAAGTTCTCTTCGCCGGTCCCTGCGTCTGCTGACTGGTTGTTGATATCCATAAGGTCCCTTCCTATCGAAATTTCAAATGACAAATAGCAAATCTCAAATAATATCCAAATTCAAAATTCTCATAGAAAATTGTTTGAACGTACTTTGGTGCTTGGTATTTATTTGTTATTTGGTGCTTGTTATTTGGTGCTTTTTTTTCCCTTTCCCACGAGATCGTACTCCGTGGCGTCGGTGATCGTGACCTCCACGAATGCGCCGGGCAAAGCCTCGGTCTCGGAAAGATAGACCACACCGTCGATCTCGGGCGCCTGGGACTGCGTCCTGCCGAACAGGACATCGTCTTCCATCCCGTCCACGAGCACGGTCCGGGTGCTGCCGACGATGGCCTTGTTCTTTTTGAGCGAAATCTTCGCCTGCGCCTTCATGATCAGATCGAGCCGTTCCTGCGCCACCTCAGGCGGGACCTGTTTCTGCAGCTGCGCGGCCGGCGTCCCCTCCTCGGGAGAATAGGTGAAGACGCCGAGGTGCTCGAACTGCGCTTCGCGGACGAACGCCAGCAGCCGTTTGAAAGCGGCGTCGGTCTCGCCGGGAAAGCCCGTGATCAGCGACGTCCTGAGTGCGATGCCAGCCACCCGTTTTCGCAGCTTCTCGATGGTGCGCTTGATGTCGGACGAGGTCCCCTTGCGGTTCATGGCCGCAAGCACCATATCGTCTATATGCTGGACCGGGATATCGAGATACTTGCAGACCTTTTCTTCTTCCGCCATGACCGCCATGAGCTCATCGCTGATACGGCCGGGGTACGCGTACATCAGCCGGACCCATTGAATGCCGCGGACCCGCGTCAGCTTTTTCAAAAGTGCCGGAAGGTCGGTGCGGCCGTCCCGGTATCCCGTCGAGTCCTGGGCCAGAAGAACAAGCTCCTTCGCGCCGTCATCGGCGAGCCGCCTTGCCTCATCGAGGATGGACGCGGAAGGCCTGCTGGCGAAGTTCCCCCGGATGATCGGGATGGCGCAGTAGGAGCAGCGGTTGCTGCAGCCTTCGGCGATCTTGAGATACCGGTAATGGCGCGGTGTCGTGCTCACCCGCGGGAGGCCGAAGACCAGCTTCGGTTCGGAGACCTCCGTGACCGGTGCTCCGCCGCGCAAAGCGCGATCGCAGATCTCTCCGATGCGGGCGATATCCGCCGTGCCGATGATGGCGTCGGCCTCGGGAAGCTCCTTCCGCAGCTCATCGCTGTAACGCTGCGCGAGGCAGCCGGCAACAATAAGGGCCCGGCACTTCCCTCCCTTCTTCATCTTCGCGGCGTCAAGGATCGCCTCGATGGACTCATCCTTTGCAGACTCGATAAAACCGCACGTATTCACCACGATGACGTCCGCCTCGGCCTGCTCGGGAGTGATCTCGAAACCGGATTCCGCTAGAACCCCGAGCATCTGCTCGGCATCCACCTGGTTCTTGGGGCATCCGAGGCTGATCATGCCTATTTTATACGGTTTTGTTTTCACGCGTTTTGCCCTGTGGCTGTGATACGAGCAGGTAAGGGAATCATCTGGCAGATGTGATCACCGCAACCACGACACTCTCGAATACGTCACACTATACCACTGAGGACCGCATCGGACAATGCAAATCCCCTAGAACCCTCCGGTCATGGCAAGGAAACAGGCCATCTTCTCGTTGGTCTCCCGCAGCCGTTTCGACAGGGTCTTGGTAAAGGCCCAGAGCAGCTTGTATCCCAGCTCACGGTCCATGATCAGGATCTTGTCGAGCTCTGTCTTATTGATGGAGAGCAGCTCAGCATCGCTGTTGACGATCGCATGTGCCGACCGGGGAAAGTTGTCAATGAGCGCCATCTCGCCGAAACAGTCACCCGGCTTCAGGACCGCGAGCGCCTCTTCGCCGATGTGCGGGATGAACTTGCTGATGCGGACCTCGCCCTTCATGATGATATAGCACCGGTCGCCGGCGTCACCTTCCTTGAAGATGACCGAATCCCTGGAAGCAGCCTCTGCGCGGCAGATCTTCTCGATCTTCGCCAGTTCCGGCTCCAGAAGCGTTTCGAACAAATGGACCTTTTTCAATAGTTCGATCATGAAAGCCTCACTATCTGACCGGGAAAACAGGAACGCAAACCTTCGAACCGCCAAGGCGAGACCAAAAGTAGGCGCTTCTAAGCGAGGTCGCGAAGGTTTTGAATGTTGTAGGGGCGGCCCTGCGTGGCCGCCCAGATCAGGGTAACCACATAGGGTTACTCCTACGGGTAATTATCGATGGGTCCTATCCATCTCGAAAGCGTTCCGGATGAGCTCCACCTGCCCGCCATTCGCGCCGCTGATGGCGACCACGTCGAACCGGCAGGGCATCTGGTGGAGCTTTTTGAACTTCAGGTAGCCCAACGCGGCCTTGACCATGCGCTCCTGTTTCTTCGGGTTCACTGCCAGCTCGGGTGCTCCGTAGGCGTCGGTCGTCCGGGTCTTTACCTCCACGAACACCACCATGCCGTTGTCCATGGCGATCAGGTCGATCTCGCCATAAGGAGCCCGGTAGTTGCGCTCCAGGACGACATAGCCCTGTTCGACGAGATACTTCGCCGCGCGGTCCTCGCCGGACCGTCCGAGGATCTTCCGGAGCAGGCTCACCGCGACCGTTCCTGCAGCATCCCCACAACGGGCTGGAAGCTTTTTCGATGAGCATCGCAGGGACCGTGCCGCCGGATCAGTTCCATGTGTTCCTTCGTGCCATAACCTTTGTGCTTCTGAAAATTATACTGCGGATAGAGCTCGTGCAACTCTCGCATCAGGCGGTCCCGGGCCACCTTGGCCAGGATGGACGCAGCGGCGATGGAGTGGCTGAGACAGTCGCCTTTGACGATCGGTCGTTGGGGAATGGATACGCGCGGAAGGGTGAAATTGCCGTCGATCAGCAGATGGTCCGGCGGCGGGGAGATGCATTCGAGCGCCCGCTCCATCGCGATGATGGATGCCTCGAGGATATTTACCTCGTCGATGGTCCGCTCGTCGACGACGCCGATACCATAGGCAACGGCGGCGGCAATGATCTCATCATACAGCCGCTCCCGCCGTCCCTCGGCCACCTGCTTCGAATCCGTGACCCCGGGGAGAAGGAGTCCTTCAGGAAACACGACCGCAGCGGCCACGACCGGGCCGGCCAACGGCCCCCTGCCCGCTTCATCCAGGCCCGCGATGCGTACCGCGCCGGCCTCACGCGCGCTTCGCTCAAAAAAAAGGAGGTCACACGCGTCCGCGGGCGATTTCGCCCTGCCGGCTGCGCGGACATCACGCGGACGGGCACTACCACGGGGCATAGGGACCTCAGTTTGAATTCGGTTCAGCGTTCAACGTCTAATGTTCAACAAAACAACTTTAAACCTTGAACTTTGAACGTTGAATATATTTTACTTACTGCGCCTGCTCAGCAGACTTGTCTGGGCTGGCCACGGAAGCAAGGGCACGTCCTTTTTCCTTGATCCTTGCGGCTTTGCCGCGCAGTTCGCGAAGATAGTAAAGCTTGGCCCTGCGGATCTTGCCTTCCTTCGCGATCTCGATCTTGTCGATCATGGGCGAATGGACCGGAAAAAGACGCTCCACGCCGACGCCGTAAGAAAGCTTCCGCACCCGGACAAGCTCACGCGATCCCGCTCCCTGGCGTCCGATCACCACGCCCTCGAAGATCTGGATCCTTTCCTTGTCGCCTTCCACGACCTTCGCGTGGACTTTGATCGTGTCGCCCACCCGGAAGGCCGGGATTCCCTGCTTCAGCTGGGGCTTCTCGATAGCGTTCAGAATAATATTGCTCATGGTAAACCTCCTGCGGTAAATTCCAAATTTCAAATCTCAAATGACAAATAAATTCCAACTGGAAAGGCCCCAATTTCGAAATTGGATCCTTGGAGCTTATTTGTAATTTGGCGCTTGGTGCTTGAACGTATTATTCCTGTTCTCGCTTCAGCTCCTCGAGGATCTTCCTGTCCTCATCGGTCAGGTCCGCAGTCTCCAATAGATCAGGCCTCTTGATGAGCGTGGCCCGGAGAGACTGGCGGCGGCGCCATTTTCCAATGGCGTCGTGATTCCCCGAAAGCAGGACCTCGGGTACTTTCATGCCCCGGTACTCCGCCGGACGGGTATAATGCGGATGGTCCAGCAACCCGTCGCCGAAGGAATCCCGGTAGGCCGACTCCTCGTCGCCCAGCACACCGGGGATCAGCCTCGCCGCTGCGTCGATCACCACCAGTGCCGCGAGTTCACCACCGGTCAGCACATAGTCGCCAAGGGAAAGCTCTTCGTCCACGACCGAGTCTTTCACGCGCTCGTCGATGGCCTCGTAATGTCCGCAGAGCAAGATGACCCGCCGCGTCTCGCGGGAGAGCTTTTCTGCGTAGCGCTGGTCGAACAGCCTGCCTTGCGGAGAAAGCAGGATGGTCAGGGTCTCGTCACCGGGGCTTGCGGATTTCACCGCTTCCACGGCCCTGAAAAGGGGCTCGGGCTTCAGCACCATCCCGGCCTCGCCGCCGTAGGGACTGTCGTCGGCTGTCCGGTGCTTATCCTCGGTGTGATCCCGGATGTTCCACAACCGCACGGCCAGGAGACCCTTCTCCTGAGCGCGCTTCAGGATGCTTTCACTGAGCGGCCCGGCGAGGATCCCCGGAAACAGGGTGAGCACGTCGAACGTCAGCTTTGCCATTGCCAGCCCTGCCTGAGTGTGCCCCTCTGCCGCAGCGATCATAGCGACGATCGAGTGCAGCTCATGGCTCATGGTTTATAGCTCTTGGTCTTAACGGCCTGGTGCCTTTACGAGCTATGAGCTAACAGCTATGAGCTGATTAATCCAGCAGACCTTCCGTCACATGAATGACCATTTTCTTCGCCGTGAGGTCGATCTTGCGGACCACCTCGCGCGTGGCGGGGAGATATATCTCTTTCTTGCCCGCTTTCAGCACGTACACATCGTTGCTTCCTGTCTCGAAAATGTCGATGATCGTACCGAGCTTTTCGCCGGCTTCCGATTCGACCTCCAGGCCGATAAGCTCGAACCAATAGTACTGCCCCTCGGGCAGCGGTATAGCCTCTTCACGGGGGACCTGCACCAGCCAGCCGTTCAACAGGCGCGCCTTCTCGGGCGTGTCATAGCCCTCGAGCAGGAGCACCGGGTCACCGTTCATATATCTCACCGACGTTATAGCGCAGACCTTTTCCTCCCCGAGGGGAGAGGTAAGGTACACCCGTCGCAGGTCCTTGAACCGCTCCGGATGGTCCGTCATAGGTTCGATCTTGATCTCCCCCTTGACGCCAAAGGTCTTCCTCGCCTTGCCGATGGTTATGAGCATACCATGCCTGCCCCTGACCTTGTATCCTCTCCCCTCGCGGGAGAGGGCAGGGTGAGGGGGACGCAATCCGCAGTGGGATTACTTCGACGCAGCAAACTGCTTCATAACCCCCACCTTGGAGAGCAGGGACCTCACCGTGTCGGTCGGGATAGCGCCCTTTTTCAGCCAGTCCAGGGTCTTTTCCTGGTTCACGATCACCGGAGCGTCCTTCTTGAGCGGATCGTAGGTGCCGATCATCTCGATGAAACGACCGTCGCGCGCACAGCGGGAATCGGCGATCACCACACGGTAGAACGGCTTCTTGTGGGTGCCCATCCTCTTCAGTCTGATCTTTACTGCCATGTTCTCACCTCTTTCTTCTTCATTAGGAAAATCCTCTGATGTTCTGCCACGAAGGCGCCAAGTCACGAAGAAATTCAGATTACAACTGTTACATCTCTTCTTAGTGTCTTCGTGTCTTAGTGGCAAGCTTATTGCTGTTTTTCTAGAACGGCATCCTGCCGCCCAGCATGCGGCCCATGTTCTTCATTTTCCCGCCCTGCATCGCCTTCATCATCTTCTGCATCTCGGCGAACTGCTTCAGGAGACGGTTCACGTCCTGCACCTGGGTGCCGCTGCCCTTGGCGATGCGCGCCCGCCGGCTGCCGTTGATGATCGTGTGTTTCGTCCGTTCCCGCGGGGTCATGGAACTGATGATGGCATCCACCTTCGTCAGTTCCCTGTCGTTCACGTCGGCGTCCGGGAGCTTCATCTTGTTCATCCCGGGGATCATGCCCATGATCGACCCGAGGCCGCCCATCTTCTTTACCTGCTTGAGCTGTCCCCGGAAGTCCTCGAGGTCGAACTCGTTCTTTTTCAGCTTCCTGGCGAGCTTTTCGGCCTCTTCCGCGTTGACCGTCTCCTGCGCCTTCTCGATGAGCGACATCATGTCGCCCATACCGAGGATGCGCGAAGCCATGCGGTCCGGGAAGAACGGCTCCAGGGCGTCCAGCTTCTCGCCCATGCCGGTGAACTTGACCGGCTTGCCGGTGACCGCCTTGACCGACAAGGCCGCTCCGCCGCGCGCGTCGCCGTCGAGCTTGGTCAGCACGACGCCGTCGAAGCCGATCTCGCGATTGAACGCCTCGGCGATGTTCACGGCTTCCTGGCCTGTCATGGCGTCGGCCACGAACAGGACCTCGTGGGGCTTGACCCCGGCCTTGATCCGCCGGAGCTCATCCATGAGCGGTGCGTCGATCTGGAGCCGCCCGGCCGTGTCTAGGATCACCACATCAAAGAGCGACCGCTCTGCCCAGGCCTTCGCGTCCCTGCAGATGGCAACGGGGTCCGTGGACTCCGAAGTGAACGCGTCGACGCCCACCTGCCGGGCGAGAGTCTTCAACTGTTCGATCGCCGCCGGCCGCCGGGTGTCAGCCGGGACGAGCAGGACCTTTCTGCCGTCCTTCTTGAAGTTCTTCGCCAGCTTGCCTGCCGTGGTCGTCTTACCGGAGCCCTGCAGGCCCACCAGCATGACAACTGTGGGGGGATTCGGCGACAGGTGCAGCTTTGACTGCACGCCGCCCAGCAACCCCACCAGTTCATCGTGAACGACCTTGATCACCTGCTGGCCCGGCGTGAGACTGTTCAGGATATCCTGGCCGACAGCACGCTCCTGGATCCGCGCGATGAAGTCCTTTACGACCTTGAAGTTGACGTCCGCTTCGAGGAGCGCCAGGCGCACTTCGCGCAAAGCTTCCTTGACATCGTCTTCCTTCAGGACGCCCCTGCCGCGAAGCTTCTTGAAGACGGTCTCTAATTTACCTGTTAAGGCGTCAAACATGATGGCCTGCTTTTGGCGAAGAACAAAGAATAAGAATAATAAGAGAAAAGCTCATTATTGTCAAGGATTTTCTCGGCACGGAAAGCGGTTTCCATCGTAGTTAGAGCAGCGTTGGCAGACAGAACCGGCACCAGTTCTGTGTATTTAGTTGCGAAAAATGTTGACTAAGAGTAAATCTGTAATTATAATATGTGTTGATAATTGCAACATATTATTTAGAGTGCGGCCCCGGCGATGAATTTCAACTCGTCCGAAACCGCTGTTTTTCTTCATTTAAGCTCCTACCAGAAAGCTGCGGGGAGCTTCGATTCTCTAAGGTAGTACTACTGGATCAAAGATCCGTTACAAAATCTGCCTTTAATGGCATAGTTTAAGGAGGAAAGAACCATGTTGCGAAAATGCATCAGTACCTTTTCGCTCGCGGCGGTCCTGACGATCGGCATGTTTGCCGGCCAGGCCGTTGCGCAGGAAAAGGCCGCAGCACCGGCAGCGCCGCAGGCCAAGCCAACCATGGCCAAGATCTGCGCGAACTGCCATACCCCGTTGGCGGGAAGCCTTCGCGGAAATTTCGAGGGAGTAGCTTACAAGACCCAGTCCCTGCAGGTCAAGATCGATGACACCACGGAGATCGTGCGCTTCGACAAGGCAACCCTGAAGGTCGAGAACGTGAAGGGGGAGAATGCCGAAGAACCCCTGCGCGACATTTCCAAGGGCAGGGAAGTGCGGATCGAGTATACCGAGAAGGACGGCAAAAAGTTAGCCACCCTCGTCGTGGCAAAACCGCCGGTGAAACTGGCGGCGGACCAGATCATGAGCACCGAGGATGTGGAAAAGCTCGTGGCTATGGGCCCGCAAAAAGGCAAGTACACGCTGATCGACGCGCGGCCGCCGCTGAAAGCCCTGGAGGGAACCATCCCCACGGCCATCAACATCCCCTTCGTGGCCTTTGACAAGATGGTGGACAAGCTCCCGCAGGAGAAGGACGCGCTGATCATCTACTTCTGCCAGGGCGTCACCTGAGCGATGAGCCCTAACTCCGCCGGTCGGGCGGAAAAGCTCGGTTATACCAATATCAAAGTGTACCATGACGGGATCCCGGTATGGACCAAGAAGAATTTCACGGTTCTCAATGCAAAGCAATTGAAGGAAGGCTGGATCGAGAAGGACATGCCCCATGTGCTGGTCGACGTACGGCCCGCCGCGGAAGCGGAAAAGGGCTTCATCAAAGGCGCGGTGACCATGCCCGCGGCCGACGTTGTCAAGAACATCAACAAGTTCCCGCCCAAGGAAAAGAAGCCCCCCCTCATGATCTACGACCAGAACGGCGGTGATGACGCGAAGGCGGCGGCCAAAACCCTCGTCGCGGCCGGCTATCCCATGGTCAACGTGATGATCGGTGGGTTCGATGCCTGGAAGGAGGCGAGCGGCGCCGTTGAAACCGGCAAACTCGCCGCGGCCATGGTCTATGTGCCCAAACCGCGGCCGGGTTCGATCGCCATCGACGAATTCCAGAAGATCGCCAAAGAACTGCCGGCTGACACGCTTATCCTTGACGTGAGGAACCGAGACGAGGGAAGCGCGGGCATGATCAAGGGCGCGAAGCTGGTCCCTGACGAAGAGGTCCTTGACCGGCTTGCCGATATCCCCAAAGACAAGCTGATCGTGGTGCACTGCTCCACCGGCGTGCGCGCCGAAATGGCGTACCACAAGCTGAAGGAAAAGGGTTACAACGTGAAGTTCCTGAACAGCAAGATCGACATCGACAAGAGCGGCAACTTCACGATCGACAAGTCGTAAGCTCCGACATCGTATCGATCTGCAGGCCCCGGAAGCTCACGCCTCCGAGGCTTTTTTTACTACAGAGGGAAATGGCAGGCAACGCGATGGCCGCCCTCGATCTCGCGGAGCGCGGGCTCCGAGGCGGCGCTGGTGCAGATATCAGGCTTGCCCTGGGACTCGTACACCGGGCAGCGCGGCGCGAACCGGCAGCCTTCGAGCGGCCGCTCGAAGTCGAATACACCCCACCGGCCGGCCTGAACGCTCTTCGCCTTCACTCCCGCCTCCCTGCTCTGCTTCTCGACCAGCGATGACCAGAGGATATGGGTGTAGGGATGGCTGGCTTTGCTCGCGATCCGTCCGGCCAGGCCCATCTCCACGATCTTCCCCAGGTACATCACGGCCACCTTGTTGCTCATAAGCTCGACGACGCGAAGATCATGGGAGATGAACAGGAAGGAAAGACCGAGCTGTTTCTGGAGGTCCCGGAGCAGGTTCACGACCTGCGCCTGGATCGAAACATCAAGGGCGCTCGTCGGTTCGTCGGCAACGAGGAACTGCGCTCCCACGGAGAGCACGCGGGCCACGCCGACCCGCCGCTTCTCTCCGCCCGAGAGCTCGTGAGGGAAGTTCGAAAGCTTGCTCTTTTTTAAATTGACCTGCTCCAGCAGCCCGGCGATCCGCTTGTCCACTTCGGCGTCGGTCAGGGGATGATAGACCGTAATGGCCTCGTGCAGGATATCCCGGATGCGCATCTTGGGGTTCAGCGCGGCGTCGAGGTCCTGGAAGATCATCTGCATTTTTCCCCGGAGCTTTCGGAGCTCATCGGTGTCGAGAGCCGTGATGTCGGTCCCGTCGAAGATGATCCTGCCCGACGTCGGCTTCTCGAGTCGAAGAATGGTCCTGCCGATGGTCGTCTTTCCGCAGCCCGACTCGCCCACGAGGCCGACGGTCTCGTTCTCCTTGAGGTAGAAGCTCACTCCATCCACCGCCGGGATGGAGCGCTGCTGCTCCCCGAGGGAGAACAGCCCCTTCCGGTGGAAGAAGTGCTTCTTCAGGTCGATGACTTCGAGAATGGTCTTGGACATAATTCCTTTACTTCTGCCACAGAGGCACAGAGACACAGAGGACACCTAAGTCTTTGACACAGATAAGGGCGGATGAAATATCTTGAAGTAGCATGACAATTACTTTATCAATAAATATCCGTTTCTTATTCAACAAACCTGTGCCTATGGTCCTATTGTATTTCTCTGTGCCTCTGTGTCTCTGTGGCGAATATCTTAATCAAAATACAACCAGCACCGCGCCTTGTGCCCCGGGCCGATCTCCCGCAGGTCCGGCTCCAGCCGTTCGCACTTCTCTTTGATCTTGTCCGTTACGCGGTTGCACCGACCGTAGAACCGACATCCTGCCGGGATGTTGATGGTATCCAGAACATCGCCTTCGATGGCCTGAAGGTAGCCCTTTCCCTTGATGTTCTCGGCGCTCGGGATGGACGTGAGCAACGCCGACGTATAGGGGTGCTTTAAGCTGTCCCCCTTTGTGAGGATGTCCTTCGCCGGACCAGTCTCCACTACCGTGCCGCCGTACATCACCGCGACGGTGTCGGACAGCCGCGAAATAACGCTGATGTCGTGGCTGATAAGCATGGTCGTGATGTCGAGCTCTGCCTTCAGCTCCGCGAGCAGGTCCACGATCTTGGACTGGATCGTTGCGTCGAGTCCCGTGGTCGGCTCGTCGGCGATCAGCAGCGACGGCTCGCACGAGAGCGCCATGGCCACCATGGCCCGCTGGCACATGCCGCCCGACAAACCGAAGGGATGGTTGTCGAAGCGGAGCCTCGGGCTGTCGATCTTCACCCGGTCAAGCCACTCGAGCGCCCGCTCCTTTGCCGCCTGCTCGCTTTTGTGCTCCGTATGAAGCTTGATGGCCTCGGTGATCTGCCTGCCCACGGTCATGAAGGGGTTCATGGACTGCTTGGGGTTCTGGAAGATCATGGAGATCTCCTTGCCCCGGACCTTGGACATGCGGTGCTCGGAACGCTCCTGCCAGCCGTCCTCGTCCTTCTGCACGGCCATGATCTTCCCGTCGTGCATGGTGAGTTTCACAAAGTCGTCCAGGTCCTTCAGCAGGTTCTTATGAACGTTGTCTGACTTGAACCCGATCTTGCCGGTGATGACGCCCGGTCCTCCCGAAACCAGCCCCATGACCGAGAGCGCAGTGATGCTCTTGCCGCTGCCGCTCTCGCCCACCACGCCGAGCGTCTCGCCCTTGCCGACCTCCAGGTTCACGCCGTCCACGGAGCGGATGAAGGCCTGCTTGCTCCTCGAATAGAAGTAGGTCCGGAGGTCCTCGATCTTGAGCAGCGGCGCGCTCATTTATTCCTCTTCCCTTCGAGAATATTATTCAGCCCGTCGCCGAGCAGGTGGAAGCCCATGATCGTGAACAGGATGGCGAGGGACGGCGCGGTTGACGGCCAGAACTGGCCCTTCATGAAGTAGTTCGACCCCGCCTGGACCATGTTCCCCCACGACGGCGTAGGCTCCTGCACGCCGAAGCCGAGATAGGAGAGTGAGGTTTCCATCAATATCGCCTCGCCCATGCCGAGCGTTGCCTGGATGATCAGGATGGAGCGGCAGTTGTGCCAGAGGATGTGCTTCAGAATAATGGTCCGGGTCGGCAGTCCCAGCGCGATGTCCGCCTCGATGAAGTTCTTCTGTTTAAGGAACAGGATCTTGCCCTTGATGTGCGACGCGACCGCCGGTATGTTCGTGATGCCCACGACCAGCATGATGTAGTAGATATCCGGCTTGAACGCCGCGATCACGAGCAGGATCAGCACGAGCCGCGGAAAGGAGTCGACCAGGTTCGTGAAATAGGTGATGCCGGTATCGAACCGTCCGCCGCGGTAGCCCTCGAGCACGCCCAATACCGTGCCGAAGAAAAGCGCGATGAAGATGGCGAGCAGTCCCGGCAGGAAGTAGGCCTGGATGCCCACAATGAGCCGGGACAGCATGTCCCTGCCCATGAAGTCCGTGCCGAGCAGATGGCCCGAGGTGAGCGGCGGAGCCATCATGAGCTGGAGGTCGATGTCCTGCGGATCGTGCGGCAGCCAGTTGAACGCGCCGAGGAGATAGGACAGGATGACAAACGTCACAACGAACAGGCCGTAGCTCACGTACGCCAGGTCGATGCCGTCCGCCTTTTTCCAGAACGGCAGGTCCGAGAACTCGCCAATCTCACCGGATATTTGGGTGTAGGATTTCATAAGAACACAAGATTACTCAGCCGACATTCTTTTTCCCCTCTACCTCTTCTTTGTGTCTTTATCTTTTTGACCGGACCGATACTCAACCTGCGTCTCGCGAGCCGTGGATTGATGCATAGCCCCCGCGGCATCGCGGATCGCAAGTGCTCGTTCACGCAACATGTCGAGCATGGCCAATTTCTCCGCCACGGGCTGATCGGCGAGCTTGCGTCGAAATGCTTTTTTGCTTTCCCATATCCGTTTGAGATCGAAGGTCATGGAGCACCTGCTAAAAATGTCCGTTCAAACTCCCGCCACCGTTCAACGAGACCGTACCTGGCAAGAATTATTTGGAACAGCTCCGCATTAATAGCTCCGGACTCGACAAACTGGAGCAGGCGGGCCTTGTCCTTGGGCCGCCCAGTCTGGAGCGCTATAGCAGCAAGGTGTTCGGCCGTAAAAACTCGCACCGGCACCCCTTCAACCTTCACGGTGACAGCACTCGCCATCGCCTCCTCGACCAGCGGTCCCGTAGATGGGAGAAATTGCACTGGCCATCCTGCGATAACGACATATTCGCCCTCCATGACCCCACCCTGGGCGGAAAGATAGTCATAGATCGGCCGGAGACTCAGCAACTGTTGACCGGCTTGCGGCTGGAACATCACGAATATATCAACATCGAGTGTTGCCACCGGCTCCAGGTAGAAGGTGGCCGCCACCGCCCCTCCGATAGCATAGCGCTTTATGACGCCTGCCTCCTCCATGCGATTGATCGTCGCGATAACCTGGGATATGCTGCTCATGTCGTTACTCCCGTACGATGCAAATAGCCTACATGCTCTGATGGGCACTTCTTACAGCAATTTCTACCACTATATACGTGAGATGTGTTCTTCCAGAACGGCAGGTCCGAGAACTCGCCGATCTCACCGGATATTTGAATGTAGGATTTCATAGAAAAAATCCGCTAGCCGTGGAATTGTTCCTCAATTTGCCATGAGGGGCCATTTTGCGTGTTCAGTTTCGGCTCAAGTTTTGATGTTATTAGGCCTACCCATCCTGCGTCCCTATCACCAAATTTTTCGGCCAGTTCGTCTTTATATATCATCGCCGTAAATGTTACGAAATCTCCAGGCTTTAAATCAGGGTGGCCGTGAGCATACCCTCTCTGTTGTGCTAAGTCGGGACGAATAGATGACTGTGTGCCAGACGTCTTTGCCGGAATGACAAATCCGCCAGTTCTTGAGGCCACACGGATTATTGCTATTTGCGACTTATCCGCCTCGGTCTTTACAGCTGACTCTATATTGGGTGCAAACCCCCTTGCGTCAATAACTAATGCAGGGACACTCTTCTTTTCTCCAAGAGTACAGTCCATAAATTTACACGAGTATTCAAGAGCATCCTGGCCACTCTTGAACACAAGATCAGTTTCCATACTCGCTGTCTTGTTTGCGGAAAACAATTGTTTGAACCAGTTCAATTGCGCTCCTTTGAAACCTATACCTGACAATCTGTTGAAAATTAATTGACGGATCGCTCGAATGCCAGGCTTGGCGTTCTTTTCATGCTTCCCGTTCACCCACAGATGCTCCGAGACACGCGCAACTTCTCCTGTATCAGGAATTCAGCAACAGCTTTGATAATCCATATATCCTGTGACAATCGTCGCAGATCAGACAAATCGTCGGGATCGACGACCGGGTCAAAGGAAGCGTGGGCCACGGCACATCGTCCTGATTTGTAGAGATATGTGGCGACATCAGTTTCTTGTTTACTCAAGTCGTCGATACGCTTATGCGCTTCTCCATCTGCTATCATTGGGAGTACATCTCTTAGCCCCTCGATAATTTTATTGTCTTTCCAAAACATGTTCAGGATTTTGAAGTAACTCAAAAATGCGAATGGAATACTGTTGATTGTTCTGCCTTCCCGATATAAAGCCAACGCCAGTCGAGCTTTTGGATCGCATTCTATGTCTCGGTAAAAGGTGAAAGCAATGGACGAGCCAATTGGCCGAGTCTGTCTAGGGACTAATACTGGAATAGGACTACCAGACCAACCGTCGAGCGTCTCCATGTCCTGGTCATCACACCAAGCAAGAATACTCAGAAAGCGATTAATAAGAGTCGACGCGTCATCTTCAGATGATCCTTGAAGCGCAATATGAACCGATTGCTCCGTGTCCTTTGTGGCTGGCCTTAGAACCAAGTCATGGCCGCCAAATTGAATTTTTGTTTCCTGTTCAGGCCAGCATGCACTTCCGCGTACGCCCACGTTTAGCCATTGTATCATTGTTATTCCTGCGTCAAGTGTCAGACATGACGTCTAACTGTTCGAGTCGATGCCGCTGTTATGCATTTGCAATTTACGACAAACCATATCTATTTACCCTCAATATTCGATTCCCATTGAACGCAAATAGTTCTGCGCTCCTACGATGCCAAAGCGCGCAGCTATCTTAAAATTTAAAATAGACATTTTATCGTCTCCCAGCTTGCCATAGGCCAGCCCACGACCATAATAAGCCATTGCATCTTGAGGATTCAGCTCTATTG
>CAYPOT010000030.1:0-19805 GCA_964412455.1 uncultured Nitrospiraceae bacterium | reverse complement strand
CTTTGTCGTAATCCTTAATAGCCTGCTGTTTGTTGCCGCTAGAACTATAAGCAGCGCCTCGATTACGATAAGTCAATGCATCTTGAGGATTCAGATCTATTGCTTTGTCGTAATCCTTAATGGCTTTCTGGTCGTTGCCAGTAGCGAAATAAGCAAGACCTCTGCTATAATAAGTCATCGCATCTTGAGGATTCAGCTCTATTGCTTTGTCGTAATCCTTAATAGCCTGCTGTTTGTTGCCGCTAGAACTATAAGCAGCACCTCGATTACGATAAGCCATCGCATCTTGAGGATTCAGTTCAAGGGCTTTGTCGTAGTCTTTAATAGCTTGCTGTTGGTTGCCTAAATTATAATAGGCAAGCCCACGATTAATATAAGCATATGCATATTGCGGGTTCAGTCCTATTGCCTTATCATAATCCTTGATAGCTTGCGGGTCGTTGTCTAAATCACTGTATGCAGAGCCTCGATTATTATAAGCCCACACAAATTGTGGATTCAATTCTATTGCCTTGTCGTAATCCTTGATAGCCTGCTGTTTATTGCCTAAAGCGTAATACGACAAACCCCGATTATAATAAGCGTCTGCGAATTGGGGATTCGCCTTAATTGCATTAACAAGTGCATCAATCGCAGACCTGAAGTTGTTCGCTTGATGAAATGCTACGCCTTTATCAAACCAATCTGACGCAGATAACTCGTTAATAGCATTTGCATAGGCACCCTGTCTCTTAGCACCCTGTCTCTTAGTATCTGTCTTAACTAATTCCAATTCCTTCTTTAGTCTCTCGACGTCTCTCATTGCTTCTTCAGCTTTTTTCTTTGAGTCTGCGAGTTCCTTGCTTATTTGTACATCCTTTCTCAACACATCAATCGACTTAGCCACTTCTTTCGGGTCTGCGGCCATCTTCGCTTTGAGATAGTAAGTCCGCCCGTCCCATTTCTCATCAATAATTTCAGCACTGACGATACCTGCTGTCAGAGTTGTTACTTGGTCTTTTGTAATTTGGTAATTTTTTACATTTGTTTCGCTGATAAGATACGTTCCGAGTTGCTCCAGCAGCGTTCTTTTTACTTGTTCCAGCGCTATCGCACGGCTCGACATCTTACTGTCGATATCACTTGCCATATAGGTGTATTCTTTGATAAACGTTACTGTTTCTGCAAAGGCTATACTTGTTAGAATCAGTAATAGCGTGATAAGCGTAGTGCATACAGAAATCAAGATACTTTTGATATTTGCCATTTATCTCTCCACCGCATGTTATCAATGCAGGTTCCAGCAGGGCGCATTAACTTTCTTTTCATTCCACGGGCTTACTCAAACTTAAGCACTCTCCTCTTCCCGCTCTTTGTCGTTATCTTGGCGACGCGAAGATGGCACTTTCTTCCCGATGAATTCGCCTTGGCAACTGCCTGGGCGACAGGCTTTCTCTTGAACAGCGTGGCCTGGTCAATGGACATTCCATATGTGTCGCTGGAAACATCCAGCCACAGTCTCCAGGTGCCGCTGCCTGTCATATCGGAATAGATGACGTACCGCACCGGGTCCCTGGTATCAGCAATCCTTCTGCGAAGTTCTTTTATAAATTCCGGCGAAAACTCGTCGTCGTCTTCGGTTTGATTATTCTCTGCTGGCTGTTTTTTCATTGGATTCGACGAGTTGAAGCGCAACATCCCACGCCTCGCCTGCCCGCTCAAAGCGGGCGGCGAATTCCGGCTCCCTGAGCTTCGCTTCCAGATATTTATCGAAATTGGTCTTCATGAAATTAAGCCGGATTTACCGTATAGCTGCGGACAACCGCAAAAACGGTCCCGGGCTCATGTCGTTATGACTCGAATTCGCTGCGGGGGATCGCTGATTGTCTGATGATCGATTGGAGCGTACCCGTGCGTATTTCCGGATGGTTCGGCACGGGTACGGTGATCGTGGATTCGGAGGGCTTCTTTTGCATGATGATGTGACTTCCGCGCTGCCGTACCTCGACGAAGCCATGACGCGAGAGAATTGCGCACACCTCCCGTCCCGACAGAACGCGCAGCTTACCCAACAGCTACCTCCAGGCGAGTCACATATACCTCTTCATGCAGTCGCTGCTTGATCTCCTGGGGGGAAGCCGTCTCAAAGAACAGTTCAAGCGCTTCCCGAAGGTTATCGCGGGCTTCTTCAATAGTTTTTCCCTGGCTGGCGATATCGAGTTCCGGACAGAGCGAAACATAGCCGTCACCTTCCCGCTCAATGATTGCTGTCATCTGTTTTTGCATTACAACTACCTCCTGATAAATTCATGGCCGGTTGATATCTGCATCACCTGACTTGTGTTTCTTATTATGTCACCATCGACCGGCTTTCGCAATGCAAAACAATGAGCATAAGTTGCCGCGCCCTACCCCATACGCTTGACGCCTTGCAGCTACTGTTCCTTCGACGCTCTCGTATTCGCCCCTAAGGTTTGAGAACTTGAATGCGAAGTTCTTTGATCGAAATGAAGTGCTTCACATTACTGGTGCACAGGATCAGGTTGTTTTCTGCCGCGGTCGCGGCGATGATGGCATCGCCTGCCCGGAGCCCGTGCGAGAGCGCGTGCTCCTCGATATATACCGCGGCGCGATGCCCGATATTCTCGGTGAAAGGAAGGATATGAAAGCCGAAGTCCTTGAGGAAGTTCTTGGTGTGGTCGTGCTGCCGTCTGTTCTCGGCCGCCTGCAGCAGCTCCATATAGGTCTGCACCGAGAGAAACCGCTCCTCCTCCCCGTCAACCATCTGTGCCGCCTTGCGGTTTCCCCGCTGAATCCAGATGAACACATCAGTGTCATACAGCACGGTGCCTGCCTCCCCGCAGCATCTCCATCTCCTGCTCCACCGACGCGCGCGCCTTTTTCATTCCGAAGAAGGGGTGCTCTCTGACCTTTGTCTCTTCCCGTTCGGACCCGGCCGTAATGACGCCCTTCAATTTTCCATGGTACAGGATAGTCACCTTTTCGTTGCGCTCCAGCGCCTTCAGCACGTCGTTCATCCGGTACCTGAGATCGAGTATTGTTGCCTTCATGGCCGCCTCCATTTCAATTCTGTATAGCATCACTATACAGAATCTACCGCCCGCTGTCAAGGCAGGAAAATTGTTTCACATACCTGCCACCAGTTTACCGCCCTGCCGGGACAGGCTTCGGCGGGAATGACAGCATTTTAGTCCGAATTCCGCACTCTGCATTATTCCTTCGACGCCCTCGGGTTCACCGCCACGTATACCACGCTCTGGAACAGGCTGCCCATGCGCACGAGGACCGCGGCGAGGATGGCAATGCCCATGATGACCGGGAAGTCGCGGTCCTGCGCCGCCTGCCACGCCATCCTGCCCATGCCCGGCCAGTTGAACACCTGCTCCACGATGACCGCGCCGCCGAGGATGAAGGGTATTTTTGCCGCCACGATCTCGGTCACCGGGATGAGCAGGCCCTCCTTGAAGGCGTGGGCCATTACCGACGCGCCCTTGGCGCGGGCCGTGCGAATGTAGTCCTCGTCCAGAACCCGGGCCATCTCCTCTCGAAGTGACCGGATGACCTCGCTGATGGTCCCGTTCCCGATGCCGAGCACAATGATGGGAAGGAGAGCGTACAGCCATTTTTTACCGCCCGTCTCGAACCCGAAGGCCATGGGGAACAACCCCAGTTTATGGGTGAAGAAATAGATGACGATGTATCCCAGCCAGAAGACCGGCAGGGCTGAGATGATGTAGGAACCGATGGTGAATGGCCAGGTGAACCGGGTCATGCCATGCCTGGCCGAATGGAGCGCGATGGGAACGGCGATGACGAGCGTAATGAGAAGAGAACCCAGGGTAAGGACAAGCGTGTTGAGGCCCACTCGCAGGACCTCCCCGAGGACCGGCAGGCCGGTGCGGATGGAGTTCCCGAAGTTCCCCTGGAGCATGTTCACCAGCCATGAAAAGTACTGGCCGTACCAGGTCGTCTGGACGCCCATGGCCTCGCGGACCCCTGCCCGCGCCGATTCCGTGGGCATCTGCCCCTCCAGGAGGACGCTGAAAGGGTCGCCCGGAGAAAGGTAAAGGATGATGAACACGACAAAGCTCACGCCGACGAGCAGGAGGCCCGTGATCATCAGTTCCCTGGCAAGCACCAGCGCTATGGGTCGTATGGAGGTGAGCTTCATAGGTAACGCTCTGAGGTAGCCGCACTCTTATGGGTGTGATCTTTTCCGTCGAAGATTATTGACATCATAAAATCACGCAGGCTGAAGCCTGCGGCTACCAACGCAATGTCAAAATACCACAACCCTCTCCCTTTTGGGGAGAGGGCTGGGTGAGGGGGAAATCCGCAATCCACATTCCGCAATCCGCAATTGAACTACTTCTGGTCCTTTGCGTCCAAAAACCACTCATCGGCGAAAGAGAAGAACTTGTAAGGATGGATCGCCACGCGCCGGACCTTGTCGCGGTAGGCCGCGTAGTTCGTGAGCGTCCAGAGGAACGTGTAAGGATTCTCCTCGGCCAGCAGCGCGTGCAGCTTCCGGTTGATGGTGCGCCGCTTCTCGTGGTCCAGCGTGAGCTTGCTCTCGTTGATCAGGCCGTCCACCTCGGGGTTGGAATACCCGCCGAAGTTGTTCTTCCATGCGCCGATCTCGCCGGAATGGAAAAGCGACGAAATGTCCGCCGAGTCGTCGAAGACCCACGACGCGAAGATGATGTCGAAGTCGTGCTCCAGGAACACGTCCTCCTTCCAGGCCTGCCACTCCTTGAACTCCACCTTGATGTCGGCGCCGATGTTCTTGAGGTAGTTCTTGAAGGCAAGCACCACCCGCTTCACGGCCTCGCTCTCCTTCTCGATGGGCACCTTGAGCGACAGGGTGAGCGGCTTACCATCCTTCTGCATGAATCCGTCGGCCCCCTTCGTGAACCCCGCATCCTGCAGGAGGGCGATCGCTTTTGGGGCGTCGAAGGCAGCAGGCTGGACATCGAGGTTATAGGCCCAGCTGCCCGGCGCGAAGGGGCCGGAGATGATGGTCCCCTGGCCGCCAAAGAACGAGTCGAGCATCTCCTGCCGGTTCACCGCCAGGGTGATGGCCTGGCGCACGCGCTTGTCGGCTAAAAAAGGGTTCCGCACGTTGTAGCCGAAGAACGAGTAGGACAGCGCGTTGTAGGGTTTCAGTACGAACCGTTTGTCGCCCTGGATCTCGGGGATGTCGCGCGGGTTCACCAGCACGATCATGTCGATGGCGTTGAACATGAGCGCCTGGGTCATGATGTTCTGGTCAGCGAAGGGCTTCGCCGCGAACTGGTTGAGGTGAGGCCGCCCCTTGAAGTAGTTGTCATTGGCGGCGAGAATGATCTCCCTCTCGGACGTCACGGACTTGAACATATAAGGCCCGGTCCCTATAGGGTGCTGCACGAAGGGGTCGTCCCGTGTCAGGAACTGCTGGTTCGCCGGGCCGTGCTTCGGAATGATCTTGAAACTGAACTTGGCCAGAGCGTTCAGGATGGGCCGCTTTAATGTGAATCGGACCGTATAATCGTCCACTTTTTCCACGGTGTCGATGAACTCGTATCGGACCTTAAGGGGCGTGATGGTCCGGGGATGCATCATGACCTTATAGGTGAAGACCACATCATCGGCGGTGAACGGTTTGGGGGCCTCACCCTCCCTGGGATGCCAGGTCACGTCCTTCCGGAGAAAGAACGTATAGGTCCGGCCGTCCTTGGAGCTTTCCCACCGCTCCGCAAGCTCGGGCACGAGCTCCTGTTTCTCACTGATCCCCACGAGACCATTGAAGATGAGCTCGGTGATGCGGAGCGAGATCATCTCGTTGCTCGTGATGGGATCGAGCGTGGCCGGCCGGCCGTATTCCCCGTAGCTCAGGGAGCCGCCGTCGTGCCTGCTGTCCTTCTTGGGCGCCGCGTGCGCAGCCCCCGCCATGACAACGACCGCCACCAGTATCATCATGATCATGCGCTTCATAGTTCCCTCCTCAAAGAAGTGCGGAATTCGGAGTGCGGAGTGTGGAGTGAAGAGCGGTTGACTTTGAAGTTATTCCGCACTCCGCACTCCGCACTCCGCACTGCTGTTAGTTGATCTTCACGTCCCCGGCGCTCTTGTGCTCCATGGAATAGATGCCCTGAAGCGCCTCCTGGATCTGGCGCACCTGGGGAAATTGTTTGCTCATCTCGAAGTAGATCTCCAGTGCCTCGGAGAATTTCTTCGTCCGGTAGTAGGCATCGGACAGGGCAACGAGCGTCAAGGGATCATTGGACTCGATCTTGTTCTTGTTCCCCTTGTCCCGCCCGGTTTCAAGGTACGTCACGGCCTTTCGAAGGTCCTTCTTCCCGAGAGAGTACCTGCCCAGGCCGACGTTCAAAATGGCAAAGCGCTTTCCGTCGCCGCGCTCCACGGCAGTGGCGGACGTCTGGGCAACGCGAGGGCAATCGATCCTGAGCCTGGAGCACGTGAGCAGGATATCGGCCAGAAGCTCCGGGTCACCGGGTTGTTTCCGGGACAGGTCGTCCCACACGCCGATGGCCTCGGACTGTTTCCCCTTCTGATGCTGGATGGCGCCCTGGCGCACCATGGCCTTGTTCTTGTATTGCGGAGGCATCTGGGAAGAGGCAAGGAAAACGGCTGTTGCCTTCGCGGCCTGGTCCGCGTTCCCCGCGAGGATGTGGGCCTCGCCGAGATAGTAGCTCGCGAATCCCTTGAGCTGTTGGTCCGCTGACGCCTTTTCCAGAGCGGCAAGGCTCGCCTGGAGATAAAATTCCGAGAGGTTCGAAAGGAGCTGCACTTCGTAAAACGAGAGCACCTTGCTTCTGCCCCGGGACTCGCGGTACGAAAAAGACTTCAGATCGGCTTGCTGGAGCAGGTCGAAGCCCTTGTCCAGCGCCCCGGCCCGCGCGTATACGCCAATGCAATTCTTCGCCGCCATGACAGAAACGGGTTTTCCGCTCTTCCGGATGGCCGTCAGCGCCTCATCGCACATGTGCGCGGGATTCTTTTCACCGACCCCCGCCCTGCTGTACGCGGCGGCGAGCTCTGTTTTTACGTCGGGATCAGAGCCGTTGACGCTGCTCCAAAGATCCATGGCCTTTTGTTTTTTGCCCGTCAAAAGCGCGGCTATGCCGAGGGAGATCGTGGCCGCTGCCTTGTATTTTTGGTCGTTCCCGACGGTGAGAAATTTTTGGAGCGACGACGTTGCCCTATCCGATTTCCCGCTCTCAAGAAGCGCAAGACCCAGGAACAGGTCGCTGTACCGGCTGCGGCCGCTCCCGCGCTGGGCCGTGAGACGCTTGAGATAGTCCGCGTTCACCGTCGCCGAAAACCCGGCAAGCTCGCGATGCAGTTCTGCGTTCCTGAGATAGATCATCCCGAGCGTAAGCTGGGCCGGTGACTGTTTGTTCTGCCCGAGCGTCGGCAACGCTGAGCGAAGGTCCCGGCCGGCATCCTCGTAGCGGTGCTTCTCATAGGCCTTCATGGCCTTCTGGACCGGATCATCGGCCGCGTGAGCCGGGGACGCGGTTAGATACAAGGTCCCGATCAGAAACATAACTGCTCTCATGATGACATAGCCATTCCGCATTCCGCACTCCGCCTTCCACATTCGCATCACTCTTTCATTTTTGCCACGAAGATCTGATCCCACTGGTCCACCTGAGCGCGGAACGCGATGGTCCCGTCAGAGGCGCACACCACGTCGTGGTTCATTTTGGTGTCCGTCTTGAGCAGCTTGCCGACCTTGTCGCCGATGGTCACCACATAGATCGGGTGGTATTCCTGCCGGTCGTTCTTCACGTACACGATGCGGCTGCTGTCCGGCATCCAGGCGGGACCCCGCTCAACATCCGGAACCACGTCGACAGCCACGGCCTTGGCGGCGAGTCCTTCTCCCTCCATCGGATCCGATCCGTCCGCCGCCGCCACCATGATCGACCAGATCCGCGGATCGCCCTGCGGATTGAAGTTCGAATAGAAGGCGATCTTTTTCCCGTCGGGCGACCAGATCGGACGGATGTCGTCATGTTCCCACGCGGTAAGCGCTTTGACCGTTTCCGCAGGTCTGGTCACGTCGTTGATGACCAGGATGTCATGGTTCTCGTTGTTCCCGCGCATGTAGGCGATCCGCTTACCGTCAGGCGACCACTGGGGGTAGAGATGCTCCTTGCCGCCCTGGGTGAGCCGAGAGAGAGAGCGCGTGTTGATATCTATGAGATAGAGGTCGCCCTTGCCCGTCCGGCCCGACACGAACACCGCGGCGTTCGAAACCGGCGACCAGTCCGGCTGGCCGTCCTTTTCCTTGTGTTCCGTAAGCCGCGCGGCCGTCTTGCCGCCCATATCGCCCGCGTAGAGGTCGTAGTTCCCTTCTCCTCCGTTGCTCATGAACACGAAGCGGTCCTCCCGGGGAGACCAGGAGATGCCGGCGTTGTAGCTGATGTCCTCCACCACGCCGGGAAAGAAGAACTTCATCTCCCCGCCCGAGGCGCGCAGGTAATAGAGCGTCTGGAATATCAGGCCGTCCGCAAGGGCGATGTGAATCTCCTTCTTGTCGCCGATGCTCCGCTCGAAGGAAAGGAACATGCCCGACCGTGACCACACGGGGTTTCCGTCGTTCCTGCCTTTCTCCACCGCGGTGAAGGGCCGGACATAAAGCGGCTCGACGGTCTCCGGCTTCATTACCGGTTCAAGGGGGGCCTGTTGTTCCGCCGGTACCGCCTGTGGCGCTTCTTCCGCCGCGACGCATGGCATGACCGCTGTCAGCGCCAGGAGGCACAGCCCCGCGGCCTGGACGCCGCACCGCATTAGCAAAGCAAAAGACACGATGCACTCCTACATCTGGTTCTTGATCTGGTCCCAGTACTTCTGGGCTGCTTCGCGGCTCTGCTCGTAGGTGCTCTTTCCCTCGAGCTTCTGTGGAAAGAAGTCAAAATACTCGCGCCATGCCAGGTTCGCATTGTGCAGGATCGCCGGCTTCTTCGTGATGAGGTAGAGCTTGTGGTACGACAACGCTATATAGTAATAGGTGTCGTGCAACGCCTCGTCGTAGCGGTCGTTCGGGAAGAACCGCGTGTTCTGCCTGGCCGTTTTAAGGTTCTCGATCGCCTTCGCAAAACTCTGTGCAGCCTCCTCCTTGTCCTTTGCAACGAGCTCGTTGCCTTTTTCGTAGTAGGCATGGCCAAGGTTGGTGTAGGCCACGGAGAACTGTTTGTAGATCAGTTGCTGGTTCTCGGGCAGGGACAGCACGTTCTCGAACTCGCTGATGGCGCCGGCGTAATCGTTCTTGTCGTCCAGGTAGATCTGGGCCAGCCGGTGGTGCGCCACGGAGTAGTCGGGATGCCCCTTTTCCGTGCTCCGGTACGCGGTTATGGCACCGTCAATGTCGCCCTTCTGCTCGGCCCGTTCGCCGACCTTCAGGAAGTCCTTGTGCAGCACGACGGACCTGCTGCCCGTGCGGTCCTCGACCTTGCTGGCGAATTCGACCACCTCTTCCCAGTCACGATAATCGCCGCCCACGGAAACCTTCACCGTGTGGAACCCGAGGGTCACGAGCTTGCCGTCGGTGAGAGGCGTCCGACCGATCTTGTCGCCGTCCACGTACACATCGGCGGAAGTGGGCTGGGAATCGATCTTGAACATGGAGTTGTTCACGGTCAGCGTGTATTCTTTCACGTCGCGGTTCTTCTCGACCCGCGTCTGGTCGCTCACCTGCTGGTAGCCGTGCCGGTAGAGGACGAGGTCGTATTTCTTGCCGAGCCGAACGGGCACCTCTGCCTTGCCGTCGGAGCCGGTGGTGCTGACCCATTCCTCGTTCATGTAGATATTCACGCCGGCGAGCGGCGACACGTCGGGTGGCAGCCCTCCCTTCGTAGACAGGATGACCACGTTCTTCTCCTGGTCCTCGTCCTCGCGGACGAGAAGGCGAACGACCCGGTCGCCGGGGGTTACCTTCTCACCCTTCTTCAGGTTCTCCACTTCGGTGAGCGAAAAGCTGTCGCCGGTCTTCTTCACCCGGAGCCTGCCGATGTCCCGGTACCCTGAGACCTTGCCCGTCTCGTCCAGACGCGGCGTCATGAGGCTGAAATCCGTGTTCTTGCCGATCTTGTAGTCCGATCTGCCGAGGTTGATCCGGTACCGGTCTCCGTCGCTGCCGGTGACCGTCCCCTCGAAGGGAAACTTGGCCAGCACGGCATAGGCAATGTCCTTGGCCGCGCCTGAAATGCTCCCCTCGCTCTTGGCCCGGGCCAACTGGCTGTGGATGAGCTTGCCGCCGGAGGTGTAGAACTTGGTCTCGATGAGGTAGCCCTTGTCGTCCTTCGCCACGCTGCCCAGCACGATCATGTCCACGGTCCTCTTGAGCGGCTTGTCGCGCCAACCTTTGACGATGATCTTCTCGATGCTGAGCTTGGCATGCTTGATCTCCGCCTGGAGCGTCTCGGAGGAAATTTTCTTGAAACAGCCGTACTTGAAGAGCTGGCTGGCCACGGCATCCTCGGTCTGCGCAAGGACGTCCTTCAGGTCCACGTTGGGCGTGTTGCCCACAAAGCGGTAGATGCCGGTCCTGATGGGCTTGGGCGTGGTGGGATAAAAGTAGCGCTGGACCGCGAACTCACCCTCGAGCGTAAGCGTTGTTTTCCACGATGCCGGGATGTAACCCGGCGCCGAAAGCGCCAGCTTGACCTTCTTGCCCGGCTCGCCGTCATAGGACCAGGTGAAGGCGCCCTTGGAATCGGTCTTGCCGGCGGCCTTTTTGTCGATGGTCACCGCGATGCCTCGGATGCCGCTGGACTGGCCATACTCCTCCATGAGCGCCGTCACCGTCACGGTCACCCGTTTCGAGAGCGCTGCCTCGAGCCGTTGTCCCGGCTCCACGGCCCCTGTCTTCTTCCAGGTGGAGTACCCGGATTTTGAGACGGAAAGATCGATGCCGCCCTTGGGCAGATCCGTGTAATCGTATACAAACTCTCCGTTAGCGCCTGTTTTTCCAGCCTCTTTCCCGCCGACCTTTACCACGGCATCGGCCACAGGCGCGTCCTTTTCCTTCACGGCGATCGTGATGTACCGCGTGGCCGAAAGCTCGGCATCGAACGTGTACGAGTCCACGACGCCCTTCTTCGGGAGCTTCATCAGGAAGGCGGTCTTCCAGGGCTTGATCCGGTAGCCAGGCAACTCCTTGGATACGACCACCTCCACCTCTGCGCCCGGCTTCTTGGTGAGTGGCTTGGCGAACGAGCCGTCGGCACCCGTTACGCCCTCCTCGACTCCATCCACCATCACCCTGGCCTGGGCCGCAGGCTGGCCGTCCATCTTGGCCTTGACCTCGAGGGTCATCTTCTCGCCGGCGCAGCCGGAGAACAGGAACGATGCCGCCGCGATCAGGACGGCAGTAAGAACACGCTTGGCCATGGAATACCTCCTCATAAGTACGGAACAACATGGGAAATGGGAAAAGCAAATTTGAAAAATTGATCCGCGCGGGAACCGCGGTGTTACATCGTCGGCGGCTGAATGTTCACTTCGCCGGGATTCACGATCTTGTCCTCATCGGACCGGGATCCCTCGATGGATTTCCGCTTGCCTTCGGCGATCTTCTTGAGCTTGAACTCCACCTTCTTGCCGCCGAACTTGGTGATCTCTACGGTCTGGGTATCGGTCTGGTATCCGATCCTGCTCGCCTCCACCTTGTATATGCCCGGCGCGAGCTTCCCTTTCTCGGATTCGTACTTTCCCTCGGCATTCACGGTCACGGCGTGGGAGGCCTGCTCAAGAGTGGACGTCGTGTTGATCATGTTGATGACCGTGCCTTCCGGACTTTCTTTCGCAGGCGCGATGGGCTGCATGTTGGGATCCATGAGCTGGAGCGTGCCGTGGATCGTGGGTGAACACGCGAACAGCATGAACAGGCCGAACAGGAACAAAGCGGTCCTTGTGGTGCGCATGATCGAAGTCCTCCTCTAATGAAGCATGGGTGATGTACGCATGGCGGGTGGAAGAAAATAGAAAACCGCCAAAGCGTATATTCAAACGAATGTCAATATACCTAACTTTGGCGGCTCGACTGGCGTATAAAACAGGCTCTTGATTGCAAGCGGCGTTTTATGTAGCCTCGAAGCTCTGCGTCGCCAGGTTTCCCCGGTTTTGCTCTGAGCAAAGTAAAATCCAGAAGCGAGCTCATTCCCCGTAGCTTGTTGCAGGTAGCTTCAATAGTTTCCTGGTTCTTCAAAAAACTGATGTAAACTGTAGCATGGGTACAAGACGATGTCAAGATGGAAGACGAGCGGCTCGGCCATCAATCATCCTGTGAACCACCCTACGATGCGTTTGCAGCATCCCGGGCGGCCTTCCTGCGCATCTTCTCTTTGTACATCCGCTCGTCAGCCTGACGGATCAGTTCGTCCACGGTGACCGGTTTGGCCGGATCGAAGATCGTGAGACCCACGCTCACGGAGAGCCGGAACGTTCCGTCCCGGCGGGCATTGTACTCGGCGAGGCGTTTCTCAAGGCGGTTCCGCACGATCTCGATGCCCGAGTCCGGCGCGTTGCCCAGGATCACGGCGAACTCGTCTCCGCCCATACGGGCGATGATGTCAGAGTCGCGGAAGGTCTCCACGAAGATCCGGGCCGCGTCCGACAGGGCGCGGTCGCCGGCCACATGACCAAAAGTGTCGTTGATGATCTTGAGGTCATCGAGGTCGGCGAAGAACAGCACCATTCGCTCGCTATTCCTCCGCGCATGCTTCATCTGCTGCTGGGCAAAGGCGAAGAATCCCCGCCGGTTCGAGATGCCGGTAAGCTCGTCGGTGATCGAGAGCTCGCGCAGATGGTCCTGCAGCTTGGCGTGCTTGATCCGGACAATCAGCTCCTGGACCGTAAAAGGCTTCTTGATGAAGTCCGCAGCACCCGACCGTATGGCTTCGTCGTAGGAGAACTCCTCGACGAACCCGGTCATCACGATGGCGGTCATCGAAGGATGGAGGCGTTTCGCCCTGCTTACCAGTTCGAGCCCCCGCATGCCCGGCATGACGATGTCCGTGAGCATCACTTCGGCGGGCCTCAGTTCGAGAGCGTTCAGGGCGTCCTCGCCGCGCGTGAAAGACTCGCAGGTGTAGCCCTCCATACTGAGAGACTGACGCAGGATGTCCAGGATGGACACGTCGTCATCGACGATCATGACAAAGGTTTTTGGATTCATCGTAAGAACGCCCGGCACTTCCGAAATACTGCTGATTTATTCATCTTAGCATATGTTGAGTCCGCCGGGGCGGGCAATGGCACTTCTCCCGTCTGTGTTCAACCCGGAGGGCTGCCGTCCCTTCCCGGGGAGGGCCTTTTTCTCTTCAAGGACGCGAAGGCGTTCAAGATCGCCATCGCTGCAACGAACAGGAAAAAATAGCCGGCCGTCGTGAACAGCAGGCCTGCGGTGCTCCTGCCCGCGCCTGGCGCGGCGTCCATCCCGGCCAGAAGCCAGCCCAGCGCCCCGATGATGATGCCTGCGGCCAGTCCCACCGCGGGACGTCGTGATATGATACCACCCATGTTCCCTCTTGTCTTTCCCGACGAAGGGGACCGGTACTGAACAGGAACATACCGGTCGCCGCCTCTGTCAGGACCTGATAAAGACCGCCTTTCCGACATGCTGCGATCCCAGCAATTCACCGAGGATCGCAGTGGCAAGGCTCCCCACCGTTGTTCTCGCCGCGGGACCGATGGCGAGATCAGGCCCCAACCGGGTCCCGGACCGATCCGCTCCGTTCATGAGCCGCGGCGGTTTGAAGACCGTCCAGTCGAGTCCCGAGTTCATTACAATCGTCTCCTGCCCGTCCCGGTCAAGCATCAGGTGGGGGGCCTTCCGCACCAACAGCCTTCTCATGGCCCGGTAGAACAGGCCCCGGCTGGGATACTGCTCGCCCACCAGCGCACCGGTGACGCAGACCAGGCGCCTGACCCTTAGCTCAATCATTGCTGATACGATGAGCTGTGTCGCGTGGGCACAGAAAACCTGGGGCCCGCCCTTGCGCGGCCCGAATGCGATCACGACAGCATCGGTATGATCGATCGCTCCGGTAATGCGGTCCGCGTCGTCAAGGCTCCCCTCGATGATCGTGATCCTTCCTGCCAGCTCTTGAAGGGCCGCGGTCTTGCGGGCATACGCGGTGATCTCCATGCCCTGTGTCAGAGCAAGCGAAATGATCGCCCTCCCCGTCCTTCCTGTCGCCCCGAAAATCGTGATCTTAATCATGGCATCAACCAAGCCATCCTTTGTCGCATCGTTTGCCCAATAGTATATAAGGAAGTAATGCGGTGTGCAATTAAAAAGACACCTTGCGCCGCGACATAATGCAGGTTTTGCCGGCAGGAAGCTCGGAGTCCCTCAATATAGCAACCGGTGAGAGAAACGGACCGTCGACCTCCGTTTCCTGAAGATCCGGGAACTTTTTTGAGTACCGCTTGTCCAATGGAGCAAACCTGCGGAGACCATGGGCGCTCTCGCGGACAACTATCCTTTAGAAAGGAGAAACACCATGCGTTACGTACTTTCGGCAGTTTTAGCAGTGGTCATGATGACAGCGGCACCGGCATACCCCCAGGGAGGGGGCAGATTGCAGGGAGAGGTCTGTGTAGAGGTCGTCTCGGACAGGGGAACCACCCTGCTCGCCATCCCGCACAAGGATCTCTGGCGGGGGGGCACCCGCATCATCAAGAAATTTTTAGAGGCGAAGAAAAGAGAGAACTACGGTATCATCATCCGGAACATGACGCCCGAGCGGATCGGCGTGGTCGTGTCCGTGGACGGCAGGAATATCATTTCCGGCAAGCGGTCCGACCTCAGGAGCACCGAGGACATGTATCTCGTGAACAGCTACGATCAGGGCCGGTATGAAGGGTGGCGCACCGATAAGGACACGGTGCACAAGTTCTATTTCACCGATCCAGGCGACTCCTATAGTATCAGAACATTTAATGACTCCTCGGCCATGGGCGTGATCGCCGTGGCCGTCTACCGGGAAAAGGACCGTCCGCAGCCACGTAACGAGATGAAGAAACAGGAAAACACACCCTCGGCGCCGTCCGCGGGCAGCGTGGATCGGAGCAAGTCCCTCGCGGCGCGCGATGAGGTCGCCGGCACGGGCTTCGGCGAACGCCAGTACTCTCCTACCGTCAGGGTCGTCTTCGAGCCCGAGCGCACACCGGTCCAGAAGACGCTGGTCAAGTACGAATGGCGGGAGGTACTGTGCAAGAAGGGCCTCTTGAACTGCGGCGTCGTAACGGGGAATCGGTTGTGGGATGAGAACGAATATGCACCCTTTCCGCCGTCATACCGGGGGAACTGATTGCCTGCAGAGTAAAGAAAAGGCCGGGCGCTGCTTCAAGCAACTGCCCGGCCTTCTGTTATTTATTACTTTCATAGTGTGATGCCCGCCAGGTCCCCGTGGACGTAAATAGGGTATCCGACCCCCCGGTCCCCGGTCAGGGGGCGTTTTTCAGATTGATATCAGCGGTCAACTTTTCCTTTATGAAGCGCCGCAGGAATGCCCGATCCTCTTCCGAGATGTCGATGAACTTGAGACCCATCCCGGGCTCCCTGGCCGCTCCGCCCTTCTGCGTATGGGTGTAAAGCACCACCGCCGTCGCCTTGATCTCATGGTCCTTGATGAGGATCCTGACCGGGGTGATGGCGTCCTTCGGACGGAGGGATGGTGTTCGTACAAACAGCCCGCCCTCGGATATCATCGTTGCCTGTCCGGACCGATCAGCATCGCCAACGACCGCTTTCAAGGACGTCGCCAGCCTGATATTCGAGCGCGGCGTGGTCTCCGTCGCGGCCTGGACCTCACGGTAGAGGCTGGCAGGTTCCACGGGCTTCACCAGGTAGCTGGCGCATCCCAGGTCGAGGCAGGTCTTCCTGGCGGCGGTGTCCTTCTCGCCGGTCAGGATGATCACCGGCACGTGTTTCGTGCGTTCCTGACCTTTAAGCTTCCTGATAAGGTCTTTCCCGTTCATCATGGGGAACAGGAATCCGCTCAGGACGCAAGACGGTACCGTGCGCTCCATGATCATCAGTGCTTCTTCGGGGGATGCCGCGGTCAGAACAGCATAGTCAAGCCGCGTTAGCAGCTGCCCGTGGAAGTAACGTAAGGTCGCGCTCTTGTCAACGAGTAATACTGTTCGTGCCGGCCTGTCCATGGTTCCCCTTCCTTCCCGCGGCGTCGGGCCGCATCACCGCAGTTTGAGCTTCCCCCCGCCCGCAGATCCGGTATCCTTGATAAGAGCGTTCAACTGGTCCTGCAGTCCGTCGGTCTTACCGCCCAGCGCACCGAACCCTCCGAAACCTTCCTACAGTCCGGGCTGCAACCTGAGTTTGTCTTAAATAGTAGCAGACAGTTCTCTGCATGTCAAAGACCGGGAACGGGCGCAGGGGACTCAGCTGGGCGTTATCGGATTGGAGAACGTACTAATCGATCGGGGATAAACGGCAGGTGACACATCCCGGCGGCACGAAGGGAAAAGACAATAAAAAAGCAGGCCCCGATGATCCGGGGCCTGCTGAATGGGTTGGTCGAAAGATCAGATCTTTACGACATTGGCTGCCTTGGGGCCCTTGGGCGATTCGACGATGTCGAACTGCACCTGCTGGCCTTCAGCAAGCGACTTGAAGCCGCTGTCCTGAATGTCGCCGAAGTGAACGAACACGTCTGCGCCATCTTCACGGGAAATGAAGCCAAAACCCTTGGCATCATTGAACCACTTCACGGTTCCGGTTATCATGGTGTGCTACCTCCTTCTGTGAAATTGAAGATGACGGAGCGTTCCAAAACAAAAAACCGCAAGGACGAAAGGTCTTTGCGGTTTCCCAACAAACAACTTCCGAAACTTCTGGCGCGCATATTGCCACTTTAAAGTGAAGAAGTCAAGTATTATTAATTTGATATTGCATGGTCGGGGATTCCACCCGTCAAGGGTCACCGTGCCGCGTACCCTTGCCCCGACACGTCTGCCCGCTACGCCTGCCCCGCCGATCCCAGCACTTCCTTGTTCTTGTGGATGATCATCTTGATCAGTTCGTCGCGCGCAGGGCCGAGGTACTTCCGCGGATCGAACTCGGCCGGCTTCTCTGTCAGGGTCTTACGTATCATGGCCGTCATGGCGAGGCGTCCGTCGCTGTCGATGTTCACCTTGCAGACCGCGCTGCTCGCGGCTTTCCGGAGCTGGTCCTCGGGGATGCCCACGGCATCCTTCAATTTCCCGCCATTGGCATTGATGATCTGGACATACTCGGGGATCACCGATGAAGCGCCATGCAGCACGATCGGGAAGCCCGGGATGCGCTTCTCGATCTCATCAAGAATATCGAAACGCAGCGGCGGCGGCACCAGCACGCCGCGCTCGTCGCGGGTGCACTGCTCGGGTTTGAACTTCATGGCGCCATGGGACGTGCCGATCGAGATCGCCAGAGAGTCGACCTTGGTCTTCGAAACGAAGTCCTCGACCTGCTCGGGCTTTGTATAGGTTGACTTGTCCGCCACCACCGCGTCCTCGATGCCGGCCAGCACGCCGAGCTCGCCTTCGACGGTCACGTTGAACTTGCGGGCATACTGCACCACCTTCTTCGTGAGCTTGACATTGTCCTCATAGGAGTGGTGCGAACCATCGATCATGACCGACGAGAAGCCGGAATCGATGCAGGACTTGCAGAGCTCGAAGGTGTCGCCATGGTCGAGGTGGAGGGCGAACTTCACCGTCGATTTCGCGTCCTTGATCATGGCCACCGCTCCCATGGCCAGGAAACGCAGGAGCGTCTGGTTCGCGTATTTTCGCGCGCCGCTCGAAACCTGCAGGATGAAGGGTGATTTCGACTCAACGCACCCCATCACGATCGCCTGCAGCTGTTCCATGTTGTTGAAATTATAAGCCGGAATGGCATACTTTCCCGCCATGGCCTTCTTGAACATACTGCGGGTGTTCACCAGACCAATGTCCTTCCACGAGACCTTCTTCATAGGAATATCCTCCTGAACATTTTATGAGACACAAGAATGCATCATACTATCACGGGTCGTCGGAGAACTGCAATGGTCTGTCGCCGTATCACGGGAAAGCAGGGACCCGTTCAACGGATTCCTGTCTGCAGCATATCATCAGCGCACCCTGGCAGCCTTTACTTTTCCTTCCATCCTTTGTTCTGAAAGAAGGCAACCAGCTTTTCCGCATCGGCTTCCTCCAGCTCCTTGAGCCAGACCATGACGTTCTTGATGTCATGGCCTTCCCGCACCGCTATGACCAGCCTGCCGTCCTTCATCTGCGTGACCGTGCTGATGCCCTTATACCGGATAAACTGCGCTTTTCGCTGCTGGTTCAGCTCCACGAACTCTTCCCGGACGATCACGCGGGGTTTCCTGCCTTTGAGCCACGTCATCAAGCTCATACCCGCGCCGAACGTGACCATGAAGCCCGCTTCGCCGGGGACCTCCTGCTGGCGGGATATGATCAGCACGATATAGACCAGACCGATAAGCATCAGCACACCGTACAAAGCGAGAAAGAGGTTCGTCCTCGATTTTTTCTGATAGAGCTTTGTTCCGATCATGTATTCTCCTCAGTCTCTATCGGTCCCCGGATACACCAGTGGTATCGTTCACCTCCCGGCTCCTCGAAACCTCCGTCTCACGCGTCTACCGTCGGCACATCCAGCCCCGTTTCAATTGCGTTCCCTGCACAAGGGCATCTTTTCACACGGCACCGCGCTCCCCGATCCCTTTGGGCAAATGCCATGCACCGGCTCCCCGCAATTGGACGGGCCGAAATCCTTAGCGTCCTGCGACAGAAAACAGCATCTGACCGGAGCCTCCGTATTGACGACACAGCACTCCTGCTTCGCCCCGCAGTCTTCGAAGTCGCCCGCCTCGGCCGTCTCGGTCCGTTCGCAGACGTCCCGGCAGGTGCCGCTCATCATGGAACAGGACTCTGAAGCGGGGACAGCGGAAGGAACGACCAGCGCCAGCGCAACCATGCAAACCATGATCAATGATCGGATGTGCTGCATTCGACCCCTCCCCTTCTAAACACAGATGTACGGCAGACACAACCGGAGAAACGTCGCTATTCAATATGAAATGTCGCCACTTCCTTGATCCCCGGGGTATACTGTCCGACCGGGACCAGTTTCTTATTGTCCTTCACGCAGTCGATGATGATGTTCCAAAGCTGGTTCAGGTCTTTTTTCTCCCGGTCATTCTCTGGGATCATCTTCAGCAGCTTTCCTTCAAGTTCGATCTTCATTAAGTTCCTCCTTAAGGATGCAGAGTGATCGTTCCAATTCCAGTGTATCAGATAATTCAAAAATTGTGTAATGCGGAATCTAATTCATTTCCTTTTCCGGATCAGAATTATTGCGCATTATACCTTTTTCACCCGCACATGTGAAGTGCTATACAGCAGAACCTCGTTGGCCCGCAAATCTTCTCCCGGCGTTCCGTTTTCGAGCCGAAGCGAGTTCCTGTCATTTTTTTGATCCATGGTCTGATGGGCCGGCCCGCCACGTCGGTCAGGGAGAGGAGGACTCGATGATCGGGCCTGAAGAGAAAGGCCGGATAAGATCGAAGTAGTATTCATCTCCACAACCCGATGAGCACCCGCAAGGGTCGATTCCCAGGTAAATCGATGACAGCCCTCAACGCAATCAACCGCTTGATAAATTGCCTCAAATGACTTGGGAACTATCACGCTCTCCTGCGGTAGACATAAATTACTTGACATAACTGTTAATTATAGTATGTTTACAGGGTGCTTAGGTAGAAGTATTTCAGCACTAG
>CAYPOT010000029.1:0-45968 GCA_964412455.1 uncultured Nitrospiraceae bacterium | reverse complement strand
CCCTTATTGTAACCGCCCCTCACCCCAGCCCTAATGAAGACTCACCCTCACCTTTGCTTCCTCTCCCCTATGAGGGAGAGGATAAGAGGAGAGGGGGCATCATTATCGAAGCGCGTGAGATTTCGTTTCAACTGCAAGTGCATGTGAGAGCTATTGTCTGACTTATATCGAGCAACAACTGTCAATACAGTGGGATAAAGCCCCCACTTTCATTCTCTCTTCTGCCCCCTTTTCCCAAAACTCCCTTGACTTTGCCTATCCAATATCAGATAATATGAACACTTATTCGATACCGGAGCCGGGAAACCGCTCCGGTATTTTGTCTCATACTTCATTGACTTTCATCAGGAGCAGGATTTGGCACAGGAATACCTGGAATTCGAAAAACCGATCGCCGAGCTGGAAAAGAAGATCGAAGAGCTCACCCTCTTCACGTCCAACGGCAACATCAACCTGGAGGAGGAGATCCTCAAGCTCCACAAAAAATCGGACCAGCTCAGGGCCGAGATCTATTCCCGGATCACCCCCTGGCAGAAGGCCCAGATATCCCGCCATCCCAATCGCCCCTACACACTTGATTACATTGAAGCCATGATGACCGACTTCGTCGAAATGCACGGCGACCGCGCCTTTGCCGACGATCCCGCCATCGTTTCGGGGATGGCGAAACTGGACGGAATGCCCCTGACGATCATCGGGCACCAAAAGGGCCGGACGACCAAGGAAAAGATATTCCGCAATTTCGGCATGCCGAATCCCGAAGGCTATCGCAAGGCGCTGCGCGTAATGCGCTTCGCCGAACGGTTTCGCAAGCCGTTGCTCACTTTCATCGACACCCCGGGCGCCTACCCCGGCATCGGCGCTGAGGAACGTGGCCAGGGAGAGTCCATCGCCCGGAACCTCTCGGTCATGTCCCAGTTGAAGACCCCCATCCTCACCGTTGTCATCGGCGAGGGCGGCAGCGGCGGCGCACTTGCTCTGGGCGTTGCGGACCGCATCCTGATGCTTGAACATTCGACCTACTCCGTCATCTCACCCGAGGGGTGCGCGGCGATCCTGTGGAACAACGGGGCCAAGGCAAGCGAGGCGGCCGAGCTGCTCAAAATAACCGCCCAGGACCTGTTCCAGATGAAGGTCGTCGATGAGGTCGTGGAAGAACCCATCGGCGGTGCCCATCGCGATCCCCGGCGGGCGGCGGAGCTCCTGAAAGAAGCAGTGACCAGAAACCTTGCGGAGATCCGGAATGTTCCCTCCGATGACCTGCTCAAACAGCGGTACGAGAAAGTTCGCCGGATCGGCATGTTCGACGAGATATAACCCCTCCAGCACACGTCCCAACACTTCCTAAAAATTAACAACTGATTGAAAACGGTATCGAAAGACTAAGAACGCACCCTAAAGGGTGCGCCTGCCCTGCATAAAATCAATACATTACGATTTGGTAGCCGCAGGCTTTAGCCTGCGAAATTAGTTTTTCTGCACCTGTTCAACCCTCCCCGTGATGAAGAACACAAATATCCCCTGCATGGCCGGATGGAAGGCATCCGTTCGACACGCGTCCCATTTGCTTTATTCGTGATACTGGATTTGTGTTTTGCTTCAGGAAGGGTTATTCAATATCTTTTTTAAGAAGCTCGATGGACTTCATCATTTCCGCCAAGGCCTGCCGTATGTCAGAATAAGAAGACATGAACAGGATCAGGCAGTATTCCGTCCCCACCGGCACGATCAGTTCATTGCCTTCATCCAGGGAAAAGAGCACTGCGTTCACCGAACCCAGGCCCAGTTGGGTGGTGATCTCCTTGATCCGGTCGAGATGGATCTCTTTCCATGCACCGAGAAGCCTGATGTCCCGCTGGGTGTCCCCCGCCTGAACAACAGCCTCTCCATCGCCATCGATGAATATTGCCGCGGAAGCGCCCTTTACAGCGATGAGGAGATCGTTCAATATCTGGTCAAGCACATCCACTCCTTGCGGGTGATCAGCGATCGCAGCGCTCGTTCCCGTCAAGCATGTTTCTTTGGCTGCGGCCCCTTCTATTTCTGACTGAACAGCAGGAACAGGAGCAATGTCAACCCCGCGCCCAGGAACACACCGGCGAAAACTTCCCCTGGTTTGTGCACACCTGACGACCAGCGGCTCCAACTCACCATGGCGGCAAGTATAAAGGTCAACGCTATCAGGGGCAGCGATCCGGAAAGATAGATGGTAGCAACCCAGACGGAGAACGATACTGCCGCATGTCCGCTCGGCATGCCCCCTCGGAGAGGCTCCCCTTTTCCCAGCACGGCCTTGATGATTACCACGACAATAACGACAACTGCGAACGAAACGAATGCAATTACGTCATCGGGTGCTTTCCGGATCCGCCAGAATCCCGTGGCTACGGCCTCGCGGATCGCCGGATACAGGATAAGGTAGGCAAGGATCAGGGCGCCGAGCGAGGCCACGAGCACCACACCGGCGGCGATGTCCTTGGCGATCTTTGCCTTGGGATGATACTCTTCGGAGATCATGTCCACGGCCACCTCGATGGCCGTATTCAGCATTTCCGTGACCAGGACGAGGATGATGGCCATGGACAACAGGATGAATTCCGTCCGGGTGACATTCACCACAAGGCTCAGCAGGAGCACACCGAGAGCGGCAGCCAGATGATACCGCATGTGCCGCTGCGTTTTGACGGAGTAGATGATGCCTTCGATGGCGACGTTCGCCTTGTCAAGCCAGCGCGTAGGCTTCACCGTCGGAGCGCTTTCCGCAGGCGTCGTTCACGGCCTTCCATGCGGCTGGCCTCAGCCCTGCTTCTCTCATGATCGTAGCCCAGGAGGTGCAAATATCCGTGCACCAGCAGCCGTTCGATCTCGACGTGGCAGGTTTCGCCGGCCGCCTTTGCCTGCCGCGCCGCGGCCGGCAGGGACAGGACAATATCGCCCAGGACATGAGGCTGGATCCGGTTGAAGCGCCCTTCCCGCAGGGGGAACGAGAGGACATCAGTGGTCCGGTCCTTGCCCCGGTATTGACGGTTCAGGGTGCGCATGGCCTTGTCGCCCACGAGCAGGACGCTCACCTCGGCGCTCCGCTGTCCGGTAAGCGACAGCAGCTTCCGCAGGCTAGCCCTTATGCCCGCCACCGGCGGCTTTTGCTTCCTCAGCGTGCTTTTTATCAGAATTGTCACTGCGCTTCTTCGTTCCGCCGAAATCTATTCCGGGATAGTCTATGCGATGGTGATAGATGCCGGCAAGGACCATATTAAAGCTCTTGGCGATCTCCCGCAGGTCTTTGAGCGTGAGGTCGCACATGCTGAGCTGATCGTCCAGGAATATACGGGTAATGACACTGTTGGTGAGCCCCTGGATACGCTGGGGTGATGGTTCCCCCAGGGTGCGTGAGGCCGCTTCGACCGCATCCGCCAGCATGACGATGGCCGCGACCTTGGTCCGCGGACGGGGGCCGGGATAACGGAAATCCTGCTCCGCGAGAGGCGTAAGGGGTTGGAGTTCCCTCGCCTTCTGGTAAAAATAAGTGATGAGCGATGTACCATGATGCTGCCGGATGATGTCCACAATGACCGAAGGGAGTTTCTGCTGGCGCGCCATTTCCGCGCCCTCTCTGACATGGGAAGTGATGATGAGACTGCTCATGGAGGGGCTCAGGCGATCATGCTTGTTCTCATTGGCCCTCTGGTTCTCAATGAAGTACTCGGGTTTCTGGGCCTTGCCGATGTCATGATAGTATGCGCCCACCCTTGCCAGGAGCGGGTTCTCGTTGATGGCCTCGGCGGCGGCCTCCGCCAGGTTCCCGATGACGATGCTGTGGTGGTAGGTCCCGGGGCTTTTGTAGACCATTTCCTTGAGAAGCGGCTGGTTCGGGTCCATCAGCTCAAGAAGCTTGATGTCCGTGGCGATATCGAAAACACCCTCGAAGAACGGCAGGGTCACGGAGACCAGCGTCGCGGTGATCGCCGCGCCGATAAAACCGGCGCCCAGATCGAAAAGTCCCCTGGTAAAAAGCACGCCGTGGTACAGGTCGATGCCGATGATGGCGACAAAGCTCACGAGCGCTGTCATGCCGCCGGCGCGAATAACGGCCGTGCGCTTCTTGCACCGGATCACATGCAGGGCCGCCGTGATGCTGGTCGTGAAGTAGTAGAACGGCATGAAGGGGTCACCGGAGGAAACCATGCCCAGGAGCAGGCTCACGATGAAGGAGAATGCCAGTGCCAGGTGAAAATCCAGCAGCAGGCTCACCAGCATGGCGCCCATGGCCACGGGCAACGCGAATCCTACGGTTGCCGCTTCGAGCGCAAAAGCGTCGGCGATGAGAAGCATGATCGTGCGGGAAAATTGGGAGACAATGACGGTTACCAGGAGCAGGAACGCCAGCAGGATGATCTTCCGGACGTCAGCGGTCAGGGCCGGCCGGTACCGTTTTACATCGCGGTAGAACAGGTAAAAGACAAGAAGGACAAGGAGTGTCAGACCCGCATATGCATACAACCGGTCACCTATCCCCTCGCGCTTTGCCATCTCGGCGATTATGGCCTCCGCTTTTTCCGATACCCGTCGTCCCGCCTCAACAACCACCTCGCCGCGGGTGACGCGGGTGAACACCGTCGTCTGGTCCTGCCCCTGATACTCCACATAGAGCGAAGCCGGCGCAACGATATCCCTGGTCGCAATATCGCCCTTTTTCAACTGCGGGACCCCCGGCAGCAGCACAAAGGACAGGATCAATGCCGACGCCAGGGCAAGCGAATAGATCAACAGCCGGGGTTTCCGATGGCTGCCGGCAGTTCCTTCGTCAAGCTCCTGATCGGGAAGCGACATCTTGGGCAAGAGCCGTGCTATCGTCTCATTTCTGCTGGCCATTCTGTTCCTCATACTGCTCATATGCCTTGATGATCTGCTGCACCAGTTTGTGGCGCACGACATCCTTGTTCGTGAAATAGGTAAAGTGGATCCCTTCGATCCCTTCGATCCCTTCGATGATCTTCCGGGCCTCGATGAGCCCCGAGTTCCTGCCGCCCCCCGGAAGGTCGATCTGGGTAATGTCGCCGGTGATGACGGTCTTCGAGTTGAACCCCAGACGGGTAAGGAACATCTTCATCTGCTCGGAGGTCGTGTTCTGCGCCTCGTCGAGGATGATGAAGGAATCGTTCAGCGTGCGCCCCCGCATGAACGCCAGCGGGGCGATCTCGATATCTCCCCGCTCCACCAGCTTGTTGGCCTTCTCAGTCTCGATCATGTCATAGAGCGCGTCGTAGAGGGGCCGAAGATAGGGATTGATCTTTTCATAGAGATCGCCGGGAAGGAAACCCAGCTTTTCCCCCGCTTCGACCGCCGGCCTGACCAGGATGATCCTGCTTACTTCGCGCCGGAGAAGGGCCGAGACGGCCATTGCCATGGCAAGATACGTCTTGCCGGTCCCGGCCGGGCCGATGCCGAACACGATGTCGTGCGATTTAATTGCCTCGATGTACTTCCGCTGGGATTCGTTCTTGGCCGCCACCTGGCGCTTCCGGCTGGATACCGGGATCGTTTCCCGGAATATCTCCTTCAGGGAGGCGGAGGGAGCGGCGGAAAAGGCACGGATGGCGGAGCTCACATCCTCTTTGTGCGTGATGACACCCTGGGAGATCATGTCGGAGAGCTGACTGAAGAGCCGTTCCACCGTGTTGACCGCATTTTCGTCACCCTCGATCTGTACCTTGCTGCCGCGGGCGCTCAAGCGGACACCGTGGATATCTTCGATGAGACGGAGATTCTTGTCAAGGTCTCCGAAAAGGCTGGGGATCGTTTCCACATTGTGAACTATGAACTGTGACGCGTTTGTTTTCATCAGGGGGCAAGAGAAACTCTTGTTTCTCCATTACTTTCGATGAAATTCTAACATTTAGCCGGAGTAAAGTCAACAAAACCCCTGGGGACCATCAGCCTTTGACGCATGCGGGGGTGAAGCCCGTCCCTGCAAAGGACATCGCGCTAATCAGTCGTGCGTGCAAGGGTCAGAACGGTGACCGATTCCGCGCCGGCGTCCTTTAGCACCTTCGCGCACTCGTTCATGGTTGCTCCCGTGGTGAAAACATCGTCTATGAGCAGGATCCTCTTTTCACAGACTTCCGAAGGACGAATGAGCTTGAACGCACCCCGAACGTTTTCAACGCGATCCCTGCCTGACAATTCCACCTGGGGACGGGTGTACCGGGTCCGGACGAGATTGTCATAGTTCAACGGTATCGCGAACCGCTCACTGACGCCATGAGCAAGCATCAGCGCCTGGTTGAAGCCTCGCAGCCGGAGGCGCTTTTTGTGAAGCGGCACCGGAATCGCTACGTCCAGCGGTACGGTCATTCTGACTTGCTTCGCCATCCAGTAAGCAAGATGTTTTCCCAGCGAGCGCAGAGGCCGGTATTTGTAGACATGGATCGCCTCACGGAGAGGCCCCTCGAACAGCCCTGCGGCGAGCGCCTGATCGAAGTGAGGGGGGTCCTTTCTGCAGCTCAAACATTCGTGTTCCGGGCTGTCAGTCAGGGATTCGGGCGATCCGAAGGGCCTGCCGCAGGAGGGACAGACCGGACCCTGGAGGGGCGAGAAGTCCGACCAGCATGCAGTGCAGAAACGCGGGATACCGGAATCACTGATGGGAGAGCGGCAATAGGAACAGGATGCGGGAAGAAGAAAGTCGAGCAGCGTATGAACGACATGTCTGATTTTCATGACAATAACCCGCCATCTAACGGCGCATTGTTCGTGCCCAGAACGGCCAGCCTCGGGAGGTCAAAGGGCTGGCCGGGCTTGGTCACAAGTTTAATGGGCGTCTGGAGCGCCGGTCCGGAAAGGTCCGCGCGGACCGTGTAGTCCTGGGGCAGGAGCTTGACGATCTCGGCAACGTTCGCGTCGCTCACGCTGAGCGCGGTCAGCACCTGGAAGCTGATGCCCTTGGGAACGGCCTGGTATGTCGTAGGGGTCAGATGTGATCTATCGGCACCTATGCGATCAGGCTCTTCCCCGTCATCTCAGCGGGCTGCTGGATCTTCAGGACTTGCAGTACCGTCGGCGCAACATCCGCCAGGCACCCGTCGTCTCGAAGTCCGGCCTTTTCTCCCACGAGGATGAACGGCACCGGGTCCATCGTATGCGCCGTATGAGGTTGTCCGGTCGTCTGGTCCGTCATGACCTCAAGGTTGCCGTGATCGGCGGTGATCATCACGATCGCACCGGCTTCCTGCGCCGCCTTCAATATCCTGCCCAGGCATTCGTCGATCACTTCAACCGCCTTCACCGCCGCTTCAAGGATGCCGGTATGGCCGACCATGTCCGGGTTGGCATAGTTCACGAGGATGAACGGGTATTTTTTTGAACGAACGCGTTTGACCAGTTCGTCCGTCACCTCCCGCGCGCTCATTTCCGGTTTCAGGTCATAGGTCGCCACATCGCGGGGCGACGGTATGAGGACCCGGTCCTCCAGCGGGAACGGTTCTTCCACTCCGCCGTTGAAAAAGAAGGTGACGTGCGCGTATTTTTCCGTCTCGGCGATGCGGAGCTGACGGAGTTCCTGACCGCTCACGACCTCACCGAGAATATTGGTCAGCCGGACCGGAGGATAGGCAACCGGAAGGTTGAAGGTCTCATCATAGGTTGTGAGGCATACCACGTCCGCAAGCTTCGGGAACTGACGCCGAGGAAAGCCGTCGAAGGACGGGTCCGTTAACGTCCGCGTGATCTCCCGCGCGCGGTCAGAGCGAAAGTTGCAAAAGATGGCCACGTCGCCATCGGCCATGGTCCCCAGGGGAGCGTTGGTCCGCTGGTCAAGGATGACCGTGGGCAGCATGAACTCATCGGTCCGTTTGTGCTCGTAGCTGTCTTTCACCGCGTCCGCGGCTGAGAACTTCCGGATCCCCTCTCCCATGGCCAGGGCCTCATAGGCCTTCTGAACCCGTTCCCACCGCTTGTCACGGTCCATGGCATAATATCTGCCGGAAACGGTGGCGATCCTGCCGATGCCGATCGCAGCGAGATGCTTCTCCAGTTGTTCGATATACGCCAGCGCGCTCGACGGAGGCGTGTCCCTTCCGTCGAGAAAGGCGTGAAAAAACACGCGGGACAGACCCTGCGCCCTGGCCATATCGAACATCGCGAGAATATGGTTGATGTGGCTGTGCACGCCGCCATCGGACAGGAGACCCATGAGATGGAGCGCCGAATGGTTCTTCACGGCCGTTGCCATGGCGGTCATCAGAGCGGGATTCTTGAAAAAATCGCCGTCGCGGACCGACTTGGTGATGCGCGTAATGTCCTGATACACGATCCTGCCGGCGCCGAGGTTCAGATGTCCCACCTCGGAGTTCCCCATCTGTCCCTCCGGGAGCCCCACCTGTTCACCCGAGGCTTGCAGCAGCGTATGGGGATGGTTCTTCAGAAGACTGTCGTAGATCGGGGCGCGTGCCGCGGCGACCGCATTCCCTTCCTTGCTCAGGCTGATACCCCATCCGTCCAGAACGATGAGGATGACAGGCTTCCCGGTCATGAAAACTCCTTTGAATAAGAAAAGAGCCAGTACACAGTGATCAACCGAGCTTAAGACACTGATCACTGTAATGCTGGCTGCTGGTGGCGATTAGCACTTGTCCAGGTTAACGCCGAAGGTGTTCCACTTCCCGCAGTTGGGGCAACGTCCCGCCCAGTCGGTCGTCCGGTACTGGCAGTTCGAGCAGAAGTACGGTACGATCACCTGTTTCCTGAAACGAAGGGCTTTCTTAAATTCCGATGCGGAGAGCCCCAGCGAGCCGCGGCGCAGGTAGATGTTCCCGAGGAGCTTGTGCACGTCCGGATACTCACGATCGCCCCAGTCTACGGTGGAAAGGATGTCGAACGCCTCATCGATCATCTCGAGACGATAATACAGCTTTCCGAGAAAGAATTTCAGGATCGTGTCCTGCGGCTTCCAGATCACCGCCTGTTTGTAGACATCGATGGCGCTCCCCGGCTCTCCCTGTTTAAGGTACAGGTCCTCGAGGCGGTGGAGCAGCAGGACGGACGAGGTCATCTTGTAGGATTTTTCCCAGAGCTCACCGGCCTCCTTCTGTTTGCCCTCCTCGAGGTAGACCTCACCCAGCCCCAGATAGGCCGGCACGAAATCCTTGTCCAGTTTGATCACGCCGCGGAATATCTTTCTCGCCCGCTCCAGATCGCCCGCTTCCAGCAGCGATCTGCCCAGTTCGTACTTGAAGCCGATCAATTTACGGTGTTCGACCTCGAGCTCCTGGGTTCCCAGGGGATTGGACAGGAGCCTGGCCTGCGTCTCAATGAGCTCCTCCCACTGGTTCAGCCGGTGGTAGAGGTCCCGGAGCCGGATCAATGCGGTGATGTTCGAGTGGTCTTTCCGGAGGATCTCCCGGTACATCTTGATGGCCTCGTCGAAGCGCTTCGCATCCTCATAATCGGCGGCAAGGGAGAACATCACTTCCTGGTGGTCACTTTCAAGGTTCCATGCCTTGAGGTGAAGTCGGATGGCCTCCTGCACATTCTTCTGGCGAAGCTGGGTGATCCCCATCCGCAGGAGCGTGTCCACATGGTTGGGATCGAGGTTCAGGACCCGCTGGAAGAAGGTGATCGCCTCGGGGCCGCGGTTGGCAAGAAGCGCATTCAGTCCCTTGGTATAGAGATCCTGAACCTTGCTCCGTTTCCTCTGTTCGCGCTGGACCTTGAGCCCGCGCAGGAACCTTCGCACGTCCCTCATGAAGTAGATCAGAAATACGAGGCTGGCCCCCGTAGCCAGCGCAAGAAGAAAGAATGAGGCCGTGGTGATCTCACGGGACTTGGTGGGCGTCAGATTAACGGTGATCGAACCCAGATTGATCTCTACCAGCCATACGACGGCAACCAGCACGACGATCACCATGAGGGTTGTGATATAACGTATCATCTGTCCTGTTCTCCCGAATTAGGTCCGTCTTGCGTGAACGGTATCAGTAATGGTATGGTTTTCCTTTTATGATCGTGAAAGCTCGATAGAGCTGTTCCAGGAGCACCAGCCGGGCCATCTCGTGGGTCAGCGTCCACCGGGACATCGCCAGCACCGTATGCGCGCTGCCGGTCACGGACTCCTCAAGACCCATGGCGCCGCCCATGACAAATGTCATCTCTCTGATGCCGTTCTCCATCATCCTGTTCAGGAATTCGGCGAACTCGTGCGAGGTGAATTCCCTGCCCCGTTCGTCCAGCGCGACGATATGCGAACCGGGCGTCAGGGCTTTTCCGATCTTCACCGCCTCGCGCTGCCGGACCAGAGGAGCATCCCTGAGATCGTTGACCTTCTCTTCTTTGAGCTCCCGTATCTCCGCTGGAGCGTAGGGTTTCAGGTACCGTATATATTTGTCAATCCCTTCCTGAACGAACCGCTCTCGCGTTTTGCCCATGCAAATGATGCTGAGCTTCACGGTTTCGAGGCCTTCAGGACCGGCGCATGCAACTTCAGCGGTATGATGGGCGCGTCTCCCCACAGACGTTCCAGGCTGAAAAACGAGCGGGCTTGCTCATCGAAGATATGGACGACGACATCTCCGTAATCCATGAGCACCCAGGTCGACGACGACTTCCCTTCGATATGGGACGGTCTGCACCCTTCTTGCGACAATGCGTGGTCGATGCCGTCGGCGATGGCGGCGACCTGGGTCGTGCTTCCGGCGGAACAGATCACGAAATAATCGGCGATCGAGGTAAGGCCCCGCAGGTCCAGGACAAGGATATCAAAGGATTTTTTGCTATCTGCTGCTTCTGCCGCGAGAAGCGCGGTCTTCAAAGTGTTAAGCATATAATTTATTTTCGATTATATAGTGTTCAACCGCTTCAGGCAAGTGATATTTGATGTTTCGTGCCTCGCGGACGCGCGTCCGGATGTCCGTTGATGAGATGTCGTAGAACGGGATCCGCTCGAGGAACACACGGCTGTTCCCCTCCGTGATCTCCACCTGGTCCTGCTCCCGGGCATCAAGCGCAGAAAGTTCCCGCTCCGGGACATCAACAACACCGAGCTGTGCAATATCTCGGAACCGGTATCCATCCCGTGAAAGGACAACGAAAGAACAGAGCTTCAGAAGCCGGTCCCAGTCCTTCCAGGTTCTGATGTCCAGAAAAGAGTCAAGACCGGTCAGAAAATAGAGCTCCGACCCGGGATGGGACTGCTGCAGTGCTTCGATCGTCTCGATGGTGTATGACCTGCCTCCTCGCCTGATCTCCATATCGGATACGGTGAAATGGGCGTTCCCCTTGATGGCGAGCCGCACCATCTCCTGCCGCTGCACGGCGGAGGGAATATCCTCATCGATCTTATGGGGAGGCAAAAAGGACGGGATGAAGATGACCTTTTCCAGCTTGAGACGGTAGCGGACCTCTTCGGCCGCAGCAAGATGTCCGTAATGGACCGGGTTGAATGTCCCGCCGAGAATTCCCAGACGTTGTGTCAATTAAACTCCTTGAATGCATTTTACCGCAGAGAACGCGGAGCGCGCAGAGATGTTTCTGTTTATCTGCCTGTTAAGCCTGTTTTTCTCAGCGTGCTCTGCGACCTCTGCGGTGAAACAGCGTTTACTTTCTGATCTGTCCGCTCCCGAGCACGATGAACTTCGTGGACGTGAGCTCTTCAAGCCCCATGGGCCCGCGCGCGTGGATGCGTGTCGTTGATATGCCGATCTCGGCCCCCAGGCCGAACTCGAACCCGTCATTCAACCGTGTAGAAGCGTTCACGAACACTGCCGAGGCGTCCACTTCCCGAACGAAACGCCGCGATCGCTCGTAATCACTGGTCACGATGGCCTCTGAATGCTGTGACCCGTGGGAGGCGATATGGTCCATGGCGTCCTCCATGCTGTCCACGACCTTCACGTTCAGGACTAGATCGTTGTATTCCGTGTCCCAGTCCTTGTCCGTCGCTGCCTTGATGCCGGGCATGACCTCCTGGGTCCGGGGACAGCCGCGTATCTCGACCTTCGCCTGGGCAAAGCGCTTCAGGACCTCGGGCAGGAACGTCCTGGCCAGGTCCTTGTGCACCAGCATGGCCTCCATGGCGTTGCAGGTGCCCGGCCGCTGGACCTTGGCGTTGAAGCAGATATCCGAAGCCATGACAAGGTCCGCGTTGCTGTCCACGTACACATGGCACACACCCTTGTCGTGTTTTATCACGGGGATCGTGGAGTTCTCCGAGACCATCTTGATGAGCCCCTCGCCCCCCCGGGGAATGATGAGGTCAACATACTGGTTCGTCTTGAGCATCTCCATGACGCATGCGCGGTCAGGGTTGTCGATGAACGAGATGGCGCCGTCAGGGACCCCTGCCTCCGCGCCGGCCTTCGAGAGAACGTCGAGGATGGCAATGTTGGAGTGAACGGCTTCCGATCCCCCGCGAAGCAGCACGCCGTTGCCCGACTTGAGGCACAGCGCCGCAGAATCCGCCGTAACGTTGGGACGGGACTCGAAGATGATGCCGATGAGCCCGATGGGCACACGCATCCTGCCGACCTCCATGCCGTTCGGCCTTCTTGCCATCTTCGTGATCTCACCAACGGGATCGGGGAGCGCCGCAACTTCGCGAAGGCCGTCTGCCATGGCTTTGATGCGGTCAGAATTCAGCGTCAGGCGGTCGATCATTGCGCTCGACAAACCCTTCTTCTCGCCGGCATCGAGGTCCTTCTTATTCTCGGCCATCAGACGATCCGCTGACTGTTCGAGCCCGGCAGCCATCTTGAAGAGCGCATTGTTCTTGATCTCCGTCGAGATGTTCGCCAGTTGCCGGGAGGCGGCCTTTGCCTTCCTCGCCTTCTCGGTCACGTATAGTTTGATGTCCATGAAAACCTCCGACAGATCATTTAACCGCAGATGACCAAAAGTAGGCGCCTCTAGGCGACACAGATGATATAGTAGGGGCGGCCCTGCGTGGCCGCCCGAAACAGGGCAACCACACAGGGTTGCACCTACATTTATTCCGCAATCCGCAATTCTAAAGTATCACCAGATCGTCCCGGTGGATGACCTCGTCATAATCCTTATGGCCCAGCACCGACGCGATCTGCGAGGTCTTAAGCCCCTTGATCTGTTCCAGGTCGGTTGAAGAATACTTCGTCAAGCCGCGCGCGAAGATGTTCCCCTTATTATCCGAGCAGTTCACGCAATCGCCCGCCTTGAAGCTGCCCTCTACCCGGACGATGCCGCCGGGCAGGAGGCTCTTCCCCTTGTTCTCGAGCGCGTCCCGGCCACCATCGTCAACGACAACGCCTCCGTTGGAGCAAGCCGTATAGGCGATCCAGTGCTGGCGGCTCCGGTTCTTCTCGGTTTTCGGAAGAAAGACCGTGCCTGCATCCTTGCCCTCGAACAGCGCGGAAAGTGCACCCTGCTTTCTCCCGTTCACGATCACCATGGGCACGCCATAGGCCCCTACTTTTTTCGCGGTCATGATCTTGGAGCGCATGCCCCCCGTCCCGATGTCCGTTAACGCATCACCGGCGCTGCGCTCCATCTCAGCGGTGATCTTCTCAACAACAGGGATGAACTCCGCGGAAGGGTTCAGCCGGGGGTCGGCCGTGTACAGTCCGTCGATGTCCGACAGGATCACCAGCAGCTCCGCGTCCGCGAGGTGCACCACCATGCCGGACAGGTTGTCGTTGTCCCCGAACTTGATCTCATCCACGGCGACGGTGTCGTTCTCATTGATGATCGGGACCACTCCGTATTCGAGCAGCGTGTGGACCGTGTTCCTCGCGTTCAGGAACCGGGCGCGGTTCGCAAGGTCCTCGCGCGTGAGCAGCACCTGGGCGACCTTCTTTCCATGGGCGCCGAAGGTCTTCTCGTACATCCACATGAGGCCCGACTGTCCCACGGCGGCGGCCGCCTGTTTCAGGGGAAGAGGCATGCCCTTCGTTCTCTTCAAGCCGAGCTTTGCCAGGCCTGCGGCTATGGCGCCGGAGGAAACGAGAATGACCTCGTGTCCCTGGTCCATGATCGCCGCGATCTCTCCGGCCAGTTGTTCGATGCATTTCTGGTCGAGGCCTTCACCGGCCCCCGTAAGGACCGCGCTCCCGACCTTGATCACGACCCGCTTGGCCTTCGAGAAGAGGTTCTTTCTGTCTAGGAAGATATTCTTTTGCATAAAAATATTAGGCTATCAGCGTTCAGCTGCCAGCAGTTAGCTGCTTCTTAACCCCTGACCCCTGCCTACTGACTCCTGTCTACCGTCTCCTGATCTTTGCTCTCCGTCTCCCGGACCGCTCTCGCCTCTTCCACCCGGTCCGCGAGGAAGTTCAGCAGCCGGTCCAGCCCCGTCCCGACAACCGAGGATATGGGGAAAAAACTGAAACCCGCTTCCCTGCAATGTTGTTCAAGCTTTTCCAGGTTCTCCGGAACCGCGGCGTCTATCTTCGTGGCAGCAACCGCCATATGTTTATTCATCAGCTCTTTGCTGTAGAGTTCGAGCTCGCTGTTGATCGTCTTGAGGCTCTCCACCGGATCTCCGGTCGCAAGTCCGGACACGTCCACCAGGTGCAGGAGCATGGACGTCCGCTCCACATGGCGCAGGAACTCGAAGCCCAGCCCGGCGCCCTTGTGCGCGTTCTCGATGAGCCCCGGGATGTCGGCGACGACAAAGCTCTTCCGGCCTTCGGGCTTCGCCACGCCGAGCACCGGCGTCAGTGTGGTGAACGGATAGTCGGCGATCTTGGGTTTGGCAGCCGAGATGCGCGAGATGAGCGTGGACTTGCCGGCGTTGGGAAAACCCACAAGCCCGACGTCCGCGAGAAGCTTGAGCTCAAGGAACAGCGTAAACTCCTCGCCCGGCTCGCCGGGCTGCGCATGCCTCGGCGCCTGGTTCGTGGCCGACTTGAAGAAGGCGTTGCCCTTTCCGCCGCGGCCGCCCTTGGCGAGGATGTACCACTTGCCGTCCTCGTCCAGGTCAACGATGATATTGCGGGTCTCCATTTCGCAGACCAGCGTACCCACCGGAACGCGGATGACGATCTCGTTCCCGTCGGCGCCGGTCTGCTGTTTGCCCCGTCCCTGCTCACCCTTCTCTGCCCAGTAGTTCTGCTGGTACTTGAGGTCGATGAGCGTGCCGAGCTGCTTGTCTGCGATGATGATGACATCACCGCCCTTGCCTCCGTCGCCGCCGCTCGGCCCGCCCTTCGGAACGTACGCCTCGCGGCGGAACGCGACAACACCGGGACCGCCATGGCCGCTCCGTACGTAGATCTTGACCCTGTCGATAAAATTGGACATGACCACCTAACCTTTGAGAAATATACAGATACCGTGCTCAAAATGCAAGCATCGGCGGAACAAAAAAGGCGGCATCGAATGGATGCCGCCTTCAGGAAGAACACGTTATTCGAACGATCACGCTTCCGCGTACACGCTCACCTGTTTGCGCAGCTTGTCCTTGCGCTCGAACTTGACCACGCCGCTGATCTTGGCAAAAAGCGTGTCATCGCTTCCCTTGCCCACGTTCAGGCCGGGATGGATCTTGGTCCCGCGCTGACGAACGATGATCGTGCCGGCAAGGATCTTCTCGCCTGCGTAACGCTTCACACCCAGGTACTGCGGATTGCTGTCCCTTCCGTTCCGGGAACTGCCGACACCTTTTTTATGAGCCATTGATCTTTCCTCCGAAAAAACCATTTCAGCCACAAGGTCACGAAGGTTCAACGTAACTCAACAATACTGCTTTCTTCGTGTCTTGGTGCCTTCGTGGCAATTATGACGCTTTGATATCTTTCACTTTGACCGTGGTATAGTTCTGGCGATGACCGGTGGTGTTCCGATAGCCTTTGCGGCGCCGGTGTTTGAAGATAATGATCTTTTCGCCTTTTTCATCACCCAGGACTTCGACCGTTACCATTGCGGACGAGAGGTTCGGCGTGCCGACGCTCACCTTATCGCCATCAGCGATCATGAACACGTCCTTGATCTCGACCGTATCGCCCTTCTTCGCCTCGAGCTTCTCAACCTTTAACACATCACCGGGAGCAACCTTGTACTGTTTTCCTCCCGTTTTAATGACCGCGTACATACTTGAACCTCCTTGAAAATAATACCAATCCCGTTTTAGGAAGCGTATAAATACCATGTAACCCGTGGACTTGTCAAGGGAAAAGTGATAGGACCGTGATGTTTTTCTCAAGTGATCGGCGGGAGGATGCCGTCTTTTCACGGTTATTAACGCAGCTTTGGAGGCACCTCCCCTGATCTGGCGGTCCGGTACCACTCCTCGAAGGCGAAAGCATCAGGTTCGCCTTCTGCTGGAGCCCAGGAGGCGGAGCTCCTGCCCGTTGGCGCGGTATAGGGTCCCTGCTTCACTTCGAAGAAGATAGTTCCCGTTTCGAGAGACGCGATGGAATGCCACGTGTCGACCGGGATCTCCACGGCATGCACCGGCCCCCCGCAGCAAGGATGGACCGCTCCATGACCTTGCCGGCGTCATCGAATACCAGGAACACGACCGAACCGCGAAGCAGGATGAACACCTCCCACGTCGACGGGTCGGCATGCCGATGCGGCCTGATGTACGTGCCCGGTTCAACAGCAACGCAGAGCCGTTGCACCGGGTCTTCGAGCACGACGTGGAGATTATGATGGGCCCGCTTTCGAAGCGATGCGACAGCCTTCGCGGTGAGTTCGTCGAGGACCTGCTTCGTGATGCGCTTCATGCTCCCCCCGCTCCCGTCATAATTGCAGAAAAAACGCTGCACCGGTTAACCAATGCAGCGAGCAAACAGCCGGCGTCCGGATGAGAATGCGGTTGGACCAATCTTAAGGCTTCTTCACCGAGATAGACACGGTAGTCAAGTACTGCACGACGACCTCATCGCCCTTGCGTACCTCATCCAGTCTTTTCACCTGCTGTCCGACCGTGAGCTTCATGATGTTCCCTTCGGGCAGTCTGAGCGACGCCTCACGGGTCTGGTAGTTGATCTCCTCTACCGTGGCAGTCATGATCCCCGTGGTCTTGACGGTACTTGACGGCTTCTCTCCGGGTTTTGCCCTGGTCGTCGATGTTGATTCGATCACACGCGGGTCACCTTTTGCTTTCTGCACTTCGATCGCCACCGACTCGGTATACACAAAGGTGACTTCGTCGCCTTTTTTCACCTGGTTGAAGTTTCTTGCCTCATCGCCGACCTGCATCTTGACGAGATTGCCCTGGGGCCCCTTGAGTACCACCGTGCGCGTCTCGTAGTCGATATTCTCGACCGTGGCCGTGATGCTCGTGCCCTCCGTCTTGAATCCAGAAGGCCTATCGTGCGCTTTCTTTTCTTTTGCCACTGCCGGCATTATCAGCAGAACGGCCAGTACCGATAATATCACTGCCATTGCCCATACTTTTCTCATTTCACTCCTCCTTGCACTGCACGATTGACTTATACTATCTTATGAAAACAGGAGAACATCGAATACGTTGGTCGTGTATGTTAATAAGTTTATCACGCAGGATGGTATCTGTCCATTTATCTGCCAAAGTATTTTTGCTAAGCACATCAGGAAGGTACTGTTTGAGGAGGGCGCAACTACTATTAAGTGGGATCAGCTGTGCAGGGGATATGACCTTGATCGCGATCTTCTGCAGGTAATGTTATCACTTGTTCTCATCGGAGCCGGATCTCACCACAGGCAGGTTTTCATAGACCGACTCGACGACCTTTTGCATCTCCTCGTCCGATACGGGAAGATTCACGATCTCCTCGCCCTGCTGCTGCATCTTTTTCAGGTCGAGGACCGCACCGGTCGGAAGGTCGTCTCCTTTTCCCAGTTTCCCTTTCACCGCATAGAGCGCCCACCGGGGGCCCTCAAGCGACAGGACCATGTAAGCGCAGTCCGAGACCACCAGGATTGACTGCGCGCTGAGCTGCGAGAGCGTCTCATAGCTCAGGACGATGCCTCCACCGAGTTCGTACCCAGCCGGCACGACGACCGCCTTGGAGAGCTGATAGACGCCATACGCCGCCCCGCCTCCTGTTGAAATCGCGGTACCGGCAACGAGCGTGGTCCCGGCAATGACATTGCCGAAAACGTTCGTTGCCACGGAGCCTGTCTCGCCGGCAACGACCACCGCGCCGCCTGTCACCGCACCGGTCACCCCCACCGCGGTACCGATGGTCCCGCCGCCGACAACGATCCCGGCGCTCGCCAGGGGGATCGCGATGTACTGCACGGTCTTGCCTGCAACGTATCCACCGCCTTTGACCGTTTTGCCTGCCACATACCCGCCGCCTTCCACTGCTTTTCCGGCGACGTATCCCGTGCCTTCAATGGCTTTACCGGTGACATACCCGCCGCTCATGACCGTGACTCCAGCCACGGCGCTGGCCCCTTTTTCCACGTATCCTGCCGCCGGTCCGGCGACCGCCGTGGCCGCCGCCGCGGAATGGGACACCGCAAGATCGGCGACGCCGAAAACGCCCGCGACTGCGGCGATCGTTGTCGGCGCGACAATGTCATAACCGGTCTTCGCCGTGTCCATCGTGACCTGGACGGCAAGCTGCGCCGTACCGATCCCTTCCCGTACGACCACCATGGTCGGGAACGCGACCATGTTGACGCTCACATAGCCCAGCAAAGCCCCCGAGGTCTTGGCGATAGGCTCGATCGTCGCGTCCCAGAGAATGCCCTGCAGGACCCAGCGGATGGATTTGAGCACCGACAGGCTCACCCCCTGGGTCTTGTAGTTCTCGGTCATCTCGTCTCCCGCTTTGCGGAATGAGGAGGTTGCGTTCTTCCCGTAATCGGAAATCGTCTCACCCATGAGGTCTACCGTCTTTTGCGACCATTCCTTGCGCCACTCGTTCTCCTTGCTGACGATAGCAACGGGGTTCAACTTCTGCAGATTGTCCCCCGTCGCTGCAGCCCGCTTCTTCAGGTTCGCCGGCACTGCGGCATACCCTTTCACGAAGCTGGTACCGGCATAGCGGAACGTACTGCTGGAACGGTCGATGCTGGACGAGGACAGGTCCTTCGCCAGAACACGGGAGCCCGATACGATCTTGTCCCCTGCTGCCATACCGCCGGTTATGATGTTCTTCCCCGCCCCGGAACTGCCTTCCACCATCCGATCGCCTGCCTCCGCGCTTCCTGCAACGATCCTGTCGCCTGCCTCAGCGCTCCCCGCGACGATCTTCTCGCCGCCGGAGCGGGACTCCTTGACCATGGCCTGACCTGCGCTGCTGCCCATCAGTTCAGATGCGGTGTCCCAGGACCGGCCGACGATCCGCTTACCGAGGTCAGTGGACTTGTAGAGCAGCACCCTGCCGCCGCCGGCCACGGCCGTGTCGATGGCATCAGCAGCATCCTTGCCGATCTCCCGGACGTCCTTTGCCAGCTCATAGCTTTTCCTCGTCCCGTCGGCAATGATCGTGACCGAATCCGCGGCCCGTGCAAGAGAGGTCTGCATGGATTGATAGGCCCGCATGCCCATGAGTTCCATGACGAGTTCCGTCGTTTCCGGCATCGGCGGTATGAGCTTGATGCCCGTGTTCGGGACCTCGAACGCGCCGTTGTTGTAGAGTGTCGCGTGCCCCTCGGCCACGAGTTTCTTTGTGTACTTGAGCGGGTCGTCGCCGCCTTTCGTGGTCGCGCAGCCTCCCGCGATCAGGACGGCCATCAGGAAAAGTGTTCCTTGGAGCAACAGTCGTCTACGGTCGCGCATGTTCACCTCCCCCGGTCCGAAGGTCCTCGGGCAATCGTTCGAGCACGCCGCGGATCACCGCCGGGTCCGTGGACAACACTTCGACCCTGGTTCCCTGGCTCTGCTCGAGCTTTTTCATATCGACCACCGTGCCGACGGGCAGGTCGCCGAGCGATAACTGGTCCGGACTGTCGTCGCCGGTCTTGAGCTTTCCGCTTGCCGCTACTATCACCAGCCGCGGCCCATCCCAGGCGAGGAAGACCGCCGTGTCGAAGACGCCCATCACGACGTGGGTCGGGATTGCCGTCAGAGCATTGTATCCCAGTACTACTCCGCTCGAAGCCTGGTTGATCACTACCTTGGTCGTCCCTTTGATCCCGTCGTAGGCGACCAAGCCGACATAGGTCGCCGTGTCGACCGCAGTCGTAGCCACTCCCTGCGCCGTCCCGGCGACCGGCCCAACGGCGGTGAACGCAACCTGGTTCACAACTCCCAGGGTCCCGCCGGCAGCGTAGGTCACGGGCACCGCGGACAGGGACAGGACCGACATACCTGCCAGGAGACCGCCCTCAACAGTGGGCGAGACGATCTTGACGGCTGTTTTTCCGGTATAGTAGAAGGTGAGCCCAACGGACTGAACGGTCCTGCCAGCCACGACCGCCGTGCTCGCTACGGGCAGAAACACGCCGTAGGCGCCTACAGAGGTCACGACCGTCGTGCCGGTCTTGACGATGGTCTTGGACGACGGAGCCACGATGCCGTGGTAGAGGGCCTTGAGGTAGCCATAGAGGATCGGGCCGAGCGCCGTGAGCGTATTCTGTGACGCACCCGACCGTTCGTACTCTTTCTTGAACTCTGAAGATGCCTTGTCGAAGGCCTTGTCCCATCCTGCCTCGATATTCCCGGCGAACTTATCGTTCGCCGTGCTCGTAAGCTCCCATATGTTGCTGAAGTCGTCCTTGAGGTCCGTGAAATAGCTGCCCGGCAGCGATGATAGTTCCTTCCGGTCCTCGGCGGTCCTTTTGCCTAACGACAGATTGCCCTGGATGAACGTTTCCCCTGCCTTGCGGAAGGTCTCGGACGCGTAGGCCATCTCCGCCTTGCCGATACGATGCGTTGTCTTTAAAATATCGCCGGTAAGCCCGGTTCCCGTAGCGAAGACCTCCTTGCCCGTTTCCGCGCCGGCCTTGATGTCCCGGGACACGTCCACCGGAAGCTCTTTTGACCGGCGCGACGCGCTGGCTGCCGCTTCGCTGATGGCCTCTCGTGAGGACAGAAGAGACTTCTCCTTGGCGAAGTCCAGGGCCTTGTGGCTCGACGTGACGATGTACCAGCCTTCGTTGTACAGCATCTTGTGACCGCGCAGATTGCCCATGGTCAGCGGGATGACGTCTTCGACGGCTTGCTTCCCGTCCTTGACCGGGTCCCCGCCGGTACCCGTCGGCGCCGACTCCACGGCTGGAAGGAGTGCGGGCGGGAAAAACAGGAAAAAGACCGCACAAACTCCGCTTACGGCAGATCGTCTAAGGGTTTTCATCTTTCTTCTCTCGTATTTTAGGAAGGATGGGTGTCTGTCCAGAACTGAAGTGAGGATAGCATAATCAACAGGAAGTGACAAGCAACTCGGGATTGCAGAAAATTGTTTTCTCTGCGCTGAGAGGTAGGCTGGGATAAGCAAGGAAAAAAGAACGGGGAGGAGAGCTGCCTCTCCTCCCCCCATCAGAACAAGTGACCCGGTTTATTTTGTTAGTGCGCGTGTTCGGGTTCGTCCTCATACCCGGTGAACATGGCCTTGATGTGCGTCCACGTCGAGTGACCGAGCGTGGCCAGGTAAACATGGACGAACAGGAACGCCGTGAAGAAGATGGACAGGAACAGATGTCCCGCATCCACAATCTTCAGCCCCCCCGCAAAAGCGATCACGCCGGAAAACATCTTGATGTCCCACAGCATGAGCCCCGTCAGGATCTGGAGCGGCATGAACAGCAGCATGATGTTGAAGTAGGCGACCTGCTGCATGGGATTGAACTTGCTGTCCGGCGTGGCATGATGCGGGTTCTCCTCACCTACGAAGATCCCGTAGGCATAGTAGCGGGCCTGGCGGATGCTGCCGCGGATGAAGTTCTTGAGATTGGGGTCTGGAAGATAGACCTTGATCTTTCCCGACAGCAGGTAGTACAGCGCCCAGAGAATGAAGTTGGCGATCAGCACGAACCCGAAGAAGTTGTGCACCTCGACAGCAGTTTTGAACGACGTCAGGTGGACAAGATCGCGGTACCGGATCTGTATCCCGGTGGCGATCAGGGCGAAGAAGCTTCCGGCATTGATCCAGTGCCAGATCCGCACCGGCAGAGCGTGAAGATATATTCGATTCATGGTCTCGTCCCCCTTCCCGGGCCGCCGTGCTGCCGGGCCCGTCGCACGCGCGCGGTCAGCATCCTGATGGTCCCATGCAGCACCGGCACGGCAATACCTCCCAGGATCATGACCGCTGCCATGACATCGAAGGCCTGCTGGCGCATGCTGCCGATGACATAGAACTGATTCAGGGGCAGCATGGCGAACAGGGAGCCCAGCGCCGCGGAATCCACATCGTAGAACGTCTCCCGCCCGTCCCTGCCCTTGACGGTGAGGGAAATGGTGGTGAAGAACTCGGCGTCGGCGGTATGGCACCATTCACATTGGCGTACCGCGCTGCCTTTCGGGGCAAGGTAATGAGCATGTTGACTGTCGCTCAGACCGACGGTACCGGACATTTTCACCTTCTGTTCCCTGGTGTTCAGTTCCTGGTAGATGTTCCAGAGGTGCTCGGGATCAAGGTGCCCCTTTCGGGAACCGGCTGTTTTCGTCGCAGGGTCCTTCATTGCCCCCTGCATGGCGGAATCGGTCACCATGTCGCCCGAGGCCCCGTCGGTAAGCCGCAGGTAGATCGTACGTTTGAATTCACCGGCCACATGACAGACCGTGCAGGACACGGAGTCGAAATGTGCTCCGGCGTTCGGCAGCCACTCTTTGTGGGCGGCCAGGACCTTTGCATGGCACCCAAGACACATATCCTTGGGCGATCGCGAAGCCTGTGCGGCTTTCACGTCATGGGCGAAGTGACAGGAGGAACAGATCGGAGCCTTGTTCCCTCCGTGCGTTCTGGCCTTGCCGTGCACGCTGGCCTGATATGCCCCGAAGATCTCGCTATGGCATTTCTTGCACGGAACGCCCTCCATCGTTTGCGCCAGCGCCTTGGGTCCCACCGCGTGGGCGCCGTGACAATCGGAGCATACCGGCGCGTTTCGATTCCCTTTTGAAAACAGGTCGGAATGGATGCTTCCACGGTGCTGTGCAGACTTGTCGGGATGGCACCGTTGGCATGCCTCAGCGCCGGCTATGGATACCTCACGGATGCTTAAGAACTTCAGATTGGGGTGCTCATCTTTGGAGAAACTGGTGTGACAGTCGGTGCACCCGTGGCCCTTGTGCACGGACTTCCGCAGACCCGCCTCGCTGATCGAGAGGGAAAGCGTTTCTCCGTTGATGGACATGCTGAGCTGCTGCTGATGACAGGTGAGACAGTACTGCGTGGTAGTGAGCTTTTCTTTCTGGGTGGGGACTTTTCTGATGGCATGGGAACCATGGCATTCTGAACAGGGTGGCGCGTTCGCTTTCGTGATGGCCTTTTGATGGATCGGGTTGGCCGTCAGCTGTTCTTCGGCATGGCAGTTCCTGCACGCGCCGGCGACATGGAGCATGAATTCCTTCCTGCTCGCATACTGCGAAGCGGGGTGCGTGTCCAGGGATACATCGCTGTGGCAGCCGGTGCAGGTCAGAAAGCCGTGGACCGTGTTCTTGAAGTGACTCTCTGATACGTGCAGGTCAAGCGTGCCCTTGTCCTTGAAGGTCATGGTCATGCCGGGCGTCGCGTGGCAGCCCAGGCAGGTTTTGGCCTCTTCCGAAATGACCGCTTCGGAAGCGTGGATGGTGCGGGGCAGGAACAGGAGCGTGACGAGAAGGAACAGGAATGGAATCACGCAGGTGAACAGCAGGCCTGCGAGCGGTCCCGCGATGAACACGCCGGCGACCGACAGCTTTACATAGGATGTCCCATCGCTGCCCGGAAGCTGGCTGTTCCTGATCGCATCGATCCTTTCGCCGTTGGACAGATTCCAGTACGTTCCCTTGGCAACAGTTTGTCCGCCGTGATATTTGAACATGCTTCACTACCTCCTTTCTATGAAAGTCTGGGAGCCATACGGCTCCTCAGTGATGCCGTAGTTCGAGAACATCCGGAGCCGGGGCATCAAGCTGAGGCACCGGGACCGAGCGTTCTTAGTGACAAGAATAGCTGATTTTCTGCAGAAATCAATAGGAAGAAATTCTTAGAGAGAGGTTTTTCTTATACGACAGAAGATTGCACGATGATGCGGGAGGAAAAAGTGACCGGTGAACGGATAGTGCGATCTATTTTATTGCACGTACCTTCGTGTCATGGATGCATCATATCGATCCCAGTAATGCCCTTAAAATGCTTCCTGTCAAAGGTATAGATAGCCCGGACTTCAGCCGCATTGGCATAGGCGACGATCCATGCATCTATGAAATCAATAGCTTCATTACCATAAATCGAGATGGCGTCTGAGACGATGGCCTTGTCACTGACCTCGACGCCGCTCGTACGCAGGATCGCGTTCAGGAGCGGCACGATCTCTCCACGTTCGAGTTTATAAAAGCTTTGAAGGACCCAGACCAACTCCGCGATCACGACAGAGGGTATCAGCAGCCTGACCTCTCCCTGCCCTGCCTTGAGCAGAAGCCGTCTAACTTCATTTGCCTTTAAAGGATCGTCCTCGGTCAGATAGCGTACGAGCAGGTTGGTATCGATGATGGCGCGCTTACGGTCTGTCACGACGCTTGCCCGCCTTTCTCCCGACATACGCTCTGGCCGTTTCCCGGACATTGTCGACATCAGTATGTTTGGCCCGTCCCTTGAGGTACCCCTTGTAGTCCAAAAGGGACTCTGAGGGTCTGATCACGAACGTATCTTTCTCTTGCTCGAAAACGACCACACCGCCTTCCCGCAGATGCAGGATGTCCCGCACTTTCTTGGGAAGGGTGATCTGGCCTTTCGATGTTATCTTCGCGGTAACGGTCATAGGGAATCTCCTTACCTGTCATAATTCTCCTTACTTGTGATTGTAACCAATGCCCGAGAATTTATCAAGCGAAAATCAGGGACGAGAGGGAGTATATGAGGAGGAAATAACGGGATGAGGCGGATGCGATCTTAGATATCTCGACGCTGGCCGGCCGCAAGACTCTAAGACACAGCCCAACGATGCTTCTGCAAGCGGCACTTTCAAAGAGAAAGACGTGAACCTAGTGGCCCCGCAGATAAAACCCTATTGCAAAAAGCACTAAACTGACTATAATGTATCATTGACGGTGGAGGTAACGTATGGAATTTACTTTGACGGAATATATCAATGCCGCAATAGCTCTCGCGGAATACGACAAGCTTGACGACGGCTCGTTTGCCGGACGTCTGCCCAAATGCAAGGGCGTGGTCGCGTTCTCCAAAACTCTCAAAGGATGCGAGGATGAACTACGCTCCACGCTTGAAGATTGGATCATCGTGGGGCTTAAACTCGGGCACCGCTTGCCGGTAATCGGTTCAATCAACCTCAACAGGAGACCCCGTCGTGAGTCCCTGGTCTCCGTGTAAGAGGAATGCAAGATAGAAAACCGCCGCAAAGGAGGTTCGCATGTCCAAAGTAGTCAATGCAATATTCGAAAACGGCGTTCTCAAGCCGCTTCAGAAAATAGACCTCAAAGAGCATGAACAGGTCGAGCTGAAGATCCTCTCACACGACGAATGGCAGAAGCGGTTCGACAATGTCCTCAGGAAAATCCACGCCCGTTCTTCGCAATACACTTCTGAAGAAATAGAATCAGACATCGCCCACGCTGTACAGGAAGTCCGGGAAGAGAAGCGTGGCTATTAGGGCAGTTCTCGACACCAATATCTGGGTGTCGGCCCTTCTAAACCCATCGGGATTCCCCGCAGAGATCCTCAATTCCTTTCGCCAAGGCGATTTTCTCGCCGTCATTTCAGAACCCATTATCGCCGAAATCGCCGATGTCCTGAGCCGCCCCAGGATCAAGAATAAATACGGCATTACCGATGCTGACATCCTGGAACTGCTCATCCTCATCGAGGAACGGTGCGAACATGTGTTGCTTGTGGGAGACATCCGGGTTTGTCGCGATCCGGAAGACAATGGGATCATTGAAACATCCATCAAAAGTCATGCATCCTACATCGTCACCCGCGACGATGATATCAAATTCGATAAGAGCGTCGAAGCGTTTCTCGCCCAAAATACCGTTATGCCGATATCAACCGCGCGGTTTCTGAAGATCATCAAGAAAACCTGATCGTTCAAACATCATAAGAACTCAAGGCTGACCCGATAGCGTCCCCTCTCTCACGATCTCCGCCGGCTGCTCATCCAGTTCCTTCTCACTCTTTTCAACATAAGCGATCCGATCTCCCTGCATGTCATATGCGCGCTCGATCAACGCGTTCGAATCTGCATCTTTAAACATATCGGGATAAAGCTTTAAGTGATCAACTAAGCGTTTTTCCAGGTCGGATTGCGTTTCAGTGGTCTCATGATCGATGATATGACGAATATCGATCTGCAGGTCGCGTAACTGCCTGCATATTAATATTGTCCGATGGCATGTCATCGGATCTTTTTCCGCGCACATCAAAGCAAGAGCATAACCCTTCTTCATGCCGACCTTGATGCGTTCCAAGCCATTCCGAAACAAGGTAGAGGCGGCAATCTTCTGATATAAAGCCTTCCCATCGACATAACATGACAGGTCTTTCGGCCTCGCTCCTAACTCCTCGCCAAGAAACACATACTCAATGTTATGGGATTTTAATGTTTTTTTGAGAAGTTCACGATTAAAGTCTGGATTGCGGCTGCTGTAGGGCGTTGAACGCACATCGCACAGCGCGGTAATCTTGTGCTGTTCTAGAAGGGAGATGAAATCATCGATTGAACGGCCTGAATAGCCAATTGTGAAGAGAATATTAACCATGGCACCTTTTGTTTCTTCATTGTACAACAATATTGACCTGGCCCCAAGAAGCTCCAAGATGTACAATCGGGCTGGGAAGTTTAATTATTCATCGATAGAGCTTTAACAATACTAGGTAGATTGCAAACAATATGTCTTCAGAAATATTCTTGTAGTCATCTAGAGTCATACTTGCCGACCAAGATAATTTATGGCCTGTTGTGTTTCTAATGCCATACGCGGTCCAAACAAATCGGTCGGCAGGTGAAATACCCCTGTTCCTCCATGCAGCATTTAGACCTACCACCTCATTAAATATTTTTTTTACTTCCGAAATACGATCTGTTAGTCCAAGCTTGTTTCTCATTTTTATATCATTGAGGATGGTTCCTAACATTGCAGTCTCTTCCTTCCCTTTCCACATCGGTGACAATTTGAATAATGTCTCAAGGAGAAGACAGCCCTTAAAGAGATGCAGGTAGAAAGGCTCCATTGTGCCACCGTAAATACTCCGCAAGGAGAATTCTTGTATTCTCTTTTCCCTCTCTAATACAAAACTAAAAAGAGCGGTAATGGCAGAACGCCACTCATGCGCTTCAAAAAGTGATTGAGCAAGGAAATACTTCCTCAAATTCTTCAGACTGTAATTATCTTGGCTCGCAACCCTGAATTCTTTTAAAGTCTCCTTCATCAAGTCAGCCGTATGACAGGTCAGGTCAAAAGCAAACTGTTTTTTATTGCGTGTATTTAGTGTGAGAAACAGAGCTGCCGGTAGTTTTTTCCACCCGGTGGATCTATTTTTATCCTCAATTAAGGCAGCATCAAAATAAAATACAGCCCTTTGATAATCCTCTGCTTTGAAACATGCGACACCACAAAAATAATACGGAGTCCCCTTCTGAATATTGTTATACAGCTGAGAATCAATTCTCTGGAGACAGGCAAGGATGTTTTCCCATAAATTAATATACTCAAAATACCGTCCAGCATAAAATAAGTTTATAAACTGGCCATGTATAGCATCAAAGAACTTCCCTTGCTTCTTAACATTAAAATTGGCTGTCTGCCGAAATATTTCTTCTGCACTTTTCTGGTAAGCATTTCCTGCGACAAAGGGAGCAGCTATCAAATTATAGATAGTTGTTGAATGATTTTTCGCTAGCGACATCGTCTTCATTTATCCTCTCAAAAACAGTCAGTAGAGTCTTTAGGATTTAACCTACTTTCATGTCATTCCAGCAACATGCATGGACAGGAATTAGCCCGATGTCAACAAACCAGGACCTTAGATGTTTTTTATCAAATTAACTTATCGAAACCAGATTATTGCTTTCTGTTAATTTATTTTTTTGTATAAGTAGATTCACAATTCGATCAACTTGATGTCTCATATCATCTGTCGTCCGTGCATAACCAAGCAATCGACAGGCTGCAACCGGAATGTCATTTCGGTTTATACCAAATGACTCTCTCACTATAATAAGAATGGCCTGCGTGATCTCTTCCTCACAGATGTATTCGATTTTTTTTGATACTTGAGGAAGTGCAGATCTGTCCCTCACGGATGGAATGGCCATATGGAGGGACCATAGAAAATGTTTATCGATCTTCAGTTTTCCCATACGCTTTGCGTATTGCAGCGCGTTGTTCAACGAAGTTTCAATTCTGTTTCCAATTCTGGTAATTCCGGCTGCGTCTGCTACTCTCCTGAACGCTTCGTGTATGTGCACTGGGCTTTCAACTTCAGCTATTTCGTATAGATACTTGGCCAACGTTGCTTGAGGCACTTCATGAAGCTCTTGTCCCTTGAGATTTATGGATAAACTTGCACTACTATAATGCTTGGCCTGCATCATTCTGCCCGCATTTCCATCGCCCTCCTCTCTCATTAAGGGATGCAAATTAATAGCGCTACTCGGCGGACATTCAGCAGGCGACCTTCCAGCCGAATTACGGAATTTTGCCTCTTCGATAGCCTTATCAACTTTATCTGCTTCGCGATCGGGATTATGAAACCAGTCCGAACTCCATATACGGTGTATTGTCCATCCAAGGTTTTCGAGCACTATCTGTCTGAGCCTATCCCTATCACGGGCAGACTTGGATCGATGATAAGTAGCGCCATCGCATTCGATGCCAAGAAGGTACGAGCCAGGCTTGTCAGGATCCACTACCGCGAGGTCGATATAGAAACCAGCGGAGCCGACCTGCATTTCGACTTGATGGCCTTGTCGCATTATAGCTTCCGCGACTTCCTCCTCAAAAACTGAATCCGCATCCTTTCCGGTAGGCGACGGAACGTCGAGAATACCTGTCTCAGCAAATTTGAGGAATGTCTTGAGGGTAGCTACCCCAACCGATTTGGTTCTGGAAAGGTCTATGTCGGCATGCGTGATATTAGAAAATACCTCGCAACGATGTTTTGCCCTTGTGATCAACACATTCAGTCTTCTCTCGCCGCCATCTCTGTTCAATGCTGCAAAAGTCAGCGCAACATAGCCTTCGGAGGTCTTACCGTACCCTATGCTTATGAAAATAACGTCACGCTCGTCACCTTGAACAGTTTCAAGGTTTTTTACAAAAAAAGGCTCGGCTGGATGCATAGAGAAGAAATTCTCACAAGATGGTTCCTTATTCCTGAGAATTTCAAGTTCGTCGATTATTGCTTGCATTTGAGCGATACTAAACGCGGCGACTCCGAGGGTTAGGTTCGGACATGTTGCAGCATGGTGCATGACAGCCTTGGCAACGGCTTTTGCTTCAAGTTTGTTTGTTCTTGTCTTTCCCCTGTCATAGACAGTGTCAGGTAGAAGATGAAATATAAGCCCGGTCTTATGGGTCTTTCGATCTGGTACAGGGCTAGGAAATATCTTAAGTTTGTGGTCGTAGAATTCATGGTTTGACACCGCTATAAGAGACTCGTGGCGGCTTCTGTAGTGCCACTGAAGCATTCTTTCAGGTGCACCTTGACTTTTCATGAGCTGCAATATGCTTTCGATATTTTGGGTTGCGCTTTGGTCAGTATCTTCATCGACGTCCTCATCATCACCATAGCTCAACTCATCAAAAAAGCTTGTTGGTGGTAACTGTTTGCTGTCACCGACTACAACAAGTTGTTTCCCTCTGAGAATTGCGTTGAAAGCATCTACGGGCTTTACTTGACTCGCTTCATCGAAAATAACAAGATCAAATGAAATATTCCCAGGCGGAAGAAAACTGGCAATTGAAAGAGGGCTCATCATAAATACAGGTTTAATTGCTTGAATTGCGTTACCAGCTTGCTTGATCAGCTTTCTAATTGGGAACAACCGCGTTCTTTTGGCAAACTCTCGCAGCAAAATACTCAGCTGACCATGCGCTGAATCCGACTTGGGAAGGTTCTTCCAGTGAGCGTATGCAAGCAATATGCGGCTATACTTGAGGATTTCCTCATCAAACTTTCTGAAATCCGATATTTTATGTTCGTGTACGTCGCCATTAAAATCGCGTAAAGCTGTTTTTTCATTGTATGCTACTTTGATAAGAGAATCAAAATACGCAAAGCGGAAAAGATTCGTCATGTGATCTTTTCCATGCTCCCATGTCCTGCCGATTTCAAGTAACCACGTCAGCCCCTCATCAATAAACATTTTGATAAACTTATTGAACGTAATCTGATCCTGCAATTCCCGCGTACGTTTAAGCATTCCATTGAGGGTTCCAGCGAATGCGTGCAGAGGTAAATCATCCGTCGGAATGCCTTGATCGTAATTCAAAAGTGCGGTAAAACGAACGAAAGCAGAACTGAACTGAGCATGGCGCTGTTCTGCTTCTTTAATCAGCTTACTCAGCGGACTGAAATCTTTATTGCCCTGAAGACATGCAAGGATTTCACAAAATAGTTTGCCTTCTGAAATATCCTGATGGACGGTGTATATCCATTTGCTAATTGTACTCAAGCGGCCCCAGTCCGACTCTTTACCCTGCCATTGGCTGCCATATAAGCTTGCTGCAAGCACCCTATTTAGCGCGATAAAATCCTTATGTTGCTTTGCCTCGATCAAAGCGTCTGCAATGCGCAACAATGCTTTTGGATCTTTGGGTATTGGTTTAAGATGTACTTTTTGGAAATGCCGTTTCGCCTGTCTATAGTCTTTAGAAAGCAACCGCCACCATTTTTCTTTATGGCCAAGTAAAACCTTCCTTGTTGTGGTCATGTCCTCATCCCATCCCTGTGGAAGGAGAAAGGGGCCGAGCTCTTCATGAATTACTTTTAATCGTTGGCCAGACGAAAGGAGTTTGTTATTATCGTCCCGCTTCTCAATCCAGAGACCAGTCTCTGCGTTAATACCACTGAGATTCGGCTTTTCGATCAGCCTCTTCGCAGTACAGATGATCTGAGCGGATTCCTTAATAGTCGTAACGCCAGGCAACCCTGCTTGTTCTGCAAGGCTGTTTAGGACGTGCAGGAGCTCTAGAACCGCCTTATGCATGTCGGTACTCGACAATTGGATGCGGCTCTCTTCGGCTGGGGAGGCGAAAGTCAATTTGCAATGCTTAAATGGATGTTCGCTCGGGACCCCCATTTTTTTGAGATGACCTTCAAAGTTACCTATTAAGGTCTCTTTTTTTCTAAGATCCGTCTTCGAAAGAAGTGGTAAGTCAATCGAAGCTCCGTTAAGAAAAGACGTGGGAAAGCTGATCTCTTTGAAAATCCTTTTCAGGCGTGTTAGCTCTCCAACAATTTGGAAGGGTGTATATCCACTCGTTGAAATATTTGTATTGACAGCCTCGGCATAAGCGTTCAGCTCGTCACGAATATGCCGCAGAATTTCAACATCGGTCGTTTTGTCCTCGTAGATGGGCCTTGTTAAATTGAATGTTCTGTTTAAATCATTTATCACTTGCTTCTTATTCGCATTGTGGCTATGAAGCTCAAGGCATGCGTCACCAAGATGTAATGTGTCAAGCCTACGCTTGACAACTTCAAGCGCCGCCATTTTTTCTGCGACAAAAAGAACTTTTTTGCCTTCTCCCAAAGCTTCCGCAATGATATTTGTAATGGTTTGAGATTTACCAGTTCCGGGCGGTCCTTGGATTACCATGTTTTTGCCATTCTTAACCTCAAGAATAGCTATGGTCTGCGAGCTATCTGCATTGATCACCGACCGCAGGTCACCAGGTGCTACGAGAGAATCCAGCCGGTCTTCATCAATATAAATGGTGTCTGTTTCTTTAAATCCGTTTTGTATTAATGCGCTCGCAATCGGATGGTCAATATCGCCTGTATCACCAATCCAATATGACGGATCTAGATCCTTATACATTAGAAATTTGTTAAACGAGAAAAAGCCAAGGCAAATTTCGTTTTCATCGACTTTCCACCGAGATTGTCCTCGAATGCTATGTTTTACGAGACTCAGATATTTTGAAATATCGATATCCTCATCTTCCGGAAGCGTGGGTAAATCTATGCTGTAATCCTTTAGCCGTGCAGCCAAGGAGAGGTTTTCGTCAATTTCCTCGCCGTTATACTTAATCTTAAACTTATCTTGAACATCTGTTCGTACAAGTTCAACCGGGATCAGTAAGGCTGGTGCTATCAGTTCCTTGTCGCTATTGTCATCTTCGAACCAATGAACCATCCCTAAAGCAAGGAAGAGGATATTAACACCCCGCTCCTCGATGTGAGTTCGAGCAAAAAGATACGTGGTCAGCAGCCGCTTCTGAAGGCTTTTTTCATCATAGGGTGTCTGAAGATATGAATCGCTGTGAGCCGCTTCAAGCAATTCATGTTTTTCATTAGATGGCTTCAAATTGCCGTCTGTATCGGAAAATAGATCTTTGTCTAAAGAACGAAAGTACAATGATTTTTCATCGGTGACGAACAAGCGGAAAAGATGATTCGATGATTCATTAATTATTTGCGCGCCCCTTGCTTTTGGCATGCGAAAGTTCAGAAGAGAATTACGCAAGCTTAAATCCAGAATTTCCTTGCGCGCCTGATTAAGTTTCTCTTTGATGCTCATAGTTTGTAAAACCTCATGTGTACGCGATAGTGCTGATTTTGGCATAGAAGGTGCCGCAAGACAAGGGGAAAGTTAGGAAGGTTTTCCGTCAGCAGGAGCGTTTCAGGAACGGGAACAATGAAAAAAAAGCCCGGAGATACTTCTCCGAGCCTTGTCATTACTCTTGTAGCAGTCGCTATATTTGTCTAATCCGCGTTGATCCGCGACAATCCGCGTCCAAATGCTTTTGTGTTCTCCGGTATTTCCCGATCCTACTTATTCAGCAGCTTCGCCGCTTCCTTGGCATGGTAGGTCAGGATCATGTCCGCGCCTGCGCGTTTAATTGAAGTAAGGACCTCCATCATGACGCGGTCGCCGTCGATCCAGCCAAGCTTTGCCGCGGCTTTGACCATGGAGAACTCGCCGCTCACATTATAGGCGACCACAGGGAGATCGAACTCCTGCTTGACCCGGGAAATGATGTCAAGATACGATAGGGCGGGCTTGACCATGACGATGTCGGCGCCCTCTTCGATGTCGAGCTCGACCTCGCGAAGCGCCTCGCGGCCGTTCGCCGGGTCCATCTGGTAGGACCTGCGGTCGCCGAACTGGGGCGTCGATTCGGCCGCCTCCCGGAAGGGTCCGTAAAAGCCCGACGCGTACTTCGCCGCATAGGCCATGATCGGGGTATTCTCAAAACCGGAATCGTCCAAAGCCTCGCGTATGGCGCCTACCCTGCCGTCCATCATGTCCGACGGCGCAACCATATCCGCCCCCGCCTTTGCGTGCGACAGAGCCTCCCTGGCGAGGAGTTCCAGCGTCGCGTCGTTCTGGACATTTCCGTTCTTGATAACACCGCAGTGTCCGTGGCTCGTGTACTCGCACATGCAGACGTCGGTGATCACCATGAGCTCGGGCAGCTTGTTCTTGATCGCCTTGATGGCGTGCTGGACGATCCCATCGTCGGAATACGCCTCGGTGCCCAGTTCATCCTTGTGCTCCGGAATGCCGAAGAGGATCACGGCCGGGATGCCGAGCCCATGAACTTCCTCGCAATCTTTAACGAGATTCTCAATGGACTGCTGGTAGTTCCCCGGCATGGAAGAAATCTCTTTCCTAACGCCCTTGCCATGGGTCACGAACATGGGATAGATAAAGTTATCGGGAGAAAGCGTGGTCTCGCGCACCATGCGCCGGATGGTCTCGTTGGCCCGCAGTCTGCGGGGACGATACTGGGGGAAGTACATGATGAGGTCACCTCAAGAAAGGATGGGACGAGAACAAATGTGAATCATGATCATCAAACCTACCACGGAGACACGGAGACACAGAGAACAGCATAAGAGATTTAAAACGATCCTCTCCGTGCCCTCTGTGCCTCAGTGGTAAAATCCGCTTTACGCTTTAATTACGTCTTATCCGCAGGCGCAGCCGCCGCCGGAATCGGAACCCGACCCGCAACCGCCGTCCTTGGGGCCGCCATCAGGCCCGCAGCCGCAGCTTCCGCCCTGGGGCGCGCCGTTCGGATAGCCAATGACGAAGCCTTCACCGCGCTCATCGGAGATGAACCCGAGTTCAGCGGTTCCCAGCTTGCCGGCCGTCTCGGCGTCCACGTAGATCTTCGCCCCTTTGTCCTCCACCACCGTGTCGCCGTCGCCGGCCTTGTCGTCGATGGCGATCTCGAACGTCGGGCCGCTGCAGCCACATCCCCCGCCGCCGGTGAACACGCGAAGGCCCGCCTGGGGTACGCCCTCGGCCTTCAGGATCTCCTTGATCTTGTCTGCTGCTACATCAGTGATCGTTATCATTAGTACTCCTTTTTCTTGCCACGAAGGCTCAAAGTTTCTTCGTGTCTTGGTGTCCTCGCTTAGAAGCGCCTACTTTTGGTTGTGGCGAGCTGTGTTACGTTTACTTCCTGTAATACTCCACCATCGCGTCCACCAGCGCCGGAATGGTGTAATCCTTCGGCATGATGTCAACCTTCATGCCGTACTCTTCCGCGGTCTTCGCCGTCACCGGACCGATGCAAGCCACGGAAACGCCGTCCACGAGCTTTTTATACTCTTTTTGCCCCAGCATTTCAACAAAATTGTGGACCGTTGACGAGCTGGTGAAGGTCACTGCCGCTATCTTTTTCTCAGCGAAGAGTTTCCGAACGCGGTCCACGTCGGTCGCCGGCCTGACGTTCTCGTAGGCCGTTGCCACGGTGACCTCGGCGCCCTGTTCCCGGAGCTTTTCAGGGATCAATTCCCGGGCAACCTTCGCGCGGGGGATCAGGAACTTCCTCCCCTTCACCTGCGCGCCGCCCAGCGCGGCGAGGACGCCTTCGGCCTTGAACTCCGAGGGGATGAGGTCCGCCTTGAGGCTGAACTGCTCAAGCGCCTCGGCGGTCTTTGGCCCGACGACGCAGATCTTGCTTGCATGGAGCGACCGGATGTCCCTGCCCCGCGACCGGAGCCGCTCGAAGAAGAACTTGATGGCGTTGGCGCTTGTGAAGATGATCCACTGGAACGTTTCGAGCTTGTCCAGGGCCGCATCGAGCTCGGTCCAGTCAGCCGGCGGCACCACGTCGATGCTCGGGAACTCTATGGGCGTCGCGCCGCGGTCGATCAGCGTCTCGGCGAACACGCTCGCCTGGTCCCGGGAGCGCGTCACCACGATGCGTTTCCCGAAAAGCGGCTTCGATTCGAACCAGTTGAGCTTGTCCCGAAGCGAGACGACCTCGCCCACGACGATGATGGCCGGAGGGCCGAGCTTCGCTTCTTTAACCTTTGGAACAATATCTTTCAGCGTTCCGATGACGACCCGCTGGTCCGTCCGCGTGCCCCATTGGATGACCGCGACCGGCGTGGCGGCGCTTCTGCCGTTCGTCGTAAGGTTGTCCACGATGTTCTGGAGGTTCTTCATACCCATGAAGAACACCAGCGTCCCGATGCCGGTCGCCAGCTCCTTCCAGTGCAGGTTCGATTCGGGCTTGGTGGGGTCCTCGTGGCCGGTCACAAAGGCCACGCTTGCAGTGTGATCGCGATGGGTCAGAGGAATGCCCGCGTAGGTCGGTACTGCCGTTGCCGCCGTAACGCCGGGAACGACCTCAAAGGGAATCCCGTTCTCGACAAGTTCCTCGGCCTCTTCACCGCCCCGACCGAAGATGAAAGGATCGCCGCCCTTAAGCCGCGCAACGACCTTCCCCTCCTTCGCCTTCTTGACGATGAGGCCGTTGATCTCGTCCTGAGGAAGCGTGTGGCGGTTCCCCTGTTTTCCAACGTAGATAAGCTCGGAATCAGGCCGCCGGTGCTCCAGCAGACGCTCGTTGGCGAGATAATCGTAGATCACTACATCGGCCTTCTGGACGCACTCAAGGCCCTTGACCGTGATGAGACCCGGGTCGCCGGGGCCGGCGCCGATGAGATAGACTTTGCCTTTAGGTGCGTTCATGTGTGTATGTTCGGATAAGAGGTTACCGCTCGGCCTGCGACGCCGAAGGGAAGAGGGAAAGAAGGTAAGAAGGTAGGCGAACGTCAAAAGACATCTTACCCTCTTACCTTCCTACCTTCCTACGTTCTTTCCTTCGAGGGATCTTCTTTTCAGGAATTCTCCAGCAGTTTATCACCGCTGGTGTCGGCGTTCGCGCCGTATACTTCCCGAAGGATGACGTCAGCTCCGCGTTTCAGTAAAGTCTCCGCCAGTTCCACTCCCAGCCGCTCCGCGTCGGCCTGCGGACCTTCGAGTGAATCCTTGACGATCCTTTTGCCGTCCACACTGCCCACGAGACCGACCAGCGATAGTTTTCCGTTCTTGATCTGTCCGTAGCACGCGATCGGCACCTGGCACCCGCCTTCGAGACGGCGCAGGAGCGCCCGCTCGCCGGTGACGCAGACTCGGCTCTCGTCATGGTTGAAGAACGCGATCATGTCGTTCAGCTCCCGGTCATCCACGCGGCATTCAATGCCGAGCGCGCCCTGGCCGATCGCCGGAATGCTCACCTCGGCATCTATATATTCGGTCACATTTTCCGCAAGGCCGAGCCGCTTCACGCCGGCCGCGGCGAGGATGATGGCGTCGTACTGCCCTTCCTTCAATTTTCGGAGCCGTGTGTCAACATTGCCGCGCAGTTGGTGGATGACGAAGTCCGGCCGGACGCTCATGATCTGCGTCTGGCGGCGAAGGCTGCTCGTGCCGATGTTGGCGCCCTTCGGCAGGTCCTTGAACTTCACGTGGTTCCGCGACAGCAGCGCATCGCGCGCGTCCTCGCGCTTGGTGATGCAGCTCAGGTGCAGACCATCGGGAAAGAAGGTCGGCACATCCTTCATGCTGTGCACGGCGATGTCGATCTCGTGCCGGAGCATGGCCTCCTCGATCTCCTTCACGAAGAGCCCCTTGCCGCCAACCTTGGACAGCGGCACGTCGAGGATCTTGTCGCCCGTGGTCTTGATCTTGGTGAGGGACACCGTCATGCCGGGGTACTTCTTCTCGAGCTCCGACTTCACCCATTCCGCCTGCCAGAGCGCCAGGGCGCTGGCGCGGGTGCCGATCCTGATCTCTTTTCTCAATGAAAGCTCCTTACCGACGAATTAACCACAGATCAAACAAGATCACTTCATTTCTGTAACCACGGGTCCCGACGTCGTCGGCACACACGGATGAACACGGTATAATTTGTAGGGGCGGCCCTGTGTGGCCGCCCGCCTCAGGGCAACCACATAGGGTTGCCCCTACCATTATTCAGAATCGAATTTTCCGTGCGGCGCAGCCCCGTGTGCGGCGCAGCCGCCCGTGGTTATGCTGCCTTTCACTTCGAATCCGATACAATACCCTAACAGACGTCCTTGCGCGTCACCGGCGTCGCCGGCGCCTTCTCTTCCGCGGGCCGTTCCCCCGCTTTGCCGTGGACCGGCCGCTTCAATTCCTTGTCCAGGTTGAACAGCCTGCGCGCAACGGCGATGGTGCTGTCACCGGCATCCATCGAAGCAGCCGCCTGTTTCAGGACCACGAGCGGCGCGTGAAGAAGCTTGTTCACGATCGCCTGGGACATGATCTCAAGCGCCCTCTTCTGGTCGTCGGTGATGCCGTTCAGGGAACCAATGGTCTTGTCCAGTTCGCGCTTCCGGATGTCCTCCACCTTCTCCCGGAGGTCAACGATGGTCGGAACGGCGTCCAGTCCCCGCTCCCACTGGAGGTACGTCTCAACCTCCTGGGTCACGAGTACCTCGGCAGTCTCCGCTTCCTTCGCCCTGCCCCCGGTGTTGACGTCGACCTTGCTCTGGAGGTCGTCGATATCGTAGAGGTACACGTTGTCGACCTTGTCGACCTCGGGATCGATGTTCCGCGGGTTCGAGATGTCGATCATGAAAATAGGCTTGTGGCGGCGGTCCTTGATGATCTTGTTCACCATGTCGCGTTTAACGACATAGTTCGCCGCGCCGGTTGCGCAGATGAGGATGTCCACCATGACGAGGGCGTCGGGGAAATGCTCGAACCGGATGGCGTCGCCTTTGAACTCCTTGGCAAGCTCCTCGGCACGCTCGAAGGTGCGGTTCGCGACCATGATGTTCTTCACGCCGTTGCTCAACAGGTGCTGGGCGGCCAGCTCGGCCATCTCGCCCGCGCCGAGCAGCATGACCGTCTTGCCCGTGAGGTCGCCGAAGATCTTCTTCGCCAGCTCCACGGCCGCGGAGCTGATGGAGACCGCGCCCTCGGCGAGCCGCGTCTCAGTGCGGACGCGCTTCGCCACGGAGATGGCCTTCTTGATGAGCTTGTTCAGGATGGTGCTGGTGGTCTTGGCTTTCAGGGCGATGTCGAAGGCGTCCTTGATCTGTCCCAGGATCTGCGCCTCGCCGAGCACCAGGGAGTCGAGGCTAGAGGCCACGCGGAAGGAATGGCGCACGCCCTGGGCGTCAGGATAGACGTAGAGCGACCCTTCGAGGGCCTCGCGGGAAATGCCGTGGTACTCCGAGATGAATTGTTTGATGCGGTCCACGCCTGTCGCACTGTCCTGCACGGACGCGTAGATCTCCACGCGGTTGCAGGTGGAGATGATGAGACTTTCCCGGATGCCCTCGTAAGACATGAGCTTGCCGAGCGCGGCAGGGATCGTCTCCTCGGGGAAATAGAGCTTCTCCCGGACCTCGATGGGCGCTGATTTATGGCTGAGACCGACGACAACTATTCCCATGGACCACCTTAATCCGGACAGGGCGAAGCTAATACGTTTAACCACAGGCGGCGACTCGACTGAGCTCGTCGAAGTCTTCGCCGCACACGGTACAATCGATTTCGAGGACTGGTAGGGGCAACCCGATGTGGTTGCCCTGAATCGGGCGGCCACACAGGGCCGCCCCTACAAATTACAATGTGTTTATCTGTGTGTCCCGCCAAGCGGGACCCGTGGTTACCTTTTAGATGTGGACTCAACTAAAACGTATGCTTCCCGATCCCGATCCTGCTCACGACGAAGAAGCTGATCAGCACGAAAAGGAACCCCGCGATGGAGAGATATGCCATCTTGCGGCCACGCCATCCGATGGTCCGGAGGTGCAGGAGCGCCAGGTAGATCACCCACACGAGCAGCGACGCCGTCTCCTTCGGCTGCCAGCTCCAGTAGGTCCCCCAGGCGCTCTCGGCCCAGAGAGAGCCGGTGATCATGCCGAGGGTGAAGAGCGGCCAACCGATGGACAGGGCGCGATAACTGATGGTGTCCATCACGTCCAGGGGCGGCAAACGGTGGAAGATGGCGCCGAGCCGCTTGCGCTTGAGCTGGTGTTCCTGGATCAGGTACATAAGGGAGACGATGAAGGCGAAGGCGAAGGCCGCGTCGCCCAGCAGCGCGAGGCTCGTGTGGATCCCCAGCCAGGCGCTCTTCAGTATCGGGTCCAGCCCGGCTATCTGACGTGAGGTGAGCGCCGCGGGCGCCATAAGAAGGAGCACGAGCGGCAGCATGAACGTGCCAAGCGCCGGGATCCGGTAGCGCAGCTCCATGATCAGGAACACCAGGACGATGCCCATACCGAGCCCGTTGATAGCCTCGAAGAAGTTCGTGACGGGGATGCGGCCGCTCTCGGTCCAGCGCAGGATGAAATAGATGAAATGGAGCACGAATCCGAGGAAGGTCGTCCAGAGCGAGATCGACGCGATGGACTTCCGCTCCGGCTGGACGAAGAAGATGCAATATCCTGCGGTCGCTATCAGATAGAGCGCTATGGCTGCGAAAAAGAATGTCAGGTTCATATAAGGGCCGGGCTCCGTGAATGGATTTTACCGATCGGGCAAGTGCCTATATTACGTTTACAACCCCTTCAAAGTCAAGGAAAAGTTGGGAATCGATATAGCAGGAAGCTATAACGGTGAATCAGAACTGCGGACTTTGCAATATTCTGAGACACTCGAATTCAGACACTAAATTCGACACGTCAAGTTACTGCCGGCAACATCCCTCCTGATCAGCCTCTTCCTCCGCTGTAATGCACCGCCGTCGATACAAATCCGGTCCTCAATATATTTTTTCTACCCGGTGATACCTGGAGCGTTTTTTTTGCTATACTTATGACGCACATCATACCGGGCGCCGCGTTCTTCCGGTATCCTGCGCTCGCAATATATCCCCGCCCAAGGAGGTGTCTATGAGCAACAAAGCAGCACGAAATTTGTTCATTTTCGGCAGTCTCTTCTTTTTCGTGATCTTCCTGGGCCTCACCGTCGACACGATGAACCAGATCGACGGCAGGGCCCCGGAGGTAACGAAGGAAGTGGACGCCGGCAAGATGGTCTGGCAGAAGTACGACTGCATCGGGTGCCACACCATCCTGGGAAACGGGTCCTACTTCGCGCCCGACATGACCAAGGCAGTGGAGCGCAAGCCGCCCGGGTACCTCAAGCAGTTCCTGATGGACCCCCGCGGCGTGAACCCGAAGGCGGCCATGCCGAATCTGGGGCTCACCTCGCAGGAAGCCGATGACCTGATCGTTTTTCTCACCTGGATCTCGAAGATCGACACGAACGACTGGCCGCCCAAGCCCATTCTGGCCGCGGCTGCGGGCAGCGGGAAGGAACAGTCCCGGGGACAGCAGATCTACCAGTCCCAGGGATGTTCGAACTGCCACAACATCTACGGCATCGGCGGCACCAGCGGACCGGAATTATCGCGCGTCGGCGCGAATGGAAAGGACGCGGCATGGCATGTGAAACACCTGAGGGACCCCCGATCGGTCGTTCCCAATTCGGCGATGCCCCCCTACGCCGCATTGTCGGATGATGATCTTAAATCGCTGGCCGCTTATCTCGTTACGCTGAAATAACATCCCCTCACCTCTTATCCTCTCCCCCAAGGGGAGAGGAAGGAAAAGGTGAGCGGCATGATCAATCGGAGGTGACAATGACCGTCAAATATCAAAGTCAGAAGATCGCGGAGTATTTCTACACCTTTGCCATCGTTCTTTTCCTCGTCCAGGTGGTGGTCGGGGTCATCGCGGCGATCCAGTTCATCTATCCGGACATCATTATTTTGAACTTCAACACCATCCGGACGCTGCACATCAACGCCCTCGTGGTCTGGCTCCTGTCGGGGCTCATGGGCGCCACCTATTACGTCGTTCCCGAAGAGGCCGAGACCGAGGTCTGGAACTATCCCCTTGCCCTTTTCCAGTTCTGGGCCACCGTGGTGACGATCACGCTGGTCGTGCTGGGCTATATCTGGATGGGCCTTGACCCCCAGGCGAACAGGACCTTCATGGGCGCCCATCTCCTGAACGAGGGGCGCGAATATATCGAAGCGCCGCGCTGGGCCGATGTGCTGATCGTGGTCTCGGTGCTGCTGTTCCTGTTCAACATGTTCATGACCATGCTGAAGACCAAGAAATGGAGCGGCATCATGGGCGTGCTCCTGTTCGGCCTCGTGTTCATGGCGCTCATGTACCTGCCGGGCATGTTCTATTCGAAGAACATGATCAAGGACCAGTTCTGGTGGTGGTGGGTCATCCACCTCTGGGTGGAGGGCTCCTGGGAGGTCATCGCCGGCGCGCTGCTAGCCTTCATGCTGATGAAGACCATCGGGGCCAAGCGCGAGGTCGTGGAAAAATGGATGTACATCGAAGTCGGTCTGGTGCTCTTTACCGGCATCCTCGGTACGGGCCATCACTATTACTGGATCGGTACGCCCAAGTACTGGCACTGGATCGGCGGGTTCTTCAGCGCCCTCGAACCGGTGCCGCTGCTCCTGATGGTCTGGGACGCCTTCCGGACCACCCGTGAAGCGCGGAACGTGACGAACAGGCCCGGCCTGTTCTACACCGTGGCCCATGCCATCTTCAACTTCGTGGGCGCGGGACTCTGGGGGATCGTCCATACCCTGCCCCAGGTGAACAAGTGGACCCACGGCACCCAGATCACCACCGCCCACGGCCATCTCGCCTTCTACGGCGCCTACGTGCTGCTGGTGATCTCCATGATCTACGTGACCTTGCCGTCCATCCGCGGCGTGAAGGATTACAATCCCGGCCGGGCGTACCACGCATTCTGGTGGATGACGGTCTCGATGATGCTCATCGTGATGACCATCACCGGAGCGGGCATGGTCCAGGTCTACATGGAGCGGCTCATGGGCCTCGACTACGTGGCGGTCAAGACGACCTACAACCTCTGGTTCTGGATATTCCGGGCCATCTTCGGCGTGGGCTTCCTGGTCGGCGTCTCGATCTTCGTGTACGACTTCTTCAAACTCGGCAGGGAGCCGTTGGTGCAGAAGGCGTAAGGATCAACGAACAGACCGATCAACACAAAAGGGACGGCTCATTAAGCCGTCCCTTTTCTTTCACCCATTCATGGCCAAGTTTGCTACCGTTCGGCACCGACCGCCTCCCTGAAAATGTTGCGGAAATGTTCGGACTCGCGGCACAGTACATTAAGAGCGCTTTAAATATTGAGCAAGGCGGCGGAGCATGCCAGTGATGCGCACACCCGAACTTCACCTATTTAATTCTACATATTGACGTCTGTGTGCGACCGGTATATAATATTTTCATGAAAACTACCATTGACACAATAATAGCGGAAGTCCTCTCTCTTTCGCCGCAAGCGCGCGCATTCGTAGCTGAAATGCTGATAGAAAGCCTCGATTCAGAACCGGTAGTTACTCTGTCTGCCGCCTGGCAGGATGAAGTGCGCAAGCGCTGTCGCGAGATCGACGAAGGGACCGTGGAGTTACGTGACGCCGAGGATGTTTTCGCCCGCGGCTATGCGGCTCTCGGATGATACCGATTCGCTTCCATCCCGAAGCCGATACCGAGATGATGTCGGCGGCAAAATATTACGAGACTCAACAGAAGGATCTCGGCAAGCGCTTTCTTGCATCCGTTCAGGATGCCCTCAACAGAATCCAAGTCAATCCCCTCTTATATCAAGAAATCGAAGCTGGCGTTCGTCGCTGTTTAACAATGACGTTCCCGTTCGGGGTCGTTTTCCGGATCACGCCGAATCAGTACGTCATAATCGCGGTGATGCACCTGCATCGCGAACCGGGTTACTGGAAAAACCGCGTTCCATAATTCTCCACATAATCTACATACTCCGACAAACGACGACGTGAGAATTTCAACCAGCGTCTCGACACCATCCGGGTTTCACCCGGCGGCCGCAAAAGCGGCGGCTCTGCCCTGTGCATTAATCTGCATAAGACTATGAAAATTCATCATGTACTAAAATCGTTCATCCTCATCGCAGTGTTCACGATGCTCTCCCCTGTCCTCGCTCAGGCCACTCCCGACTACGCCAGGCAGACCGGCTACGAGTGCGTGAATTGCCACGTTGATGTGATCGGCGGCGGGAAGCTCACCGCAACGGGAGAAGCGTTCCTGACGAGCCTGAAAGCGAAGGGCCAGTACCGCCAGCTCTCAACGACGCAGCACGTCGTCCGGCTGGTCATCGGCTACCTGCATATGCTGGCGGCGATCATGTGGTTCGGCACCATTCTGTACGTCCATCTTCTCCTGAAACCCGCCTACGCGTCAAAAGGCCTGCCCAGGGGAGAGCTCCGGCTGGGTTTTATGTCCATGCTGGTTGTCCTGGTGACCGGCATCCTGCTGACCATCGCCCGTATGCCTTCCTTCGCCGCATTCACAGCGACCCGGTTCGGCATCCTGCTGGGGGTAAAGATAATCCTGTTCCTGGTCATGCTCTCAAGCGCGCTGATCGTTGCGATCTACATCGGTCCCCGGCTTAGAAAAAAACTTAAAAGCCCGGTTGCGTTATGCCTCTCCCGCGAGCTTATGCCTGAGCAGTTGGCTGCCTTCGACGGCAAAGAAGGACGTCCCGCCTACATCGCCTACAAGGGCATCATCTACGACATCACCAACAGCCGGCTCTGGAAGGACGGCCAGCACATGATGAAGCACCATGCCGGCACCGACCTGACCGAGACGCTCAAGCAGGCGCCCCACGGCGACGACAAGGTCCTCGCCATGCCGCAGGTGGGCATGTGCGTTGCGTCGGACCGCAAACCGGAAAAACCCTTTTATGAGAAGCTTTTCTACTTCTTCGCCTACATGAACCTCGCACTCGTTTTCATCATCATCTTCGTCATCTCGCTGTGGAGATGGTGGTGACGACGGCATTGCGGAGTGCGGATTTCGGATTGCGGATTAATTTGATTCCTCCATCACGCCTCTCTCTGTTCCTCCGTGGTAAAGCAGGTCTTTTCATCCTCGATCTGCTCTTTTATTGTTCTTTATGACCCACGTCATACCCCTCCTCCGCCGGCAGCGCTATACTGTAAGCATGAAACAAACGACCCTCACGACCTGGCGCCGCGTCTCTCAGATAGCTTTCATCCTGTTCATCTTTCTGATGCCGGTGCTGAATATCCTGCGGATCGACTCGGACACCCATGAGCTGATCATCTTCGGCATCTCCTGGAGCTTCGGCATCCAACCTGAATATTTCGCCGACCGGAGCCCTTTGGGCGGCCTGCGGATCGCCGGCCAGTTCTTTCTTAAGGGCATTCTTCCCTGGGTGGTCTTCCTGGCCATCTTTCCCCTGCTCGGCTGGCTCACGGGAAGGCTCTTCTGCGGCTGGTTCTGTCCGGAAGGCGCGCTGTTTGAGTTGTCGGATTTCCTCACGCTGAAACTGATGGGCAGGCGGAACCTGTACAGTAAGGTGCAGAACGATCCAGATAATGCGATAGAAAAGAGGCTTTTGTACGGCGCCATCGCGGTCCTGAGTGCTATACTCATACCATTGGCGGGCGGCGTGGCGCTTACTGGGTACTTCGTCGCGCCGAAGACCATCTGGCACCAGATCGTGACATGGGACTTCACCTTCGGCGTGAAGGCCGGGATCATCGGCGTGGCCGTCTACATGCTCATCACGTCGATCTTCGTGCGCCACATCCTGTGCCGTTACGTCTGCGCTGCGGGTCTCATGCAGATGCTCTTCGGATGGATCAGCCCGGTCTCACTGCGGCTCAAGATGGACACAGCCCGCGTCTCCGCCTGCACGGACTGCAAGGGCTGCGACCAGGCCTGCTTCATGAACGTCACTCCGCGCAAGAACAAGCAGGACATCTCGTGCGTGAACTGCGGGGCCTGCATCGTGGCGTGCAACAAGGAGCTGGGGACCGGCAAGGGCCTGTTCCATCTGGGCTTCGGCAAGGGATGCGCCCTGCCGGAGGAGAACTGCAGGAGCCTGATGCCGGCACAGACAATAAAGACGTGACAAAATCTGCCACAGAGACACGGAGGACACAGAGAAAGGCAAGCAATACTTCTTTATTCAACAAGATCACTGCCCCATGCATTTAAATACAGACATTAAGAAGTTCTCTGTGCTCTCTGTGCCTCTGTGGCGAAAAAGGAGAAATAATGGAAACCATCGACCTCAAGAAAGTAGCAACGTTCTACCCTGACCGCATCTCGCGCGAGATGCTGAAGGACAGCCCCGAAATGCGCATTGCCCTCATGTGCCTGAACCCGGGCCAGAAGCTGGACCCCCACAAGGCCCCGATGCGGCTGCTCATGTACTGCGTCGAAGGAAAAGGAACCTTCACCGTGGGCGATGAGAAGATCGTGGCCGACGAGAAGACCTGCATCCCCTGCGACCCCAACGTGCTCCACGGGTTTGCCGCCGACCAGGGAGAGAAGCTTGTCGTCCTGGCCATCGTTACGGCGGTGGATTAAGCACCGAGACGCTCGAGAAACATCAAATCGGGTAGGAGGCGGGGTCGCCCCCGCCGTCCTCCCACACCACCGTACGTA
>CAYPOT010000028.1:0-46753 GCA_964412455.1 uncultured Nitrospiraceae bacterium | reverse complement strand
AATCGAGGGCAACGATCACTTCCTTTGCTGGAAGTTTCCCGAGGGCGGCATACATGCGCTTGAGCGAATATCCGGTCTCGTCGATGAATGATGGGTCGCCATCGTAAGGGACAAGGTAAGCATCGCCGGTTTTTGTATTTGGAGCACCGTGGCCGGAGTAGTAGATGAAAACCGATGATCCGGGCTCGACATTGTTAGGCAGCCACTTTTCAAAATACTTGACCAGATCGACATTTGATGCGTGGTCGTTCAAAAGGGTAATAATATTCTCTTCTGAATAGCCCATTACCTTTGTGAGATATTCGGTCATTGTCTTCGCGTCAGCTACCGCATAATCAGCCTTCGGGAGTTTCTGGCGATATTGCTCAATGCCAATGACTATGGCGTAGGCGTTTTTGTTGGGCTTTGCTTTTATTGCAGGAAGTTCGTCAACGTCGGATTTGATAGTTGGAGATGCTTCTTGAGAAGGTTGGGAAGCTAGTGTTTCAGGCTGTCTTGCTGGCTGCTGCTTCTTTGCAAGTTTCTCAAGTAACTTAAAACCATCCTTACCTAGACCCCACTGTTCAAGAAATGCCATGGCAGAATCTATGTCAGCGCCCTTCTCAATAAGGAGTTTCGCTATGTCGGCATTACCCGCATATGCAGCAGATACAAGAGGTGTCCAGCCGTCTCGGGAACGTGCATTCACATCAGCGCCTCTGCCAACCAAGACCTTTACGGCTTCCATGTGGCCGCCATGTGCTGCACACGTCAAGACAGTCACACTTGGCTCCCAGCCAAGTCCACAGCCACTTCTCTCATTAGCGTCAGCACCCTTATCCAGCAGATCTTTGACGACATCGGTCTGTCCTTTGTATGCAGCTGTCGCTAAGGGCGTACCAGTAATTGCACACCCCGTCATCGCCATGCTTGCAAGCAGAATAAAGATCACACCGGTTAAAGAAATTAAATTACCTTTCATTTTCATACTTCCGCATCCTGACGCTGTCACAACCTTGGGGACGTTGATGTTTACAGTGCCTTGCGCTTTCATTATGATCTCTTTCCCTGCCATCGCCTGCTTCTGCAATTCCACATTCATTACAGTTCCACGCCCTTGATCTTCGCCACCTGCAATACGTTCATATCAGTTTTTCTTCGACTCTATCAGCTGCGGCGTCTGTTCATTGTTATACTGTTTACGGGCAATGCGCTCCACCTGGGGCTTAATATATCCGTACAGATCATCAATCTTAAGCGAACCATCAGGCATTGTTACATCTTCGTTCTTGATTCCCTTCAGCATGAAATACGTAAACAAACCGTGGCCTTTCTCATCATAGGTAGAACTCGTCTGGTCCCCGGCGGATGCGGACAGGACCGTCATATTCTTCGGCAGTACCACATTGTTCTGTAGATTCATCACCAGCGGCCGTGAGCCTTTCGCGATAACCGACCTGCCGCCAGCGCCAGAGAAGCAGGAATCAAGCGCGACGATGATCTCCTTGGCGGGCAGCTTGCCGAGCGCTGCATACATCCTCTTGAGCGAGTAGCCGGTCTCATCAATGAAAGACGGATCGCCGTCATAGGGAACAAGATAGGCGTCTCCCGACTTTGGATTCGGCGCGCCGTGGCCTGAGAAATACACAAAGACCGATGCACCTTTCTCTACATTGTTCGGCAGCCATTTCTCGAAATACTTAACCAGATCAACGTTCGTGGCGCGGTCATTCAAAAGGATGATCACATTCTCTTCGGGGTAACCCATGACCTTCGTCAAATAAGCGGTGACAAGCTTTGCGTCCTGCGTCGCAAAATCGGCTGCGGGAAGCTTCTGGCGATAGTGCTCTATGCCAATGACGATCGCATAGGCGCCTTGATGTGACCTTGTTTTTTTCGCAGGCAGTTCATCGATATCAGATTTCACAGGAACAGCCGTTTTTTGTTCTGAAGATGCGGGCGAACTTGAGGCCGATGAATGGGTAGCTTGAGGTGCGCTATAGTTAACCTGCAATTGTGCGCCCGTATTGTCATGGAATTCGGCAAGGCTGCCGCAACCGGCAACAGAGAGCAGCAGGCAAACACATACAAGGCTTTTTCCTTTTTTGATCATTAGATAACCCTCAATGCTCCACCGACTTGATGATCTCAGGCACAGCCTGCTGCATGCCTATCTGCATCGCCTTACGGAGGGAAATGCCGACATTCTTGACCCCTACGCCCACCAGCAGGGTCCGCTCATCACCCGTTGCCAGCACATTGAAGCTTTTTGTCTTTATTCCCTTCTCCACAATATCAACGCGAAACTGAACATCACTGACCGCACCTAATTTCCAGACTCCGCCATGGTTGACAGATACTTTCAGGATCGTCAGATCGATCCCTTTTAAAACTCCCTCGGGAAGTTCGGTCACCGTGTTTACGTGATATCCGGCAAAACTCAGCTCTTGCGTCAACGCGCTGACGATCCAATCGCCAACGTTGGTAGGTGTAACAATATCGAATTTTTTCCCGCCAAATGAACCCTTGACCGTTCCCAGGACCCATTCACCGGAAGGTAATCTGCCGAGATTGGACACGTCTTTGGGTTTCGCTATTAAGATCGCGCCCGAACCACCAGTTGCATTGACAACCCTGTCATAGGTTAGGTCGACCTTAAAATCAGGCATGCAACCTGACATCAAAAACAGTAAGGCCATCCCCGGTAAAAACGCTTTTCTCTCTTGCATAATCCACCCCTTTTATATTCGCCACCTGCATCACGTCCTTGTCGCCGCACTATCTCTTCACCAGTTCTTGCTTTTCCTCTGTCATCCACGAGGGCAACGGTTCCCCCGTTACCGCATGATAAAGAGTTTCAGGTGCGACATCCAGACCATCCGGCCAGCAAAGCGCCCCCAGTTCCTTATTGATATAAAATTTCTTGAAAAAAGAGAGGTCGGAGAACCTGTTGAAAACGCCGCCTCTTTTCACATAGTTCGAAAAATCATATGTACCTTTTTTTCCATTTTCAAATACCAATGCTAACGTATATCCATCAATATATTTTGCTTCAATAACATCATACATGGCATACCTCCTTACGTTAATGGCTCGATCTGTTGCGGGGGTTTATTCGCTCGTGCCAGCGTCCAATCCGCCATGAGCTCATCCTTGTGGATCTCCGCCCACTCCATGACAAGCCCCAACGCACGCGGCGGCAAATAACCGTCGAGTACGGCAAAATCTTCGATCCTCACCACAGCCTTGAATTCTCCATACCGCGCATGAAAATGCGGCGGATTATGGTCGTCATAGAACATGGCTATAATAATACCGAAGAACCTGCTTATTTCCGGCATCTCGCTGATCTCCCTGACAACATTACGATCCGATCCGTACGCTACGGTTTTTACAGCTCCACGCCCTTGATCTTCGCCACCTGCATGACATCTTTATCGCCTCTGCCGGAAAGGTTGCAGATGATAACCTTGTCCTTGCCGAGGGTCGGCGCCAGTTTCAGGCAGTAGGCGACCGCGTGTGCGCTCTCGAGCGCCGGAATGATCCCTTCGAGGCGGGACAGGAGATCGAATGCTTCCATGGCCTCTTCGTCGATGGCGTAGGTGTATTCGACGCGTCCCGTATCGTGGTACATCGCGTGCTCGGGGCCGACGGCGGCGTAGTCCAGTCCGGCGGACACCGAGTGGGTCGTTTCGATCTGGCCGTCATCGTCCTGGAGCACGAAGGTCTTGCATCCCTGCAGCACGCCGAGGGACCCGCCGGCGAACCGCGCCGCGTGCTTGCCCCGCTCGATGCCGAGGCCGCCGGCCTCGATGCCGTACATCTTCACGGACGGGTCAGCGAGGAAATCGGTGAACAGGCCCATGGCGTTGGACCCGCCGCCCACGCAGGCGACGAGGCTGTCCGGCAGCCTGCCTTCCATTTTCATGATCTGCTTCTTCGCCTCGCGGCCGATGACGGACTGGAAATCCCGCACCATCATCGGGAAGGGATGGGGGCCGTAGACCGTGCCGAGCACGTAGTGGGTGTTCGCCACGTTCGTGATCCAGTCGCGCATGGCCTCGTTGATGGCGTCCTTGAGGGTCTTGCTGCCGCTGTCCACGGGCCGGACGATCGTCCCGAGGAGCTTCATGCGGAACACGTTCAGGGACTGGCGCGCCACGTCGTCGGTCCCCATGTAGACCTCGCAGTCGAGGCCGAACATGGCAGCTGCCGTGGCCGTGGCCACACCGTGCTGTCCCGCGCCGGTCTCGGCGACCACGCGGGTCTTGCCCATGCGCTTCGCGAGCAGGACCTGTGCCAGTGAATTATTGATCTTGTGGGCGCCCGTGTGGCAGAGGTCCTCGCGCTTCAGGTAGATCTTCGCGCCGCCGAGGTGGTCCGTCAGCCGCTTCGCGAAGTAGAGCGGCGTGGGTCTGCCGATGAATTCCTTGAAATAATACTCAAGCTCGGTCTGGAACGCCTTGTCCTTCCTCGCCGCGCCGTATGCCTCCTCGAGCGCCGTGAGCGCCGGCATGAGCGTTTCGGGGGCGAACTTGCCGCCGTAGATGCCAAAGTGACCCTTTTTATCGGGCATGGTCATGGTCTCGATGCCCTCCGGACCTCGACAATGAACTTCTTGAGCTGGGCATGGTCCTTGATCCCCTTTTCCCGCTCCACACCGCCGGCGACATCCACGCCATAGGGCTGCACGAGCTTCACGGCCTCGGCCACATTGTCCGGGTTCAGGCCGCCCGCCAGGATGATCCTGCCGAAGGTTTTCGCGACAACGGCAAGGTGCCAGTCGAAGGTCTCACCGGTGCCTCCCCGCAATCCTTCCCGGTAGCTGTCGAGGAGGTACGCGCTTACGCGATAGTGCGCCATGTGCTTGATGCTTTCCTTGTCCTTTATCTGGAACGCCTTGATGACGCTGTTGCCGAAGCGCTGGCAGAACTCCGGCGTCTCGTCGCCATGGAACTGGACGCCATGGATGCAGGAAGCTTGTAAAATTTCCCGGATCCGCTCCTCGCGCTCGTTCACGAAGATGGCCACGGGAACGATGAACGGCGGAAGCTGGGCGATGATCTCTGCCGCCTTGTGCGGCTCGACAAACCGGGGGCTCTTCTTGTAAAAGTTGAACCCCAAAGCATCGGCGCCGTAGTCCACCGCCGCCATGGCGTCGTCGAGGTTGGTGATGCCGCAGATCTTGATCTTGATCATAGTTTTGATTTCGCCACAGTGACACAGAGAACACAGAGAAGATCAAATTCAAACTTCTCCCAGTCGATCTGCATCCAAAGACATTCTTATCTTTTCTCCGTGGCCTCCGTGGCAGATTTTATTCCTTGCCTAACAATTCCTTCACTTTCTTCCCGATGTCCTTTTCCCGCATCAGGCTCTCGCCCACCAGAACAGCGTCCACGCCGGCCTTTTCGAGCTTCACAACATCATCCCTGGTTCTTATCCCGCTCTCGCTCACCACAATGCGGTCATCGGGTATATCCCGTAAAAGATCGAAGGTTGTCTGCAGGCTCACCGTGAAGCTCGTGAGGTCCCGGTTGTTTATCCCCAGGATCCGCGCGCCGGCAACGAGCGATGCGTCCAGTTCCTTCAAGGTATGGGATTCCACCAGTACGTCAAGCCCGAGGCCCGCTGCGACGCCCAGGTAATCCTCCATCTGGCGCTTGTCGAGGCAGGCCGCGATCAGCAGAATGGCATCGGCCCCTGCGGCCCTTGCCTCGAAGATCTGGTACTCGTCGATGATGAAGTCCTTCCGCAGGAGCGGAAGGCCGACGGCTTTTCTGATGGCGCCCAGGTACGCGAGGTCGCCCTGAAAATAGTTCGTCTCCGTCAGGACCGAAAGGCAGACCGCTCCGGACTCCTCGTAGGCCCCGGCTATGGTGACCGGATCGAAGTCCTCGCGGATCACGCCCTTTGAAGGCGAGGCCTTCTTTACCTCGGCGATGAGCTTGATGCCCGTGCTGGTTGCAAGAGCCTTTTCAAATCCCCGCGTGGGCCCGGCATCGGCGGCCCGCTTTTTCTGATCAGCGAACGGGATACCACGCTTGGTTTCCAGCAGTTCCTTTTTCTTATATGCGACGATCTCGTCAAGGATCATAAATCTTTCGCCATGGATGCTGTTGTAGGGGCGGCCCTGCGTGGCCGCCCTTGTCTGTCAGGGCAACCACATAGGGTTGCCCCTACAACATTCCGCACTCCGAATTCCGTACTCCGCACTGTTTCTATGGTCTATTTGTAAATTTTTTCATCGCTTCGAGTTTCTTCAGAGCCGCTCCGGAATCAATGGACTCGCCGGCAAGCCGGATGCCGTCCCGGAGATCCTTCGCTCTGCCGCTCGCCGTGAGACCGGCGGCCGCGTTCAGGAGCACGATGTCGCGGCGCGGCCCCAGCTGTCCTTTCAGGACCTCCAGGGTGATGGCGGCGTTATCCTTCGCGTCGCCGCCCTTCAGGTCTTCGGCCTTTCCCGCGGGAAGGTCGAAGTCCGATGGGTGGATGTAGTACTCATTCACGGAGCCGTCCTTGAACTCCGACACCTTGGTCCTGTCCGTGATCGTGATCTCGTCGAGGCCGTCCATGCCGTGCACGACGAAGGCGCGGGTCAGCCCCAGTTTGCCCAGGGCGCTGGCGAGGATGGTGGTCAGGTCGGCGGAGTATACACCCATGATCTGGGCCTTCACGCCCGCGGGGTTCGTAAGGGGTCCGAGCACGTTGAAGATCGTGCGGATGCCGATCTCGCGGCGCGGCCCGATGGCGAACTTCATGGCCTGATGCATCATCGGCGCGAACAGGAACGCGATGCCGACCTCTTGCAGGCACTCCTCCACCCGGTGCGAGGGCAGCTCGATGTTGATGCCCAGCGCCTGCAGCACGTCGGCGCTTCCGCTCTTGCTCGATACGGACCGGTTCCCATGCTTGGCGACGGTCACGCCCGCCCCGGCCACCACGAAGGCGACGGTGGTCGAGATGTTGAACGTGTTCGACATATCGCCGCCGGTGCCGCAGGTGTCCACCTGGTACGGCGCCGCCAGCTTGATGCGCACCGCCTTCTCGCGCATGACCCGGGCCGAGCCCGTGATCTCCTCGACGGTCTCGCCCTTCATGCGCAGGCCGGTGATATATGCCGAGATCTGTGCGTCCGTCGCTTCTCCCTGCATGATCTCGCGCATCACCGTCTCTGCCTCGGCCTCGGTGAGGTTGACATTTGCTACCACTTTTGAGATCGCTTCCTTAATCATTCAGCACCTCACACCACTACTGCCACGAAGGCACTAAGACACGAAGTATTCACAATCAATTTCTTTCCTTAGTGCCTTCGTGCCTTAGTGGCAGGTTTTGGTTTACAACTTCAAAAAGTTCCTCAGCAGGTCCTTCCCCGCGCCGGTCAGGATGGACTCAGGGTGGAACTGGACCCCTTCCACCTTGAACTGCTTGTGCCGCACGCCCATGATGATGCCGTCGTCGGTCCACGCTGACATCTCGAGCACGTCAGGCAGGGTCTCCCGCTTGATGATAAGCGAGTGGTACCGCGTCGCCTCGAAAGGGTTCGGGAGGCCCGCGAAGATCGTCCTGTTGTCGTGGTGGATCATCGAGGTTTTGCCGTGCATCAGGTAGGGAGCGCGGATGACGTCGCCGCCGAAGGCCTCGCCGATGGACTGGTGTCCCAGGCAGACGCCGAGGACCGGCACCTTCCCCGCGAAATGCTTGATCACGTCGATGGAGATCCCCGCCTCTTTCGGCGTGCAGGGACCCGGCGATATGACGATCCGTTCCGGCTTCAGGGCCTCGATCTCGGCGATCGTGATCTTGTCGTTCCGGTACACCTTCAGGTCCTGTCCCAGTTCACCGAGGTACTGGACCAGGTTGTAGGTGAAGGAATCGTAATTATCGAGCATCAGTAACATAAGAGAACCTCAGAATCGTCTCGCGCAAAGCCGCAAAGACGCCAAGTTTTAAGAAAACCAATTCATTTTTATGTTTCGCCAGGAAAAAGCGTCTTAGTTCTTAAATCACACTTTTTGATTCGTCTTTCTTTGCGTCTTAGCGTCTTTGCGAGAAAACCGCCGTGGCTTTAGTATTTAATCCAGCCCTTCTTCCGCCATCTCCACGGCCCGCATCATGGCCGTTGCCTTGTTCACGGTCTCCTGATATTCGGAAGCCGGGTCGCTGTCGGCAACCACGCCGCCGCCCGCCTGGATATAGGCGACCTTGTCCTTGATGACCAGCGTGCGGATGGTGATGCAGGTGTCCATATTGCCCGAGAAGCCGAAGTAACCCACGGACCCGGCATAGGGGCCGCGCCGCGTAGGCTCCAGCTCGTCGATGATCTCCATGGCCCGGATCTTGGGTGCGCCCGAGACCGTGCCCGCGGGAAAACAGGCCCGAACCACGTCGTAGGAGTCCCTGCCCGGCGCAAGTCTGCCGCGCACGTTCGAGACAATGTGCATGACGTGGGAATACCGTTCGATGACCATGAGCTCCGAGACCTGCACGCTGCCCATCTCGCTCACCCGGCCCACATCGTTCCGGCCGAGATCGACGAGCATGATATGCTCCGCCCGTTCCTTGGGGTCCGCGAGAAGTTCCTGCTCCAGCGCTGTGTCCTCTTCTTCCGTTGCGCCGCGCCGCCGCGTGCCGGCGATGGGCCGAAGATCGATCCTGCCTTCCTCAAGGCGCACCATCACCTCGGGCGAAGCGCCGACGACGGTCGTGTCGCCGCAGCGCAGAAAATACATGTAGGGCGACGGGTTGATGAGCCGGAGCGCACGGTAGATCTCGAAGGGCTCCGCCTTGATCGGCCGTTCGAACCGCTGTGAGGGGACCACCTGGAAGATATCGCCGGCCTTGATGTACTCCTTGGCCTTGAGGACCGCCTGCTCGTACGCCGCCTGCGTGAAGTTGGACGTGAGCTTGTGACCTTTTGCTCTTCTTTTCCTGACCCCTGACCCCTGACCCCTGACCCCTTTTCTCAGCTTCTTCACGATCGCGGCGATCTTCGCAACCGCCTGTTTGTATGCCGCGGCAACGGAACCGCCGTTCACGTGGGCGTTGGACACCACCTTGATACGGTGCGTGACCGTGTCGAAGATCACCAGCGTATCGGTGATCATGAATAAGATGTCCGGCGTGTCCAGCCCCGGTTTTTTCCGTTCCGGCAGACTCTCGAAAAAGCGGACCACGTCATAGCCCATGAAGCCTACGCCGCCGCCGTAGAACCGCGGGAGAGCGGGGTCCGGCACCGGATGATAGTCGGCAAGAATGTCCCGGACGGCCTCAAGGGGATCATGTTCGAAGGTGCGCATCTCCTTCTTCCCGTTGCGTATAACCTCGACGGTCCTTCCGAAGCTCCGGACCACGACCTCGGGCCGGCTGCCCAGGAAGGAGTACCGCGCCCACTTCTCGCCGCCCTCGACGGACTCGAGCAGGAAGGAATACTTGCCGTCGTCGATCTTCAGGAACGCCGAGACCGGGGTCTCCATGTCGGCAAGGATCTCCCGGTACACGGGGATCAGGTTCCCCTGTTTTGCCTTTTGTTTGAACTCTTCGAGTGAGGGATGGATCATAAAACCCCTTGCTAATAAAAGAGTTTTTACTATACCAAATAGGTGAAAGGACTGCAATCAGAAAAACCGGGCCGCGAAACACGCCACCTGGATTACTCGCTTGCCATTTCTTTGCAATTGTAATACTCTTTTCCGCATGGACAAACCAACGGCCAAGACCGGCATCCCCTGCCCTCCTGAAGTCCTCGCCCTCGTCGAGCGTTATGAACGGAACCGCGATGACTACCGCTCCGGCCAGTATAACGAGGCCCGGCTCCGGCAGGAGTTCCTGAATCCAATATTTGAAGCTCTCGGCTGGGACATGGCCAACAGGGCCGACTTCGCCGAGGCATACAAGGAAGTCATCCACGAGGACGCAATCAAGATCGGTAAGGAGACCAAGGCCCCTGACTACTGCTTCCGCATCGGCGGCACCCGCAAGTTCTTTCTCGAAGCAAAGAAACCCTCGGTTTTCATAAAAGAGGACATCCCCGCCGCGTTCCAGCTCCGCAGATATGCATGGTCAGCGAAGCTTCCCTTAAGCATTCTGTGCGACTTCGAGGAATTCGCCGTCTACGACACCCGCATCAAGCCCGACCGGAACGACAAGGCGTCCACCGCCCGCATCAGCTACTTCACTTATAAAGACTACGCCGAGAAATGGGGCGAGATCGTCTCCGTCTTCTCCAAGGACTCCATTCTCAAAGGGTCTTTCGACAAGTACGCCGAGACGACCCGGCTCAAGAAAGGCACGGCAACGGTCGATGATGCATTTCTCACCGAGATAGAAGACTGGCGCGACCTGCTCGCCCGGAACATCGCCATCAGAAATCCCGCGCTTTCCCAGCGCGAGTTGAACTTCTCCGTCCAGCGGACGATCGACCGCATCGTTTTCCTGCGCATCTGCGAGGACCGGGGCATCGAGGAATACGGAAGGCTCCAGGCCCTCCAGAACGGGACCAATGCCTATAAACGCCTCGTTCAGCTCTTCTCCCAGGCGGACGACCGGTACAACTCCGGCCTGTTCCATTTCCAGAAAGAAAAAGACCGCCACGAAGAACCGGACACCCTTACCACAAAGATCGAGATCGACGACAAACCGCTGAAGGACATCATCAAGCGGCTCTACTATCCTGAAAGCCCCTACGAATTCTCCGTCCTTTCCGCGGACATCCTGGGCCAGGTGTACGAGCAGTTCCTCGGCAAGGTCATCCGCCTCACAGCTGGGCATCAGGCAAAGGTGGAGGAGAAACCCGAGGTCAGGAAAACGGGCGGCGTCTATTACACGCCGAAGTACATTGTCGATTACATCGTTAAAAATACTGTCGGAAAATTATTAAATTCCGACGATCTGCCACAGTCCGTCATTCCCGCGAAGGCGGGAATCCAGACAAAGCCACTGGATCCCCGTTTGCACGGGGATGACAAACAAAAGAAAACGATCACCCCCAAAGAAGCAGCAAAGCTCCGCATCCTCGACCCTGCCTGCGGGTCCGGCTCGTTCCTGCTCGGCGCGTATCAGTATCTTCTCGACTGGCATCAGGAATGGTATGTGAAGGACGATCCGAAGAAATGGGCGACAAGCAAGAACCCCACGCTCTACCAGGCACAGGGCGGGGATTATCGCCTGACCACGGCGGAGAGAAAGCGAATCCTGCTGAACAACATCTACGGCGTGGACATCGACTCGCAGGCGGTGGAAGTGACCAAGCTTTCGCTCCTGCTCAAAGTCCTCGAAGGCGAGAACAACCAGACCCTTGCTAACCAGCTTCGGATGTTCCACCAACGTGCCTTACCTGATCTCGGCGATAATATCAAGTGCGGAAATTCCCTCATCGGCCCGGATTTTTATCAGAATGATTTATTTGTAGGGGCGGCCCTGCGTGGCCGCCCGGTTTCAGGGCAACCACATGGGGTTGCCCCTACGATTGACGACGAAGAGCGCCTGCGCATCAATGCCTTTGATTGGGACAAAGAGTTTTCTGAGATCATGAAGGCTGGCGGCTTCAATGCGGTAATAGGGAATCCTCCTTACGGGGCATCTTTTGGCGAAAACGAAGCGGCGTACTTCAAGAGCACCTACAGTGTGTTTAGTGGCGTGAAAGATGTTTATACATGTTTTATCGAAAGAAGCTTATCACTCTTGGGCAACGGCGGTAGACATTCCTTCATCGTGCCTTCTGCTTGGCTGGGCGGCCCCGATTATAGAAAGCTAAGAGAACTTATCCTGCCACATCAGATTGAAGAGATAATCCTGCTGCCGTTCGATGTTTTCAAAGACGCCTACGTTGATACGACCATATTTGTAATTACAAATCAACCAGCAAGTGACAGGCAGCAAATCAAAACGCACATCTATCCGAAACGCGAGAAACTACGGGCGATTAATTTGATGCCTGATCAGTATAAGTCTATCCGTCAAAGTGAATGGTCGAATTCTGAGGGTAAGAAGTTTGTGCTGGATCCCGGGACCGTTCACCTACTCGAAAAAATAAGAAAGCAAACTCCCGCTACGTTCGAGGATACGATTCAAATCAAACGAGGGGTGCTTTTTGACAAAGCCTTACTCTCTAAGAAAAAATCGGGATCAAATAGTTATCGCTATTTTGAAGGCGACGTATACCGTTATCAGATTAATCTTGTGGCAGATCAATGGATAGAGTTTGATGACAAGATGAAAGAGCGGCCTAAGGAATTTGTATGGTTTGAAGGGCCGAGAGTTCTTCTGCGACGCTTGGTTAACAGGCGCCAGCGGATGATGGCAACGCTGGTTGCTGAAACATTTATAACGAACAAAAATCTCTATAGCGTCCTACCAAAGGACAATAAAGTCGACATCTCGGCTATTCTTGGAGTATTGAATAGTCGGCTGATATCGTATCTTTACATCAATCAGGTAACTCAAGCAACAAAGGATGATTTCCCTCAAGTGACAATCAAAGATGTTCTCTCTCTTCCAGTTTCGTCGCTCTTGAAAGACAAGGTCCGCCATGACAAAATGGTTTCCTTCGTCGACCAGATGCTTTCCCTCAACAAGCAACTACCCATAGCCAAGACCGACCACGAAAAGACAGCTCTCCAGCGCCAGATCGACGCGACCGACCGGCAGATCGATCAATTGGTGTATGAGTTGTACGGATTGACGGAGGATGAGATCAAGATCGTGGAAGCACCTTAAAATCGTAGAATTACGCGGTAATCTGTGTTATTATGACAATAGTTGCGAGTGTTTGATATGGGAGATCACCGCTATGGAAAAAGAAATCATATTTTCTGTTGAAGAGGCCCCGGAAGGCGGCTATCAGGCGAAGGCGCTGGGATTTTCCATTTTCACCGAGGCGGACACCTTCGAAGACCTGAAGAAGATGGTCCATGACGCCGTGCTGTGCCACTTTGAGGATAAGGACCGGCCGAAGGTCATCAGGCTTCATCTCGTGAAAGAGGAACTGCTCGCAGTATGAAAGTTCCCCGCGATCTTGGCGGCGAGGAACTGGCCCGCCTTCTCGGGCAATTCGGTTACCGGGCCACCCGTCAGGTAGGCAGTCATCTTCGGCTAACCTCGACATCCAAAGGATCTGAACATCACATCACGATTCCTCGTCATTCTCCGCTCAAAATCGGCACACTGAACAGCATCCTCAGGGATATAGCGGCTTATCTTGAAATGGATCGCCAGCAATTGATCGATGCAATTCTGAAAAAATAACCCGCCCTGATGGATTTTGTTTCCGCTGTTACAACAATCAACAAGCTCCTCAAAACAATCCAACCCCCTACCTTTTGCAGTTCCTGGATACGACTCCATGCTCCGCAGGTGTATCGCTTTATTCAGAACAATATTAGAACGGAGATCGGCTGCATAGACTGGGACAGGATCACCCGTGCATTGGACCGCAAATTACAGCGACGATGGCAGGCATCGCGCAGGGGCAGACGGTCAGAAGGGATCAGGGACAAGAAGGCAGTTGGGATCATTCTGGAGAAATACCACGACAAACTCTATACGTTTCTCTCTCCGGCAGATACGAATGATGAACAAGCCCGGGATATCATCAGTATTGCGCTGGTAAGAATTGCTCAACGGGGAAACGCAGCCGCCAAACAGGAGGTCATCAAGCTGCTCAGGCTCACTATCGATGAGTGGATCGAGCAAAGCCCAAAGCTATCATGCTGGGCTGGTCGGGACGATGTGATCCAGGAGAGGATCGAGGGTTGTATCCGTCGTTACCGCTATTCGGGAACGTTTATCGGTTATTTGTTCAAGACCCTTGAATATGCCGGCAGAGGTCTTCGGCCGATCGTGGCATATTCACTGGATGATCACTTGTACTCTGGAAAAACAAAAGGCGGGAGAATAGGCTCACAGAACAAATAAGAGGCAGGCCCCATGGCCTGCCTCCGCTGTTTCTTCCATTCTCACCGTCGAGTCACTTCCCACCCATCAACTATATATCCAGCTCCGCGTACTCCGCCCGCTCCTGAATGAACTTGAACCGGGCCTTGGGGTCCTTGCCCATCAGCCGATCGAAGGTGTCGCCGGTCGCCTTGTGGTCCAGCACCTGCACCTTCATGAGCGTCCTCGTCTTCGGGTTCATGGTGGTCTCTTTCAGCGTTTCGGGATTCATTTCCCCTAATCCCTTGAAGCGGCCCACATCATACTTCCTGCCGTTCAACTTCACCAGGATCTTTTCCTTCTCCATCTCGTCCATGGCGTAGAACACCTCCTTGCCCGCTTCGATGCGGTAGAGCGGCGGCATGCCCGGATTCAATCATTTTACTTCGTTGTTGAACGCGGGTATAATAATGCTGCAACAGTAAATTGCGGGAACCGGAACCCGTCATGGTATCTCAGCTGCCATGATGGGGGAATGGGTATGCTCCATCCGGCCGGAGAATTCAAAGGACATCTCTTTAATTATGATGAAGACAACGATCCTCCTGGTTGACGACAACGCAACGGACCGGCTGATCCTCCGGAGCATCTTCGAACACTATGGATGCGTGGTCGTCGAGGCGGCGGACGGGCAGGAGGGGCTCGCTCGCGCACTCCACCACCTGCCCGACCTCATTATCTCCGATGCGTTGATGCCCCGCATGGACGGCTACCAGTTCCTCAAGGCCGTAAAGGACGACAATCAACTCCGCGCCATCCCCTTTGTTTTTTATACGGCGGTCTACACCGGTGGAAAAGAGAGCCAGCTCGCCGTTTCTTTGGGCGCCGAGGATTTTCTGGTCAAGCCGCTGAGCGCGCCGGTCCTCTGGGAAAGAATATCGCAGATCAGGTCACGGACGCCCCGGTCGACAGCGCAGCAGCCCGCTGCCGTCATGGACGACGACTCCTTCCTCAAGCAGTACAGCGCGGTCGTCGCGTCGAAGCTGGAGGAGAAGGTCATCGACCTGGAACGCGAGATCGCCGAGCGGCGGTCGGCCGAAGAGACCGTCCGCAGGCAGCATGAGGAGCTCCGCGCGCTTTCTGCCAGGCTCGCTGATGCCGAGGAGCAGGAACGCCGCCGCATCGCGCGGGAACTGCATGACCAGGTGGGTCAAAACCTCACGGCCCTCGGCATCAGCCTCAATATTCTTCGATCGCAAGTGCCCCCGTCAGGCGCGGGACCCCTCCATGGGCGCATCGACGACTCGCTCAAACTTCTTGAGGAGACGACCGCCCGCGTGCGGGAGCTCATGATCGAGCTCCGGCCGCCGCTGCTTGATGATTACGGCCTTGCCGCAGCCGTGGAATGGTACGCGAAGGAGTTTGGTGCTCGCGCGAACCTGGCCGTCGAGGTGACGGCTCCGCGCGGCGAGCAGCGCCGGGACCCGGCCAAAGAGATCACCCTGTTCCGCATCCTGCAGGAAGCGCTGACGAACGTGGCGAAGCACGCTTCTGCCTCCCGCGTCCAGGTGCGGCTGGTGGACGCAAACTCTCTGATCCGCATGACCGTGCGGGACAACGGTAAAGGATTCGACCCCGGCGTTCAGAGCTCGGCGCAGCGTCCGACGTGGGGCCTCCTGAACATGGCGGAGCGCGCCCGGATGATCGGCGGAACGTGCCGGGTCGAAAGCGCGCCCGGGCAGGGCACACAGGTCGTCGCGGAGGTCGCCGTATGAGCATTTCGGTCCTGATCGCCGATGACCATGCCGTGGTGCGCGACGGGCTCAAGCTTCTGCTCGAAAACCAGCAGGATATAAAGGTTGTCGCATTGGCGTCGAACGGACGCGAGGCGGTTAAGCTCGCAAAAAAGCACTTCCCTGACGTCGCGGTCCTGGACATTGCCATGCCCGAGTTGAACGGCATCGAGGCCGCGTTGAAAATACGAGAAAGTTCTCCGCAGACGCGGATCATCATGCTTTCCATGCACGCGACGTCCGAGCATGTCTTCCGTTCCCTTCAGGCGGGCGCAGCCGGCTATCTCCTCAAGGAATCCGCGGGTTCCGAAGTGGTGAAGGCGATCAGGGATGTTCACGCCGGAAGGCGTTATCTGAGCAAAAAGATCGAGGACGCGGGTCGATTTGCCGTCGGCCCGGCTCTTTCCGGCGATCGAAGCCCGATCGAAAGCCTGAGTGAGCGTGAGCGCGAAGTGCTCCAGCTCGTTGTCGAAGGCAGGTCCAGCGCCCAGATCGCTTCCGCCATCAACCTTTCCCCCAAGACGGTGGAGACCTACCGCAGCCGCATCATGCAGAAGCTCGACGTCCACGATGTCGCAGGGCTCGTCAAGTTCGCCCTGCAGCACGGTGTGACCGGCGAAGAGTAGGCCGCCTTCTCCTTCCGTACAACCCCTTGATGTCGCCAACGTTGAAAACGTATAAAACCCGCCACGGAGACACAGAGACGCGGAGAATTCGGTTTGTCATTACGAACATAATGCGAAGCAATATCATTTTATCCATCGGATAACTTCAGCTCTCATTGTTCAAATAATCAAATACTTCGAGATTATTTCGTTGCTGATTCTCCTCGCCATGACATTATAAAGATATCCTCCGTGTCCTCCGTGACTCTGTGGCTAAATCCGTTTCTTTTGGCCTTTCCAGCGCCGTCACCCCTCCAATCTTGTCATACTCTCCCTACAGACACCACTTCCGGCTTGTGTCATCATATGATCGTCAGAAGCAATTTTTATCCTGCATGAAGGAGAACCACGATGAGAAAACAGAACTGCTGGGAATTCAAGAAGTGCGGCCGGCAGCCGCAGGGCGCAAAAGCGAAGGAGTTGGGCGTTTGCCCCGCAACGCTGGAGGCAGGACTCGACGGCGTCCATGACGGCGTGAACAGCGGCAGGAGCTGTTGGATCGTCGCGGGAACGTATTGCCAGGGAGAGATCCAGGGATCGTTCGCCCAAAAATATCACAATTGCTCGGCGTGCGATTTTTACAAGGCCGTAAAAGAGGAAGAGCAGTTCGACTTTAAGCTCTCGGCGGTCCTTATTAACCGGCTGCGAAACCTGAAAAAAGCAGGGTAATAGAGGCGTCATGCCATGGAATCTATCCTGATCGTCGATGACAATGCCCGACTCCGGGCCCTTTTACATGAGTGGTTTACCGCTGAGTTCCCGGACTGCCGCATTGTTGAAGCCGCTTCCGGAGAAGAGGCGGTGAGCCGCGCCGGCGACGTTGCGCCATCGCTCGCCGTCATGGACATCGGGCTGCCCGGCATGAACGGCATTGAAGCCGCCCGTATCCTGATCGCGCGGCATCCGCAGCTCCGGGTCGTCATGCTGTCCATCCATGAAGAGGAGCGATATCGACGGGAAGCCGCGGCTGCCGGCGTACACGCTTACGTGCCGAAGCGACTGCTCCAGTACATGCTTCTGCCCGCGGTCCGGGAGCTGCTCAAGGGATCTAAAGCCGATGCCGCAAGAAGGTGCGCATAAGCGCAAGGTGCCATGCGAATGAACATACTGATCGTGGAAGATGATGAGAACGTCCGTGGCTTCCTGAGGCTGTTCCTCAGTGAACATGGTCATGCGGTGGAGGAAGCCGCCAACGGCCAGGAAGGTCTTGCGCGGGTCCGGGAGCGCAGACCCGATCTGATCATCAGCGACGGCCTCATGCCCGTCATGGACGGTTTTCAGCTGCTCCAGGCGTTGAAAGCGGACCACGGCCTCTCGACCATCCCGTTCATCTTTCTTTCGGCGGTCTTCACGGGTCAGCGTGAACTGGACCTTGCGTATTCCCTGGGCGCCGATGCGTTCCTGGTCAAGCCGCAAAAGCCGGAAGCGATCCTTGACGCTGTCCGTTCGGCGGCAGACCGCCTGGCCGCCCAGCGCGTCCGTCCGGCCGCGGCAGGCGAAGACCCCGAATTCGCGCGGGAATACTCGCGGATCGTGGCGACCACGCTCGAGGAGAAGGTGCGGCAGCTGGAGAGCGCCACGGCCGAACTGGAGCGGACGCAGGAGGATCTCCGGGAAAGCGAAACCATCTACCGTGGCCTGTTCGAGCACAGCCCGCAGCCCATGTGGGTCTACAATCTTGAGACGCTTGCGTTCCTTGCCGTGAACGACGCGGCGATCATCGCCTACGGGTTTTCCCGTGAAGATTTCCTGTCCATGACCATCAAGGACATCCGGCCGCCTGAAGACGTGCCGGTGCTGCTCGACCACCTGGCCGGAACGCGCGAGGGCTTTGGCGACGCAGGGACATGGAAGCACCGCAGGAAAGACGGGGCCGTCATCGACGTCGAGATCACGTCGCACACCCTGCCCTTCCTGGGCAGGAAGGCAAACCTGGTCCTGGCAAACGACATCACGGAGCGAACGCGGATGGAAAAATCCATCCGCGCCGCATCAGAAGAGTGGCGTTCCACATTCGACGCCATGAGCGATGCCATCGCCCTGCTGGACCGGGACGGCAGGATACTGCGATGCAACAAGGCCATGGCAACGCTTGTCAATAAACAGTATTCCGATATCATCGGGCGACCCTGTTGGGAAATCATACAGGGAACTACCGATCCAGTTGTCGCCTGTCCGTATAAGACCATGAAAAAAAGCCGAAAACGGGAGACGCTTGTCGCGCAGATGGGCGATCGCTGGTTTGATGTAGCGGCGGACCCCTTTTTCGACAGCGAAGGAAACCTGCTCGGCGCGGTCCACATCATGGCGGACATCACCGAGCGCAAGCTCGCCGACGAGGTGCTCAAGAGGCGGGAGTCACAGCTCGCGGAATCACAACGGATCGCCGGCATAGGAAGCTGGGAACGGGACCTCGCCACGAACGCCGTCGTGTGGTCTAAAGAGCTCTTCCGCATTTTCGGATTGGATCCCGAACGGGTGGCGCCGAGCTTCGAAATCCTTATGGGCCTCATTCTTCCGGAAGACCGGGAAATCCAGCAAAAGAACGTTCAGGAAGCGATACGGGAGAATAAGCCTTACAGCGCTGATTTCCGGATTTTGAAGCCGGATGGAAAGACGGCCCTCATTCATTCGCAGGGTGAAGTGATATGCGATGAGGCGGGCAGGCCGGTCCTGCTCAGAGGCACGGCACAGGATATTACGGAGCGTCAGCAATTGGAGGACGCACTCAAGGCCGCCGTTGTCCGTGCTGAGGATGAAAAGGCCAGATCGGACAGCATTATCGCGGCCATTGGCGACGGCATCTCCATTCAGGACAGGGATTTCAGGATACTGTATGAAAATGAGGCCCAGAAAAAGCTGGTCGGGGAACATGTCGGCGAATTGTGTTACCTGGCGTATGAAAAGAAGGAGGCGCGGTGCGAGGGCTGCGGCGTGGCGCAGGTCTTCAAGGACGGCGGCACGCATGTCGTGGAACGGTCCGCGCCCACCGACAAGGGCTTAGTACATGTTGAGATCACCGCTTCTCCCTTGCGGGACTCACAGGGGAATATCATCGCGGGCATTGAGATCGTCCACAACATCACGGAACGCAAAAAGGCGGAGAATTTTTTGCGCGAGCAGCAGCGTTTTACCGAAAATGTGATCATGGGCTCGGCAATCGCAACATTTGTGTTGGATGCCGATCACCGGGTATTGATCTGGAACAAGGCGTGTGAGGAGCTGACCGGCGTCCCGGCGGCCGACATGGTCGGAACGGTCAACCAGTGGAAGACGTTCTACGATCACGAGCGGCCGGTCCTGGCGGACATCGTATTGGGCCGGGAACCGGAAAAGCTTGCGTTGCTCTACTCCGACATCTCGACATCTGAACTCCTGCCGGAGGGACTGCACGCCGAAGACTGGCTCAGGAACATGAACGGCAAGGACCGCTATGTCGTGTTCGATGCCGCGCCCATCCGCGACAGCAGCGGAAAGATCATCGCTGCCGTTGAGACATTGCAGGATATTACCGAACGTAAAACACTTGAGAATCAGCTTTATCGCTCCAAGCAGGATTGGGAAGACACCTTCAACAGCATCACGGACATGGTGACGGTCCATGACGAGGATTACAACATCATTCTTGCCAACAAGGCGGCGGAGAAGATCCTGAATCTGCCGATGCTGGAGAAGATGAAGGACCGGAAATGCTTTGCTTATTATCATGGCACCGATCATGCCCCCGAGGAATGTCCGAGCTGCGGATGCCTGCAGACCGGCGTTTCTGCATTGTTCGAGATCTTCGAGCCCCATCTGAACATGTTCATCGAGATCCGGGCGATCCCGCGTTTCGACAGCAATAATAAACTTATCGGCCTGATCCGCGTGGTCCGGGACATCACGGAGCGAAAGAAGGCGGAAGAGGCGATCGGTCAATACAACAAACAGCTCACCGCGCTGAGCACGGCATCCAACGAGCTCCTGGCAAGCACGAACCTTATCGATATCTATCAGCAGATCTGCGCTATCATCTATTCCGTATTCGATGTCAAGATGGTTTGGCTCGGCATCGTGGATCCATCCGATGTAATTGTGCATCCTGTTGCACATGCCGGTCAGGAGAACGGATATCTCAAGACAATAGCAATAACATGGGACGACGCACCGACAGGCCGGGGTCCCACAGGGACGGCAATAAAAACGGGAAAGGCTGTCCTTTCACAAGTGTCCGACCCCGAATTTAACCTCTGGCGGAGTGAGGCGGAAAAGCGGGGTTTTGTATCGACCATGGCCGTTCCTCTTCTATCAACAAGCGGAACATGCATTGGGGCGCTGAGCTTCTATAGCGGGGAGAACGCTTTTACATCGGACAGCATGCGCCTTACGCAGATCTTCGCGAACCAGGCGGCGATCGCGATCGAGAACGCCCAGCTCGTCGTAGGATTGGAAGCCAAGGTATTCGACCGGACCCGGGCCTTGGAGGACACGAACATGGAGCTCCAGACCGTGAACAAGGAACTGGTCTTCAGACGGGAGGAGGCCGAAGCGGCGAGCAGGTCCAAGACCGACTTCCTGGCCAACATGTCCCATGAGCTCAGGACCCCCCTGAACGCGATCATGGGATTTTCCGAGATCATGCTCATGGACATGGCCGGTCCGGTCACGGCCAAGCAGCGGGAGTTTCTGAATGACATTTCGAAAAGCGGCAATCATCTGCTCGGCCTGATCAACGATGTCCTGGACCTGTCCAAGGTGGAGGCCGGCAAGATGGAGTTGGAGCCCGAACCGGTCATCATCGAGGACCTGATCGCGGGGTCGCTGATGATGTTCAAGGAAAAGGCGCTGAAACACGCCATCAAGGTGGAGACATTCATTGGTCCGGCCGTCGCGGACATCACCGCCGACCGGAGAAAACTGAAGCAGACGCTGATGAATCTCATCTCCAATGCTTTAAAATTCACGCCGGATGGAGGCAGCGTGCGCGTGAGCGCACGGTTAGCTCGTGGCTCGGAGCTCATGGCTCATAGCAATAAAGGGATCAACCAAGAGCTATCAGCGAAGAGCTGCGAGCTCGACGCTGATTTCATCGAGATCTCCGTGCAGGATTCCGGCGTCGGCATCCCGCGGGAACAGCAAAAAAAGCTCTTTCAACCCTTCCAGCAGATCGACTCCAGCCTGAGCAGGAAGCATGTGGGCTCGGGGCTGGGCCTGAGCCTCTGCAGGAGATTCGTCGAACTTCACGGCGGCAGGATATGGGTGGAGAGCGAACCGGGCAAGGGCAGCACGTTCAGCTTCGCCATTCCGGTCAGGCGGCCGTAGTACCACAGAGATATTTTTTCGTCATTCCCGAGTGCTGTAATCGGGAATCCAGTGTATTCAAGGTCTTCTGGATTCCGGGTCAAGCCCGGAATGACGGATTAAAAACATAAAGACACAAGATTGTAAAACCGTTCGCTGTAATTGCGCATTTCGCAAAAAGGAAAGAAGCTTGTACAGAGGAGATACGCCATGCAGGAAACGATCAAACGAAAGGTCCTGATCGTCGACGATGAAGAGCTGAACCGCAAGGTCCTCTCGTTCATGCTCGATAATTACGGATATCAGTTCGAAACGGCGGTCAACGGGAAGGAAGCCCTCGAAAAGGTCCTGGAATTCAAACCCGACATGATCTTTCTCGACATCATGATGCCCGAAATGGACGGGTTCGAGGCCTGCCGCAGGCTCAAGACGGACCCCGCGACCCAGCACATCCCGATCGTGATGGTGACGGCGATGGCGGACCGGGAAACACGCCTCCGGTGCCTGGAGGTCGGGGCGAATGATTTCCTTACCAAGCCGGTGGATACGTCCGAGCTCCTGGTCAGGACCAAGAATCTCATGAAGATCAAGGAGTATGAGGATGTCCTGAAGCAGCATGCCGAGATCCTGGAGGATACCGTCCGGAAACGGACGGAAGATCTCACCCGGACCAATGACGCCCTGAAAACAAGCTACATCGATACCATCCAGCGCCTGACCGTCGTCGCGGAGTTCAAGGACGAGGACACGGGCGCGCACATCAAGAGGATATCCCACTACTGCGTGGTCCTGGCAAAGAAGCTCGGCTGGTCCGACGACAGGATCGGCCTGATCACCTACGCGAGCCCCATGCACGATATCGGCAAAGTGGGCATCCCCTCCGACATCATCCTGAAGCCCGCGCGTCTCAACACCGAGGAGTTCGCCCTGATGAAGACGCACACGACGATCGGCGCCAGTATCCTGAAAGGAAGCGGCTCGGAACTGCTTGAATTCGCCGAAAGCATCGCCCTGACGCACCATGAACGGTGGGATGGAGGAGGTTATCCGCGCGGCCTGAAGGGTGAGGATATCCCGATCGAGGGCAGGATCGTGAACATCGTGGACCAGTACGACGCGCTCAGGAGCCGCAGGCCCTACAAGGGGCCGTTCGACCATGAGACCGCGTGCAGGATCATCACCGAGGGCGACGGACGGACCAAGCCGGAGCATTTCGACCCTGCGGTGCTCTCCGCGTTTTCCGAGTGCCGGGACCTCTTCGAGGAGATCTTCGATCGGAATGCGGATTGACAGGAAAGAATACTTGCCGTCGTCGATCTTCAGGAACGCCGCGACCGGGGTTTCCCTGTCGGCAAGGACCTCCCGGTACACGGGGATGAAGTTCCCCTGTTCCCCTTCTGTTTGAACTCTTCAAGTGAGGGACGGATCATAAAACCCCTTGCAAAACAAAATTTTGCTACTATACCAGAAGGTGGAAAGAAGTGTCAATCCGAAACATAATCATTAACACTCATCATGAAAAAAAGAGACGATACGCCGCACCTTCGCCCGAAGCGGCAGAGAATCACGTCGGCGAAAACGCAGTCCTCTCCGCTTCCGGGCGTCTTCTTCCTCAAAAGCGCGGCTATTTTAATCTGAAATGACGAAAAGATGGGACGGATTATTTTAACATCGGGGAATTTATAAAGAGGTTTAATGTAAGAATGTAAGAGGCAACAATAAAAGCAACAACATACAGGGAGGCAGGAATGATGCGGGGATTCTACAATTCAATCAAGTGGATACAGAAAGTGACAGGGAGCAAGATTGTTGTCAGATCGACGTTAAGAGGAGAGGTGTTGACTTATCTCTCGTGAAGATGACAGACCTCGCAAAACTGTTTCCTAGTGCCATCCCGGCGAAGGTACATGGTTCTTTCACCGGATGCCGGATTCAGATAGGGCCGGTGGGGGTCATGACAGGTTGCGCACGTGAGCATGCCTCTAACATCAAGGGGAAGATCCGGCGGAACGACAAACGCCGGCTGGATATCAACCACATGGGAGTGACCGGGGAGTTTATGGCAGCCGGCGCAAATTTCTCCGACCGGTTTCCGCATAACCCCCCGGCTTTTTATACCTACGGAGGCATGGCAATCTTTGCAGCCCATATTATACCTCAGAAGAAAATCATGCGGGTCACGCTCCGTCGACAATATGGGTTCCGATGATCGTGTCTGCCCGGGCATGAACATGAGTGTAACGAACAGGATGACCGGCGGCATGCTAATAGGTAAACGCATTCAGTTCCTCCTTCATGCGTGCCACAGCCTCTTTCAGCGAGCCAACATGGTTCGCTGAAGGATTCCCTTTCAGGGCGGCCTTCTGGAGCTCGGAAACCGCCAAGGAAAGCACCGCATGCCCTTCCTTGATTTTGATCAGCTTCCCGTCGAGTTCTTTGCGCATTGCGTCCACGTCCGACGCCAGATATTGAAACTCATCTTCCTCTCTCAGCGAAACCTCGGTTGCAAGATCACCACCGGCGATCCTCGCGATGTCCTTCTTGAGCATATAGAGAGGGACCGAAAGTTTCTTCGAGAGCGCATAGATGGCATACGCAAGCAGAACAACAAACAGAACAAGGGCAACGGCATGTGCTGATACGGCGGAGGACAGGAGAAGTTCTCCTGGCGACGAAACCTTGAGATGAGTCGTATAGAGCGCGTCCTGCAGCCGTTTCTTGGCAAAATACGCGAATAAAGCGATTGCGGCAACTGCCCAGAGCGTCGTGGTGAGCACAAATCTCAAAATAAATCTGCTCTGAAAATCTTTATTAATGAAGTAGTTTTTCCGGCGATTAACCCCCATACCCACCTCCCCTATTTATCATGACACTCCAGGCACAATCTGCTTCCTTCGTTGGACATGACAAGCATTTTGCGCAGTTTGGAGTATATATCGTGACAAGATGTGCATCCAATTTTTCCGTTGATAAGTCTTATTTTCGGGTTTAACCGCTCCAGCGGAATCAACCCGCCTCGTTTCATCGCTCGACGATATGTTACACCGATCGGGTGGCTGCCCTGAGCATCATAGCCGGATGATAATGCATTCCCATGCCGCCATGTGCCCGTTTTTACATCCGCCTTCGTTGCGAGGGCCCCGTCATGACAGGACACACAGGCCACGGAAACCTTATCTATACGGCCGCCTGTCCCTTCCGCATATTTCATGTGGGCCACTCCTAAAGCCCCGGCATGGCTGTCGCCTTTTTTCTGTATGATCGCACTGTCTCTATGACAGGCGCCGCAAAACGCTTGTCCTGTTACAGCTCTTCGCAGGTAATGCCATCTGCCGTCAAATCCCGGATGAGACGCGGTATGAATATCATGGCAGGTGGCGCACGTCATCTTCCCCTCCCAGGACAGGGGGAGATCCGCGGGGGATACTATAGTTACGGGCACCATCTCAACGGGATGCGATAATGGATCCTCGCTCTTTTTATGGCACCGGCGGCACAGCGTTTCCACGGAAGCCGTCATCCTCAGTGTCTCGCGCTTGCCCTTCACCGGCGTAATAGCATGACAGTCAACGCACTGAGAGTCCGAAAAATCATGCGCATTGTTTTGCAGCGCCGAATAGACCAGGCATGCGGAAAATGCGATCAGGAGGACGACAGGCAGATATGTCTTTAACACGTCCTGATCTCCGAAAGGATTTTATCGATATTTTTTATCTTGCTCGATAATTCATCAAGCGCGGACTCGAGCGCAACCCGGTCCTTGCCCTGCTGAACCATACCGGATATCGATTCGGCTTGCGTTTCCATGGCCGTGGTTTGATTTTTGAGCGCGCTGACGGTGTCCCGGTAGCGGACAGCCACCTGTTTCAAAACAGCCTCAATATCGGCCAGGTTGTCTTTTTGGCGCAGCCGAAAATCCGCCTTCAGGTTTCCCCGGGCGATCAGTTCCGCCTCACGACCGAGTCGAAACGCCGGTCCCGCGATTCGGTGGGAATAGAACATGAGGAGAAAGGCGATCGCAGGAATAAAGAAAAGTGCCATGACGACGTAGAGCCATACTACCTTTACCAATAACGCCTGCTCCATCCTCTGAATGGTCAAGAGCGCTGCACCGTAACCTTCACCCAGGCTTGAAGGGAAGAGCATAAATATCCCAATTCCACCGCATACGGCGCCGAGGACGACAATGCAGAAGGTATAAAAGAATAGTTTTCTGTGGTAGTAACGGCTTGTGGAAGAACGTACAACATTTTCCATGATAGTACAACCCTCCTCAGTAGGATGTTATTCGATCATAATCAAAAGTATATCATAAAATCGGGAAATATCAAGTATCAAGGACGCGGGGGACGGGTCAGCCGTTCCGCAACAGTCACGCAATAATCAAGCTGTTTAACGGGAAACGCCGTATTTTAACCTCTCCCATATTCGCAGACAGATTTTTGAGACAAAACCGGCATACGGTGGATGTCGCAGATCGTCGCCAACTCCACAAGGAAGAATAGAGATCCTGTCGCTTAACATTGTTTCAATGACGAAAATATGGGATGGATTATTTTGAAATCGGAGAATTGATCAAGCAGGGACTAATGCAAGAATCAACAGCGGTGAGCGTGAGCGGCGGCACCTTATTCGTAAATCTGCTGATCCAGCCAGTAGCCCCGTAGCGAAGGGACCGGAATGAAGAATATATTGTTTGATCTGCGAGGACAGGGGCTTAAGGTGCTGATCACCGACGGGAAGACCGTCCAGTACCGGAAAAGCTTCGAACGTTTTTCCCTTACGGACAAGGCCCTTGCCCGTGAGGTCCTTGCGAATATCGGCAGTGAAGCCGGCGTCGCGATCGACAAGGCGCATCTCATCCTTCCCGCCGAGGATGTTGCGGTCTCCATCCAGCGGACACCGCTCATGTCCCGCGCGGACGCAGAAAAGATCATCCGCAGAAAACTGGTCAAGGAGACCGGGGACGCGTCACCGATCTTCAGAATATACCCCGCGGTATCGGGCGGAGGCGACCGCCAGGCATTCGTCGTGGAGACCGTCAAACGCGAACCGCTTTCCTCGATGGTTGAATTGTTCGGGGACCTCGGTATCCGGATAAAGACGGCCTCAACCGCCCTCCCTTCTAATTTGAAAGCGCTGGGACAGCTGCAGGGTGACGCCCTTCAGGCCATCGCGCTCCTGGAGATAACGAAAGATTATATCGAGCTGACCGCCTTGATGGGAGTTCAGGTCCTCTTCTATCATAAAATATCCATCCCCCCCGTCGACCGGGAAAAAGAGCTCGAAGAAGGAATGACTCCCGAACGGATCGAGAAGATGCAGGTCTACCGGACGGCCGAACTGGTCTATACCGCGCACGCCGCGTACCAGCACGACCACCCGGACACGCCGCTCGCGAAACTGTGGATCGCCGGTTCGGGCAGCACGCTCTCCGGCATCAGCGAGGTGGTCAAGGAGTCCACGGGCTTCGAGGCCGCGCAGCTGAACACCTTCGGCGATTCGGTCGCGGACGGTTATCTCTACACCGCCCTCCACGGCCTGGCCCTCGGCCTGCTTGACGGGACCGCGGTCAATTATCTTCCCCGGGAACTTTCCTGGCAGGTCCCGCTGGGGAAGACCGCGCGCTTTGCGCTGGCCGGTGCGATCGGCCTTGTCCTCATCGTTACCGTGCTCACCCTGGAGACGAAATACAGCAGGACGAAGTCTCTCCTGGAGACCAGGCTCCGGGAATCGATCGCCCGCGAGCAGCAGAGTCAGGGAGCAGATTCCTATCTGCGGAACCGGCAGCACCTGACGCGCCTCATGTCCTCACCGGTCCCCTGGTACCCGATGCTCGGCTATCTCGCTGAAAAGACGCCCGACGGCGTGTTCATCGGCGGCCTGACGTTCCAGCTCCGGCAGGAAACCCCGTCGCTCGAGATAGATTTTGTGACCCCCTATCCTTCTCTGGTCGGGCGCGACAAGCTGTTGACGCGTATCATCGCCATGATCGACGGATCCAACGGTTTCCGCCGGCTCGGCGAACCGTCGATCTTCATCACCGGCCAGGGCGCCGACAGGCTTTTGCATTTCAAAGTTGCGTGCGAGGTGATCCTTCATGAAAAAATACGGTAACATCGTTTTTCTTGCCGCCTGCATCATCATGGTCGCCGCGGTCATTCTCTATGCCGGCGTGCGATACCGGGGAGTAGCGGCAATGCAGAAACGCGTCGTCGAACTGGAGCTGAAGCAGAGGGAGGCGGAGTCTCCGGAGACCGTCGCAGCCCTTGCGTTGCTTCGGAAACACTTCCCCGCGAAGGCCGATATGTCCTCGTTCGTTGAAAGCATCTACGTTCTCGGTCAGCAGGCCGGGTTGGAGAACATGGATATCGTTACCCAGGCCGTCACAAAACAAAAACCGGCCCGGAAGACCGCGTCCCCCGGTGCGGCCCCGCCGGCGTTCGTACTGACAGTCCACCCGGTCAAGGTGACCTTCGAGGGGAACTACCGTGCTGCCGCCCGGTTCGTCCGGGATATCCAGAAACTGGAGCGATACAAGCGCATCGTTCACCTGCAAATGAAGCCGCAGAAATCCACCCTCAAGACCATCATGACCATCGAGCTCATGGCATACGAGGCCGCCCATGCTGCGTAATAAATATTTTATTGCGGCCCTCGGCGGCCTTCTGCTCCTTGTGCTGATCTATAATATCGCCTTCTTCTCCGGGCGGGGAAAGGGGAGCGATCGTCCTTCGGCGTTCCCCGGTACCGCCGTACAAGGCAACGGGGGCCACACTTCGCCGTCCTTCGCGCCGGCTCAGGAAACCGGCCTGGCCGGTGAATGGCGGCGCGACCCGTTCTGGTATCCCGGCGGCAGATCGCACGGCGCGCCGCCTGCCGGAAGGAAGACATCGGGGATTCATCTCGAAGCCACCATGGCCAAGAGCGGAAAGGCCTATGCCATCATTAATGGCGACATCGTGGGGATCGGCGAACGGTTCCATGGTTACATCGTAACGGAGATCGGCGACCAGTTCGTCAAACTTAAAGGCTCTGGTGGAGCAAAGACCCTGAAAATTTCGGGCGACTCGAACGAGAAGGAGTAACACCATGCAAACAAAGACACCCATTCTGCTGTTGGCCATAACAAGCCTGCTGTTCGTTTCGTGCGCGTCGCCACGACCGGCAAAGGTCCCGGATACCATGGCCCTGTACAACATGCCGCCGGAGGACATCGCGCCTCCCACCGAACAGGTGAAACTGCAGGATGAATTCGCCGGGCTCGACACGGGCAAGACGTATTCACTGACCGTGAAGAACGCGGAGATCAAGGACACGCTCCTGCTCCTTTCGCGGAAGACCGGGTATACGATCATCGCCGACAGGGATGTAACCGGCAGGGTGACAACCGACTTCCAGGACAAGACCCTTCGGGACATTCTTTACGCGCTCCTGAAGCCGGCAGGCTATTCGGCCTACGTGGAAAAGACCATTATCCGTGTCAGCAAGCCGCGCCTGATCACCCGGACGTTCAGCGTCAATTACAACAAGGGGAAACGGTCGTCAACGAGCACCATGAACGCGTCGGTGTCCGAAGGCGGTTCCTCTGGTTACGGCTCGGCGGGAGGGAGCATCAACCTTAATCTCTCCACCGGCACCGGTGGAAGCGGCGGGTCAGGTGGATCTTCCGGCTCATCGTCGTCCCCGCAAGGCAGCGTATCGGTACGGACATCGGGAGAGTCGGATTTCTGGTCCGAAATGATCCGGGGTCTCGAGATCATCATCTTCGGGGACACAGGAGGCGGGAGCGCCCGCAGCGGCGGCAGCAGGGCCGACAAGTCCGGCAGAAAGCTCGTGGTGAACGATCTCGCCGGGCTGGTCTTCATCAGCGATTATTCCGACAATATGGAGCTTGTCAAGGCGTATCTGGACGACGTGGAAAAGGCGGTAAAACGGCAGGTGCTTATCCAGGCGCATATCGTGGAGGTGTCACTGAACGACACCTTCGCCTATGGCATCGACTGGAGCTATCTGAGGACGCTGGACAGCAGCAATCCGACGACGGTGAAACTGTCCCAGGGCCTCCTGCCTCCTGTTCCGTCCCAGGTCTTTCAGCTCAATATCGCCAACAACAAGGTCGCCGCGCTCCTCGATGCCATGAAGGAGGTCGGCCAGGTAAACACCCTTTCCAGCCCGAAGATATCGACCCTGAACAACCAGAAGGCGGTCATCAAACTCACCACGAAAGAGGTCTCCTGGCTTTCGAACGCCGTCTACAACGCGCAGGGACAGGTTGCCTTCAAATATTCCACGCCGCAGATCGATGAGGTCGGCATATTCCTCGATGTAACACCGCAGATCAATGAAAAAGGCACCGTTTCCATGCAGATCCATCCGAGCATCTCGGAGAAGTCGAAGACCTCAACCTCGCCCGACGGGACCAGCAGCAAACCGATCATCGACATCCGCGAGGTCGACACCATGATCGAAGTGAAGAACGGGGAAACGGTCGTGATCGCGGGCCTCATCGTCGATAAGATCGTCGAAACGAGAAGAAGCGTCCCCTTCCTGGGAGACATCCCTTTTCTCGGCGCGCTCTTCCGCTATACCTTCCAGGAGAAGAAAAAGACCGAGCTCGTCATTCTCATCACGCCCTATGTGCTCACGGAAAAGTCGATCGTCGAGATCAGGAAAGAGCATGAGGAGCGCCTGAAGAAGGCCGGCCGCGCATTTTCGCCCATGCCGCTTCCCCATTAAGCGGCGAATTAAGGACTGTTAAACGACCAAGAGCGAGCGGCATATGCCGATCGCTCTTGTTTTTCCATCCTGGATTCAACGCAAGGTTTTTAGGATCCGCGTCCCAAATGTTTTTTCAGGATACGCTGATCTCTATCCGCATTTATCAGAAACTGATCCGCTTTTTCAGCGTCTAAATACGCTTCCTCAGTTCATTTGATCTCGTAAAGACCGATGCCGACCGCTCCCTTGATGACATCGAAATGTTTGTCAAGGGTCAGTATTTTCACCTTGTGCGCCTTTGCAGAAACTGCAAGGCAGCAATCAGAAAGTCCGACTGACTTGCCTTTCCGTTGAAGCGCGTTCGACAGTTCTCCGACAGCCTGCCACAGGTCCACCGACTCTTCGAGAAATTCAAAAACGTGCCGGAAATCCCTGAGGACCTCCAGTTCTTTTTCCGACTTCGCTCCCTGGATAAGTTCGGCAAGAATGATCCCCGAGCGAGCAACAGACCCGCCTGTCGTCCATCAACCCGGAAACAACGCCGTACCAGGGCTCTTTCCTCCGAAAGAACTCGATCCATACCGACGTATCGACCAGCACCTTATCCAATGCGTTTGTCTCCATGCCTGAGCCGGTCGGCGGACAGGGTAAATTCCATGTTCCCGGCCACTGCCTTGATCCGTTCCTGTTTCTTCATCCTGATCTCATCGCGGATCGCGGTAATGACCGCGTCGGTTTTGCTCTTTGCCTTGATCTCGGACATAAGCTCATCAAGGAGAGAACTGGGCAATGTTATGGTCGTTCTTGACATGCTTTCCTCCTATATATATATGCTACTTATTAGCATATCAATTGATCTTTTTCAAGCATTAGTTAAAGGAGGGAAATGGGCTGCAGGAAATGCGGTTGTTTACAAAAACAACGGAACAGAACTTTATGCGTTCGTATCAATCCTCCATCTACATCGAATCCAATGCCGTTTCCCATTCCAGGTCGCCGATCAGCGACCACTGTACAAAGCTCTTTATCCTGTTCTTCGCATCCTCGGCAAGATCGACAAAATGCAGGCCCATGCCGGGCTCCGTTTCCAGGTGAGTACCGAGTAGGGATGTCCGGACCACCTCACCCGCGACCTGGATGACAGCGGCATCGAGGGGAAGGGTGAACGTCAGGTGCAACAGCGTCTTTTCCGGCAAAGGCACATGCGTCCGGAGGTAAATGCCGCCTTCGGATATATTTACGGAGGTCAAATATCTCTGGGGGTCCTGTTCTTCGATCTCAACGCGCATGCGGACCGGCACCCGCGGCGTCTTCCTCGACTCCTCGCTCAGTTTCCTCAGGACGTCATAGAGCAGCGCGATGTCCATGATCGGCTTGCTCACGATGGCGGCCCACCCTTCGGGCAGCATCGACTCCGGCAGGGTGTGGATACCGGTGGTCAACAGCATGACCCGGGGTAGTTCCTTCAGGAGAGGATCGCTTTTCAACGCGGCGACCGCGGCGGTCCGCTCGTCGTCCGGAATGTCCCCGTCGAACAATATTAACGAACATGCCTCCTCCCGCGCCAGCAGGATCCCTTCGCCGACGGTCCTCGCCAGGACCGACGCGTACCAGATGCGGTTCAGCATGACGCCCAGATACGTCTGTCCCATGGACGACCGGCAGATGATCAGGACCCTCTTTTTTTCGTTCATCTTCATCCTCCCCGAAAGTATATTGCGTCCGGCGGTATTCCGCGCTCTATTGATGGCTCTCCGCGAAGATCTCCTCGATGACCGGTTCCATTTCAATGAACGCCTTCAGGACGGCCGGATCGAAGTGATCGGGCATGGTCCTGCCGTCCCCTTCGGTGATGATTTTGCAGGTCTTTTCGTGGCCGAAGGCCGGTTTATAGGGCCGCTCGCTCCTCAGCGCGTCATACTGGTCGACAATGTTGACGATCCGTCCTTCGAGGGGAATGTCTTCGCCATTGAGCCCGCGCGGATATCCCTTGCCGTCCCACCGTTCGTGATGGTTCAACGCGATGGACGTGGCCATCTGGATCCGGGGAAAGGACGATCTCGTCAGTATCCTCTCGCCGATCACGGTATGCTGCTTCATGATCTCGAACTCTTCGCGGGTAAGCGCGCCGGGCTTCAACAGGACGCTGTCGGGGGTGCCGATCTTGCCGATGTCATGCAGCAGGCTTGCGAAGCCGATGGTCTCGACAAAGTCCTCCGGCATGCGCATCGCTTTCGCCAGCATGCTGGAATAGAGCCCGATGCGTGAAATATGCATGCCCGTGTCCGTATCGCGGAACTCCGCCGCTGAAGTCAATTTTTTCACCATCTCGTAGCTCATCTCCTTGAGCTGTTCGCAGGCAATAGCAAGCTCGGCCGTTCTCTTGCGCACGTCCACTTCCAGCCTTTCGTTATACCGGAGGATCGTGTCCTCAAAGTTCTTGATCTTCAGGAGATTTTCCACCCGCAGAGTCAGCTCCGCCTGGTCGATCGGCTTCGCCAGAAACTCGTTGGCGCCGGCGGACAATCCTTTCAATTTCGACTCCCGGTCCGTCAGCGCCGTCACCAGGATGATCGGGATGTTCCTGGTCTCCGGATGCGACCGTATCCGCCTGCAGGCCTCGTATCCGTCCATAACCGGCATCATGATGTCCAGGATGACGAGGTCCGGCCGGGCAGCGGCGCATTTTTGCACCCCCTCCTGCCCATTGAAGGCAAGATCGATATCATATCCCATCGCCATCAGCCAGTGGCTCAGAAGCTTAAGATTGCTTTCCTCATCGTCTACCAGCAGGATCTTTTCATTCGCCATGGCCGGCTCCTTATAAGAACGGACACCTGTAAATACTTCACGGACCAACATCTGGAATACTAAGTGACGCTTTCAGAATAACGAAAACCAAATCATTTACCGCGAGGGCGCGAGGGACGCGGGGACGTCAACAACAAGACCTTAAAGTACCATAGCGATAGTATATCATACGGCCATCCGCTTCTTCAGTGTCCACATGCACTTTCCCGGTCAAAAGGCATTACTCATCCAGCAGTTCCCTTATCTTTGTCAACAGCACCTTCGGCGAGACCGGTTTCTGAACAAACACGAGCCCTTCCTCGCCCACTCCCTGCTTCTTGAACGTGTCCTCCGAATATCCGCTCATGTACAACGTTCGGACCCCGGGCTGCGCCTTCTTCATTTCATCGGCCGCGGCCTTACCGTTCTTCTTCGGCATGATCAGATCGAGGATGACGAGCCGGACACGGTCGCGGTGCTCCAGGAACATCCTGACCGCCTCCTCGCCGTCTTCCGCGGCCAGCACCGTGTAGCCGAATGATTCTAGGATGATCCTCATCAGCTCCCGCAACGGGGCCTCGTCCTCGGCGATGAGGATGGTTTCGCTCCCTCCCCGAGGGCCGGGGGAATCCACGCCGACCTGTTGTTCGCTGGCCGGCTTACCGCTCAGCGGCAGCAATATTTTGAACAGAGTGCCTTTCCCGATCTCGCTGGTGACCTGGATGAATCCTTTATGCTGCTTGATGATCCCGTAGACGATCGACAGCCCGAGCCCCGTTCCCTCCCCCACCCCTTTGGTCGTGAAAAAGGGATCGAATATCCTGCTTTGCGTTTCCGCGCTCATGCCGGTCCCGGTATCGGCAACGAAAATGGACGCGTAGTGTCCGGGCGTCCCGTACCCATGAACGGATAGGTAGTCGTCATCGATCTCCATCGATCCGGTGCTTATGGACAGACGTCCTCCCGTCGGCATTGCGTCCCTGGCATTGGTGACCAGATTCATCAACACCTGCTCCATCTGTCCGGCATCGGCAAATACGATCGCATCCTGGTCCGCAAGCTGGAGCCTCAGCTCAACGTCTTCGCCGATGATCCGGGAAAGCATTTTCTCCATGTCGGCGACGATCTCATTCACCTGGACATGTTTAAATTCGACTGAATCTTTTCTGCTGAACTGCAGCAATCGTTTGGTAAGATTTGCGGCCCTGTCCGCGGCGGCAAGCACTTCACGCATGCGTTCCCTTGACGGGTGGTCCGCTCCTATGCCATCCATCACCATGGACCCGTACCCCATGATCACGTTCAGAATATTGTTGAAATCGTGCGCGATGCCTCCCGCAAGCGTTCCGATCGCCTCCATCTTCTGGGCGTGAAGCAACTGTCCTTCGAGCTTCTTCCGCTCGCTGATGTCCCTGATGATCCCCGACGCATGGCGTCTGTTGTTCAGCAGAAACCCGGAGATGGACAGTTCGATCGGGAATTCCGACCCGTTCCTCCGGAGCCCGGCCATTTCCACGGTTACGCCCAGTTTCGGCCCCTCGCCCGTTTCCGCGAACCGATTGAAGGCATGTGCGTGAGCTTCCCGGAACCGCTCGGGAATGATGAACGCGAGATCTTTTCCCATGACGTCGCCTGCGCCGTAGCCGAAAATCTTCTCGGCGGCGGGGTTCCAGTACGAGACCTTTCCCGCGTCGGTGAGCAGGATGATGGCGTCCTGCGCGGTCCGGGTTATGGCCTGCAGCTTGCTTTCGCTGTCCCGCACGGCCTCCTCGGCCTTTTTGCGTTGGGAAATGTCCAGCACCGCGCCGATGTTGGCTGTACGGCCCTCAAAGAGCGCCTGTGACTCGTAGATCTCGATCGCAATGACCCCGCCGTTCTTTCTCATCCCCCTGATCTCGTACGAGCCGGACATAATCGTTCCCGCGCTCCGTCTCCGGCCATGCTCCTCGACAATGGCCCAATCCTCCGGGACGGTGAGGTCCCGCGGCGATCTTGTGTTTATCAATTCTTCGACGGTGTAGCCGAAGAGTTCGGCAAAGGTCCTGTTCACGTATTTGAACACGCCGTCCTGGATAATATAGATGCCGACCAGAGATTGCTCGGCCATGCTCCTGAACTTGTCCAGCGAATCCCGCAATCCCTGTTCCATGGACTTCCGTTCGGTGACATCGCTCAGGATATGAACGGCGCCGGTCAAACCCCCGGTCTCATCCATGATTGGATCGGCCGTAATGCTGATCCATTTCCCGCTTACCTGCAACTCTATCTGTTCCCGCTGAAGTGTGGTCTTCATGCGCACTACCGGGCACCCCTCGATGGGGCCAGGCGTGCCGTGCATCAGCTCCCAGCAGGTCCTGCCCGTTATCTCGCCAGAGGGCTTCCCGAAAAAGTCCGCCATCGCCTTATTGCATTGAAGGATCGTCCCCTTCATATCGAGCAGGCAGACAGCGTCCCTGATGGCATCGAACGTGGCCTGCCATTTCAGGGAAGCCTGCCGTTCCCGCTCCTCCATCACAATGCGTGCGGTGATGTCCCGGATGTCCACGACGCTCACGCGGCGGCCTTCCTGCTCGAAGTAACTTGCCGTGATCTCCACCGGAAAAACGGTCCCGTCCTTCTTGCGGTGATAACGGACCGGCGCGACCTTGAGTTCCTGCTTGATGGCCCGGGCTGTTTTGTCCGGCTCTGCGGAAAGGTCGGTGTTCTTCAGCGTAAGGAACTCTTCGCGGGTATAGCCGTATAATCTGCTCGCGGCGCCGTTCGCGTCCAGGACAGCGCCTGTGGCCTGGTCCAGAATGAACATGGCGTCCGCGGCAGTGGAAAACACCTGCTGGTAGTGCTCTTTGCTTTTTCGGAGCGCCTCCTCCGCTTTTTTCCGTTCTTCGACAACGGCCTTCAGTTCTTTGTTCAGCCTGAGCAGCGAAAGGTATCGCCAGATTGACGACGTTATGAGGGCAATCGCGATGAGCCCAACTCCATAAACAGCGACCCGTTTCGTGGTCCAATAGGGGGCCGGATTGCCGTACCATTTGGCATAGATCTCTTCATATCGCGGGGTCTTAATGAAGGCCTTTACCGCATTATCAAGCTTCTTCAGTAATTCCTGATCGCCTTCTCTTACCGCAATGCCGCGTTTGATCTCGAGAAGCGGTTTCCCGACGATCTTTATGCGGCCCTCGAGACCCGCTTTTCGTGAGAGCATTGAAATCGGAGGTTCAGGGAATACAAGGGCATCCGATTTCCCCGAAATAAGCGACAGGAAGGCTTCTTCCGCTGTAGTATAGATTTGCAGTTTGCTTCCGCCCCTTTCCCGCAGCAGCAAATGACCCTTGTTGATTTCCACCACTGCCACTTCTTTCCCTTTCAGGTCTTCGACACTATTAATGTCCGTGGATTTCTCTCGCACGAAAATGACAATTTGGAAGGTTTCAACCGGAGTGGTGAAGTCCATGAGAGCTTCCCTCTCGGCTATGATGCCCATGTTCGGCACAAGAGACACTTCGCCCTTCTCTAACGCCTCAACGGTCTTTAACCAGCTGGGGTATACGACATACCTGACCTTGATCCCGCTTCTTCGGGCAAGCTCGTCCATAACATCTATGGCAAAACCTTCGGGCTTGCCGGTTTTGGGATCAATTGAATAGTGAGGAGGGAAATTCGCGGGCACGCCCGCAAGGAATTCTTCACCCTCCTGCGACGCATACACCTGCCCCGCCTGAAGGGACAGGGCAAGTATGACCAGCAGGAATATCGATACCATCGAGAACAGTTTATATTTCATCTACTTTGCTCCGTGCTGCCTGACCCTGTCTTTTCCTCCCGATCTATAATCCGCTCCTTCAGCTCCACCGTCCTCAATTCCCTGCCGACAAAGAGCTTGTTCAACCGCTCGATCTCGGAAGTCTTCTTCTCAAGCTCCACCGTCCGCTCCCTGACGGTTGATTTAAACCCAAATGCTTTGGCCTTTTTTTGCGAGCTTCGCGTCCCCGCTTAGAAGCGCCCACTTTTGGTCGCGACTTCGCGGTTTAAAGATCCGGTTTTGTTTCTTTCGTTTAAGGCTTTCCCTTCGTTAATTTATCCAGCTCCTCATACACCTTTTTTTCGCACTCCGGACAGATGCCGTGGGTGAACTCCGCTTCCGAGTGCTCGCTGATATAAGATTCGATCTGGCTCCAGTAGCCCTTGTCATCGCGTATCTTTTTGCACGAAGAGCAGATCGGCAGCATACCGGTCAGGGTACGGACCTCCGCAAGGGCCGACCGAAGCAGCTGGACGAGCTTCTTTTGCTCCGCCTCCAACAGTTTGCGCTCCGTGACGTCCCTCAGGATCCCGGTGATGCCGAGATAATTCCCTTCATGGTCCTCGATGATCCTGCTCGTGGTTTCAAGATCTATGAGCCTGCCGTCGCATTTTTTAGCCGCCATGTGGTACGCACTGACCGATTTCTTCAGCTTCAACTCCGCCCGGTACGCATCCCTGTCGCGGAGGTCCCTCCAGTATTCCAACGTATTCCTGCCGATGATCTCCTCAGGCGATTCATACCCGAAGATCCGCGCCCCTGCCGGGTTTATTTGCGTGAACACGCCTTCTGCGTTTACCCTGTAAACACCATCGAGGGTGGAGTCAAAGAGGCTCCGATAGCGCTCTTCGCTATTGCGGATATTCTCCTCCGCCAGCTTCCGCTCCGTAATGTCCCGCGTGATATAGACGGCCTTGACGATATTTCCCTCGTCGTCAGAAATGGGCGCTGCGGTGACCTCAATGAATTCCTTCTGTCCGCCGGGCAGCTCATGACAATGCTCCAGCGTGGCTGCCGATCGAGATGCCATCATCGTGGAAATGGGGCAGGCCTCGCCATGGACAACGCAGGGTCCGCCTGAACGGTGGGTTATTTCATGGCACTTCTTCCCGACAAGCTCCGCCTTGGGCAGCCCTGACTTCTCGACGAAGACCCTGTTCGCATCGACGATCGTGAGATCATGGACATCCACGATGGCAATGGCATCATCCATGCTGTTGAAGATGGTCTCGATGAACTCCTTCGACCGCTGGAGATTCCGTTCCACGATCTTCAACTCCGAGATGTCGCGCGTGGCCGAGATCATGCACGGTTCGTCGCCATAGTCGATCATCTCCGCGGTCCTGAGCACGTCCAGGACCTTTCCCGCCTTGGTGCGAAAGTGGGTTTCCTGATTCTCGACCTTCCTCCGTTCCCGGAGCGCGGCGAGCATCTTTTCGCGGTCCTCCGGGTCCACCCAGATGCCGAGTTCCAGGGCCGACCTGTTGATCAGCTCTCCGTGGGAATAGCCGCTCATCTCGAGATAGGCGTCGTTCACCTCGAGATACCGGTCGTCCCGAAGGGTGCTGATGACAATGCCGATCGGACTGGCCAGGAAAAGCGTGGCGAACTTCCTTTCCGAGAGAACCAGGTCATGTCCTTTCTTCCTCAGTTCCGCCATGCTTGCCATCAATTCCGCTGTTCTCGACGCTACCCTTTTGCGAAGCAAAAGGTTCCACAGAACAAGGAGGAGGGCGATGGCTCCTATCCCAGCCAGTGAATAGATAATGTTCCTTACGACAGCCGGATCAGCGTGCAGGATCGTTCCCATCCATTTCTTTTCGATCTCTTCATGTTCCCTGCCGGTTATCTTCGAAAAGCCCCCTTCGACCACGCCGAGCAGGTCTGTTCTGCCCTTTTTTACCGCGCGATGGAACTTACCTGAATAGAGAGGCCGGGACTGCCGGTACTCCTTTTCGATGTTGAACTTGTACAGATAATAAAGGGCCGGAGGTTTATCCATGCAGAATACGCTGATGTCCCGGTCAGCCGCGGCCTGCACGATATGCTCATAATTGTGATAGGTTTTCAGCGTGGAAATGCCGGCCCGCTGAAGCATGTCGATACAGGCATCGCCGTCCTTGACGCCGACCACAAAACCATGCAATGAATTGCTATCGGTGATCCCGCTTATATTCTTATGAAAAAAGATCGGGACTTCCAGCGTCGCATAGGGCTGCGAAAAATCATACTGCTTTGCCCGCTCGTCTGTAAAAAAAATCGTGTCGATGACATCGGCCTTCCCTTCGGCCATGATCTTTCGCGCCTTTCCCCAATCCATGCCCCGGAGATCGACCTTGATGCCCGTTTTGTTCTCCCATAGGCCCCACTCGTCGACCAATATGCCCTGCAGGTTCCCCTTTGCGTCGCGGAAGATATAGGGCGGATAGTTGTCATCAGATACAACAATGATGGACTTAGGGTTTTGAAGAGGTTTGGGCTGCCCCGCGGCCGAAGGGCGGCACAGGAGCAGGAGGGCGGACAGCAGCAGGCAAAAGATAAAAAAGCGGGAAGGCATACTTTGATCGGATCGCGTCATGTATTCAGTCGTCCTCTGCGTCTTCGCACATTCTTCTTCAGATTGTTTAATTATAACATAATGTTACAAAACTGCTGAAGTATTTTGGAACTTGGAGCCTGTCGCGCAAATCCATTTGTGTGCTTCGACAGGCTCAGCACGAACGGAAATAGCTCACAATATCAATGGGCATACCGTTCGCCCTGAGCTTGTCGAAGGGTGAACGGGGATTCGTTCAACAAGGCTCCTTGATCCTGAAAAAAGCATTTGGACGAGGATAACATGCTATATCATCGGCCAAGACTGGCAAAATATCTTTTATTTTACAACGGTTATATTATGACACGCGGCGGGTGTTATGTCTGTAGGGAGAGTAAGACAAGATCGCAGGATAACAGCATTGATGAAGTCGTAAAAAGTCGAAATCTTGTTTATTCCGTCATTCCCGTGCAAACGGGAATCCAGTATTTTCAAGATGATAGTTGCCCCCTGGATACCCGCTTTCGCGGGTATGACGAGTTCTTACGAAACCATCAGCATTGTTTCGGCCGAAAATTAAGAAGTGGCCTCTTTGCGGCTGGTAGATTTTTGACTTCTTCGAGCCTTTGTGTCTTCGTGGCAGATTTGGTTCGGCCTTTCCGGAATCAAAGTATGACGTGGGTCACGCGGTTCCTTCCCTCCGCCTTGGACCGGTACAGCGCCTCGTCCGCCTGCTTGATGTACCACGCCCGGTCGCGGTCCCGCGTGATCGGCGCGGACACCACCCCGATGCTGATGGTGACGACCGGCGCCACGTCCGACTTCTCATGGGGGATGGCTTCTTTCTCCAGGCGCTGCCGCAGCGCCTCGGCGAGCATCAGCACATACTCGGGCGGCGTGTTGGGAATGATGACCGAGAACTCCTCGCCGCCGTACCGCGCCGGCAGGTCGCTGGCCCGCTTGAAGGAGGCCCGCAGCGCGCCGGTGACCCGCTTCAGACATTCGTCTCCCTCCGCGTGGCCGTAGCGGTCGTTATAGCGCTTGAAGAAGTCCACGTCGCACATAAGAAAAGACAGCATGTCGGCGGTCCGAAGGCCCCGGCTCAGTTCGCGGTCGATCATCTGGTCCAGGTGCCGCCGGTTGGGAAGGCCGGTCAGGCCGTCCTCAGTGGCGAGCCTTTCAAGCTTCAGGTTCGCTTCCTCGAGTTCGCACGTCCGCTCGGTGACGCGCTGTTCCAGCTCGGCGTTCAGCTCCCGCAGCGAGTCCTCGGCTTGGCGGCGCGCCGTAATGTCCTCGACCACGCCGGTGAATCCCTGCGGCTCGCCGTCGGAACCGCGAAGGATCGCCAGGGACTCGGATATCCAGACTGTCCTGCCATCGCGGTGGATGTACCGCTTCTCGATGGAATAACTGTCCCGTTCCCGCGCCTGCAAGGCTCCGAACAGTCTGGCTTCGCGCTCCCGGTCGTCGGAATGGGTGAGCGAGGCATAGTCTCTGCCGAAGACCTCCTCGTCCTTGAACCCGCTGATGGCGGTGAACGCTGGATTGACGGTCAGCAGCCTGCCGCGGAGGTCGGTGGCGATGACGCCCACGGTGGCCTGGTCGAAGATGCCCCGAAACCGCTCCTCGCTCGACCGGAGCTTTTCCTCGGCCTCCCGGCGCTCGGTGATATCATCAAAGAAACCGATCGTTGCAGGCCCGTCCCCGAGCATGACGCGTGTTGTGGCGACATGGACCGGAAAGCGCGATCCGTCCTTCCGCATGCCGACCGTCTCGTAGGACGGTAGAGCGGACAGACCCGATTCGCGCCTGCGGGCGCGGTCGTCAATGGCCTCCCTGACCTCCGGCGCGTACTGGTCGGTCAAGGGCGTTCCCAGCACCTCTTCGGCTCCGGTAAGACCGAACATCTCGAGGAACCGCGGATTGGCGTAGATGGTCTGAACGTTCCTGCCGATCCTGATCGCCACCGGAGCCTGCTCGATGAGCGCGCGGAAGCGTTCCTCGGCCTTGCGGCTCTCGGTGACGTCCTCTCCCATGCTCATGGTCCCGATGACCTCGCCGTCAGGCCCCTGGAGAGCCATGTTGCTCCACCGGATGAGCAGTCGCGCTCCCTGCCGGGTCAGGATCTCGTTCTCATGGTGCCGGAGCCTGCGCTCCGCATCAGGCTCGTCGAGGAGTACCTGATGGACCTTCTGGACGGCCTCGCCGTCCGTCACAAAGAGCTCGAACCAGTTCCTGCCCAGGATCTCTTCCGCCTTCCACCCCGTGGCCTCCAGCAGCGTCCTGTTGCAAAAAATGATCTCGGCCTTCCGGTTCAGGCCGACGCCGAGCAGCGGCATGTTCTCCAGCACGTTCCGCATCCTTCGCTCGCTCTCGCGCAGCGCCACGACACTCTGCTCCAGCTCCTGCTCCGTCCTGACCCGGTCGTCCATCTCGCCCTGCATCATCATGACCGCTGATTCGAGTTCGACCGTTCGCTCCCGGATGCGATGCTCCAGAGACTCGTTTGTTTCCTGCAGGGCCGCCTGCGCGACATCGCGTTCCCGGGCCTGCCGCAGAAGTTGGCGGGAGCCAAATCCGATCAAGCCGAGCACGACCAGCCAGGTCGCTCCGTAGGTGGCATAAATGCGATGGTCATTCGCCCGCTTTGCATCCAGAAGCGGCTGCATCGGGACAGCGACGCTGATCCCGCCCCGGACATCGCCTTCACGATAACCCTGCGCGGCGTGGCATTGCAGACAGCTCTTCTCGGTCCGCAACGGCCGCATGAGGCGCAGATAGGGAAGCCCGTCGAGCATGGTCATGGCGCTGACCTCTCGCGTGCCCTTTTCAAAGTCATTGAGCGCTGCGGTCTCCCAGGGGTCGGGTGCATTGCCCGGATTGATCGGCTTGAGGCTTGTAAGGTGTCCCCGAACTTCACTATGCAACCGCTGCTGTTCATGAAGTTGTCGGGTTATATAGGCGGGATTCAACAGGGTAAGACGACGTCCGGAAGGTGTGGTCAGGTCCCGCTGGGGTAGATGGGCGAGATTGGGGTCCGGCGGCGTCTCCCTGGTCACAGGTACATAGACCCCTCCGTGCAGGGCGGCCCAGCGCCGGACCAGCAGGTCCTTCTCAAAAGCCATCGCCGCCTGGTTGTGCGCCAGCGTCTCTACCTCGACGCGATGCTTGCTCAGGTCCCAGACCATGGCAAAAGCGACCAACGCAGTCCAGGCCACTGCAATGGCGATGGCATATCGTTTGAACATCTGGGAGGAATATCCGCTTCCGGTCATAGCTCCGGCCTTTCTTGATGATGCCCCGCGCTACGGGACTTGAGAATGCACGGGCACCATGGCGAAGGTCCCCGGCGGCCTGCACCAGGCAGAGGATAGATACAGTATAACAGAGCAGACAGCCCAGGCGAAATAGAAAAAGAGGCAGGCCCTATGGCCTGCCTCCCCTTTTTGTCGTTCTTACCGCCCGGTCACTTCCCGATCCATCAACTAAATATCCAGCTCCGCATACTCCGCCCGCTCCTGAATGAACTTGAACCGGGCCTTGGGGTCCTTGCCCATGAGTCGATCGAAGGTATCGCCGGTCGCCTTGTGGTCCAGCACCTGGACCTTCATGAGCGAGCGGGTCTTCGGGCTCATGGTGGTCTCTTTCAGTGTCTCGGGGTTCATTTCCCCCAGTCCCTTGAAGCGGCCCACATCATACTTCCTTCCGTTCAGCTTCACCAGGATCTTCTCCTTTTCCATCTCGTCCATGGCGTAGAAAACCTCCTTGCCCGCTTCGATGCGGTAGAGCGGCGGCATGGCAAGGAATACATGGCCCTTGTTGATCAGCTCCGGCATGTACCGGTAGATAAAGGTCAGGAGCAGCACGCTGATGTGCGCGCCGTCTACGTCCGCGTCGGTCATGAGGATCACGCGGTTGTACCGAAGCTTGTTCAGGTCGAAGTGGGCGCCTACGCCGCAGCCGAGCGTGGCCAGGAGGTTCTTGATCTCGTTGTTCGCCTGGATGCGCTCCAGCGACGCGACCTGCTCCACGTTCAGAATCTTGCCGCGGAGCGACAGCACGGCCTGGGTCTTCCGGTCACGCGCCATCTTTGCCGAGCCGCCTGCCGAATCGCCTTCCACGATGAAGAGCTCGGACTCCTCGACCTTGTTCGACGAACAGTCGGCGAGCTTTCCGGGAAGGTTCAGTTTGAGCGACGACAACTTCCGGGTGACGTTGTCCTTTGCCGCGCGCGACGCCATGCGCGCTTCGGACGCGAGCAGCACGCGCTTCACCACGGCATCGGCCATGGTGGGGTTCGCGAGGAGGTAGGCCTCGCAGGCGTTCTTGACCGAGTTCTCGATGGGCGTTGATATCTCGGGGTTGTTCAGCTTCTCCTTGGTCTGTCCCTGGAACTGGGGGTTCTTGACCAGGATGCTCACGATGCCATAGAGCCCTTCGTACACGTCCTCGGGCGCGATGGCCTTGATGTTCTTGGGGATGAGGTTCTTGCGCTCGGCGTAGGCGCGCACCGCCTTGGTGAGGCCGGACCGCACCGCCATCTCGTGGGTGCCGCCGTCGGAGGTGTTGATGGAGTTCGCGAAGGAGTGGACCTCCATGTCAGTGGCCAGGGTCCAGTGGAACGCGCACTCGATCTTGAAATCGTCCTCTTTCTCAAGATAGAAGGGTTCCGCGTTCACGACCGTGGTGCCCGCGACAATGCGCTTGATGTAGTCCTGGATCCCGTTGTCGTACTTGAACGTGACCGGCTTCTCGCCGTCGCGCGCGTTCTCGATGGTGATCTTGAGACCTTTGTTCAGAAAGGCCTTGCTCTCGGTGACGTCGAGAATGTTCTTTGCGTTGAAGGTGGTCTTGGTGAAGATGTCCGTGTCCGGCTTGAAATAGATCTCTGTGCCGTGGGCCTTGGTGGGCTTTCCCTTTTTCAGGTTCCCCTTGGGCTTGCCCCGGGAGAAGTCCTGGGTCCACTCGTAGCCGTCGCGCCACACCCGTGCCTTGAAGACCTCGGCAAGGGCGTTCACCACCGAAGCGCCCACGCCGTGGAGACCGCCGGAGGACCGGTAGGCAGTATGGTCGAACTTGCCGCCGGCGTGGAGCGTGCAAAGGATGGTCTCGATGGCCGGCCGCTTCGTCTTCGGGTGGATGTCCACCGGGATGCCGCGGCCATTGTCCGTCACGGTGATGCCGCCGTCCTTCTCGATCCTGAGCGTGATGGCGGTGCAGTAGCCGTTCAGCGCCTCGTCAACAGCGTTGTCCAGCACTTCCCACACGAGATGGTGGAGCCCCCGCGAATCGGTCGAGCCGATATACATGGCCGGCCGCTTGCGGACCGGCTCCAGCCCTTCGAGCACGGTGATGTCTTTTGCGGTATACGTAGCTGCCAAGAAAACCTCCTGATCAGATGGCAGACAGCAGACATTCAGATCACAGACTGGATCAAAGTCGTCTGTTTTTCTGTCTTTCGTCTGTTGTCTGTCCGTCTGTTGTCTGTTGTCTGATTTCGGCGCAGATTATAAATCATGAGGCGGAATAAAGCAATATGTAGTTTCACCAGGCAATAGGTTCCGTTTGACAAAGGATGTCAGCAGCGCGAGGCGCAGCCAGTTCAATAGACAGGAAGTGCGGGTGAGAAAGCTGCGGCGTGAGAGGTACGTCCGACAAGCGGTTATCGATTCGGGAGCGGACAGGCCTGTCCACCCGTGCGGCGCCGCACCAGCTCGAGCAGTGTCTGTCTCCTGGCAGGGGTAAGCCCCAGACCGTCGAGATCTTGAAGCAATGCTTCATACGTGCCCTCGCCCCCCAGATAGCCGTTCAAGCGGGCTGCGGCAGTCGATACCACGAACTCGCCGGGGAAGGGATACATCCGGCGAAGCTCTTCCATGAATTCCGGATACTGCTGAAGAGAGTGCTTTTGGTGATAGTTCTCCGCAAGCGTGAATCCGCGATACGCTACGATCTCCGTATGCACCGCGCCGCGCAGTTCTTTCGCGATACGGTCCTTTGTTTCCTCGGCCGGCCTTCTCTCTTCCCCGTCATGAGCGAATATGATGGTAGCGTACTGGCGAGACCATGCCCTGCGCAGGGGATCATGGCCTGTCCAGAAAACGTCGAGCAGTTCCCGGTAGGTTATCCTGGCTGGATCGTAGTCGATCTGGATCGTCTCGGTGTGGTCGCCGAGGTCACGGTAGGTCGGACCCTGCTTCGTACCGCCTGCATAGCCGACCCGCGTTCTGACCACGCCCGGCAGACTCCCGAACCGGGAGTCCGGCCCCCAGAATCAGCCCAGAGCGAAGGTCGCGGTCTCGATCGCCTTCGGAACACTGCTGTCGATCGCCGGTTTCGCGGCAGCCTCGCCGGCGCCAAATGCCGTTTTTCCCATGGGAAGTTCACCCCTTTCAGACAGAAGCCACAGCACGCCGCCTCCCAGGACAGGAGCGAACAGGAGCACTGCGGACCCCGGTAGGTTCGATCCGTACCGCACGGACGTTACTTCCCGGCAGGCACGAACTTGAGTGCCGCCGAATTTATGCAGTGCCGCTTGCCCGTGGGTTTCGGTCCGTCATTGAACACGTGGCCCAGGTGGGCTTCGCACCGCGCGCAGAGCACCTCGACCCGTTCCATGAACCATGACCGGTCGGTCTCGGTCCTTACGTTATGCTCCGAAACCGGCTCCCAGAAGCTGGGCCAGCCCGTTCCCGATTCAAACTTGGCTGCCGAGCTGTACAGGTCGGTGCCGCAGCCCACGCACTGGTAGATGCCCTTGTCCTTGGAAGCATGGTACCTGCCCGTAAAGGCCGCCTCGGTGCCTTTCTTCCTGGTGATCTTGAACTCCTCCGGCGAAAGAAGCTTTTTCCATTCGTCATCGGCCTTCACGACCCGTTCAATTTCTTCCGCTTTGCCTGTCCGGTGATCATAGATCATGATCTTGCCCCTCTGTTTCATGGCTGTCTCCTTCCCGCGCGCATCCTCCGCGCCACTGGACCGCCATGGCCAGAACAGCAACCCCAGAAGCCCCACGATGAACGATTGGCGTGTCATAGACATCCCTCCTTCAGCGAAGGCGTGCGGCTCCCGCTTTGGTGCTGCTCCATCACTATCCGACTTCAGACGGAAAAAGGCAAGGGAAATACAGGACCAGTATAGTCCTGGTAAAAGCGGGTGGACACTGAGGAGGCGGATCAACTTAGGTCAAAGGCGGATGATAGAACGGGTACGGAGGAGGACGAAAATTTAGGTTCATTCGTAATAAAGTTGAAAAGGCAGGGTATGACCACAGAAACAAAGGCCCGTAGAAAAAACTTATCCGCAGATTTCGCAGATT
>CAYPOT010000027.1:0-48461 GCA_964412455.1 uncultured Nitrospiraceae bacterium | reverse complement strand
GTAATCCAAGAAGTTCTCTGCGTCCTCCGCGTCCTCTGCGGTGAAAGTTTTGACAATACGGAATCAGCGATAAGGAGGCCAGTATGCCGATGTTCATTGTTTTGATCGTCATTATCGTTCTTGTGGTTGTCTTTTCCGTGCAGAATGCCGCGCCGGTGACGATGTCGTTCTTTCTCTGGAATTTCCAGGCGTCATTGGCGATCGTTGTGCTTATGTCCCTGGTCAGCGGCATCGTGATCGCCTCGATCATATTTTCGATCCTGCGCCTGACGTCCGCGATGCGGAAGAAGCAGGACCAACCTCCTCAAACGAAGGTGCAGAGCTGATTTAGAAAATAAGCTGAACCGCTTTTTTATTTTGGCTGTTGTCCCTGCTGCCGGTCACGGCACAATCACAGAGGATATCGCAATACGTATGCCCGCGATAGCCCTATCTCAAAGAGCATTTCAATAGATGGCGTCTCACGGGAGGACCACCGTTTGGAACGATACCTTTGCATTCACGGCCATTTCTACCAGCCGCCCCGCGAGAACCCCTGGCTCGAGGCGGTCGAGATCCAGGACTCGGCCCATCCGTACCACGACTGGAACGAGCGGATCACCGCCGAGTGCTACGCGCCCAACTCAGCTGCCAGGATCCTCGACGGCGACGGTCATATCATCGATATCCTGAGCAACTACGCGCGGATCAGCTTCAACTTCGGCCCCACTCTGCTTTCCTGGATGGAGACCGCGACGCCGGAGGTCTATAAGGCCATCATCGATGCCGACGTGCAGAGCAGGGAGTGGCGGTCTGGCCACGGCAACGCCATCGCCCAGGTGTACAATCACATCATCATGCCCCTGGCGAACGAGCGAGACAAACGCTCCCAGGTCGTCTGGGGCATCCGCGATTTCGAGCACCGGTTCAAACGGCGTCCCGAGGGCATGTGGCTCGCCGAGACGGCCGTCGACACCGCGACGCTCGAACTGCTGGCGGAGCACGGCATCACCTTCACGATCCTGGCGCACCGCCAGGCAGCGCGGGTGCGTCCGATCGGGAACGGGGAATGGCAGGACGTGAGCGGTTCACAGGTGGACCCCACGCGGGCGTATCTTTGCAACCTGCCGTCAGGCCGGAAGATCCACCTGTTCTTTTATGATGGACCGATCTCCCAGGCAGTCGCCTTCGAGAAACTGCTGACCCGGGGTGAGGATTTCGCGGACCGGCTGATGGCGGGTTTCGATGACGGCCGCGACTGGCCGCAGCTTCTGCACATCGCCACCGACGGCGAGACCTACGGCCACCATCAGCGCTTCGGCGACATGGCCCTGGCCTATGCTCTTCATTATATCGACAACAACGGCCCGGTGCGGCTTACGAACTACGGCGAGTACCTCGAAAAGCATCCCGCCGCGTACGAGGCGGAGATCATCGAGAACAGCTCCTGGAGCTGCATCCACGGCATCGAGCGGTGGCGCAGCAATTGCGGGTGCAACTCCGGGGGACAGGGCCACTGGAACCAGGAGTGGCGCGGTCCGCTCCGCGGGGCACTGGACTGGCTCCGGGACCGGATCGCCGAGGTCTTCGAAACAACGGGACGGCTCTATTTGAAGGACCCCTGGCAGGCGCGCGACGATTACATCAGCGTGGTCCTTGACCGGTCGGAGGAGAACATCAACGCGTTCTGCGAACGCAATGCCGTGCGGCCCCTGAATGCCGATGAACAAGCGGTCGTCCTGAAGCTGCTCGAGATCCAGCGCCAGGCCATGCTGATGTACACGAGCTGCGGCTGGTTCTTCGATGAGCTGTCGGGGATCGAGACCGTCCAGATCATCAAGTATGCCGCCGGAGCGATCAGGCTGTGCGAAGGACTGATGGACTGCGGCCTCGAAGAGGAATTTCTGCAGAAGCTCGCGCAGGCAAAGAGCAATGTGCCTGAACACCGGGACGGGGCGCTTATCTACGACAAGTTCATCAAACCTTCGGTCATCGATCTCAAAAAGGTCGGTGTCCATTATGCTGTCAGTTCCCTCTTCGAGGAGTATCCCGATGAGACAAAGATCTACTGTTACCGCGTCCGCAAGGAGGACTACCAGATCAAGCACGCGGGAAGGACAAGTCTCGCCCGCGGCAGGATAGCTCTCGTTTCCGAAATAACGTGGGAGCACGAGACCATCAGCTTCTGTGTCATCCACTTCGGAGAGCATTCCTTCAACGGCGGGGTCCGGACCTTTCTCGGAGACGAAGCATATGCTTCCATGAAGGCCGAGGTCTCGGCTGCTTTCGACGCGGGTGATATGGCCGAGATCGTCAGGCTCATGGACAAGCATTTTGGCATGCACAACTATTCCTTGAAGGACCTTTTCGCCGACGAGCAGCGAAAAATATTGAACACGGTCATCACGTCGACGATCGAGGATTACGAAACAGCCTATCGACGCATGTATGAGAACAGCCGTCATATGATGGCCTTTCTCCAGGAAACAGGCATCCCCCTGCCGCGCGCCTTCCTGACCGCTGCCGAGCTCACGCTGAACCATGATCTGAAACGGGCCTTTTCCGGCGAACGGATCGATATCGAAACGGTCCGTGCGGCCGCGGAGGACGTCCAAAAGTGGTCGTTGGGGATCGACTCCATCGAGGTGGAGTTCAAGGCGCGGCATCGGGCGGAGCAGATGATGGCTGAGGTCTTCAAGGACCCCTTCAACCTTGCCGTCCTCAAGGAGACGCGGCAGGTCATCGAACTCCTGCAATTGCTGCCCATGGAGATCAACTACTGGCAGATGCAGAACGCCTATTACAGGACAGCGCGGGCCGCTTACGTGGGGTTCCTCATGCGCGCGAAAGCCGGCGACAGCGAGGCCGCGGAGTGGGCCGAAGAGTTCAAGGGGCTGGGCCGGGCCCTGTCGTTCAATATCGACGCGATCCTGCCACGGGGGGATTCCGGCGTATGAAGGAAAAATCGCCAGTGCCGAGAATACCTTGTGCAACCTACCGCCTGCAGTTCAACAATCAGTTCCGGTTCCCCGCTGCGACGCGGATCATAGGGTACCTGCACGACCTGGGCGTCACCGATATCTATTCGTCCCCCTTCTTGAAGGCGAAGCAGGGAAGCCTTCACGGCTACGATATCGTCGATCCCCAGGCCCTGAATCCGGAGATCGGCACTGAAGAGGACTATGCATCGATGGCAGGAGAACTGCGGCGCCACGGCATGGGGCAGGTGCTCGACATCGTGCCGAACCACATGTGCGTCGACAGTTCGGAGAACTCCTGGTGGATGGACGTGCTCGAGAACGGGCCCAGTTCTCCCTATGCGAAGTTCTTTGATATTGATTGGGAACCGGTAAAGAAGGAGCTCAAAAACAAGGTGCTCATTCCGATCCTGGGCGGCCAGTTCGGGAATGTGCTGGAAGGCCAGGAACTGAAGGTCGTTCTTGAGGACGGCGCGTTCTTTGCGAAGTACTACGATCACAAATTCCCCTTGCGGCCCCAGACCTACGTCGAGATCCTGGAACACCGGCTTCAGGACCTGCAATCCCTGCTGCCGGGGGAGAGCCCCGATATCGCCGAGATTCTGAGCATCATAACGGCACTGAAGCACCTGCCGTCCTATACGGAGACCGATCCCGGCAGGATCGCGGAGCGGCATCGCGAAAAGGATGTTACCAAGCGGCGGCTCGGGACGCTTTTTACAGCGTGTTCCGAGGTCCGGGCGCACATTGAGGAGAACCTGCGGCTGTTCAACGGCACCAAAGGCGACCCGAAGAGCTTCGATCTCCTCGACGGCCTCATGGACCAGCAGATCTACCGTCTGTCGGACTGGAGAGTCGCGACGGAGGAGATCAATTATCGCCGGTTCTTCGATATCAACGGCCTGGGGGCCATCCGCATGGAGCACCCCGCGGTCTTCGCGGCTACACACGAGCTCATCTTCCGGCTGATCAGGGAGGGGAGCGTTACCGGTCTTCGGGTCGACCATCCGGATGGATTGTACAATCCCGTCGAGTATTTTCACCGGCTCCAGCGGGCCTGCTTTGTGCAGCAATATTCCGACCCGGCGCCGGACCAGGGTAACCCGCAGGCGACGGAAGAACAAGTGCAGGAATTCGCGAACCGCTACGAGGAGGCCGTACTGGCAGATCCGTCCTTTATGCCCTTCTATATCGTCGGGGAAAAGATCCTGACAAAGAGCGAGCGGATGCCCGAAGACTGGCCCATCTTCAGCACTACCGGCTACGTATTCGTCAATTCCGTGAACGGCATTTTTGTCGACGGGGAGCAGGCAAAGGCTTTTGACGCCGTTTACGAAAGGTTCATCAAAGCGAAGCTCAATGTTCAGGACATCATCTATGAGAAGAAGAAACTCGTCATGCACGTTTCCATGTCAAGCGAAGTGAACACCCTCGGCCACTATCTGAACGACATATCGGAAAAGAACCGGCATACCCGGGACTTCACGCTGAACAGCCTCACCGCCGCCATTATCGAGGTGATCGCCCACTTCCCGGTTTACCGGACCTATACCAATTCGTGGACCATTACCGATAGGGACCGTCAGGTGATCGATCTGGCCGTGTCCAAATCGAAGCGAAAAAACCCGGCGATCAGCGAGTCGATCTTCGAATTTCTGAAGGACGTGCTGCTGCTCCGGTTCCCGAAGGATTTCAGCGATGCTGATAAGGCGGAGTGGCTTGATTTTGTGATGCGGTTCCAGCAGATCACCGGGCCGGTCATGGCAAAAGGTGTTGAAGACACGGCTTTTTACGTCTACAACCGGTTTGTGTCCCTGAACGAGGTGGGTGGGATGCCCGAGCGCTTCGGAACGCCTCTCGAGACCTTCCACGGCCAGAACATCGAGCGCATGAAATCGTGGCCCCACGCGATGATCGCCACGGCGACGCACGATACCAAGCGGAGCGCTGACGTGCGGGCGAGGATCAATGTGCTGTCCGAGATGCCGGACGAATGGGGCGAGCGGGTCAGGGCCTGGGCGCGGATGAACAAAAAGAAGAAGGGCGTTGTCGAGGGAGGAGAAGCGCCGGACCGGAATGGAGAATATCTCCTGTATCAGACTCTCGTCGGCGTGTGGCCCCTGGCGCAGGTGCAAGGTGATGCCGTCGAGAGCACGGCCGTGCGGGTCCGGGACTATATGATCAAGGCATCGCGCGAAGCCAAGGAGAACACGAGCTGGATCAACCCGAACGAGGCCTATGAGAAGGCGATGTCCGCATTCATCGACCGCATCCTGCGTCAACGGCCGGACAACGCTTTCCTGAGCGATTTTTTGCCCTTTCAGCGGATGATCGCGCACTACGGACTGTACAATTCTCTGTCCCAAGCGCTGCTCAAGATATGCTCGCCGGGAGTGCCGGATTTCTACCAGGGCACGGAGCTTTGGGACTTCAGCCTGGTGGACCCCGACAACCGGCAGCCTGTTGATCACGATAAGCGGATGGACATGCTTGCAGGGCTCAAGGAGAGGGAAGCGAAGGGGACGGCCGTGGAGCTTGCATGGGAGCTGTCGTTGAACAAGGATGACGGCAGGATCATGCTCTTCCTTGTGTATAAGGCGTTGAATTTCCGAAAGGCCAACCGCGATCTATTTGAGAACGGCGAGTATCTGCCGCTCGCGGCAGAAGGCAAACACGCTGGAAACATCTGCGCCTTTGCCCGGAAAACAGCAGAGACGATGATCGTCGTTGCCGTCCCCCGGTTCCTGACACAGATCATCTCGGGCGGTGCGTCGGTCCCCTTCGGGAATGCGGTCTGGGAGGACACGCTGCTGGCGCTGCCGGAGGGAGAAGAAGGAACGAAATTCCGGAATGTTTTCACCAAGGAGATCGTTGCCGCCGTGACGCAGAACGGGAAGACCGTGCTGCCCGTTGCAGACATCTATTCCTGTTTTCCGGTGGCGCTGATGGAAAGGATCTCCTGAAGCCTGTCGTTTTCCGAGTACATCCGATGGTCCGTTTTCGAGGTGCAGATCATGAGAAAAAAGATAGTGGAAAGCTCGGTCTTGTTCGTCAGTATCCTGAAATGGCTGTTCCTGGCGAGCTGCGCGGGCGTTCTTGTCGGCCTGTCCACAACGGTTTTTCTCAAGGCGCTCGGATTCAGTATTTCCGCAGCCTCGGGATATTCTTATTATTATCTGCTGCTTCCGGCGGCCCTGTTCCTGAGCGCCCTCATCGTAAAATATCTGGCGCCTGATGCCGAGGGACATGGAACGGAAAAGATTATTGAGGCGGTCCATCAGCATTCAGGCAAGATCAGGCTGATGGTGGTCCCGGTAAAACTGGTCGCCACGATCATTACGATCGCGCTGGGCGGATCGGCGGGCAAGGAAGGCCCGGCGGCACAGATCGGGGCGGGCATCTCCTCGGCCTTTTCCGACCTTTTGCGGTTCGACGACCGGGACCGAAAAAAACTGGTCATCTGCGGCATCAGCGCCGGCTTTGCCACGGTGTTCGGCACCCCGATCGCCGGCGCGATCTTCGGCGTTGAGGTCCTGTTCGTCGGTGGGATGCTCTACGAGGTGCTTCTTCCGTCATTTGTGGCGGGTATCGTGGCGTTTCAGGTCTCCTCAGCCCTGGGGATCACCTATTTTCATGAGCCGCTGACATTTGTTCCTGTCTTCAGCAGTCTTTTCTTCATCAAAGTCTGCGCTGCCGGCATCTTCTTCGGTTTGTGCTCGCTGTTGCTGATAGAGGTCCTGCGTCTGTTCGAACGCATGAGCCATCGGCTGAAGATCTGGCCGCCCCTGAAGGGGCTTCTGGGAGGTTCTGTTCTCGTAATTCTCACGTTCTTGTTTTCGACCCGCTATCTCGGTCTCGGTCTGGACACCATCAAGGATGCGCTTGAAGGAGGGGCCATACCAGGAGGCGCGTTTCTCCTGAAAATAGTGTTTACGGCGATCACGCTGGGTTTCGGAGGAAGCGGCGGGATCATCACCCCGATATTTTTTGTGGGGGCCACGGCCGGAAATCTTTTCGGCAGTGTTCTGGGATTCAACGTGGCGGTCTTTTCGGCCATCGGCATGATCGCCCTGCTTGCGGGCGCGGCGAACACTCCCATTTCGGCCAGCATCATGGCCATCGAGCTGTTCGGTCCTGCCATCGGGCCCTATGCAGCCGTGGCTTGTGTCATCAGTTTTCTCATGACGGGCCACCGGAGCGTATACCCAAGCCAGGTTCTGTCGCTTACGAAATCATCGTCGCTTACCGTAGCCCACGGGACGGAGATGAGGAATATCGGCACGGTTGAGTTCCAGCCGCATTCGAAAAGCATGAGTTCGGCCATGGTAAAGGGCTTCAAGAAGATCACCAGTAAGAAAGACATCGATGAGTGAGCGAATAGCGCCTTCCCGGCGACTGATAATTATTACCGATCTGGACGGCACGTTGCTGCATCCCCGGACCTACTCCTTTGAGGAAGCGGGACCCGCGCTGGAGCTTATACGGCAGCGGGATATCCCGCTGGTCATCTGCTCCAGTAAAACGCGGAAGGAGGTCGAGGTGTGCCGGCAGCGCCTGGACAACGATCACCCGTTCATTTCCGAGAACGGCGGGGGGATCTATCTTCCCGCGGGATATTTTCCCTTTCACGGGTCGGGTGACCAACGCGACGGGTATGAGGTGATATCTCTGGGTTCGCCCTACGAAGAGATACGAAAACGGTTCGTCACGATGCGTGACCGGCTCGGGATCGCCGTCCGCGGTTTTGGCGATATGAGCGCGGAGGAAGTGGCCGCACTGACGGGACTGACCATCGAGGAGGCCCGTCTTGCCAAACAAAGGGACTATGAGGAACCGTTTGTCTTTCCCGATAAACCTGAAGACCGGTTCCTCAGGGAGATCGAAGGGGAAGGACTCCGATGGACACAAGGGAAGTTTTTCCATATAATGGGTGATCATCATAAGGGGAGAGCGGTCAATATCCTCAGAAAGCTCTATGAGCGAAGGGACGGATCTGTCGCGACCATCGGTATTGGCGACAGCCTGAACGATCTCCCGTTTCTCCTTACCGTGGACAGGCCTGTGCTGGTCAAAAAAGAGTCCGGCATGCATGACGCAAGGATCGATATTCCGGGTCTGGTCCGGACGGAAGGCATCGGTCCGGCCGGGTGGAACGAGGCGGTGCTGGAGATGCTCCAATGATGAACAACAAGCCTTTACTGGACATGTTTGACGCGGCCCTTTCTGCTGCGGACCCCTATCGCGCGGTGATCAAGGCGCTCAGGGTCGAAAACAACGCGCTCACTGCCGGCGGGAGCGTGTACGATCTCGACGTATTCGACCGTGTCGTCGTTGTCGGCGCCGGAAAAGCCACAGCATCAATGGCGGCGGCCGTTGAAGATGTTCTCGGCGACAAGATCGACCAGGGCGTCGTTGTCGTGAAATACGGACATACCGGGAAACTCAGGACGATCGAGCAAGTTGAGGCGGCCCATCCTATCCCCGATGAGGCGGGTGTACAGGGGACGGTGCGGATCCTTGAGCTGGCGCGGAGGGCTGACGAGAAGACCCTTGTTATTTGTCTCCTCTCGGGAGGCGGGTCTTCCCTGCTGGTCGCACCGCTTCCCGGCATCACGCTGGAGGACAAGCAGAGGACGACGGATCTGCTCCTGAGGGCCGGCGCGTCCATCGATGAACTGAACGCGGTCCGGAAGCACCTTTCCGCCGTAAAGGGAGGCAGGCTCGCGCAGATCGCCCACCCGGCAACGGTGGTAACGCTGATCCTCTCCGACGTCATCGGCGACCGGCTCGACGTGATCGCGTCAGGGCCGACTGCGTCCGATATTTCCACCTTTTCCGATGCGGCGGCGGTGATCGAAAAGTACCGGTTAACGACGGCCATTCCCCCGCAGGTGGCCGCGTTCCTCGAACGGGGAAAGGCGGGGCAGGAACCGGAAACCGTGAAGAGCGGGGATGCCGGTTTCCTAAGGACCCGGAACGTGATCGTCGGCAGCAGCGCCCAGGCCCTTGCCGCTGCACGGGAGAAGGCGACTGCCCTCGGTTGGCGGCCGGAAACGGTCACGGCGGAGCTTCGGGGAGAAGCGCGCGATGCGGCACGTTTTCTGGCTCAGACGGCATTGCGGGTCAGGGATGGCATGAAGCCCAGGGAGCGTCGCTGCCTTTTGTCAGGCGGAGAGACCACGGTCACCGTGATGGGGAACGGCAAGGGCGGACGGAACCAGGAACTTGCTCTGGCCTTTGCAGTGGAGATAATGGGCATGGACGGGATCACCCTGCTCTCGGCAGGCACTGACGGGTCCGATGGCCCTACTGATGCGGCAGGCGCCGTCGTGGACGGGAGCGTGGCGAATAAGGCGCGGGAGCTCGGCATCCACCCCGAGACCTACCTGGGGAACAACGACTCCTATGCGTTCTTTCAAAGATTCGATTCGCAAACCGGAGAAATACACCACGTGAAGACCGGTCCCACCGGGACGAATGTGATGGATCTGCAGATCATATTGATAGAGGCGCTATGAATACCATTATGCTCAGAAAAGAAGTCGTCGAGCAGCTCGCCGGCATGGGTCATGCCGACATCGTCATCGGCATCCCAAGCTTCAACAACGAACGCACGATAGGCCACGTGGTCCGGGCGGTCCAGGCAGGGCTGGCGAAATATTTCCCTGACCGGAAATCGGTCCTGGTCAACTCGGACGGAGGGTCCAGCGACCGGACCATGGAGATCGTCCGGAGCACAACGATCGAGGACCGGGCGTCCATCCTGCTGCATCACCGCATCGACCCCGTTCAGACCATTGCGACGCCCTACGAGGGGATCCCGGGCAAGGGCAGCGCGTTCCGCACGATCTTCGAGATCGCCCGGGCGCTGAATGCCACGGCCTGCGCGGTCGTCGATTCCGACCTCCGGAGCATCACCCCGGAATGGATCGAACTCCTGGTGAAGCCTGTCCTGTCGGGAGAAACGGATTTCGTCGCGCCGCTGTATCATCGTCACAAGTACGACGGGACCATTACGAACAGCATCGTGTATCCGCTCACCCGGGCGCTCTACGGCAAACAGATCCGGCAGCCGATCGGCGGTGATTTCGGATTTTCGGGGAAGCTCGCCGCCTTTTACCTTGACCAGAACGTGTGGGAGACCGACGTGGCCCGGTTCGGCATCGACATCTGGATGACCACCACGGCGATCGCGAACAACTTCAAGGTCGGCCAGTCATTTCTGGGAGCGAAGATCCATGACGCCAAGGACCCGGGATCGGACCTCAGCTCGATGCTGTACCAGGTCGTGGGAGCGACCTTCGGGCTTATGGAGAACCATGCGCCCGTCTGGAAAACAATCAGCGGCTCCGAGCCGGTGCAGAACTACGGGTTCCAGTACACCGTCGGGCTCGAGCCTGTCTCGGTGAACATTGAACGCATGCTGGGGATCTTTCGTGAGGGGTGCGTAGGCCTGCTGGAGATATGGAGGACGATCCTGGGCGGCGGCGATCTGGATGAGGTGCTGGCGCTCTCCAGCGCGTCGAACGAGGCTTTTCACTTTCCCGCGGTCCTGTGGTCGCGGGTGGTCTATGATTACGCACTTGCGCATTACCAAAGGCGCCTTCCGCGGGAGCACCTGATCAAGTCCCTGACGCCGCTGTACCTCGCGAGGACCGCGTCCTTCGTCAACGAGGTCCGCGACCTCGACCAGGACGGCTCCGAGCAGGTGATCGAAGCGCTCTGCCTGGAGTTCGAGAAGAATAAATCCTATATCATGACCAACTGGAAATAAAGGAGGTAGCACCATGAACGAATTTCTGACACTGGTACTTGAGCCGTTCAGCCATGTCTTCGACGGCTTCAAACAGTTCTCGCCGAACCTGCTCGCCATGCTGACGATCCTCATCGCCGGGATCATTGGCGCCCGCATCACGCGGTTTCTCCTGCGGAAACTGCTCATTGCCGTCAAGTTCGACAGCTGGAGCGATCGGATGGGATTCACGGTCATGATGCGCAAGGGCGATCTCTGGACGAAACCATCCAAAGCGGTGAGCCAGCTGGTCTTCTGGTTCCTGGTGATCTTTACGGTCATGCTCGGCATGGGGGCCTTGAAAGTGCAGGCCATCGACGGTCTCGTTTCCCAGTTCTTTTTGTATCTGCCGCGCATCTTCTCCTCGGTCCTGATCCTCATTATCGGGTACATCTTCGCCGGGTTCCTCAGTCGCACGCTGCTCATCGCTCTGGTGAACAGCGGGAACCACTACGCGAAGGTGCTGGCCGAGTCGGTGCGGCTTCTGATCGTGGTACTTATCCTTGCGATGGCGCTCGAACAGCTGCATGTGGCGCCGAACATCGTTGTGGCGGCCTTCTCGATCATCTTCGGCGGCATCGTGATCGCGCTCGCGATCGCGTTCGGAGTGGGAGGCATCGATGCCGCGCGCCGGACCATCGAGAAGAGCGCTGCGAAAAGTGCTCCGCAAGACGCTGAAGCTGCCCCGGAACGGGACATAGAACACCTGTAGAAAGGAGCATTGCATGTCGGACTTCTACCAGACCGGTGTTATCACCACGCTTCACCGCCTCGGCAAGCCTTCCCTGGACCGGCTCGAGGGCGAATTGGAGCAGTTCACCCGCCAGCGGCCCGTCGCCCTGGTCCTGCCGTCCCTCTATTCGGAATTCGAGGGGCCTGCCATGCCCGGCATCGTGCAGGAGCTGGCCAAGGTGCGATACCTCTGCGAGATCGTGCTGGTACTGGATAAGGCCTCGGAAAAGGAGTTCGAGCAGGCGCGGCAGTTCCTGTCGCCCATCACCTCGAATGTGAAGGTCATCCACAATGACGGACGGCGCATCCTCGAGATCTATGACACCCTGAAGCGGAACGGCCTTGATGCCGGCCAGCGCGGCAAGGGCCGCTCTGCATGGCTGGCCTATGGCTACGTGCTCGCCAATGCGAAATGCGATGTGATCGCCCTCCATGACTGCGACATCGTGAACTATAGCAGGGAAATGCTCGCCCGATTGTGCTACCCCGTGGCGAATCCGAACCTGGATTACGTTTTCTGCAAGGGATTTTACAGCAGAGTGACGAACAAGCTGCACGGCAGGGTCACACGGCTTCTGGTCACCCCGCTCATCCGTTCGCTCGCGAACCTTGGGGGGGAACACCGGTTCCTGAAATTCATCGACAGCTTCCGCTATCCGCTGGCCGGTGAATTCGCCATGCACACCGACATGGCGAGGGTCAATCGCATACCGTGGGACTGGGGCCTCGAAGTAGGGTCCCTTGCCGAGGTATACCGGAATTACTCTCCCCGCCGGGTCTGCCAGGTGGATATCGCGGACACCTACGAGCACAAGCACCAGGCGCTCTCATCCGATGACCCGGAAAAAGGCCTCATGAAGATGACCGTGGACATCTGTAAATCCATCTTCCGCACGCTGGCGTCGGAGGGCATCGTCTTTTCCGACGGCTTCTTCAAGTCCCTGTCCGTCGCCTATCTTCGCCAGGCAGAGGACACGATCATGAAATACGAGGCAGACGCGGCGATCAACGGTCTGGAGTTCGACCGTCATGAGGAGGCAAAAGCGGTCGATTCCTTCACCCGCGCCATCGCCCTGGCAGCGGATACATTCATGCATAGTCCGCTCGGCACCCCGATGATCCCCAACTGGAACCGCGTGACCTCGGCCATTCCGGGGATCCTGGACATGCTGAAGAAAGCGGTGGATGAGGATAACCAGTAGATCGGCATCCTGGGAGGGCGTTGTCATCGAATTGCTGAACGCAAAAGCTTGAGTCTTTCGTATTTTAATTGAAAAAAGCTGAACAAACCAGAAAACGAGAAAGGCTAAGATTCGTCCGCAGATTACACAGATTCCAAAAGTAGGCGCTTCTAAGCGAAGCAGATTAAAAAACGACCGTTCTGGACCGTGGTTAAAGACTAAAGCTGCGTAATCTGCGGATAGGTTTTTCCTCCGAGCCTTTGTTTCTGTGCCATACCTTGCCTTTTCAACTGAATTACGAATGAACCAAAATCTTTCTGAGACTTGTTCTGCTTTAGTTTTTCCAATGGTTTCAGAGAGTTTTATTCTTTAGCAACTATTATCTTTCCTCATAGGCCCATAAAAAAAACTTGCCAAGTTAAAATTTCTCAGGTAAAGTTACTTTTGGTATCGCTATTTGACATCTGCAATCTTCCGGTGCGTCATAAAATCTTCATTGTCAGCATCGAGTGTGTGAGTTGAATATCTTCCAGGACATTCTCATTTCAAAACGGTCAAGGCAGGTGCGGTCCTCCCGATAGGATATCGAGGGGACTGTGCACCTGCCTTTTCTTTTTTTCTACGGAGGATCGTTAGTTAGTTACGAATCAAGTTCTACTCAAAACGGCAAGAATATTTTGCCACGAAGGCACGACCAAAGGTAGGCGCTTCTAAGCGAGACGCAAAGTACGGCCTTAATCTAATCACTAAAACAGTACCTTAAGCAGTTTTCGCTGTTCTTCGTGACTTAGAGTCTTCGTGGCAAATTTTGGTGCCGGCTTGTCCGGGTTAGGCAATAATTGAATAACAGCGAAAGAAACGACACCATGAAGGATAGGGAGTTCCGATCTTAATCTTAGAGCAAGGAGGGAACCATGGGGGTATCGAGACGAGACTTTCTGAAGATCTCCGGCAGCACGCTTCTCCTGGGTCCGCTGGCCGCCCCGGCTTCCGCGGAAGCGCAAGAGCGGGAGTCGAAGATCAAAGGCGCCAAAGAGACCAAGACCATCTGTCCGTACTGCTCCGTCGGGTGCGGCATCGTGGTCCACACGAAGGACGGCAAGCTGGTGAACGCCGAGGGTGATCCCGAGCATCCGATCAACGAGGGGACGCTCTGTCCCAAGGGCGCGTCGATCATGCAGCTGGTGCATAACGACACGCGCGTCCTGAAGCCGATGTACCGGGCCCCGGGCGCAGACAGCTTCAAGGAAGTGGAGTGGGACTGGGCGCTTGACAATATCGCGAAGAAGGTGAAGGACACCCGGGACCGCACGTTCAAGCTCACCTCCAAGTCCAAGGTGAAGGAAAAGCAGCCCGACGGTTCGGAAATAATGGTCGAGAAGGATTTCACCGTGAACCGGACCGATGCCATCGCCCACGTGGGCAGCGCGGCCCTGGACAACGAGGAATGCTACCTGCTCCAGAAGATGCTCCGGTCCTGGGGCCTGGTATATGTAGAACACCAGGCGCGTATTTGACACTCCGCAACTGTAGCGGCTCTGGGAGAGTCGTTCGGACGCGGTGCAATGACGAACCACTGGATCGATTTCAAGAATGCTGACGTTATCCTCGTAATGGGCGCCAACCCTGCCTCGAACCACCCGATCTCGATGAAGTGGGTGATGCGGGCGAAGGAGAAGGGCGCCAAGCTCATCGTGGTGGACCCCCGGTTCACCCAGACGGCCTCCAAGGCTGATCTGTACGCGCCCATGCGATCGGGAACGGACATCGCCTTCCTGGGCGGGCTGATCAAGTACATCCTCGACAACAACCTTTACTTCAAAGAGTATGTCGTCAATTACACGAACGCCAGTTTCCTGATAAACCCTGATTTCAAGGGCCCGGGCGAGCTGGACGGCCTGTTCTCGGGCTATGACGAGAAGGCGCGGAAGTACGACAAGAAGACCTGGGCCTACCAGATGGGCGAGGACGGGATGCCGAAGAAGGACCCGACGCTCAAGAGCCCCAACTGCGCGTTCCATCACTTGAAGAAACAGTACGCGCGCTACACCCTCGACAAGGTGTCGTCCATCACGGGAACGCCCAAGGACAAGCTTGAGGCGGTGTACAAGCTTTACGGATCCACCGGCAAGCGCGATAAGGCGGGCACCGAACTCTACGCCATGGGCTGGACGCAGCATACCGTCGGCACCCAGAACATACGCGCCATGGCCATGATCCAGCTTCTGCTCGGGAACATCGGCATCGCCGGAGGCGGCATCAACGCCCTTCGCGGCGAGTCGAACGTGCAGGGCTCCACGGACCACGGTATTCTGTTCCATATCCTGCCGGGGTACAACGCGACTCCGTCGGCTGCGGTCATGGACCTGAATGCCTACATCGAGAAGTTCACCCCGAAAACGAAGGACCCCAAGAGCGTCAACTGGTGGTCCAACCGGAACAAGTACATCATAAGCTACCTCAAGGCGATCTACGGCAAGGCCGCGACCAAGGAGAACGACTACGGCTATAACTGGCTGCCGAAGATCGACGAGGGCCAGAACGCCTCGTGGCTCATGCTCTTCGACAAGATGCACAAGGGTCAGTTCGAAGGGTTCTTCGCCTGGGGCCAGAACCCCGCCTGCTCGGGCGCCAATGCCAACAAAACGCGCGCCGCGCTGGGCAAGCTCAAATGGATGGTGAACGTCAACCTCTTTGACAACGAGACCGCCTCCTTCTGGAAAGGTCCGGGTATGAACCCCAAGGACATCCAGACCGAGGTGTTCATGCTGCCCTGCGTCTCGTCCATCGAGAAGGAGGGGAGCATCACCAACTCAGGCAGGCTGGCGCAGTGGCGCTATAAGGCTATCGAGCCGCTCGGCCAGGCCAAGCCGGACGCCGAGATCATGAACGAGCTGTTCCTGAAGGTGCGGGAGCTCTATAAGAAGGGCGGCAAGTTCCCGGCGCCGATCCTGAACCTCGCCTGGAACTACGGCAAGAAGATCAACATCCACGATGTGGCCAAGGAGATCAACGGCTACTACCTCGAGGACGTGTACGACACGAAGGCGACACCGCCCAAGCTTCTCGGCAAGAAGGGCGAGCTCTGCGCCTCCTTCGTCCACCTGCAGGCGGACGGCACCACTTCCAGCGGCAACTGGTTGTACAGTCAGAGCTACACGCAGAAGGACGGCAAGGTCATCAACATGATGGCCCGGCGCGGCAAGACGGACCCCACGGGCCTCGGCCTCTTCCCGGAATGGGCATGGGCATGGCCGGTGAACCGCAAGGTCATTTACAATCGCGCTTCCGTTGATCTGAACGGCAATCCCTGGGACCCGAAGCGGCCGCTCCTGAAGTGGGACCCGGTCAAAGAAAACCCGGCGACCAAGAAGCCCGGCACCTGGGTGGGCGACGTGCCCGACGGCCCTGCGCCACCCATGGCGAAGGATGGGGGCAAGTATCCTTTCATCATGAAGAGCGACGGCGTTGCGTCGATCTATGGACCGGGCATGGCCGAAGGCCCGTTCCCCGAGCATTATGAGGCATTGGAATGCCCGCTCGAGGAAAGTCTGATGTCGAAGCAGCGCATCAACCCGACGATCAAGATCTTCGGGGATAAGGAGGACGCTTTCTACTCCTGCGACATACGGTATCCCTATGTGGCGACCACGTATCGGGTGACCGAGCACTGGCAGACGGGCGTCCTGTCGCGACACACTCCCTGGTTGCTCGAAATGCAGCCGCAGCAGTTCGTCGAGATGAGCCTTGAACTGGCGGCGGAGAAGGGGATCAAGGGCGGCGACCGTCTCAAGGTCAAGTCCGGCCGCGGCGAGATATTCGCGGTGGCCGTGGTGACTTCGCGGTTCAAACCGTTCAAGATCGGCGGTCAGACGGTGCACCAGGTCGGCATGCCCTGGTGCTTCGGCTGGCAGTATCCCAACAACGCACAGGCAGGGGACAGCGCGAACCTGCTTACCCCTACCGTCGGCGACGCCAACACCATGATACCTGAAACCAAGGCATTCATGGTCAACGTCGAGAAAGCATAGGAGGCAGTCATGGCGACAAACGACAAAAAAACGAAAGGCGTGCTGGTCGACCTGACCCGCTGCATCGGTTGCCGCGGCTGCCAGGTGGCCTGCAAGTCATGGAACGATCGGTCGGTGACACCGACGGCGCTCGCGGGGTCCTTTACGAACCCGAAGCAGCTCAATGCCGATACGTATACGCATATCCGGTTCATTGAGAGCGAAAAGGAGGGCGCGCCGGTCTGGAGCTTCGTGAAGGACCAGTGCATGCACTGCAAGGATCCGGCCTGCGCCTCGGCCTGCCCCGTCGGCGCGCTGAAGAAAACAGCGAGCGGCGCGGTCACGTATACGTTCGAGAAGTGCATTGGATGCCGCTACTGCATGCTGGCGTGCCCCTTTTACATCCCAAAGTACGAATGGAGCAAGGCGCTGCCGTGGGTCCAGAAATGCACCTTCTGCTCTGAACGTCTGGGCGAGGACAAGAAGCCTGCCTGCGTCAAGGTCTGCCCGACCGGGACCATGTTCTTCGGCAATCTCGATGAAGTGAACGGTGAGGCCGAGAAGCGGCTCAAGCAGAACCCGGGAAAGTATGTCAACCACATCTACGGAAAGGAAGAGGCCGGCGGCACCTCCTGGATCTACCTCTCAGCGGTCCCCTTCGACGCCCTGGGATTCAACATGAAGGTCATGCGGGTCAAGTACCCGGACCTCACCTGGTCCTATATCTCGAAGATCCCGGCTGTCATCGGCCTGGTCCTGACCGCCGGTGCGGTCACCTGGGCGATCACCCGCAGGATGAATGCGGAGAAGGGGGATAAATCATGAAATCGAACAGCGAGATCAAGATGTGGACGCCGTCCACGAAAGTGTTCGTTCTGCTCATTGTTCTCGGCGGCATTGTCATCGCCTACCGGCTGGTGGCAGGGCTCGGGGCCGCTACGAACCTGAATGACCGGTTCCCCTGGGGTCTCTGGATCGGCATCGACGTCCTCGGCGGCGTTGCCATGGCAGCCGGCGGGTTCCTGATCGCCGGCGCCGTGTACATACTGAACTGGAAGAAATACAAGCCCATTGTCAGGCCGGCGATCCTGAACGCTTTCTTCGGGTATGCGCTCGCGGCGACAGCCATCACGTTCGACATAGGCCTTCCGCATCGCATCTGGCATCCCGTCGTGATGTGGCAGATCGGATCGGTCATGTGGGTCGTGGCCATCCACGTGGTGCTGTACACCACGACCCTGGCGACGGAATCGAGCCCCATGGTGTTCGAGAAGTTGAAGATGCAGGGAGCCCTCCGGGTTGTGGAGAAGATCATGGTCCCCATCGTGCTGTTCGGCATCCTTCTCTCGGTCCTGCACCAGTCTTCGCTGGGAGCGGTCTACCTGATCACCCCGGGAAAACTGTCACCGCTGTGGTACAATCCGTCCCTGCCGACGCTCTTTCTCGTATCCGCGATCATGATGGGCCTCTCGATGGTCAGCCTGGAGAGCATCATCAGCGGAAAGGCCTTCGGGCACGCGCCGAACAGGGATATCCTGACCGGACTCGCCCGCGGCTGCTTGATCACGATGGTGATCTATCTCGTCCTCAAGGCCTACTTCCTGGCGACCGGGCCGGGAATCGGCGCGGCGTTCGCCGGCACCATGGAGGCGAACATGTACCTGCTGGAGATAGCGGTCGGTGTCCTCGCCCCCATGGCGCTGCTGCTCATGAAGAGCATCCTGGAGAACGATAATAAGATCCTCATGGTGAACATCCTGGTCATAGCGGGCGTCCTGATCAACCGGATGAACGTAGCGCTCCTAGGGGTCTATCGCGACCAGTCGGCGACCGGGCTCAGCTATTTCCCGTCGTTGATGGAGTTCATCGTGACGCTGGCATTCATCTCGGCGGCGGTCGTGGGCTTCAAGGTCTCGGTGAAGTATCTCCGGGTCTTACCGGAGACCAAGGCCTAACCAAGAGAGCTGCATGAGCTGCGAGGGCGGGTGCCGGTTCGGGCAGACCGCCCTCGTTTTTTCCTGTTTTTGAGGCGAGGACTATCTTGGAGGAAAAGAGCATGAAATCACTGCGACGGATTATGATGATCGCGCTGCTCCTGCTGTTTACTGTTCCCGCCGGTGCAGCGGACAAACGCGTAAGCGTACCGATCGGTGATTCACCGTCAATAGGTCCCGAGAACGCGCCGGTGACGATCTTTGAATTCATCGACTTCCAATGACCGCACTGCGTGGCGGCCGGTCCGGTCGTCAAAAAGATCATGGAGACGTACAAAGGCAGGGTGCGACTGATCATCAAGAACTATCCGTATCGATACCGGGATTACTCGCGGATCGCCGCTGAGGCGTCACTTGCCGCGCGGGAACAGGGAAAGTACTGGGAGATGCACGACCTCCTGATCAAACGATCTCCCAGGCTAGAACGGGCGAGCCTCATCGGCTACGCGAAGGAACTGGGTCTCGACGTTAAGAAATTCACCAATTCCATCGACTCCCAGAAGTTCAAGAAGGAGATCGACGCAGATCTCAAGCTGGCGACCGACATGGACCTTTACAACACGCCGACCTTTTACATCAATGGCCGGCAGGTGGTGGGCGATCGGCCGTTCGAGTATTTCAAGAAGATCATCGACGAGGAACTTCGCGCTGCGCGTTGAGTGCGGAGTTCGGAGTGAGGAGTGCGGAATGAAGAGACAAATGCCAACTTCATTATATATTATGATCTCGGCGATAGTGCTCTTATGCATTGCGGTAACGCCCGCGTTCGCCGGCAAGCTGGAACCCGTAACAACGGTTCCCGTCCCTGCGGCCAATCCGCAGACACCGGAGAAGATCGAGCTCGGCAAGAAACTGTTCTTCGACCGGCGGCTCTCGGGCGACGGCACGATGAGCTGCGCCACCTGCCACGATCCCGAGAAGGGCTATTCCGACGACCTGGCCATATCGCTCAGCTATCCCACGACGAGGAACTGGCGGAACTCGCCCACGCTTATCAACGTCGGATTCCAGAAGTTCCTGTTCCATGATGGCCGTGCCCACACGCTCGAGGAACAGGCGATCTTCCCTATGATGTCCGCTTTCGAAATGAACCAGAACCTCGATTTCGTCGAGGAGGAGATCCGGTCGGTGCCCGAGTATGCCGCGGCCTTCCGGAAGGTCTTCGGGGGAGAGGTGAGCCGCGAGCGGATGGCCATGGCACTCGCCGCCTTCCAGCGGACCCTCGTGTCGGTGAACTCGCCGCTGGACCGTTTCCTGTCGGGGGACAAGAAAGCCCTTTCTGCCGAGGCGAAAAAGGGGTACGACGTCTTCATGGGAAAGGGAAAGTGCGCTGATTGCCACGACAGCGTGAACCTTGCCGACAACAAGTTCTACGCGCTTAACGTGCCGGAGAACGAGGAACAGGAGAAAGACCCGCGCGTTGCGGCAACACGCCGGTTCGTGGCGAAGGTTTCGCACTATGAGGACTATCTGAATCTCATGGAGGATCCGGGCAGGTACCTGGTCACGAAGGATAAGAAGGACTGGAAGGCCTTCCGGACGCCGACACTCCGGGAGATCGCGAAGACCGGACCGTATATGCACAACGGCATCTTTGATAACCTTGAGCAGGCGATTGAGTTCTTCGATCAAGGCGGTGGAAAGGGCAATACCGCGCTCAAACCGCTCAACCTCTCGGTCGAGGAGAAAAAGTCGCTCAAGACTTTTCTGGAAGAAGCCCTGACAGGAGAGGAGCAGCAGTTCGTCTATCCCAAAGTACCGTAATATCCTCACAGAAGGTAATGTTGTTGAGAGGGCCTTTTCATCATACGAAGGGTCCTTTTTTATTGATCCAGGCCCGTTGTAAAGCCGTCACCGGCGGCGCTTTCTTCCCGCGCTTTTTGCTCCCGGTCAAAGAAATCTTAACAGCTGCCCCAAAAATAATTGACTTCCCATGACTACCTTGCTAATATGCTGACAATGCAGAGAAATTTTAAGAGAATAGGCCTTGGGATCGAGATAACGGCCAGGGCGCTCAGGCTTGGATTGCTCACCGGCAAGGGAGGAACAATATCCCTTTCCGCTTCGAAAACATCACCATTGCCGGCCGGCATGGTGAGCGAGGCATTTGCTTTCCGGAACATCACGGACAACGAAGGACTGACCGCCATTCTCCGCAGCAGCCTTGAGGATAGCACGACCCTTCTGATCCGCCGCGCGGGGCTTAGTCTTCCCGACGGCCTCTTCCGCGTGCAGACCTTCGAGTTCGACGAACTGCCTGCAAACGACGGGGATAGGGAGCGGCTTGTCCGCTGGCGGCTCGAAAAGGCCGCGGCCATTGATATGGCGGGAACGGTCCTGCGCTATCAGGTGCTCCCGCGACAGGACAGGGGATGTTCGGTGCTTGCCTGCGTGGCCAAGCAGGAGGTCATCTCCCAATATGAGGAGTTGCTCGCGGGGCTGGGCTTCGAGCCGTGGGCGGTGGCCCCGTCGTCCTTCAATGCACTTAACTTCTACGCCCCTTATCTTGCCGCGAAGAACCTGCCCGGGTATGCCCTGGCATGGGTCGCCGAAGGCTCGTACACCACGATCATCGTTGAACGGGGCGGACCCCGTTTTTATCGATACAAGGAGATCAAGGCGGGCGCCCCGCAGGATGTCACCGGGCGGCTCATCCGCGAACTTGATGACTCGATCCATTTTTACCTGCATATGGACCGGCAACAACAGTCGGAGGTCGGTCACCTCTATCTGTCCGGCGAACCCGCGCTGATCGCTCCGCTGTCGGAGAGCCTGAAGAACGAGACCACCCTCGAGATAGAGACCCTCGCGCCATCCTTCGTTCTTGCCGGGGGAGCAGGGTCCGATCCCTCCCTCGCGGCAGCCTTCGGAGCGGGAGGAGCCTTGTGACGAAGCGTTCGGCGTTGATCACCATAAATTTTGCCGGCACGAACTTCCGGCTCCTGATGCGCCTCCGGCAGGGGCTCATTGTCGCCGTGGTCCTGCTCGGGACGACGACCGGCGCTTTGCTCTGGCAGGCGAATTCCTATCGTGTGCAGAGCGCGGCCCTGACGCGGCAGGTCGGGGATTTTACCGCATCGATCGAGAAGCTGCGGCCCGCCATGCTGGAACGCCAGCAGCTCGTACAGGACCTGGGCGACATGTCGGGATTGCTGGAGGCCAGGCGGTTCTCATGGACACGGCTCCTGACCGGGATCGAAGCGGCATTTCCCGCCGGTATCGCGCTGACCCGGCTGGAGTTCAACGCACGGGAACTGGCCGCGGCCCTCGAGGGGACGGCGCAGTCCCCCGAGTCCCTCAGCAGCCTTATGATCGGGCTGCAGAAGTCCCGCTCTTTCAAGGGTCCGCTTTTAAAACATCAATCCATGGACAAGGGGAAGCTTTCGTTCAATGTGGCAGTCACGTATCAAGAACATCTGGCAGCCGGAGCGGATCCGGGCGCTGGCCGGCAGCCTCGCAACTAAGCGCCTCAGGGCCGTGGTGCTTCTGGGTTCCGGTCTCATCGTGCTCAACCTGCTCGTGTATGGGGCAGTCGTTGCGCCCGCGGCTAGGCGGCTTGCCGGAGAGCGGCAGCAGTATGGGGAGCTCAAGAAGGAGCACGCCGACGCGGTCCTGTTCCAGAAGCAGAAACGGCTCTTTGCCGGGCTCACCGCGGGCATTCCCGCGCAGAAGGACGTGCCGCTCCTGATCAATGACCTTGTACAGACGGCCCGCAGGCTGAACCTCTCGGTCGGGGTGATCAATTCAGATATTCCCACGCCGGGGCGCGGGGGGCTGACCATGCTTACGTTCACCTTTCCCGCGTCAGGGGCTTATGCCGACATCAAGCGGTTCATCTACGAGGTCGAGACCTCGGACCGGATCGTCGGGATCCAGGATGTAAAGCTGGGCTCCGAAAAGGGGCGGGTCGGGCTTCAAATGAAACTGGTGACGTATATCCGGGGAGAGCAGGAACACTAAGGCGTGAGCGTTGGGCGCTTGCGGGAAGAGGACCACAGCGAATCATGGCATTGACGACGCAGCAGGAGAAAAAGATCGCGGTAGCGCTGTTTGCCGTGCTCGCCGCACTGATCCTGTATCGAATGGTCTCCGTTGAAGAGAATAAGACCGCTCCGCTTACGTTCACCGAGGGGATGAAAGTATCCTCGCCTGTCCGAAAAGGGATAGCCGCTCCCGGCGAAGCACCGGATCCGCTCCTGGTCTTTCTTGAACGGAGGATAGAAAAGTATCCCGGAGTAGCGCGCGATCTGTTCCGGATGGGCGGCACGAACGGGAAGACGAACCGTCGGCCGGCGCTCATAACGAAACCGATAGCGACGGTAACAATTCCGACATTCACGATCCCGGTGAAAACGCCGGAGGAGATCGAGGCGGACCTGGCGAGGGCGGATCTATCCTCATTCCGCTTCCTGGGATATCTTACCGATAAGGACAGTTCGCTGTTCCTGTCCAAGGATGGAGAGTTGTTCATCGTGAAAAGCGGTGATACGATACTCAAGAACTACCAGGTGAAGGCAGTAGGGAAGGATAATGTGGTCCTCTTCGACACAATCACGAAGGTAGAGGTCCGGATAGAGCTGACGGGCAGCGACAGGTAGTCGAGGGATCCCTGTCGTCGGGTTTTGTCGCCGGTGCATGATCCTGGTTATCGGTTCCATAACACTGGAGGGGAAGATGAAGAAGATCGGCATACTGATGCTGACCATGATCCTGATAGCAGTGCTGGGAGGATGCGCCGGTTCGAGGGCGTTCCAGCGCGGCGAACGGTACGCGACGGGAGGGGAGTGGGACCTGGCGGTCAAGGAATACCGCGAAGCTCATAAGGAAAACCCCCAGGACATCGAATACCGCTCCGCGCTGCTGCGGGCCGAGGAAACAGCCGCGAATCACCACTACAAAAAGGCGCGCGCTTATCTGAAGGAACGCAAGCTCGATCAGGCGATCATTGAGCTTCAGCAGGCCATTTATCTGAATCCCTCCAATGTAGCGATCCAGAGCGCCCTTAAAACCGTCCTTGACATAAAGCAGGCCGAAGAGCATTACCGCGCGGCCCTCACCTTCATGGAGCTGAGCCGCCTGAACGATGCCCTCAATGAGTTGAACCGCTCGGTGGACCTCGATCCGGAAAACCCGAAGTACCGTGACACGCTTGATAAGCTCGAGAAGAAAAGGAGCGAGAGTGAACCCGATGACGCCCTGACCCTGGTTTCGGACAAGCCCGTCACGCTCAACTTCAAGAACACGAACATCAAGGAGGTGTTCGAGCTCCTTTCCAAACTGTCGGGCATCAATATTCTCTTTGATGAAGAGGTCAGGGCCCAGCCGGTGACGGTCTTTATGAAGGACGTATCGTTCCCGTACGCGCTTAATCTGCTTTTGTCCACCAACAAGCTTTTCATGAAGAAGCTCAGCGTGGACACGATCATTATCATTCCCAAGACGAAGGCAAAGATGGACCAGTACCAGGACCTGGTCATGAAGACGTTCTATCTTACCAATGCGAAAGCCAAGGATACGGTGAACCTGCTCCGGTCCATGCTTGACACCCGGAAGGTCTATGTGAACGAGGTGCTGAACTCGGTCACGCTTCGCGATACGCCGGAGAAGATGAAGCTGGTCGAAAAGGTCATTGCCGCGAACGACCTCAAGGAGGCCGAGGTCATTCTTGACGTGGAGATCCTTGAGATCGCGCGGAGCAAGACACTGAAGTACGGCTGGAACTTCAACCCCGGGCTGTCCGCTTCGGCCGCGATCCAGGGGGCGACCGCGGGTTCGGTGCCGGGCACGATCTCGCTGTCCGACCTGCGGAAGGTTACGGGCGAAAATGTGATGCTGTCGATCCCCGGTGTGGTGATCAATCTGTTAAAACAGGATGCCGACGCGCAGACGCTGGCGAACCCGCGTGTTCGCGTACTGAACAACAAACAGGCAAAGTTCCACATCGGCGACCGGATCCCGATCCAGACCTCTACGACCCAGGGGACTTCGGTCGCGGTGACGACGTCCACGTTCGAGTACAAGGACGTGGGCATCAAGCTCAACATAGAGCCGAACGTGCACCTGAACAACACGGTGACGCTGAAATTGGGGCTGGAGATCAGCAGCCTAGGCGATGCCATCACTTTCGGCAACGGCCAGGTACAATACAAGTTCGGGACCCGGAACACCGATACAACCATCAACCTTCGGGACGGTGAGACCGTGATCATCGGCGGGCTTATCAAGGACGAGGAGCGGAAGAGCAGCAACAAGATCCCTCTGCTGGGCGACATCCCGATCCTGGGGAAGCTTTTCGCGTCGTCCGGAAACGAAACGATCAAGACCGACATCCTCATGTCCATAACGCCGAACATCGTGCGCTCCATGGAGCTTCCCGACAAGGACATCCAGACGTTCTGGTCGGGGACGGAAGAGGCGTATGACGTGAAGCCGATGTTCACGACGAGCGGCGCGAAAAGCTCCAAAACGGCCGAAAAGCCCCAGGATAAGAGCGCGGTCCTCGATACTCTTGCAAAGAGAGAGCAGGCGCCAGCGCAGAAACCGGCTGACATGAAGCCTGAAGCTCCCGAGACGGCACATGCCGTTTCGGTGATCGAAGTAAAACCCGCCGATTCAGACACTCCGGTGGGCCAGGATGCCAGGCTTGACCTGACCATTTCCAATGTCAAGGACCTCTACGGCGCGATCCTGACGCTCAGTTATGATCCCAAGCTTGTTGACTTCAAGGCGGCCATGGAGGGCGCGTTCCTCAGGAAGGATAACCAGCAGACGTCGTTCCTGTTCTCGAACAACATCAAGGCCGGGACCGTCGATATCTACATAACCCGGATCGGCGATGTCGGCGGCGTAGAAGGCGCAGGGACCCTCTGCTCGGTCGTGTTCCAGGGAAAATCAGCGGGGACGAGCCAGGTCCTGTTCAAGAGCGTCAAGCTCGGAAACTATAACAGGGAACAGCTCAGTGTGGATGTCAAACCTGCGAAAATATTGGTGAAATAGAATGGAAGTGCGGAGTGCCGAGTGCGGAGTGCGGAATCGGCTGGAGTATCGTGGCCTCACGCTCATCGAGCTTCTGGTGGTCATCGCGATCATCAGCATCCTGGCGACCGCGGTCATGCCGCTGTCGCGCATGACGATGGTACGCATGAAGGAAACAGAGCTCAGGAGCGGTCTTCGTGTCCTCCGCTCCGCGATCGACGCGTTCAATAAGGACTGCGTCACAAAGAAACTGTCGAGTGACTACTGCAGCAAGGACGGCTACCCGGAGTCCCTGGAACTCCTGACCGAGCCGTTAAATCTTGCGGGAGCCGTTGACAAGACCAAGAAATATCTCCGGCGGATACCACGGGACCCCTTTACCCCCCTTGAAGCATCGGACAATCTGAACAACTGGGGGCTCCGGTCCTATAGCGACCCTCCTGATTCGTCGCAATGGGGCGGCGAGAACGTATACGATATGTATTCAAAAAACGAAGGCGAATCCCTTGACGGGACGAAATACAGCTCATGGTAGTTTGAGCAGAGGACAGAGTAGAGACAACAGACGACAGACAGTAGACAACAGAAAAAAAACAGCCGATGAAAGAACCGGTAAAACATAATAGCGCTCGGAATATCCCTGGTCTGTCCAACCGGGGGTTCACGCTCCTGGAACTCATGATTGTAATGGCGATCATGGGCATCCTCATCACCATTGCTCAGCCGAGCCTGAAACAGTCCATTGTCCGGGCCAGGGAAGCCGTGCTTCGGGAAAACCTGTACCAGATCCGCGATGCCCTGGACCAGTATTACGTTGATAACGGGAAATACCCCGGCCAGCTCACTGACCTCATCAACGAGTCGGAAAAGGCGAAGAGCTACCTTCGCGGCATACCGAAGGACCCCTTTACCGGAGCCGCCGATTGGATCACGATCGCCCTTGAGAGTGAAGAGGGGGGGGTCTTCGACGTCCACAGCGCAAGCCCCCTCGTCGGGACCGATGGCACGGCATATAACACCTGGTAAACCGTTACTTCCGCGTATTTACAAGGATTTCCGCCGAAAAAAAGCTTGCAAGCCCCTGTTAAAATCAGTAATATAACGACGTGAAAAAACTGAAGAATTATTTTAAGAAGAACTTCCTCACCGGTCTTCTCGTGGTGGTCCCGGTGGGGGTCACGGTCTTTGTCCTGACGGGACTTCTTGGGTGGATCGATAATATCCTGGGAGACCTCCCGGGGTATGTTATAGGCCTTCAATTCCCCGGTCTCGGCATCATCACTCTGATCCTGTTCGTCCTCGCTATCGGGATCATCTCTACAAATTACTTTGGGAACAGGATCGTCCGCTTCTGGGATGAACTTATTCATAAGGTCCCTCTTGTCCGCGGTGTTTATTCCACGGTCAAACAGGTCATGCAGACGTTCTCGGTGAAACATAGTTTCCGCGGAGTGGCGCTCGTTGAGTATCCGCGCGAAGGATGCTATAGCATCGGATTCGTGACCGGAGATGTCGCCGGCGGGTCCGTGGGACTCCCCGGGGATTACCAGACCGTCTTTGTACCTACCACTCCCAATCCCACTGCGGGGTTTCTTCTCATCCTTCCCGAGTCGGAAGTACGCCAACTTGACATGTCGGTGGAACAGGGGATGAAGTTCATCATCTCCCTCGGGCTCGTCAGCTTGAGCGAGCGGGAGGCCCTGAAATTGATGCGTGCAGGAGACAAGGAGTCCGGCACATGAGGCTCACCATCATTGTCCTTGCGGCAGGCATGGGGACGCGCATGCGGTCAGCCGCGCCCAAGGTGCTGCATCTGCTGGCGGGCAAGCCGCTCATCCGGCACGTGCTTGACGCGGTCGCACCGCTCGGGCCGGAAAAGACCATCCTGGTCCTCGGCCATCAGGCCGACCGTGTACGAAGCGTCGTCGAAGGATACGATATCGAGGTCGTGCATCAGGCCGAGCAGCGGGGAACCGGTCATGCCGTCCGGCAGGCGGTCGGCGTCATAGCGTCCGCGCAGGGGCCGGTCATGGTCCTGTGCGCGGACACGCCGCTCCTGGCGCCGGAGACCTTGATGTCTCTGGCTGACGCGCACTCCGGGTCAGGGGCCGCGGTCACGGTGATGACTGCGATGCCGGCCGACCCGACGGGCTATGGCCGCATTATACGGGGCAGGTCCGGCGTGCTGCGCATTGTGGAAGAGAAGGACGCGACGACTGCGCAGAAAAAGATAAGGGAAGTGAATGCCGGGATATACTGCTTCGAAAAGAAGTTCCTCCTGTCGGCCCTGGGAGGGATCAAGAACAAGAACGCCCAGGGAGAATATTATCTTCCCGATACGATAGCCCTCGCGCGGAAAGGGAAACGCAGGGTCGCGGCGGTCCTCTGCCAGGACCCCGATGAGGCCATGGGGATTAACTCACGCTTTGATCTGAGCCAGGCAGAAATGATCCTACAGAGCAGGAAGAACGTCCGGTGGATGATGGAAGGCGTTACGTTGATCGACCCTGCAACGGTCTTTATCAGCGATGAAGCGGTGATCGGCAGGGACACCATCCTCTACCCCAATGTCCGGCTGGAAGGGAAGACGACGCTGGGAGAGGGGTGTACGGTGTATCCCGGGTCACGCATGGTTGACAGCGTCTGCGGAAGCGGGGTGACGATCAAGGACTGCTGTGTCATCGAAGACAGCCGGATCGCCGACAAGGCGTCGGTCGGTCCCTTTGCCCATCTCCGGCCCGGTACGGTGCTTGGCCCCGGTTCCCGAATCGGCAACTTCGTCGAGGTGAAGAAGTCGGTCATCGGCGAGGGGAGCAAGGCGAACCACCTGGCGTACATTGGCGACGCCACCGTGGGTAAGGATGTGAACATCGGCGCCGGCGTCATCACCTGCAATTATGACGGATTCCAGAAACATCAGACCATTATCGAGGACGGCGTGTTCGTGGGAAGCGATGCCCAACTCGTCGCACCGGTCCGCATCGGGAAGGACGCCCTTGTTGCAGCCGGCGCCACGGTCACCCGCGATGTGCCGCCCGAGGCCCTGGCGATCAGCAGGGTGCCCCTGGATATTCGCGAAGGCGTCTCGGGCCGGAGAAAGAGGATGAAGCAGAAGAAGACCACGTAATTGCAAATTGCAGATTGCAAATTTCAAATATGAAAATGCATTGTTCCTACACCTGCACTTTACAATTTACACTTTGCAATTTGAAATTTACAATGAGGTCCTAGTCTTATGTGCGGCATCATCGGATATATCGGCAATGAACCTGCCGTCCCCATCCTCATCGAGGGGCTGAAAAAGCTCGAATACCGCGGGTACGATTCCTCGGGGATCGCCGTTCTCCAGAACGGGACCCTGGTGCTCCGCAGGGCGGTGGGCAAGCTTCAGAACCTCGAATCGGTCCTCCAGCGCGAGGCGCTGACCGGGACGATGGGGATCGGCCATGTGCGCTGGGCAACGCACGGCAGGCCGTCCGAGGAGAACGCCCATCCCCACCGCGCCGGCAGCGTGGTGGTTGTCCATAACGGCATCATTGAGAACTATGGGGTCCTCAAAAAGGAGCTCCTGGCCCAGGGCCGCACGTTCCTTTCCGAGACCGATACAGAGGTCATTGCCCATCTGATCGATAGTATCGCGGCGAAGGGAACGGGACTTGAGGAGGCGGTGCGCGAAGCGGCGCGGCATCTCGTAGGCGCCTATGCCATCGCCGTGGTCGATGAACGCACGCCGGATGTCATGGTCTGCGCGCGTAAGGGCAGTCCCCTCGTGATCGGGCTGGGTCAGGGCGAGTTCTTCGTGGCGTCGGATATCCCGGCGATCCTGCATCGGACCCGCGACGTGCTCTTTCTGAATGACGACGAGATGGCGGTGCTGTCCGCTGAAGGGGTCCGCGTCACCGATCTCCGGGGCAACGAGGTCTCGCGAGAGGTCACCCGCGTCCTCTGGAACCCGGTTATGGCCGAGAAGGGCGGTTATCGCCACTTCATGCTGAAGGAGATCCACGAACAGCCGCGGGCAATCATGGACACCATCCGGGGGAGGATATCCCAGGATACCGGCGTCATTCATCTCGAGGAGATCGGCATTGCGCCGGAGCGGTTCAATAAATTCAAAAAGATATTCATCGTGGCCTGCGGGACCTCGTGGCACGCCGGTCTTGTCGGAAAGTACATGATCGAGGAAATGGCCGCCATTCCCACGGAAGTGGACATCGCTTCCGAGTTCCGGTACCGGAAACCGCTGGTGAACGGCGAAATGCTCCTGATCGCCATCACGCAATCGGGCGAGACCGCCGATACGCTGGCAGCGATGCGCGAGGCAAAGGCTCGCGGGGCAACGGTGGTGACCATCTGCAATGTCGTTGGCTCCACGGCCAGCCGCGAAGCAGACGGCGTGGTCTATACCCATGCGGGGCCGGAGATCGGCGTTGCATCGACCAAGGCCTTTACCGCGCAGCTCACGGCGCTCTACCTGTTCGGCCTCCTCTTCGGCAGCATGCGCGGCACGCTCTCCCCGGACGAGGTCCGCAAGCGGTTGGCCGACCTTGTCCACCTTCCCACGCTGGTGGAGCAATGCCTCGAACAGAACGATGTCATCGAGCAGATCGCCAGGCGGTATTTTAAAGCAAATGACTTTCTGTACCTCGGCAGGGGGCCGAACTACCCCGTGGCCCTCGAGGGCGCTCTCAAACTGAAGGAAATATCCTATATCCATGCAGAGGGATACCCCGCGGGCGAGATGAAACACGGACCGATCGCCCTTATCGATGAGAATATGCCGGTGGTCGTCCTGGCCGGAAGGAACAGCGTGTACGAGAAGATCATGGCCAACATCCAGGAAGTGAAGGCACGGGGCGGCATCGTCATCGCTCTTGCCAATGACGGAGACCCGGAGCTCGTGAAGTTGGTTGATCACGTGATCTCCGTGCCTGCGACCAACCCGCTTCTCCTGCCGATCATCATGTCGATCCCGCTCCAGCTCCTTGCCTATCATATCGCCGTGCTCCGTGGGGCTGATGTGGACCAGCCCCGGAACCTGGCCAAGAGCGTGACAGTGGAGTAAGTAAGTGCGGAATGCGGAGTGGCGAGTGCGGAGTAGTTGACGTGCTTTTGCCTTTGTTTTTCACTCCACACTCCGAACTCAGCACTGGAGAATATGAATTATTTAGAAGATCTCAATCCCCCTCAGCGTGAGGCGGTGCTCCATGGCGATGGACCGCTCCTGATACTTGCCGGGGCTGGCAGCGGAAAGACCCGGGTCATCACGTACCGCATCGCCCACCTGATCCGCGAGCGGGATGTCCGGCCGGGGAACATCCTGGCGGTCACGTTCACGAACAAGGCGGCGACCGAGATGCGGGAGCGGCTGGAACGGCTGCTGAGCATTCCGCTGCGCGGGCTCTGGATCAGCACCTTTCACGCGGCCTGTGTCAGGATCCTTCGGCAGCATGTCGAACGGATCGGGTACAAGCGCCAGTTCGTGATCTACGACGAGACGGACCGGTCCTCGCTCATCAAGACCTGCATGCAGGACCTGCGGATCGATGACAAACACTATCAACCGCGGGCGGTCATCGGCCGCATCAGCGCCCTGAAGAACAACCTGACGGACCCGGAGCAGTTTGCCCGCACCAGCGCGGGGTTCGGGTTCGACGATGCCGTCTCACGGACCTACGAACTGTATACGGAGCGGTTGAAGGAATCGGGCGGTCTCGATTTCGATGACCTGCTGATGCTCTCGGTCAGGCTTCTGGAACAGAACCCCGACGTGCTTGACCATTATCAGCAGCTGTTCCAGCACATCCTCATCGATGAGTACCAGGACACGAACCGGGCGCAGTACCGGCTCGTGCGGCTGCTCACGGCGAAGCACCGGAGCCTGTGCGTGGTGGGGGATGACGACCAGAGCATCTACAAGTTTCGCGGCGCGGACATTACGAACATCCTGAACTTCGAAAAGGACTACGCGGACACGACGATCATCAAACTGGAGCAGAATTACCGGTCAACCGAGAACATCCTCGGCGCCGCCAGCGCAGTGGTGAAGCGGAACCTGGGCAGAAAGGACAAGACGCTCTGGACGAGCCGCCGGGGCGGCGAGCAGGTCATTTGTTATACGGCGGTCGACGAGAAGGATGAAGCGCGGTATATCTGCAGGAACATCGAGAAATTCACCGACGACGGCAGGGCGCTCAGAGAGATCGCCATCCTCTATCGCACCAATGCCCAGTCCCGGGCGTTGGAAGACGCCCTCAGGAACCGCGGCATCCCTTACCGGATCTTCGGCGGGCTCAGGTTCTACGACCGGAAAGAGATCAAGGACATCATTGCCTATCTCCGGGTCCTGCACAACCCCGCGGATTCCGTAAGCATTCGCCGCATCATCAATGTACCGGCCCGCGGTATCGGCGATACGACCATCGATAAGCTGGAAAGGGCGGCACAGCAGAAGGGTGTGTCGCTCTATGAAGCAGCGAAGGACCCTGCCGCGGCGGAGATCGCGAAGGCAGCGTCGGGGAAGCTCAGGGAATTTATGTCGTTCATGGAACGGCTGCGGACGGACATGGGCGACCTGACCTTGACCGATCTTGCGCGCCGCGTGATCGACGATTCAGGATACATCAAAGCGCTGGAAGAAGAACGGACCATCGAGGCGCGGATCAGGATAGAGAACCTGACCGAGTTTCTCACGGCTACCGAGGACTTTCAGGAACAGAACCGGGAGGCCGGACTGGATGCGTTCCTCGACCAGGTGGCGCTCATTACCGACATGGAGCAGCAGTCGGCGGGCGATGGAAAGGGCGGCACGAAAACAGACAGCGTGACGCTCATGACCCTGCATAACGCCAAGGGGCTGGAGTTTCCGGTGGTGTTCATTGCGGGCATGGAGGAAGGTCTGTTCCCCCATTCCCGATCCGCGGAGAGCGAAGAGGAATTGGAAGAGGAGCGAAGGCTTTGTTACGTCGGCATGACGCGGGCCAAGGAACGGCTTATCCTGACCCATGCGTCGGAGCGCCGGCTCTACGGATATCCCCAGGCGAACCTTGTTTCCCGGTTCGTCGAGGAGATACCGGCGGAACTGGTCGATCGGGAAGGCATGGCGGCAATTACCGCGAACACCGGCAGGCGCTATGTTGACTGGGAGGACGCGGCCGCACCGAATACTATCGTTGCCTCACCCCGGACCGGCAACCACAGGGCGGAAAAGACATCGGCTGCCGCGAAAACGGCAAAAGCGTCCGGCACGACCCCTTACTACAATGGCGCCGTGGTCAAACACGCGAAGTTCGGCATCGGAACGGTCCAACGGTCCGAGGGGGCCGCGGACGACCTGAAGATCATCGTCAGCTTCCCCGGACATGGCGTGAAGACCCTGGCGGTGAAATACGCGAACCTCGAAGTAATATAGTCGTTTTCACCGCAGAGACCGCGGAGAACGCAGAGAAGATCGTAGAAGCTCTTTTTTGTTTGTCGTTCCTCAGCGCTCTCTGCGAACTCTGCGGTAAAGGCAGTTCAGGAGTTAAGGTATGAAAATATCGAAACAGGAAGTTGAGCACGTTGCAAAGCTGGCGAGGCTGGAGTTGGCCGACGGGGAGAAGGACAAGCTTATCGATCAGCTCTCGAACATCCTAACCTACGTCGAGACGCTGAACGAACTGGATACAAAAGGTGTGGAGCCCACCTCCCATGTCCTCGATATCAAGAACGTGCTGCGCGACGATGTGTCTGCGCCGGGCCTTTCCCAGGAACAGGCCCTTGCGAACGCACCGGAAAAGGCTGCCGGGCATTTCAAGGTGCCGAAGATCATCGAATAGATTGCGGATTGTGAATGGCACGTCACATCAGCAGCGAGATCTTGGTGCTAAATCCGCAATCCGAAATTCGCAATCCGCAATTGAAGGAGACTTATGTTCAGATTGATGCTTCGTTCAAAGATACACCGCGCGACGGTAACGGACGCGAATCTTGAGTACGAGGGGAGCCTGACCGTAGACCCCGTCCTCCTGGAAGCAGCTGATATGCTGCCCTATGAGCAGGTGAGGGTATCGAACCTCAATAACGGCGAGCGGTTCGAGACCTATCTCATCCCGGGCAAGCGGGGCTCCGGCGACATGTGTCTGAACGGCCCCACGGCGCGGAAGGGGGCGAAGGGAGACAAGATCATCGTATTCTGTTATGAATACTACAACGAACAGGAGCTCAAGGCCTTTAAACCCAATATCGTGCTCGTGGATGACAGGAACGCCATCGTTTCCGTGGGCCACTCGATCAAGGTCAAGGAGTAGGCATGGAGTTATATAATCTCACGATCCACGAACTGCGCGACATGCTGGAGAAGGGCGAGACCACGTCACGGGCGATCACCGAGTCCGTCCTGAACAGGATCACAGCAGTCGATGACAAGGTCAAGGCGTTTATCACGGTAACCGGGGATGCCGCGCTGTCGCAGGCGGACAGGGCTGACAAGGAACGCAAGGCCGGCAAGAAGACGACCGTGCTCGGCATCCCTATCGCGATCAAGGACAACATGTGCACCGCCGGCACCCGGACTACCTGCGCGTCGAAGATCCTCGGGAACTTCATTCCTCCCTATGACGCATCGGTCGTCGCCCGGCTGAACGAGGCTGGTTCCGTGCTGCCCGGCAAGGCCAACATGGACGAATTTGCCATGGGGTCATCGACGGAGAACTCCGCGTTTTTTGCGACCAGGAACCCCTGGGACCTCGAACGCATCCCCGGCGGATCCAGCGGCGGCTCAGCGGCGGCCGTGGCCGCGGGGGAATGCATAGCGGCCCTTGGGTCCGATACGGGCGGTTCCATCCGTCAACCCGCGGCCTGCTGCGGCGTCGTCGGGCTCAAACCCACCTATGGAAGGGTCTCCCGATACGGGCTCGTGGCGTTCGCATCGTCGCTCGACCAGATCGGCCCGCTCACGAAGGACGTGACGGATACCGCCATCATGATGAACATCATCGCCGGCCACGACCCGAAAGATTCCACGTCGGCCGATGTCGCGGTGCCGGATTTCACGAAATCGCTGGTGAAGGACGTGAAGGGGATGACGGTCGGCATCCCGAAGGAATATTTTATCGAGGGAATGGACCCCGAGGTGGAAAAGTCGGTTCGGGAAGCGGTGAAGACCCTGGAGCGCCTCGGCGCGAAGGTCGTCGACGTCTCCCTGCCCCATACCGGCTTCGCTGTCGCCACGTATTATATCCTTGCCACCTCCGAAGCGAGCTCCAACCTCGCGCGGTATGACGGCGTGAAATACGGGTTCCGGGCGCAGGGTGCAAAGGATCTACTGGACATGTACATGAAATCGCGCAGCCAGGGATTCGGGCCGGAGGTCAAACGCAGGATCATGCTCGGTACGTACGCGCTTTCGGCAGGATACTACGACGCCTATTACAAGAAGGGCCAGCAGGTCAGGACCCTGATCAAGCATGATTTCGACGAGGCCTTCAAGAAGGCCGACGTCATCGCGACGCCCACGGCGCCGACGGCAGCGTTCAAGATCGGGGAAAAATCCTCGGACCCGCTGCAGATGTACCTGTCGGACATCTTCACGATCAGTGTGAACCTCGCCGGCATCCCGGGGATCTCCCTGCCCTGCGGGTTCACGACGGGCAACCTTCCCATCGGACTTCAGCTGCTCGGCAGGCATTTCGACGAGGAGTCGGTGCTGCGCGCGGCGTACGCGTATGAGCAGGCGACGGAGTGGCACCTGAAGAGGCCGAAGATTTGAAGGTGGGAAGGTGAGAAGGTGAGAAGACAGGAAGGTAGGAAGTTAAGAAGGTAGGAAGGTAAGAAGCGAGATCGTCATGCGTTCGTCGGTAACGAGGCCCGTTTCGGTTTTACGGTCACGTTGTTCGGTTCTCGACGTCGCCGGTGCCGAATGACGATACGGGCATCGTAACCTTTTAACGAAGAACGAGGTTTAACCATGAACTATGAAGCAGTGATAGGCCTGGAGGTGCATGCACAACTCCAGACCAACAGTAAGATCTTCTGTCAATGCGAGACCGCCTTCGGCGAAGAGGCGAATACACGGACCTGCCCGGTCTGCATCGGCATGCCGGGTGTCCTGCCGGTGCTGAACAGAAAGGCCGTCGAATTCATCATCAAGACCGGCCTCGCCACGCACTGCGCGATCACCCCCTACAGCCGCTTTGCGCGGAAGAATTACTTCTACCCGGACCTTCCGAAAGGATACCAGATCTCCCAGTACGAACTGCCGCTTTGCGAAAAAGGGCATGTCGAGATCCTGGTCGACGGGAAAGTGAAGCGCATCGGCATCACCCGGATCCATCTCGAAGAGGACGCCGGAAAGAATCTGCACACCTCCGAGAGCGGTGCGAGCCTCGTGGACCTGAACCGCGCCGGCACGCCGCTCATGGAGATCGTTTCCGAGCCGGACATCCGGTCTGCCGATGAGGCAACGGAATACCTCAAGAAGCTCCGGTCCATCCTTCGCTACATCGAGGTCTCGGATGCGGACATGGAGAAGGGGAACTTCCGGTGCGACTGCAACGTATCGATCCGTCCCGTCGGCGCAAAGGAGTACGGCACCCGGGCGGAGGTCAAGAACGTCAATTCCTTCAAGTTCGTGCAGAAGGCGCTTGAGTACGAGATAAAACGGCAGGCCCAGGTCCTCGACGAGGGCGGACGAGTGGTCCAGGAGACGAGGCTCTTCGATTCCGGGAAAGGCGTAACCTTCTCCATGAGAAGCAAGGAAGAGGCCCACGACTACCGCTATTTTCCCGAGCCTGACCTGGTCCCCATTGTGACCTCTTCGGAGACCGTTGAGGCGATCAGGAAGACCATTACGGAGCTTCCTGAAGCCAAGCGTGACCGGTTCGTGAAGGAGTACGGACTTCCCGAGTACGACGCCGATATGCTGACCCAGAGCAGGGCCCTTGCGGCTTACTACGAGGAGGCAGCGAAACTTTCCGGCCAGCCCAAGGTCATATCGAACTGGATAATGGGCGAGCTGATGAGGCTGTTGAACGCGGAAGGAAAAGAGATCGAGGACTGTCCGGTGAGGCCTGACCGGCTTGCTGACATGGTCAAAATGATCAGCGACGGCACTATCAGCACCAAGATCGCCAAGGTCGTGTTCGAGGACATGTACGGGACCGGGAAGGACGCGGAAACGGTTGTCAGGGAAAAAGGACTGGTTCAGGTATCCGATAGCGGTGAGATCGAGAACATAATAGCCGACGTCATCAAGGCGAATCCTGCCCAGCATGCGGATTATAAGGGAGGCAAGGACAAGCTCTTCGGCTTTTTCGTAGGCCAGGTGATGAAGGCGAGCAAGGGCAAGGCGAACCCGGACCTCGTGAACCAACTGTTGAAGAAAAAATTGGTTGAATGAAGGCAGTCCGTAATGAGAGAGTAGTGCTCAAGTTGATGTTAACAAATTTAATGGATAATTACTCAATACCATAATCACTTACTACTAAGGAGATCAAAGATGCTTGAACAAATGCGGAAACATATGAGCTGGATCATGTGGATCATTCTCGTCCTCGTGATCGTGTCGTTCCTGTTCTTCGGGATCTATCCCTCCGACAACGGCCGGGGAGCGGCGGCTATGGTCAATGGCGAGGCGGTCACCGCAGGAGAATTGAACCGGGCGTATCGAAGCATGTACGAGACCTACCGTCAGATCTTCAAGGACCAGTTCAACGACGCGATGGCCAAGGGGCTCCGGCAGCAGGCGCTCCGGGACCTGGTGCAGAACCGGCTGCTGGTCCAGGAAGCGAAGCGGACCGGCCTCCGGGTGACCGATGAGGAGGTCCAGGCCGCCATCATGAGGACCCCGTCCTTCATGAACCAGGGAAAATTCGACAAGGCCGCCTATGATCGGTATCTGGATTATATCAACGTGAAGCCCAGCGTTTTTGAAGAGACCCAGCGAGAATACATGCTGAAGCAGAAGATCGAACGGATCATCGGGGACGGGGTGGACGTGCCCGAGGAAGAGCTCAGGACGGAGTATGCGGTCCGGAACCCTAAAGCAAAGGCGGGGGACCTTGAGAAGAACAGGGAAAGCTTCAGGCAGACCCTCCTCACCGAGAAGAAGCGTTCAGCGGTAGACGCCTACGCGCAGGCGTTGTTCAAGAAGGGAAAGGTCACCATGAACCAGGCTGAGATCGATTCGCTCTGATAAACACGCACGGCACAGCCCTGCATTCGGGCCGTGCCGTGCTTTTCTATTATTATAGTATTCCCGCCGCGCAATCTTTACCGCTGCTTCATCTCCCCCAGTTCCGAGAACAAATGGATCATGCTCCTGCAGGCGCTTTCCCAGTCAGCGATGACCAGGCTCTCATTCTCCGAGTGGGCGGCCGCATAGGGGTCGCCGACGCCGAAGAGCAGCGCGGGAACGCCTCCCAGCGTCTCGGTTATGGTCCGGACAAAGGGGATCGAACCGCCTGCGCCGATGATCGCGGGCTTTCTGCCATATCCCTTTTCAAGCGCATTCAGCGCCGCGTCGAAGATCGGTCCATCGGTGTCGGTCCGCCACCAGCGTGAAGGGGACTCGGGTGTCACGGTCACCCGCGTTCCCCAGGGGGCCTGTTTCATCAGGTGGTCCTTCAGGAGTTCCAGCGTTCTCAGCGGGTCCATGTCCGGGACGATGCGAATGCCGATCCTCGCCCAGGCAACGTCGTTGATGATGTTCGCGGCCTGTTTTCTGCTGCTGGCCTCGATGGCGTTCACGGAGATGGAAGGACGGTGCCACATCTTCTCATAGACCGTTCCCGGACCGCCGGTAATATTGACGCCGTCCAGGAGCCTGGATTGCTTCCGGTAAGCGGACTCACTAAAGGGCAGGCCATCCAGTCCTTTCCTGTCCTTGGAAGATAGGGACCTCACGTTGTCAAGCATGCCCGGGATCGCAGGAATGCCCTGATCATCAACGAGCGTTGAGAGCATCCTGGCCAGGGCCAGGACAGGATCGGGAAGAGGGCCGCCCCAGGTACCCGAGTGAACGCTTGAAGAAAGGGACCTGACCTCGACGTTGACCGTAACGATGCCCCGGAGCGAGGCCGTGAGCGACGGGATACCGGTGGCGAAGTTCTCGCTGTCGGCGATGACCACCGCGTCCGCTGCAAGGAGCTTATGGTGACTGGTGAGGAGCGTTTCAAGATTTGACGATCCGACCTCTTCTTCTCCTTCGATCAGGACCTTCACATTGACCGGCAGCCTGCCCGCGCCCCGCAGCCATGAACTGAACGCGGCGATATGCATCATGGCGCCGCCCTTGTCATCCGCGGCGCCCCGGCCATAGAGCCTTCCCTCCCGCTCCGCCGGTTCGAAGGGAGGGGTTTTCCAAAGTTCCTCCCGGCCGACCGGCTGGACGTCGTAGTGGGCATACAGGAGCAGGGTGGGCTTGCCCGGCGCTTCCAACAACTGCCCGAACACGTAAGGGTAGCCCGAACCTGTCTCGAGCAGTTGGACATCGTTGAACCCGTGTTTCGTGAGCAGCGCAAAAACACTGTCAGCGCATGTCCTGACCGGAGCGGCATCGAATCCAGGAAAGCTTACGCTCGGAATGCGCACCAGGTCCTTGAGGTCCTGCAGATGGTCCGGCGCATGTACCTTGAAGTGGTCAAGGGCCGCGGAAAGCTGGTTGTCAATCATGCATACTCCTTCACGGGGACAGATAGGGACATGAGCGGCCGATGCAGCCGTGTTGCAGGTCCACTCGTTGCAGGATATTATAGCCGCATTATGATCGATTATCAATAAAGTGTCGGGCATAGAAAAGAACTCGGCGTCTGTGATATACTGATCATCACCGGAAGGCGGGAGAATGGAGCCTACTGTGATCCATGGGAGTCTCGCAACATACCGGTGAAAAAGGATAAACCAATGATGTCCTGGGAAAGAAAAAAAAGGCTGGTTGTAGCAGCGCTTTTGTGCGGATTGCTCATTGGTTGCGTTGCCATGGAAGCACAGAAACGCCTGAAAGAATACGAAGGCTACTTTGAGCCCCTGATCGGAAAAGCGCAGCCGTCCGACATCACCCGGAAACTCGGCAACCCGCTCCGTAAGGACAAGATCGGAAAAACGGAGCTCTGGTATTACCACATCCCTTACCGGGACCCAAAGGGTGGACAGGGGAGCAGAGGTTTCGAGGGCGGGTATGCCGTGGGGCCGAGGGCGAGATCTACGACGACCTGACGATCGAATTTGACGCGAAAGGGTATCTCAAGAGCTGGCGCGGATATATCCAGCGATAAGAACGCAGGAACAATCGTGCGAGAGCGGTCAGCCGCTTCGGGAAATGAGTACTGCAGGGTAAGCGTTGATCGCTGGTCCTTATTTTTCCGCCTCGCTCATCAGAAATGAAAAATGCTGATCTTGCGATTAGCCTTTTATAATTTTTAGTGGAGCTGATGGGGAATCTCACGCGCTTCGCTCCACGATGGGGCCAGCCCCCTCGTGTACTCCCCCAAAGCATGAGGGAAATGCTTTCCCTCAAACTCCCTTGGTTCGATCCCCCTCATCACAAATAGAAAAGGGCTGACCTTATGGTCAACCCTTTTATTTATCTTGGTGGAGCTGAGGGGGATCGAACCCCTGACCCCAAGACTGCCAGCCTTGTGCTCTCCCAGCTGAGCTACAGCCCCGATTTCCTTTTCAAATGCGTGGGTAATTTAACATCACGCACCAATGTTGTCAAGGAAAAATGAGGTGTTTTGAGGCATTGTTGACACCGATCGCGTTATCAGATACACTTCGTTAATGAGAATGCTGGCCGTTCTGATCGTGATCGTCATCGGTATGCTTCCGTTGACGACCGTAGCCCACCCCGGCAAGACAGATCGATATGGTGGTCACAAGTGCATCAAGGAATGCGCTGAATGGGACCTCTTCTACAGCGAGTATCACACGCATGACAAGGACGGAAAGCCGATGAGAGTGGCCCGGAAGAAGCAGGTCAGGTCAAAGCCTGAGGCCTCGCTGTTTGAAAAGAAGGTGGTCGACGAGGGAACACCCGCAGACAGGCCTGAGGAGGCAAGACCTTCTCTGCCTGTCGCCGTCGCCGCTGCGGCAGCCGTTGAGCCCGCAACTTCGTCATTACCATGGATATTGCTTATATTGTTCCTGCTCCTGTTGCTCGTCGTCAGACGCAACCGGAGGAAAGCGTCCGACGCGGAGTAGGCCGTGCTAAGTTGGTAGTGAAATCGAACGATAAACCGGATATACTGCATCATGCCTGAAGAGCAGGACAAGAAGCCGCCAGCCGGCCCCCATCAACCGCCGCCGCATCCCGCGGAGCGTGAGATCCCGCTCGATACGAGACTGCTGTCCGACGCGGTCATCGAACTGAACATCTCACGGAAGAACGTCGGCATCTACCCTCCCGGTCATCTCCAGATCACCAAGAGCATTGATCGCGCCTATGACGTCCTGGTAAACCTTTTCGAGATCCGACAGGAGATGACCCTCGGCGTTGCAAAGGACATTCTCTTTGTGGGACAGGACTACCTGGACCAGAAAAACCCCGTATATCGTGATTTCGCATTGTCTCTGAGCCATCAGGGTGTCGCAGCCGTGACCTTCATCAAGGGGCTCGATCGTGATGAAATGGTGCGCTTCCATCGCATCATCACCACGAAGCCCGATGACATCACGGCAATGGGCGGCATCGCGAAGGTTGTCGCCGATTCCGCCATCCCGCATATCCGGGTGATGGCCATCGATTACGCGAGCTTCCATCTTACCGAAGAGAAGGAAATCTTCAAGGCGCAGTCAAAGCCGGGTGAGAAATCCGGCGATAAGCCGGGAGCGGGGATGTGGCAGGATTTTGTTTCGCTCCTGTCCGCGGGCACGCTGGCGACGACGGGAGACGGCGTTTCCCTCAAGGACTCCTCCCAGATCGATCCGGCTGAACTCGCCAAGCTTCTGAACGAACGCAAGCTTGATTCAGGCGCCGCGGTCCAGAGCTACGATCGGATCATCTCCAGTTACGTGCGGTCCTCTGCGGAGAAGAAGCAACTCACCAAGGAACAGTCCCAGACAATGGCCAACCTGAACAGGCTGATGAAGGACCTCCATCCCGATATCCGGAAACAGTTCCTTTCCACGGCTTTCAAGAACGTGTCGGAAAATGCCGTGAGCTCCGGGGCCGAGGAGGTGCTGGGCGGTCTCGGCGATGATATGATCATCGACATGCTGAGGCAGGCAAGCTCGGAAGGAAGGGAAGTATCGCCTTCGCTGACGGGGCTTCTGGGCAAACTGGCAAGCGTCCGGGATAAGTCACCCCCGGCAGGCGGCAGCACCGCGCAGACCAGGAAGACCGGAGGAAGCAGCGCCGGTGGCACGGCCGGAGCCTCCAAAGGCTTCGGCAGCGTGGTGGGCACCGCTTCCGGAACGGGGACCGGCTCGAGCTCCGCGGGCAAGGATGGCGCGGGCCCGGAGTTCTTGCCCGAACACATGGCGAAGTTGTTCGACCGGGAAAAGTATGAGGGGTATGTCGAAAAGGAGTACGACGACATCCTGAAGAATGTTTCAGGCCGCGCGGAAACCATGGCGGCCACCGCCAAGGACCGGTTTCCCGTCGAGGAGTACATCAAGGAATTGGACGACCAGCATCTCGACTTTCAGATCGGCAGGGCGGTGCTTGCGTTCCTGGAGGAGAATATTGACGAAGACGACTACCGCGAGTTCTCGAAGAAGCTCGTTGCCATCGTTCCTGACATGCTGGTTAGCGGTCATTTCCCTCTGCTCCTCGACACACTCCAGACCCTGCGGTGGCATCTCTCTGATAAAAAGAGCGAAGGCATCCGGGCGTGCGCAGCCGATGCCCTGAAGGTGTTCTGGGAGCCCGCGTTCATCGACAAGTCCCTCGAAGCGTTCGACACATGGTCGCGTACGCGAGGGAAGGACAGCCAGGCCTTCATGCTGGCGCTCGGTCCGATCCTGGTGCCCGGCCTTCTGGAGATTTATTCGTACGATACGAACCCGGGCGGCCGCCGCGTCCTGTTCGACCTCCTCTGCACCTTCGGCAAAGACACCGTGTTAGAGGCGGTCAAGCGGCTCGGGGACGAGCGGGCTTATTATGTGCGGAACTTACTGATGCTGATACGCCGGGCGGGTACGCCCGCAGTGACCGCAGACGTCAAACCGCTCTTGACGCACGCCGACCCGAAAGTAAAGCTCGACGCCCTGGCGGTCCTGCTCCGGTTCAAGGACCTCGCAGCCGTCGGGATACTCCGTCAGGAGATCAACTCAAAAGACCTTGATGTGTCATCCGCGGCCGTGCTCCTGGCCGGCCAATTCCGCGTTGCCGACGTGGTCGAGGACATTCTTCCCCTGATCAAGCGGACGATCCTCTTCGAAACCGACTACGGTGTGAACGAAGAGATCATCCAGGTGCTCGGCGAGATCGGCGATCCCCGTGTGATCGCGGACCTGGAAAAGCTGGCGAAGGCGGGATGGTCGCTGTACCGGAAGAGCCATGCGCGCATGAAGGTCACCCTGTTCGAATCTCTGGGCCGGTATCCGAAGGAGAGCATTGCGGAGCTTATTAAGATCGGTGAACGGTCCGAAGACGATAAGATCAGGACGCTGTGCAGAAAACTCGCTGAGAGGAAGTAACTTCAGAAAACAAGAGTTGCCGAGGTGGACGCGGTGATAAAGAACAACCCCTGGTCTTTGAGGAAAGCATCATATATCAATGCGCCGTGTATGTTGTTTCCCGTTATGAGGAAGATGGTGTATGGCTGAGATCGATGTCCATGAAGAACTGGTAAAGGTCGTGGTGCAGCTGAACGCTGTGGTGACGAACATCAGCCTCTATTCTGCCAGCCATCCCCAGGTGGTCCAGTATGTCGATAAGACACATACCGTGCTCGCGGGTCTGCTCCAGGCCATGCCGGAAGCAACCATCATGCTGGTGGGCAACGACTTGGTCGTAGAGGGCCGACCGCTTCCCTCAGACAGCGCTTATGTGGCGAACTTTATACGGATCCTCAGGAGAAAATCCATAGAGCGCGTCACCTTCGTGGCGGGACTCCCGCGGACGGAGCTCCTGGGATTCATTCAGGACCTCGCACTGCCCGACGCAGCGTCCATCAAGGCGACGAGCTTCATCAAACTGGGAAAGGTTGAACTCCGCGTAAAACAGGCGCGTGTCGGAGGGCTGTCGGGCGTCGGTGGGTTGTCAGGCGTCGGTGGGCAGGCGGGCGTCGGTGGGCAGCACGGTTGGGTGGGCGCCGAGGACGCGCCGCCGGAGGTGATTGAGGAACTGCTCAAGCTCACCACCGCAGAACTGGATGATCTCAAGGACCTGTATCTTCGCATCAAGATGCACAAGCAGATCGACGTCCGGAGCGTCGACGGGATGGTCAAACGGTTTATCAAGGGTTTCCGTGAGGAAGTGAATCCCCTGAGGATGCTGGCGTCGCTCAAATCGTCCCATGAGTATACTTTTACCCACGTGGTGAACGTGGGCATCCTGACCATGGCCCAAGCCGAGTCCCTGGGCTTCACCGGCGAGCACTTGCACCAGATCGGCGTTGCGTCCTTTCTCCACGACATCGGGAAGCTTTACGTCCCCGAGGATATTCTGAACAAGAAAGGCATGCTGTCCCAGGAGGAGCGTTCGGTCATCGAGACCCACACCACCAAGGGGGCGCGGTACTTGATGGGCACCGAGGGGATCCCGAAGCTCGCGGTGCTGGCCTCACTGGAACACCACCTGAAGTTCGACGGAAGCGGGTATCCCTCCATCAAGGGCGGCTGGACGCCGAACATCGCGAGCCAGATGATCTCCATTGCCGACGTGTTCGACGCTATGAGGAGCCGCAGGTCCTACCAGGAGCCCCAGCCTATGAGCAAGATCGAGCAGATCCTGAAGGGCGGAGCGGGGAAGTCCTTCAATCCCAGCCTGATCGAAAATTTTTTCAAGCTGATCAGGGCGTGAGTGCCCGGTCGCGGTTTTCCGCTGCTTGACCACGGCCCGGTTTGCGAGTATGATGACCCCATGAAACTTATTGTTCTTCTTGCCTTTGTCGCAGTCGTCTTCACCGGCTACTGGCTCAAATACCTCAATCTTTCCCACCTTAAAGTCCACGGCCACAACGTTCCGCCGGAGTTCGAAGACGCCGTGGATCCGGCGATGCTCGCGAAGATATCCGACTACACGGTGGAGAACAGCCAGCTGGGCCTTATCGAATCGCTCATCGATAACATGGTCCTGATCGCCTTCCTGTTCTGTGGCTTCCTGGGCGTCTATGATGAGTGGATCACATCCCTGACCGGGTCGTTCCTCGGGAACGGCGTGCTCTTTTTTCTTGTCCTCATGGTCGCCCAGACGATCATGGGCATTCCCTTCAGCCTTTATCGTAACTTTCGGATAGAGAACAAGTACGGATTCAACACCATGACCGTGAAGCTCTGGATAACGGACCTGGTCAAGGGTCTGGCGATCGGCGCGGTCATCAGCACTCTCGTGGTACTCGGCGCGCTCTGGCTGGTCACCGTGAGCCCGGGGCTGTGGTGGCTCTGGGTCTGGCTGTTCTTCCTCGCTTTCGGCATCTTCATGATGTACATCTCGCCGACGGTGATCGAACCGCTCTTCTTCAAGTTCGAGCCGCTCAAGGTCGAGGGTCTGGAGGAACGCATCAGGACGCTCATGGAGAAGGCGGGGCTGAAGGTGAGCCGGGTGTTCCAGGTGGACGCGTCCCGCAGGAGCCGTCATTCGAACGCTTACTTTACCGGCATCGGCAAGGTGAAGCGGATCGTGCTGTTCGACACGCTGCTCGAGCAAATGACTCAGGACGAGATCCTTGCGGTGCTGGCCCACGAGGTGGGCCACTGGAAGAAGAAACATGTGCTGAAGCGGATCATTATGACCGAGACCATGGCCTTCTGCGGGGTCCTGGCGGCGTTCTTGCTGCTTCGCGGTGACTGGCTTTCGGATATCCTGGGCCTGGTGCATGCCTCGTTCTACGCAAAGGCCGTGATCCTTGGATTTCTCCTCTCAATCGTGACCTTTCCCCTGACGCCGCTCTTCAGCTGGTTGTCGCGGCGGGACGAACGTGAATCGGACCGGTTCGCCGCTGACCTCACAGGCAGCACCGGCGCCATGGCGTCCGCCCTGGTGAAACTATCGAAGGAGAACCTCTCTAATCTCCATCCCCATCCGCTTTATGCCGCGTTCTATTACTCCCATCCGCCGGTGGTGGAGAGGATACGGGAACTGACAAAGAAGGGTGTAGGTGATAGGTCATAGGTGATAGGTAATGGGTACCTCGGGGTTCACCTTTCACCTAACGCCTATGACCTATGACCTGTATATTCCCCACTTTCCCGTTGACCATACTCAGTTTATTGTGATATTTTAAGGTTATGGAAAACTCCAATAATATCGAACGGTTGAACCAGAAGGTCAAACGTCTTCGCACCCTTATCGAGGTGAACGAGGTCATCAGTTCCTCCCTGGAGATCGATACGATCCTTGAGAACGTCATGAGCATATCGAAGAAGGTGATGAACGCCGATGCATCGAGTCTCATGCGCATCGACGAGAAGACGAATGAGCTGATCTACCAGGTGGCCCAGGGGTCAGTGGGCGAGAAGCTTAAGAAGGTCGTGCGCCTCAAAATGGGACAGGGGATCGCCGGAACAGTTGCCGAGGAGGGTAAACCGCTCCTGCTCGAGGATGCCTATACCCATCCGAAATTTTACCGGGGCAATGATGAGGCAACGGGGTATCGGACGAAATCAATGATCACGGTCCCGCTCAAAGTGGGGAACCGCGTCACCGGCGTGGCCCAGGTGATCAACCGGCTCGACGGGAAGCCCTTCGACCAGGACGACCTGGAACTGTTCCTCTCTCTTTCCAGCATGGCCGCCATTGCCCTTGAGAACGCGAAGATGCACATGCAGATTTTGGACAAGCAGCGGCTCGTCAAGGACATGGAATTCGCCCGCACGGTTCAGGAGAGCTTCCTGCCTCAAAATGCGCCGGACGTGCAGAGCTATCGTTTCAGTGCCCACTACACGCCGGCCCTCGAGGTCGGAGGGGATTTCTACGATTTCATCTACCTGGACGGGAATCGCACCGGCATCGTGATCGGCGATGTATCGGGCAAGGGCGTGCCAGCCGCGCTGTACATGGCGAAGCTGGGAAGCGACATGCGCACACTGGCATTCACCGAGCGGATACCGGCCGAAGCGCTCATGAAGCTGAACGACCTTTTGGCAGGGAGGAGCAGGCGCGGGATGTTCGCCACGCTGCTCTATATCGAACTCGATGCCACGACGGGCAACATGACCCTTTCCAACGCGGGACATCTTCCACCGATCATCAAAAAGGCGGACGGTTCGCTGGTGAAGCTGGAGACAGCGGGTGGCGCGCCGCTGGGCATGCTCCCGGGCATGAAATTGTTTCAGGAAGAGGCGAAGCTGGAACCCGGGGATACGGTGGTCCTGTACACGGATGGCATCATCGAGGCCATGAACTCCAAGGAGGAGCTCTATGGTTATGAACGGTTCGAGGAACTGCTCAAAAAGAGCGGATCAGGGCCCGGCGTGCTCAAGGACGCGATCATCGGTGACGTGAACCGTTTCACCGGCCTGAGCCCCCAGCACGATGACATGACGCTGGTCTGCTTCGGAGCGGTGAAGTAGTGGTAATTAGTTGTCAGGATTGTTCTCAAAGAGGTTATGGAAGTGTATCTTTTAAAGAGGCAAAGCCTCAGACCGAAGAAGCAAAACCATGATCCTGATGAAAACATTTATCCGCAGATTTCGCAGATGTACGCAGATTTCAAAAAAACAATCTTGGCCTGGTTTTAATCGGCGAAATCGGCGTAATCTGCGGATAGTATGTTGAATTGAGCATTTGCTTCTGGCTTTTCAAAAACTTGACTCAAATATCAAGAAGATACGAGTAAGGGGTATTAATCCGTGGAAATCTGCGTGATCTGCGGATCGCACGGCAGGTAAAGGAATCAATGACCGAGAACAGAAGAAGGAAAGCAGACAAGACGGGAAATGAAAATGGTCCGGTCACGCTCACGGTGCCGAGCCATCCGAAGTACCTCTATGTCGTCCGGAGCGCCCTCTATCCCATCCTTACCGACGCCGGGTTCGGCAGGAAAGACGCGCGGAGGATCATTCTGGCCGTGGATGAGGCCTGTTCGAACATCATCAAGCATGCCTACGAAGGGGACCCTACCAAGACCATCACTTTGACCATCACCGATGCTGCCAATCGTTTTACGGTCCGGATCAGGGACTACGGCAGGAAGGCGGATACCGCGAAGATCGCGCCCCGGGACCTCGATGACATCAGGCCCGGCGGCCTGGGCACCCTGTTCATCGGGGCGGCCTTCGATGTAGTGACCTATGATACGAACCAGGAGCAGGGGACGCTCCTGACCCTTGAAAAGAAGAAACAGCAGGTGAATGTATGAAGGTAGAGATCACGACACAAAAATTCGAAGCGGGATCCATGCTTCTGATCAAGGGCGATGTGGACATGAACTCCTCGCCGGATGTGCGGAGCAGCCTGGACGAAGTATTCAAGCAAGGCGGAGCAAAGGCGATCCTGATCAACCTGTCCGGCGTCCGCTATATGGACAGCTCCGGCATCGCGACCCTGGTGGAGGCCATGCAGAATTGCATGAAGAAGGGAATGAAGCTGCGGCTCGTGGAGCTGAGCCCTCCGGTGCGTGACGTGTTCGAGCTGGCGCGGCTCTCCAGCATCTTTGAGATCTTTGCGAGCGTAAGCGAAGCGCAGGCGGGACTGTAAAAGTGCGGAGTGCGGGTAGACATGACCCTCACCCCTGCCC
>CAYPOT010000026.1:0-49650 GCA_964412455.1 uncultured Nitrospiraceae bacterium | reverse complement strand
GTGAGGGTGAGTCTTCATTAGGGCTGGGGTGAGGGGCGGTTACAATAAGGGCCTGCCCCCTCCGGTGCTCCCCCATGCCCCCTTGTTTGATCCCGTTCAGCGTCGAATGAAAAAAGGACCGGGAGAACAACCGGTCCTTTATTTTTTTGGTGCCGCTGACCGGGATCGAACCGGTACGGGAGTTGCCCCCCGAGGGATTTTAAGTCCCTTGCGTCTGCCAATTCCGCCACAGCGGCTCTGTGTGCTGGGACAGATAATCATAGAATCCGGCATTTTTGTCAAGGAAATTTGTGAAACGGCGGTGGGAAGGCGGGGGAATGAACCCGGACTACTTCATGCCTGTCAGGTAATCGGCAAGGGCGTTGATGTCCTCTTCCGGAATGCGGGTGCCGAAGGACGGCATATTGGTTTTGGGGTTATGGGATTTCGGGTCCTTGATCTGCTGGAGGATATATTCACGGGAGCGCTTGCTCCCGACCCTGGTCAGATTGGGACCGACGGCGCCGCCTTTTCCCTGGAGCGTGTGGCAGTCCCTGCATTTTTCGCGCTGGAAGATCTTGGCGCCTTTTGAGAACGAGGAGCACGATACGAGAGCGGCAACGAGCGGTATGACGGCCACGGTCAGGAGAACAATGATCCGCTTGCGCATGTCTGGGTGACCTCGTAAAAAGGGAGGGCAGGCATGATACCGGTCCTCCCCGAATATTTCACCGCAGAGCTTCCCTATTCCATCTTGATGGCGAGCACCGGGCAGCTGTCCACCGACTGCTGGCAGTCACAGGAGTCGCACGCGTTGGCGTCTATCACCCATGCCTTGTCATCCCTCAGCTCATAGACCTTGGGGCAGAGTTCCGAGCACAGTCCACATCCGATACAGAGATCCATGTCCACAACAGGGGTTGCCATACATGACCGTCCTTTCTTTGGGTTGCCGAGAAGCATAGTACCCAATCAGGGAGTAAGTTGCAAGACCAATCTACCGCAATGGTCTGTGTGGTTCCATGATGTAAATCATAGCGAGACCTTTTCCCTCAAGAGCTCAGCGGCGACGTCGGCGACTTCGCTGGCGGTGATGCTCTCCATGCACTCCAGATAGTTCTGATTGCCGCAGCGGCGGCTCCTGCAGGGCACGCAGGGGACCTTTCCTGCCTGAATGACCCGGTGGCCTTTTCCGACGGGGCCGGTGCGGCCGGGGTCCGCGGCGCCGAAGAGTCCAATGACGGTCGTGCCTGCGGCGGTCGCCAGGTGGAGGGGGCCGGTATCTCCGCTCACCAGCAGTGCGCACTTTTCCAGAATTGCGCCGAGCTGCAGAAGAGAGGTCCTGCCGGCGAGGGAGACCGGCTTTGTGCGGGAGCGTGCCACGATGTCGTCGGCGAGCGGGACATCATCGGGCCCGCCGATGATCAGGGGACAGGCATGCAATTGGTCGGTTATGAGGTCCGCAAGCTCGGAGAAACGGCTCGTGGGCCAGCGGTTCACCGCATGGGTGGCGCCGGGGTTCAGGGCAATGACGGTCTTGCCGTCAAGACCCTGTGAGGAAAAGAAGTCCCGTGCATAGGCGCGCGCCCCTTCATCGAGAACGAGCTCAAGGTCAAGGTCTGCGGGGGTGAGGCCGAGAGGCATCAGCGTCTCGAGGTAGTTCACCACGGCATGGACGTTCCTGTTCTTCGCCTTGTGGTATATGAGCACCCGGCAGGGAAGTGCCGCCGACGCCAGAAACCAGGTCTTGAGGTTGCTTCTCTGATAGTTCAGGACGAGGTCGTAGCCTTTGTTGTGGAGATACTTCCAGAGGGCGAGCCGGGATGACAGGGAGCGATGCCTGCCGTCACGTTCGAAGATGACGGTCTCGGATATCCGGGGATCGTTCCTGAAGAGGGCGGCCGTGATCTCGGATCCCACCAGCATGCTGATCTTCGCTTTCGGAGAACAGGCAGTCAATGCCCGGATGACGGGGGTCATCTGGAGAAGATCGCCGACGGCGCCGGGCTTGATGATGAGGATGTTTTGATATGGTGTGGTTGTATTCCGCATTCCAATATGGGCAAATGATAGTATAAATAGGACCGGACTGCAACCGGAAATGCCTGCGCTTCCGGCATTCTCTCTTACGCTGATGAAAATTCACTTTACAAAAAGGCCTCTTTCCCCTATTATGGAGCCGATGAAATATTGGAATTTGTTCTTGTTTTATCGGGAGATGCGCCGCTTTGCTTTTGGGTGCTTCCTGGGCATCATCCTGACGCTCCCATCGGGGACTGTCTCCGCTGCTGAATCTCTGGCCGCATCGCCGGCAGGGTCGCAAAGCCCGTTCAATCCCGGAGAAAGACTTACCTATTCCATCAGCTGGTCCAAAATGCTCTCGGCAGGGACCGCGGCCATGGAGGTTAAAAAAGAGAAGGCCGGGGACGGCGGGGAGGTCTTCCGGTTCATCTCAACGGCCCGTACGATCGGCATGGTGGACAGTATCTATCCGGTGCGCGACACGGTGAAGAGCCTCTTCGACCCCCGGACCAGGGAGAGCCTGTCCTACGATCTGGACCAGAGCCATGGCAAGCGGAAAAAAAAGCGTCGGATGGTGTTCGATCATGAAGCGGGGACGGTCGCGTTCACCGAGAATGACAAGAAAGAGGTCATTGCTATTCCGGAGCAGACACAGGACGCCCTTTCATCGCTTTACTACCTTCGGACCAAGAAGGACTTTATCGTGGGAACACCGATCGTCTTCAACATACACGACGGCGGCAAGAACTGGTCTGTTGAGGTCCATGTTCTCGGCAGGGAAAAGCTCAAAACCTCGCTCGGGGAGTTCGATACGATCAAGGTAAAGACCTATCCGAAATATGAAGGAGTATTCATGCACAAGGGCGAGATCTTCATCTGGCTTACCGACGACAGCCGGAAGATACCGGTGCTCATGAAGAGCACCATCACCATCGGGTCCATTGTCTCCACGCTCACGGACATGAAACTGGGGGACGAAGCGCGATGACCGCACCGGCAGCGCCTGCAAGGCTGGCGAAGATCATCGACCGCTTTCCCGCGACCCGCGTCCTGGTCGTGGGGGACGTCATGATGGACCACTATGTCTGGGGCAGCGTCTCGCGCATTTCGCCCGAGGCGCCGGTCCCGGTGGTGAACGTGACGCGGGAGACCCTGCTCCTGGGCGGCGCGGCGAACGTGGTGAACAATATCCGTTCCCTCGGCGGTCAGGCGGGCATCTGCGGGGTCATCGGTCATGACGATGCCGGCAGGCAGCTTCAGCACCTGCTGCACACCCGTGGCGTCCCCACGGACGGCCTGATCATGGAGCCGGGACGGTCCACGACCATCAAGACCCGCGTTATCGCCCACCACCAGCAGGTGGTGCGCTTTGACCGGGAGAACAAGGAAGGCATTGCCCGGGAAACCCATCAGAAGATCTTCGCGCACGTTGTGGAAAAAGCCGATGCAGGCATAGACGCCATCGTCATTTCGGACTATTGCAAGGGCGTCGTGACCCGGGACCTTGTGCGGGACATCGTCCGTCTCGCGAAAAAACGCGGGATCATCGTGTCCGTGGACCCCAAGGTGAGCCACTTCGGCATCTACCGCGGGGTCACGATCCTGACCCCAAATTCCAAGGAGGCGTCCCTCGGCGCGCGCATTGACATTGACGATGACGAAAGCCTGCTCCGCGCCGGCAAAGGACTGCTCAAGCGTCTTGCCTGCGACGCGGTGCTCATTACGCGCAGCGAACAGGGCATGAGCCTGTTCGAGAAGGGCGGACGCGTTACGCATATCCCGACGGTGGCACGGGATGTCTTCGATGTGACCGGCGCCGGAGATACGGTCATAAGCGCGCTGACCCTGGCGATGGCGGCAGGGGCGAAGGTAAGCGACGCGGCGATGATCTCGAACCACGCCGCCGGCATCGTCGTCGCCGTGGTGGGAACGGCAACGGTATCGCCGGAACAGCTGAAGCAGCGGATCTCCGAGCAAAAGGGGCAGAAACGATGAAAGGCATCATTCTTGCCGGCGGAAGCGGTACCCGGCTCTATCCCATAACGCGGGGCGTCTGCAAGCAGCTCCTTCCGATCTATGACAAGCCCATGATCTATTACCCGCTGTCCGTGCTTATGCTGGCGGGCATCCGGGACATCCTTATCATTTCGACCCCTCTCGACCTTCCCCGGTTCCGCGACGTGTTCGGTGACGGTAGCGATCTGGGTCTCAGGTTCTCCTACGCCGAGCAGCCCCAGCCGAACGGCCTGGCAGAGGCGTTCCTGATCGGAGAAGAGTTCATCGGGACGGACCCGGTCTGCCTGGTCCTGGGAGATAATATCTTTTACGGCCATGGTCTAACCGGACTTCTCGCCAAGGCGGTGAGCGATGTTACGGAGGGCGGAGGCGCAACGGTCTTCGGCTATTATGTCAAAGACCCGGAACGATATGGCATCGTAGAGTTCGATAAGAACGGCTCCGTCCTGTCCATCGAAGAAAAACCCGCGAAACCAAGGTCCCGTTACGCGGTTACGGGCCTGTACTTCTATGACAATGAAGTGGTCCGGATCGCGAAGGGCATCAAACCATCGGGGCGGGGAGAACTCGAGATCACCGATGTGAACAGGGAATATCTCGACCGGAACAAACTGCGGGTCGAGTTGATGGGCAGGGGATACGCGTGGCTTGATACCGGCACCCATGAGAGCCTGCTGGAAGCGGGCGAGTTCATCGCGACCATCGAGCGGCGGCAGGGGCTCAAGATGGCCTGTATCGAGGAGATCGCCTTTACCCTGGGGTACATCGACAGGGACAGGCTGCTCAAGGCGGCAGAGGACCACAAAAAGAACGCCTACGGCGAGTATCTCCTGATGGTGGCGGAGCAGGGGGTTCCCGGTGCCCTTTAGTTTCCGGCGGATGGAGATCCCCGAGGTGATCCTCGTGGAACCAAGGTTCTTTGGGGACGAAAGGGGATTCTTCGCCGAGACCTACAAACATTCCGAGTTCATCGCAGGCGGGATCCCGGAACAATTTGTCCAGGATAATCACTCGCGGTCTTCCCGCGGCGTCCTCCGCGGCCTCCATTACCAGAAGCACCCGAAGGCGCAGGGCAAGCTCATCAGGTGTATCGAAGGCAGGATATTCGACGTTGCCGCAGATATCAGAACGGGTTCTCCCACTTTCGGAAAGTGGGTTGGCATCGAACTGTCGGATGAGAACAATCTGATGCTCTATGTCCCGCCCGGTTTCGCTCATGGATTCCTGACGACCAGCGGGTCAGCGGAGATACAGTATAAATGCACCGAGGAATATTCGCCGGCAGACGACCGGGGCGTCATCTGGAACGATCCCGTGCTCAATATTACCTGGGGCACACAGGCCCCGGTCCTTTCCGACAAGGACAGGCAGCTTCCTCTCTTGCGGGATGCGGATAATAATTTCCGGTACACAACATGAAATACCTTATCACCGGAAGAAATGGCCAGCTCGCAACGTCTTTTATCAGGCGCTTCGAGTCGCGGTCCCTTGATTTCTCTGCACCCGACGAATCGCAGTTGGACATCACTGATGCGAGCAAGACCGATGCATGCGTGGCAGCTGCAAGGCCCGATGTCATACTGAACTGCGCGGCCTACAACCTTGTGGATAAGGCCGAGCAGGAGCCCGATCGCGCATTCAGCGTGAACGAAGCAGGCCCCCGGAACCTCGCCAGGGCGGCGCGCAAACACCATGCGATACTCGTGCACTACAGTTCTGATTATGTGTTCGACGGGCGCAAGGAAACCGGCCTGTATGGTGAGGGTGATGCCACGAATCCCCTGAATCAGTACGGCAGGAGCAAACTGGCGGGTGAGAAGGCCGTCAGGGAGGTCCTGGGGGACCGATCGATCGTATTCCGTCTGAGCTGGGTCTTCGGCGAGGGAAAACAGAATTTCATCGCGAAGCTCCAGGAGTGGTCGGCCACACAGGAATATCTCAGGATCGCCTGTGATGAGTTTTCGGTTCCGACGTGGACGGAAACCGTCGTAGATGTCACGCTGAATGCCCTCGAACAGGGCGTGAGCGGGCTCTACCATCTTACGAACAGCGGCCACTGCTCGCGATACGAGTGGGCGAAGGCCATTTTGAGGAAGAAGGGGATCGACAAGTTCATACGGCCTGTTTCCATGGATTCCTTTAATCTTCCGGCGAAGCGGCCGAAGTTCTCGGCGATGAGCAATCAAACGATCACGGACAGGCTGCATATCCCCCTACCGACCTGGGAAGAGTCGGTCGACCGATTTCTGGGGCAGGAGAACCGTTCATGAAAAGCGAACCGGCCGGCGGCGATCTGCGAAAGACCCTTGAGAGCGACAAGACCACGATACTCGTGACCGGCGGCGCCGGGTTCATCGGGTCGAATTTCATCCGCTACGTTCTGGCGAAGACCGGGTTTCGCGGGACGATCGTGAACTACGATAAGCTCACGTATGCCGGGAACCTGGCAAGCCTTGAAGACATTGACCGGACGCATGGGGGGAAGCGGTATTTCTTCGAGCGCGGCGACATCTGCGACCAGAAACAGCTCGATGATCTGTTCACCCGGCATCCGGTATCGGTTGTCGTACATTTTGCGGCAGAGAGCCATGTGGACCGCTCGATCCATGGCCCCGCGGATTTTATCGAGACCAACATCAACGGGACGTTCCGTCTGCTGCAGGCGGCGCGCAGCGCGTGGAAGGGACGGACAGATGTGCGGTTCCACCATGTCAGCACCGACGAGGTCTACGGCTCCCTGGGGCCGGAAGGGTCCTTCTTTGAAACGACGCCCTACGACCCCCGCAGCCCCTATTCGGCGTCCAAGGCGGCTTCGGACCACCTGGTGCGGGCATACTTCCATACGTATGGATTGCCGGTCACTCTGTCGAACTGTTCGAACAATTACGGTCCTTATCACTTTCCGGAAAAGCTGGTTCCTCTCGTCATTCTGAACGCTTTCGAGGGGAAAGCATTGCCGATTTACGGCGACGGGAAGAATGTGCGGGACTGGCTCTATGTGGAGGACCACTGCGAAGCGGTCTGGACGATCCTGCAACAGGGCCGCGTGGGCGAGACCTACAACATCGGCGGTGAATGCGAAAAACAGAACATCGAGGTGGTCAATGCCCTCTGCGCGGTTCTTGATGAGCTGTTTCCGCCGGGCCGCAATCACTATCTTGCGAAACGACCGGAGATCAAGGCCTATGCGGACCTGATCACCTACGTTTCCGACCGGCCGGGACATGACCGGCGCTATGCCATCAATTGCGACAAGATCAAGCGGGAACTCGGATGGAAACAGTCGCACGACTTCGCCGAGGGTCTCCGCGCCACCGTTTCGTGGTACCTTGGGAACCCGGCGTGGATCGAAGGCGTGCGAAGCGGGGACTACCGGAAGTGGATCGAACGGAACTACACGGCACGGACATCGTAGCGAGAACCAGGGAGGAACATGAAAATAGCAGTCATTGGAACCGGATATGTCGGCCTCGTGACCGGCACCTGCCTCGCTGAAAGCGGCAACCAGGTGATCTGCATGGACATCGATGACCGGAAGATCGAGATGCTGATCGCGGGCAAGACGCCGATCTATGAGCCGGGGCTGGAGGAACTCATCGGTCACAATACTTCCCACGGCAGGCTGTCCTTTACCACCGACATGGAAGCGGCGGTCCGGCATGGCGATGTCATCTTCATCGCCGTCGGTACACCGCCGGGAGAGGACGGCTCGGCAGACCTGAAATACGTTTTGGGCGTTGCGCGGGATATCGGAAAATACATGAACGGCTATAAGGTCGTCGTGAACAAGAGCACGGTCCCGGTCGGGACCGGTGACAAGGTCCGGGCGGCGGTAGCATCAAGGACGAAACACAAGTTCGACGTGGTCTCAAACCCCGAGTTCCTGAAGGAGGGGGCGGCCATCGAGGACTTCATGAAGCCTGACCGCGTCGTGATCGGCACGGAGAAGCAGAAGGCCATCGAACTGATGAACGAGCTTTACGCACCCTTCGTCCGTACGGGAAAACCGATCCTCGTCATGGACATCAGGAGCGCGGAGATGACCAAGTACGCCTCCAATGCCATGCTGGCCACCAAGATATCGTTCATCAACGAGATGGCGAACATCTGCGGCAGTCTCGGCGCGGACATCGACAGCGTCCGGAAGGGGATGGGCTACGACAAGCGGATCGGCTTCGAGTTCCTGTTTCCCGGGGTCGGCTATGGCGGCTCCTGCTTTCCCAAGGACGTGAAAGCGCTGGTCCAGACCGCCCGGGAACATCATGTCGATGCACGGGTGCTCACGGCGGTCGAGGAAGTGAATGAATCGCAGAAGAAGCTCATCTTCCGGAAGATCGAGTCCCATTTCAAGACAAAGACGGGAGCGAGATCACGGGGTACGAAATCGCTTGCCGGCAGGACCATCGCGATCTGGGGCCTCTCGTTCAAGCCGCGGACCGATGATATGCGCGAGGCGCCGTCGGTGGTGATCATCAATAGCCTGCTCCGGGCGGGGGCGAAGGTCGCCGCGCACGATCCGGTGGCCATGGACGAGGCACGCAAAATATTTAAAAACCGTATCGTGCTGACAGAGGACAATTATGAAGCTCTCAAGGGAGCCGATGCTCTGGCGGTCGTCACGGAGTGGAACGAGTTCCGTACACCCGATTTTCAGAGAATAAAAAAACTTATGAGATCACCGGTCATCTTTGACGGCAGGAACATCTTCAACCGGGAAGAGCTCAGAAAGATGGGCTTCACCTATTACGGCATGGGAAGAACGTGACGGGAAGTGATTCGTAGAGAAAGGACAGAGGCGGGAGAATACGCATGAGAATACTGGTAACCGGCGGTGCTGGCTTCCTGGGGTCGCACCTGTGCGAGCGGCTGCTCCGGGAAGGTCACGAGGTCGTTTGTCTGGACAACTTTTTCACAGGCAGGAGGAAGAACATCCATGCCTATCTTGCCGATCCGAACTTCGAACTGATACGGCATGATGTCGTAGAGCCGCTTCTGCTGGAAGTGGACCGGATCTATCACCTGGCCTGCCCGGCATCGCCGGTGCATTACCAGTATAATCCGGTCAAGACCATCAAGACGAACGTGCTGGGCACGCATAATATGCTCGGTCTCGCGAAGCGCACCCGGGCGCGGTTCCTGCTGGCGTCAACGTCCGAGGTGTACGGCGATCCGAAGGTCCACCCGCAGACCGAGGACTACTGGGGCAATGTGAATCCCATCGGTATCCGGAGCTGCTACGATGAGGGGAAACGGGTGGCAGAGACGTTCACCATGGACTATCATCGGCAGAACCGCGTGGACATCAGGATCATCCGCATCTTCAACACCTACGGGCCGCGCATGCTTCCTGACGACGGGAGAGTGGTCAGCAACTTCATTGTCCAGGCGCTCAAGGGCGAGGACATCACGGTCTACGGTGAAGGATCGCAGACACGTTCGTTCTGTTACGTGGATGATCTTATCGACGGCATGGTGCGCATGATGGGATCGGAGAACTTCACGGGACCGGTCAACCTGGGGAACCCCGAAGAGTTCACGATCCTCGCGCTGGCAAAGAAGATCATCGCCATGACCGGGTCACGGTCGAAGATCACGTTCAAACCGCTCCCGTCCGATGACCCGACCCAGCGGCAGCCGGACATTGGTCTCGCGAAACAGAAGCTCGACTGGCAGCCGAAGGTCTCAGTCGACGAGGGGTTCAAAACGACGATCGATTATTTCCGGAAGGAACTCGCACGGTAGGTAGCACGGTCCGTAGAATGGACAGGCCAGAAACCAAAAAGGCATCTCTTGCTGCATAATTCGTCATCCCCGTGAAAACGGGGAACCAGGAATGACTGGAAAATCCTGGATTCCCGCGTGCGCGGGAATGACGGACGGGAGAGCGATTAAAGACCTGTTTCTATGAAGAACAATAAACCCATCATCATTGCCGTCATCCCTGCCCGCTACGGTTCGACCCGGTTCCCGGGAAAGTCCCTTGCCCTCATCAGGGACAAGCCCATGGTCCAGTGGGTCTATGAGAGGACCAAGCGGTCAACCCTGCTGGACCGGGTCATCGTGGCCACCGACGATCGCCGGATCTTCGATGCCGTCACGGCCTTCGGCGGGGAAGCGGTGATGACCTCGGAGGCGCACGCCACGGGAACGGACCGTATCGCCGAGGTGGCGGAAAAACTCAACTGTACGATCGTCGTGAACGTGCAAGGCGATGAGCCGCTCATTGACCCGCGGATGATCGACGAGGCGGTCAGGCCGCTCGCCGGGGACCCCTCCATCCCCATGGGCACGCTCGCGAAACGCATCACCGACCCGGCGGAAGCGGTCGACCCGAACGTGGTGAAGGTGGTCATGGATATGAACGGATATGCCCTCTACTTTTCCCGGGCGCCCATTCCCTGGGACCGGGATCATTGGGCAGGCAGGACCGTCCCGGACGGTTTGCCGCTCGCCGGACCTTGCTACAAACATATCGGCCTCTATGTGTACCGCAGGGAATTCCTGCTTGGCTATGCCGCGATGTCCCAGACGCCGCTGGAGGCGACCGAGAAGCTCGAGCAGCTGCGCGCTCTGGAGCATGGCCACAGGATCAAGGTCGTGATAACTGACCATGAGTCCTTTGGAGTTGACATCCCGGGTGATTTGAGTAAAATACTGCAACATCTCAATGAAGGCAGGCACTGATATGGCTGAGAATAAAGCTAAGACCAAGTACATCTTCGTGACCGGCGGCGTTGTGTCGTCTCTGGGAAAGGGACTTGCCGCATCCTCCATGGGCGCGCTTCTTGAAGCACGGGGGATCAAGGTGACGTTCCTGAAGCTCGATCCCTATATCAACGTCGACCCCGGCACGATGAGCCCTTTTCAGCACGGTGAGGTGTTCGTGACCGACGACGGAGCGGAGACCGACCTCGATCTCGGCCATTATGAGCGCTACTGCAACGTTACCACCAGCCGGAAGAGCAACTATACGTCGGGGAAGATCTACTACAACGTGATCTCCAAGGAACGCCGCGGCGACTATCTCGGCGGGACCGTGCAGGTCGTGCCGCATATCACCGACGAGATAAAACGGGCCATCACCGACCTTGCCACTGACGAGGACGTGGTCATCGTGGAGATTGGCGGCACCATCGGCGACATCGAGAGCCTGCCATTCCTCGAGGCCATCCGGCAGATGCGGTATACCCTGGGAAAGGGGAACTACCTGTACATCCATCTGACCCTGGTCCCCTATATCAAGGCCGCTGACGAACTGAAGACAAAACCAACGCAGCACAGCGTGAAAGAGCTGCAGTCCATCGGAATTCAGCCGAACATCCTTCTTTGCCGCAGCGACCGCCCGCTCCCCCGGGAGATGAAGCGAAAGATAGCGCTTTTCTGCAACGTCGAGGAGAACGCGGTCATGACGGCCCAGGACGTGGATACCATCTACGAGGTGCCGCTCCATCTGCACGAAGAAGGACTGGACGACCGGATCGTCGAAATGCTGGACCTCAAGGCACAGCGGGGCGACCTTTCGGTCTGGGAGACGATCGTCAAACGGGTCAAACAACCGCTCAAGAACGTGACCATCGCCCTCGTGGGGAAATATGTTGACCTGAAGGAGTCGTACAAGAGCCTCTGCGAGGCACTGACCCACGGCGGGATCGCCAATGATGCAAAGGTGTCGCTCTGCTGGGTCGACTCAGAAGAGATCGAGGCAAAGGGCGCGGAGGTCATGCTGAAGGGAATGGACGGCATCCTCGTTCCCGGGGGCTTCGGCATTCGCGGTGTGGAGGGAAAGATCGCGGCCGTCAAATACGCCCGGGAGAGCAAGATCCCTTATTTCGGGATCTGCCTGGGAATGCAGTGCGCCGTGATCGAAACGGCTCGGAACCTGGCGGGCCTCGCCGGCGCCAACAGCTCGGAGTTCGACGCGCAGACGCCCCATCCGGTCATATACCTTATCGAACAGTGGTATGACCACCGCACCGGGACGGTCCAGAAGCGCGACCTTACCTCCGACAAGGGCGGGAGCATGCGGCTTGGCGCTTATCCCTGCAGGCTTACGAAGGGTTCGCTGGCCTTTGAAGCGTACGGGAAAGAAGAGATCGCCGAGCGGCACCGTCACCGGTACGAGTTCAACAACAAGTATCTCGACCAGTTGAAGAAAGCGGGGCTGGTGATCAGCGGTCTGTCACCTGATGGCGAACTGGTGGAGATCGTCGAGCTCAAGGACCATCCCTGGTTCCTGGGGTGCCAATTCCATCCCGAGTTCAAGTCCACGCCGCGCAATCCGCACCCGCTCTTCACGGCGTTCATCGCCGCGTCGTTCAAGAACCGAGAGCAGAGGATGAAGCCGTGACGCGAGAGATCACCTTCGGCAGCATCACCATAGGCGGTACGAACCCCCTCGTCCTGATCGCGGGCCCCTGTGTCATCGAATCCGAGGCGGCCACCCTGGAAACAGCGGAGCGGCTCAAAAAAATTACCGCCGATCTCGGCATCCCGTTCGTCTTCAAGTCGTCCTATGATAAGGCCAACCGCAGTTCGGTGCGGTCCTATCGCGGACCGGGGCTCCGCGAAGGACTGAAGGTCCTTGCCCGGGTGAAGCATGAGCTGGACCTGCCGCTCCTGTCCGACATTCACCGGTTCGAGGAGATCGCGCCCGCGGCCGAGGTGCTCGACGTGATCCAGATCCCGGCATTCCTTTCCCGCCAGACAGACCTGCTCGTCGAGGTGGCGAAGACCGGAAGGGTCGTGAACATCAAGAAGGGCCAGTTCCTGGCTCCCTGGGACATCAAGAACGCCATCGAAAAGGTGGAATCGACGGGGAACAGGAACATCCTCATCACCGAACGCGGTGTTTCATTCGGCTATAATAATCTTGTCGTGGATTTCCGGTCATTGCCGATGATGCGGGGACTGGGGTATCCCGTCGTGTACGACGCGACCCATTCGGTCCAGCTCCCGGGAGGGGCCGGGACCAAATCGGCGGGGGACCGTCAGTATGTCGCCCCTTTAACGCGAGCGGCGGTCGCCGTGGGCGTGGACGCCCTGTTCATGGAAGTCCATGCATGTCCCGACAAGGCGCTCTGCGATGGTCCGAACATGATGAGCCTTGATGAACTTCCTGCTCTCCTCCGGCAGGTGCAGGAGATCGACCGGATCGTGAAACCATGAGCATTGAACAGGCAAAAAAAGTGCTCAGGATCGAGGCGGATGCGGTTGCCCGTCTTATCGACCACCTCGATGACAATTTTGACCGGGCCGTGGACCTGATCATGAACTGCACAGGCCGCGTGGTCGTGACCGGCATGGGAAAGTCCGGTCATATCGGCAACAAGATCGCTGCTACGCTGGCATCGACAGGCACGCCGGCGCTCTTTCTCCATCCCGCCGAGGGGATCCACGGGGACCTCGGTATGGTCACGAAGGGGGACCTCGTCATTGCCCTCTCGAACAGCGGCGAGACCGAAGAGCTGAGCCGCATGCTGCCATCCCTGAAGCGGATCGGCATCAAGATCATCGCGCTCACCGGCAATCTCGATTCAACACTCGCCAAAAACAGCGATGTGGTCATCTATGTAGGCGTGAAAGAAGAGGCCTGCCCCCTGGGCCTCGCGCCGACCGCCAGTACCACCGCGACCCTTGCCATGGGAGATGCCCTGGCCGTCGTGCTTCTGAACCGCAGGGGATTCAGGGAAGAGGATTTCGCGTGTTTCCATCCCGGAGGCAGCCTGGGCAAACGGCTGCTGCTGCGCGTCCGGGACATCATGCACACCGGCGATGCCGTTCCGAAGGTCAACGTCGATACGCTGATCAAGGACGCGATCTACGAGATATCGTCGAAGAAAATGGGGGTCACCGCGGTCCTCGATCCCGCCGGGAAACTCCTCGGGGTGATCTCCGACGGTGACCTGCGGCGCTGGATGGAAAAAACGGAAAAGACCGGCGAGAACCTTCTTGCCAAGAAGGCAGGAGACATCATGACCCATGACCCCAAGGTGATCGCGAAGGACGCCCTGGCCGCGGAGGCCATGGCGATCATGGAGAACAGTTCGATCACCTGCCTCATGATCCTCGATGCCGAGAGGAGACCGGAAGGGGTGGTTCACCTGCACGACCTCCTGCGGGCGGGAGTGGTGTAATTCATCAGACGTCAGATGACAGACAACAGAGGTCAGACGAAAGAAAATCATGAAAAAGCGGGATCAAACACTTAAATCGAAAGCGAAGAAGATCAAGATGCTGCTGCTCGATGTGGACGGTGTGCTGTCCGACGGCAGGATCATCCTGGACAACCAGGGCAATGAGCTCAAGTCCTTTCACGTCCGTGACGGGCACGGCATCAAGCTGGCCCAGCGTGCGGGGATCACGATCGGGATCATCACCGGCAGAAGGGCCGAGGTCGTGAACGTACGCGCCCGGGAACTAGGGATCGAAGAAGTTCACCAGGGGGCGCTGGAAAAGATCAAGGTCTATGACTCCATCCTCGTCAAGTACCGCCTCCGTGACGAGGAGATCGCTTTCATCGGTGACGACATTGTCGATGCCGCGATCTTAAAACGGGTTGGCCTCGCGGTCTGTGTTGCCGACAGCGACCCTTCCGTGAGGCCGTTCGTGGACATGGTCACCAAGACCAATGGCGGGAGAGGCGCGGTCCGCGAGGTCATCAACTTCATGCTGAAGACCCAGGGCAAGCAGCAGGTCCCATGAGTTCCTGGATTGCCAGAGCACGGAAAGGATCAAGCCGCCTGTTTCTCGTGGTGTTCACGCGGGTAATCGGGTTCTGTGCCCGCATGCTTCCTTACCGGCTCGCCGTCGCTTCGGGCGGGTGGCTCGGTTTCCTTGCGTACTACCTGCTTCACCGGGAACGGAACCGGGCCATGGCGCATCTTTCTTCTGTGTTCCCGGATCGTGGAACTGCCTGGGCGAGACAAGTTGCTCACCGAACGTTCTGCCATCTTGGTAAATCACTTTTGGAAGTGATGACCATCAGTCCCGGGAGGCTTCAAACAATAGTTGCGTTCCGGGGCCTCGAACACCTTGCGGCGGCTGTTGAGCAGGGCAAGGGTGTGGTATTCGTGACCGGCCATATCGGGAACTGGGAGATCATGGGTGATGCTGTTGCCGCGAAATATTCCTTGAGCGTTGTTGCTGCCCCTATTGAGCCGGAACCGGTCAACGATATGATCGTAGGTTTGCGAGCAGGCATGGGCGTGCGCACGATCCTCCGGAGCAGGGCGGGCGCTGCAAAAGAGCTTATCCGTGTGTTCCGGGAGAACCGTATCCTCGGGATACTGATCGACCAGGACACGGAAGTGGAAGGCGCCTTCGTGGATTTCATGGGAAGACCTGCCTGGACACCGACGGCGGCCGCCCAGATGGCCTTCAGGTTCGGAGCACCGGTGGTGTTCGGTTATGTTCAGCGCGGCAGCGACAACCGGCATACGATCACCATCGAGGGCCCCCTGGAATTGACCAGGACCGGCAATGACGAAGAGGACATCAGGACCAATACCGCCATGTTCACGAAAATGATAGAGAACGCCATTCTCCAGAATCCCGAGCAATGGGTCTGGATGCACAGGCGGTGGAGAAGACAGCCATGAACATACCCAATATGCTTTCTATCAGCAGGATCGTCGCGGTCCCCATTTTCATCGTGCTTATGCTCGACCCGACGCCGGTCCGCGCCCTCATCGCGGGGATCGTCTTTTCCGTGGCCTCGGCCACGGACTGGCTCGACGGGTACCTCGCCCGGAAATGGGGGCAGGTGACGAAGATCGGGAAGCTGTTGGACCCTGTTGCCGACAAGATCCTGGTCGCTTCTGCGCTTATTATGCTGGTGGACATCGCCCGGATCCCGGCATGGATAGCGATCGTCATCATCGGCCGGGAGATGGCCATCACAGGCCTGCGCGCCATGGCCGCGAGCGAGGGGATCATCATCCCTGCCGAGAACATGGGAAAATACAAGGTAGGCGCCCAGATCACGGCGGTCCTCTGCCTAGTCCTCGATTATCACCTGGGGACAGAGTGGATAAGCGATGTCGGCAGACTCGCGCTATGGCTCGCCATGGTCCTTGCGGTCTATTCGGGCATGCAGTACGTCGTTAACTATTGGAGAAAAGCGCGATAACTATGGACAAGGTCCCTGCGGCAGCTTTCCTTTTCGGCTCCTATCTGACAGGAGCCATCCCGTTCGGGCTATTTTTCGGCAGAGCCATGGGCGGTGTGGATGTCCGTACGGTAGGGAGCGGGAACATCGGCGCTACGAATGTCCTGCGCGGCGCCGGAAAGACAGCAGCGCTCCTGACGCTCCTGGCCGATGCTCTCAAAGGAGTCATTCCGGTTCTGCTCGCCGCCTGGTTATTTTCCGATGATACCATTACCGCGTTGAGCGGGATCGCCGCCATCGTGGGACACAATTTCCCCGTGTATCTTCGCTTCAAGGGGGGCAAGGGAGTGGCCACCAGCTTTGGCGTCGTGCTTGCCGTTGCGCCCTTGACCGGACTTGTCTGTCTGCTCACCTGGGCCGGAGCCGCCGCGGTCTGGCGTTATTCGTCGCTTTCCGCTCTCATAGCCTTTGCACTCTATCCCTTGATCACATTTGCCTTCTCTGGAGATTCCCGGCCCCTGAGTCTGTTGTCCCTTTTTGTCTTTGGTTTGATGTACTACCGGCATCGGGACAACGTCAAACGTCTCCTTGCCGGGACCGAACCGAAGATCGGGCAGAAGCAATAGCATGGGACGACCGGTGGGAGAAATGACGGGACAGAGCAAACGCTCCGCCGCGGCCGGTTTGCTCCGCACCTGGGCCCCTACCGTGGTCTATATCATTCTGATCATGGTGATGGCCTCCCGGCCGGCGCCAAGGCTTCCCCACGTCAAGCACATCGACAAGTATTTCCATGCCATTGCATACGGCATCCTTGCTGTCTTGTCCTACCGGTCGTTTGCGCGGACCGGTTTCCGCCGTGCCGCCGTTATGACGCTTATCCTGGGGACGTTGGTCGGGATGGCCGATGAGGGGATCCAGTTCCTGAGCGGGCTCAGGACCGCAAGCCGCTACGACTTCATGGCGGATGTCACCGGCGTGGTCATCGGCACACTGGTCGTGCTCTGGTGCAGGAGGCCGAAGACCGGTGCCGGTGCGGATGATGCGTGCCTCGCATCAGAACGATCTTCCCGCTGATGTGTCCATGCCGGGATACGGGCGCGATGGGATGTTTGTGTTCTTTCCGTTATTGACAAAGAATTCACGTACTGATATTATCTGTTTACTTTCCCGGATACACCTGATGACTCTCCGTGCGAGGAGTTCTGAGTTCGATGTCGAACCTTATTACGCTCACAACTGATTATGGAACGAGGGATTCCTTCGTGGCAAGCATGAAGGGGATCATCCTCAAGACAAATCCGCAGGCGCAGATCTTCGACATTACCCATGAGATCGCGCCCCAGGATATCTGGGAGGCGGCATTCACATTAAGAAGCGCGTATGCCCAGTTCCCCAAGGGAACGATACATCTCGCGGTGGTCGACCCCGGCGTCGGGAGCGGACGCAGACCGATCATCGTGGTCACGGAAGGTTACTACTTCGTCGGTCCGGACAACGGACTGTTCAGCCTGATCTATCGCGATGCGGAGCGGATCAGGGTCCATCATGTTACCGCGGGTCATTATTTCATCGCCAACGCCGGTCCCACGTTCCATGGACGGGACATCTTCGCTCCCGTTGCGGCCTCTCTTACCAAGGGCGTCCCCTCAGGGAATTTTGGGGACGAGATAACGGATTTCGTGAAGCTGAACGTTCCGGTCCCCAAGCGGAGCGAGAACAGCATCGATGGCCATGTGGTGCATGCCGACCGGTTCGGAAACGTGATCACGAATATTACCTACAAGGACCTCCAGTCCCTCATCCCCGAGGGAGCCCAGATGGGACAGATTGCGGTCACCGTGATGGGCAAAGAGATCAAGGGCCTGCGTAAGTTCTACGCCGAGGCCGCGCCGGGTGAACCGGGCGCGATCATCAACAGCTCGGGTCACCTTGAGATATTCCTGTTCCGCCAGAACGCACGCACGACCCTTGCCATCAAGCGCGGCGAGGTCGTGCGCCTCACGCTTCATCCCACTGCCTGAAGTTTCCTGACCCACCGGCAAGTTCTGTGTTGTCTCAAACCCTGCCGCGGATTATAATGCCATCCATGAAGTCATTCCACATCATAACCTTCGGCTGCCAGATGAACGAGCACGATTCAGAGCGCATGTCGGGCATCCTTCAGTCGCAGGGTCTTGTTCCCGCTGTCGCTCTTGAAGATGCGGAGATGGTGATCCTGAACACCTGCAGCATTCGCGAAAAGGCGGAGCAGAAGTTCTACAGCGAATTGGGAAGGCTCGCGCATCTCAAGGGACGGGACGGAAAGCGCATCACGATAGCGGTTGCGGGATGCATCGCGCAGCAGGAGGGAAAGAAACTTCTTTCCCGCACGCCATCTATCGATCTGGTGATCGGACCTTCCGACATCGCCCGCCTGTCCGACATGGTCGAACAGCGAAGGGACGGCGGCAGGCCTGTCGTCGAGACCGGCGGAGACCCAGAGTACCATCATAAACCGGTTCCCGCTGCTCGGACAGACGGACTGAAGGCCTGGGTGTCCATCATGTACGGATGCGACAACTTCTGCACCTACTGCGTTGTGCCGTATCTCCGGGGCAGGGAACGCTCCCGGCCTCCCCGGGACATCGTGTCCGAGGTCCGGGGCCTTGCAGACCGCGGATACCGGGAGATCACGTTTCTCGGCCAGAACGTGAATTCATACGGAAAGGGGCTGGAAAGCCCCTGTTCCTTCCCGGAACTCCTCCATCAGGTGCAGGAAGTCGACGGCATCGAACGGATCCGATTTGTGACCTCTCATCCCCGCGACCTATCGGACGGGCTTATCGGCGCCATCCGCGACCTTCCCAAGGTCTGTGAATCGCTCCACCTCCCGGTCCAGAGCGGATCAGACCGTGTTCTTGCGTCCATGAACCGGAGGTACACGTCGGACGAATATCGCGGGAAGGTGCTGAGGCTGAGGGACGCTGTTCCTGCAGTGTCCCTTACGACGGATATCATCGTCGGCTTCCCGGGCGAGGGGGATGAGGACTTTGCCATGACCCTCCAGATCCTTCGGGACGTGCAGTTCGATACGATATTCGCTTTCAAGTACTCAAAACGGCCCAATACAAAAGCCCTTGACCTCCCGGGACATCTCCCGGAACAGGTCAAGGAGGACCGTCTGGAGCAGGTTTTTACCCTCCAGAAGGAAATTACCCACCGGAAGAACAAACAGCACGTCGGCTCTGTTCAGGACGTGCTCGTGGAGGGGGAGAGCAGAAAGGGCGGAACCATCACCGGCCGAACGCGGGGGAACATGGCCGTGAATTTCGCGGGTCCCCGTCATCTAAAAGGAACGCTCGTGAAGGTCCGGATAGCCTCGGCGGGTCCCAATTCACTTTCCGGCGATCTATGCGAATAGCGTTCACCACCTTAGGCTGCAAGATCAACCAGTACGAGACCGACGTCATGCGGAAGGCAGCGGCCGCGGAAGGTAACGCGATCGTTCCTTTCGAAAGCGAGGCGGATGTCTACATCATCAACACCTGTTCGGTCACCGCAAAGAGCGACTACCAGTGCCGGCAGACGATCCGTGCGGCGATCCACCGCAAGGAAGGGGCGAGGATCATAGTGACCGGTTGTTACGCGGAAACGCGGCCCCAGGAGATCAGGAGCATCCCGGGCGTTTCGGTGGTCCTCGGGAACGGCGAGAAATCGAACATCATCCGCTATATATCCGATCCGGAGCATGTCGTCGGCATGGCACGTGCCTCGGAAAATCTCGACGAATTGAAGGAGCGGACCCGGGGAGTTCTCAAGATACAGGACGGATGTGACGGCCGGTGCTCCTACTGCATTGTTCCTCTGGCGCGGGGCGGATCGCGTAGCGTGCCGAGGGATGAGGTCGTAAATAAGTTCGATCAGGCGGTCGATGCGGGTTGTCCTGAGGTCGTGCTGAGCGGTATCCATATCGGGCGATACGGCAGCGATCTGGAGCCGCGAGTATCATTAACAGGTCTCGCAACGGACCTGCTTGCCAGAAGAAAACACGCGCGTATCCGTTTGAGTTCCATCGAACCCAATGAGATTACCAGCGAAATGGTCGATCTGTTCGGCAAGGGGATGTGTCGACATTTTCACATTCCGCTCCAAAGCGGAGATGATGCAATTTTGCGTTCCATGCACCGGGACTATACAGCAGCGTTCTATCGGAAGCTCGTTGAGACCATTGCCTATAAGGTCCCCGATGTGGCCATCGGCGCCGACGTGATGGTTGGTTTTCCCGGTGAAGACGAGACCGCTTTCCTCAATACGTTCAAGATGATCGAGGAACTTCCTCTTACTCATCTTCACGTTTTCAGTTATTCTCCCAGGCCGGGAACAGCGGCAGCGGTAATGAAGGGGCAGGTACTCAATACGATCAAAAAACAAAGAAACGAGGCGCTGAGGGACCTTGGACGCAGGAAGAACATTGAGTTCAGGAACAGGTTTAAAGGCAGTATCCTTAAAGTTGTGCTTGAGGAATCATCACGATCAGACGAAGGAGAAGGTTCTGGATTGACTGATAACTACATTCGCGTAACCGTTTCAGGGGCGGAAAGAGGTGATTTTGGGAAGGAAATTCCCATCTTGATAAATGATGTTAGAGAAGATGTTGTTATCGGTATTAAATATGTAAGTAAATGAAAAAAGAGCATTAACGGTGCCTAATTAATGCGCAAGTTGTACTTCATGTACTCATCACGCGTCTGGAGAAAGGGTTTCCACAGGATTGCTAACAACTTGTACACACGACCTGTGTAAAGGGTTCATAACCACCGGCTTTGTCAGATTTAATTCTTTGCTTGATGTGTGCGACGTCTTAATAGCAACTCATGTTCAATGTCCCGAGCGTGGAACATCCTGGAGCCTTTATACGCAATCACTATTTGATGTAAAATTATAATTATTTTTCTTCCGTCAGGATGTTATATCGAGTATCCCTCTGTGCAGCAGTGTAGCCGGCATCCTTAATGATATTCACGATCTCCTGCCGGGTCATCCTGAAGCTTATCCCTGCAGCAGCAACAACGTTCTCCTCGATCATGGTGCTTCCGAAATCGTTCGCCCCGAACTCGAGAGCAACCTGTGCTATCTTGGCGCCTTGCGTTACCCAGGAAGCCTGGATGTTCGTGAAATTGTCGAGCATGATCCGTGAGAGAGCCAGGACCTTTAAATACTCCACTGCCGTCGCTGAACGTCCTCCCAACTCCGTGTTTCCCGGCTGGTAGGTCCAGGGAATGAACGCCGTGAAGCCCCTTGTCTCATCCTGAAGGTCCCGAAGCCTCACGAGATGCTGGACGAGTTCTTCCCTGGTCTCGAGGCTGCCGAACATCATGGTCGCCGTTGTCGGCATCCCCAGACGGTGCGCTTCCTTCATGACATCCATCCAGTCCCGCCAGCGGATCTTATTGGGGCTGACCTGTTCCCGGACGCGGTCAACCAGGATCTCCGCTCCGCCTCCCGGTATGGAGTCCAGACCCGAGGCCTTGAGGCGTTTTAACGCGTCGGCGATACTGATCCGTGCTTTTCGGGCAATGTAGGATATTTCTGAAGGTGAAAGCGAATGGACCTGGATCGAAAAACGGGATTTAATGGATGCAAACAGTTCTTCGAAGTAATCTATGCCGAGGTCGGGGTGAACGCCGCCCTGCATGAGGATCTGGGTGCCTCCCAGGGCGATGGTCTCTTCGATCTTTCTGAAGATATCCTCGTTCGACAGAACATAGGCCTCGGGGCTGTCCGCCTCCCGGTAGAACGCGCAGAACTTGCATTTGTTGACGCAGATATTCGTGTAGTTGATGTTCCGGTCCACGATGAAGGTCACGATCCGCTCCGGATGAAACTTTTTCCTGATCGCTCCGGCAAGTTCGCCCATGGTCAGCAGGTCAGCTTCCCGAAAAAGGGTGAGGCCTTCGTCGGCGCTGACCCTGCCGCCGTCGGCGATCTTCTGCGTGATCGCTCCGGTTACCATACCCGCACAGTGTTATAGACCGTGTCCCGCTCGACCGGTGTTTTCCCCGCCTGTTTAACGAGGTCCACGAGGTCTGCGCGGGTCATGCTCCCCTCCGTGGTCCCGCCGGCCATTTTCGTGATGCGTTCCTCGACGACCGTACCGTCGATGTCATCGACGCCGAAACTGAGCGATACCTGGGTGATCTTCTCTCCCAGCATGACCCAGTAGGCCTTGATGTGGTCGAAATTGTCGAGCAGAAGACGGGCGACCGCCAGGGTCTTGAGATCGTCAAATCCGGTCGTGTAAGCGGACTTCGTGATCTCCGTGTTCTGAGCGTGGAAGCTCAGCGGAATGAATGCCTGGAAACCGCCGGTCCTGTCCTGAAGCTCGCGGAGCCTCAGGAGGTGGTCGACCCGGTCCTCGACCGTCTCGATATGTCCATAGAGCATCGTGGCGTTGGACTTGAGGCCGATGCCGTGGGCTGTCTCCATGACCTCGAGCCAGCGATCGCCGCTGATCTTCTCGGCGCAGAGCGTATTGCGGACGGCGGGATTGAAGATCTCCGCCCCGCCGCCGGGAATCGACCCGAGGCCGGTTTCACGGAGCGCGAGCAGGGTGTCCTTGATATTGAAGCCCGAGAGCTTCGCGAGATAATCGATCTCGACGGCGGTGAATGCCTTGATGTGCAGGTGAGGGACCTCGCGCTTCAGCGTCCTGAGCATGTCGAGGTACCAGGAGAAGGGGAGATCGGGATGCAATCCCGACACGATATGAAGCTCCCTGACATCCTTTTCGGCGCTGCGGGCCTTGCCCAGAATGTCGTCGATGGACATCTCATAGGCGCCTGCATCGCCTTTGCTCCTGCTGAACGCGCAGAACTTGCACCGGTTGACGCAGATGTTCGTTGGGTTGATGTGCATGTTCTGGACGAAGTAGACCCGGTCGGCGTTCTTATTTTGCGCAACGTGAGCAGCCATGCGGCCGAGGGCAAGAAGGTCATGAGAGCGGAACAGCGTGATCCCCTCATCGCGATTCAGGCGCAGGTTGGATAATACTTTTTTCTTGATACGGTCGAGAGAGTTCATTCTTTAGAAGGTGGTCTTACCCAGGCCGGACAAAATGGTGTACTTGTGCTATTGATGCATTCGTAAGAAGTCTAAAAACCGTCTTTGCGAGCGTAGCGAAGCAATCTCGCAGTTTGTATCTGTCTGATAAATCGAGATTGCCGCGTCGCTCCGCTCCTCGCAATGACAGCAGTAGGGGCTTTTTGCGAGACCATTACTATGGTTTTTCCACCAGGGTGCCGTTCACTGCGTCGTATTCGTACGTGTCGCCCTTAAGGGTGATACCGTTGAATCCCTGCAGCTCGTTCAGGTCCGCAGGGTACCTGCCGTTGGCGGCATAAAATTCCTGGATGGATTTCCTGACCTCCAGGATGTTGACCTTACTGTCAAGCTTTTGGGCGCTTTTGTATGCTTGCGTCATCGTGTTGCCGTATTGCTGGACCGGGTTTTTCTCGTCCGAGCAGGAGGAGAGAACAAGAAACAAACCGAACAACAAGGATGATACTCCGATGATCTGCTTCATGGGTCCTCCTACGGGGTGTGGCCGGGATAGATGACTATTTTCGCAGGCTAAAGCCTGCGGCTACCAAATCGCAACGTATTGATTTATGGAAAGGTAGCCGACCCTTCAGGGTGCGTTTTCAGCCTTTCAATGTCTTTTTCAACAGCCTGTTCCGGCTAGAATCTTCAGGGTAAACAACATGACCGTTCACCATGCTCATGATACAAGTTTTTGTTTCTCTGAGCAAGTCGGAATAGATGTCACCGGTGTTTTTCGGGGGCAGGGAAACGGCGATGAGGTCCGCCTTCTTCCCGGGCTCAAGGCTGCCGATCTCCTGGTCCATGCCGAGAGCCCTTGCGCCACCCATGGTGGCCATGTTGAAGATGTCACGAGGGGTGACACCGGAACGACGGTGGACCTGATAAGCATACCGCATCTCGTCCCAGAGATTAAGAGTAGGAGAGCTTGCAAGGCTGTCGGTCCCGAGACCGACGGTGATTCCCGCGTCGAGAAATTTCTTGAGCGGCATCCGGCCGACCCCAAGTTCCTTATTGCTTCTCGGGCAATGAGCTATTGATACTTTTGATTTTTTGATTAATCTGATGTCATTATCCGACGTTTGGACAGCGTGCACGGCCAGCAGGTTAGGGGAGAGAAAACCGATGCGATTTAAGTATTCAAATGATGACGAGCCTGTTGGGGCCCATGCGAGTTCCCAGTCTGCGAATTGATAAAGCTTTTCCAGGCCGCTTTTTTTGCGTTGCAGCAGCCTTATCTCGTCCTTTGATTCAGCGACGTGCATGCTGAGAGGAACGCGCTTTCGGACCGCAAGCTTATTTATTTCAATCAGCACTTCTTCCGAAACAGTATGCGGCGCATGGGGAGAGATGCCTGTTTGTATGGTCCGGGCAGAAGCAGCGGCATGCTTCGGTCCGCGAAAGTTTATTAATGGATTCATGGAGATAATTTCATGAAATAGTATCGCCCGCAGACCGCTTTGTTGCAGATAAGCAGGGCTGATTCCGTGCGTGCAAATTTCGCCTACGGTTGTTGTGCCGGTATTGATAAGCGTATCTATATTAATTCTTACCGCAGCGGCATAATCATTATTGATCAGGCCTTTTTTCGCTTTGATGAGATTAAGCGCCCAGGCGGTAAATGTCGTCGAGCGTATGGTATCAAGGAGAGGCGGCAACTCAAGATGCGTATGAAGGTTCACCAGCCCCGGCATCAAGACAGTGTTTTCCATCCGGAGGACCCGATGGCCGGGATATTGTTTTATGATTTTGTCAGCCGGGCCTGCGGCAAGTATGCTCCCCCGGCTAATGACGACTGCGCTGTTCGGGACCGGCGCTGTGTTCGAACGCATGGTGAGGAGTATCGGGACGCTAAGTATCATTGCGGAAAGGCGGGGTGGGCTTGCGCAAAGCGTGAAGTTATTTTACCAGTTTGAGGAGCCCGGCAACAATCGCTCGTATATTGATGAAGGCTCACCTATTCCTTTCCTCTCGTCCCTCCCGCACCCAATTCGCAACGTCTCCACGTACAGCAGCCAGTCTTGTTCTGCGCGCAAGTATTCTCATGAAGACCTCAAATCCCGTGTTCCGGCTTTTTTCGCTTTTGTTTTCTCTCATGTCAGTCAATCAAAGCCGCCCGCAAGTGAAATCATGCCACCCTTTCAAGAGGAAGGTTCTCGATACTGATATTTACCAGGTCGGATATATTCATTTTTTCACTTGCGTCGAGAATTTCCATGCCGACGATGTGACCGTTTTCATCGACGTCGACCGTTACCCCTTCCTCAATGTCACGGGAGTCGGCGATCTTCGCTTCCCTCAGGCGTATATATAGCGCGTCCACGCTTTTACTATATTCTATTTTCATTGCCTCACTCCTTAAAAGATTTCTTTCGGATTGTTACGGTAATAACCAGCCGATAATCGCTTTCTTCCTTCCAGGTAACTCTTACGTGCCTTTCGTTTACGTATTTAAATGAATTCATGCGGCCTTTAACGGACGCCTCGGAGAAATCAGGATCGGCTATGGCGATTTCAACCTCTTCTTCAGCAACGCCTCGTTCTTTCATGCGTCTCTTCGCATGACGATCGTATTTAATCTCCTTCATTGGACTAACATAACAAGATTTAACAGGGGTGTCAAACAGTATTTCCCGGGATCATGTTATAGTTCGGCATAGCCTGTTTATATCGTAACGCAAACATATTCCACTGGCTTCATATTCCGAATCCCGCTTCTCAAATAATAGTTCAAATCATGAGACGCCTGTCCGCCACAGCCGACCCAAGACCATCCTGGTTCGCGCCTTGCGCTCCGATGCCGCACAGCCTCTGTCCGCCCCATTCTCCGATGAAACATGTCTAAAGAGGAGGGCATCATGGATATCCAAATGCTCAACATTGACGGCAAAGCTGGTTTGATTGAATATCTTCGGTGTATTCCCGTCCATCGGAAAAAGGCACTGGGCATTGAAAATATGGCGCATTACGTCCGGGATTGTTACCTACGACGAAGATCGCCGCCGCATCCGTAACGAAGCCCAGCCCCCGGTCCATGGCGTCTCTCCGCAATTTCGCCATTAGTGCCATTAATTGTCACTCTGTCTTGACATATATAGACACTATTAATTCTATTTGAATTATAACTCATTATAATATTGTATGATTTATTGTGGCATACAACCTGCATTCATTTACTGCGAAACATCAAATTGCTTAGGGTCCGAGAGGAGGTGAGACATCCCATAAAGGCCTTGAGCAACTAATAAGACAGCATAGCATCACGGAACAGAATTTCTAAATCGTTCATTTATGGGAGGTAAGACAATGAAGATCAAGAAAAAGAAAGGTTTTACGCTTATCGAACTCCTCATCGTGGTGGCCATCATCGCCATCCTGGCGGCCATCGCTATCCCGCAGTTCAGTCAGTATCGTATCAGAGGCTATAATACCGGCGCCGTCTCCGACCTCAGAAATGCAAAAACCGCTGAAGAGGCGCTTTTTGCCGATTTCCAGGCCTACGGCTCCACTCTTGCAGCCGCTGTTATTACGACTGCTAATGCTCCCATCTATACTCAAGACTCCAGTGGCAACTCGAGAAATATTAATGTCGGTCTTTCCGCCAACGTCCACATAATGGCAAAAACCGATGTAGCGGCTGGAGCGGCAGGTTCGAGCTACCTTGCCTTTACGAAGCACTTACAGGGCGACAGAACGTTTGGCGCTGACAACGCTGCTACGACGATCTACTGGAAAGAATCCTCCATAAATGTTGCTTTGGAAGCTAACCCGTCTGCTTCTGCCTCAACCGCAGCTGTCGACATCACCTCTGTCGGCTGGACTGCATTGTAAACTGGGCCGGTAAATAAATAAACAGAAGCATATAGACAGGCCGGGACAGCCCGGCCTGTCTCTTTGTTTCGTCTCCATTTTTTTACATCAGAATTTCCCGCCAGAAAAACCATGGACATTATAAATTATTCCGGTGTTACTAAAAAATACAATTCCTGGCCTATGGGAAATAACGTCTTGGCACTCGACTGTTTTTCCCTTAAGATCGAGCAGGGCGAGGTCTTCGGCTTTCTGGGACCGAACGGGGCGGGGAAATCGACTGCCCTTAAGATGCTTTTAAACTTTATCTATCCCGATACAGGCACTGTTACGCTTATGGGCAGGAGTGTTTCGGACAGACGCGCGCGCGACCTTGTTGGATATCTGCCGGAAAACCCGTATTTTTACGACTATCTTACCGCGGAAGAGGTCCTCTGGTTCGGCGGGAAGGCTTCGGGCCTTCCAAAGCAAAAGATTCACGAGAGGTCTGAAATGCTCCTGCACAGGATGGGGCTCCTGTCGGCAAGTAAAAGGCCGCTCAGGACCTATTCCAAGGGCATGGTGCAGCGGGCCGGCCTGGCCCTGGCGCTCATTCACGATCCCGAGGTGGTCGTCCTCGACGAGCCCATGAGCGGCCTCGACCCTATCGGCAGGAAACTGGTCGGCGATCTTATCCTTGAGCTCAAATCCCGGAACAAGACGGTCTTTTTTTCTTCACATATTTTGACGGACGTCGAGCAATTCTGCGATCGGGCCGGGATCATCGTGGGAGGAAGGTTGCGGCTCGTGGGCGGTCTTGCCGACCTCCTGTCGGGAGAAAATACACTCGAGAATGTATTCATGAGGGAAGTACATGCGGCGGGAGGAGGGGAAGCGATATGAGCCCCCTCTGGCCGATAGCGCTCATCACGTTCAAGGAAGGCACCCGGAACCGGGCCTTTTATGGGATATCGTTGATCGCCCTGCTCCTGATGGGAGTTGCTTTTCTCATCTCGGGTATGGTCATGCGCGACGTGGGAAAGGTGGCAATTGATATGGCCCTTTCCACTGTCTCGTTCGCGGGCTTGCTCCTTGTTTTGTTCGTGGGTATCGACCTGATGGCCAAGGACCTGGACAAGAGGACTATCTACATGGTCCTGGCCCGGCCGATCTCCCGGCAGCAGTATATCGTGGGAAAATTCTTTGGAATTTGCTTTTTAATCGTAACAACTGTGTTTATTTTAAGCTGTTTTGGGGCGATCTCGATTTTTCTGGTCAAATGGGCAAATCCGGACTATTTTCCTCGATTCTCCTGGGGGCCGGTGCTCCTGGCCGAGGCCTTTATTGCAATTTCTCTTATACTGCTGGCCTCGCTGAGTTTCCTGTTTGCATCGTTTGCGTCAACCTCGTTTATTACCCTGATCCTGACCATAATCTCATACATCATCGGTCAATCCATGGGCGCGGTGAAGGCACTCGTGGAAAACCCGCAGGCCGCGGGAATCACCGTCTCTCCTATCACGGTGAAGCTGGTGCAGGTAGCTTACTATCTTTTCCCGAATCTTTCTCTCTTTGACATAAAAACACAAGCTGCTCATGGCCTTGCTATACCAATGACATACATCTTTTGGACGATTTGTTATGGTATTGTCTATATCTGCCTGGTTATTATCTCCGCTGCCTTTCTCTTCAGGAAGAAGGAGTTTCCTTGATGCAAGGCCGCACATCAGCGTTTCTTCTTGTCGCCCTTGTTACCCTCCATTTTTTTTTGCTGGGGAAAACCGGCATTGAGAGGAAAACCCTGTCTTCAGATGCCGGGGGAGGGTTTGTCCTCCCATCGCCTGTTTTGAAGATCACTTCTTTTGAATTTAAAGGCATCGTTTCCGACCTGCTGTTTATCAAAGCAATGGTTTTCATGGGGAGCACATACGAGCGCAAGGACGAGCCGCGCATAAAGCCGGAGGAATGGCACTGGCTGGACAAGGTCCTGACTGCATCCACGGATCTCGATCCATACTTTATTGACCCTTATTATCTCGCTAATGCACATCTAACTTGGGACGGCGGCATGATACGCGAGACGAACATCCTTCTGGAAAAAGGAACACGATACCGGGATTGGGACTGGATGCTCCCTTTTTTTGCAGGGTTCAATAGTTTCTTTTTTCTGCACGACAATGCAAAAGCCGCGGAGTTTCTCTTGACCGCATCACAAAGACCGGGACCGAGCGAACAACTCCTGAGTCTTGCTTCCAGACTGGCGTACAAGGAAAAGAAGGCCGAAAATGCCATTGTGTTCTTAGAGGCGATAGCGAAAAGGACGGACGACGAGCGTCTTCAAAAAGAATACGAGACCCGTATTCGTGCATTACGGACCAGACTGTACCTGGAACGTTCGGTGACAGCCTATAAGGCGAGGTTCGGCAGGCCGCCGGATTCTCTGCAGCGAATGATCGAAAAGGGGATAATGAAAAAAATTCCCAGGGATCCCTATGGCGGAAAATTCTCGGTCAGTCCTGATGGAGAAATTACGTGCACAAGCGATTATCTGCTCATGCCAGAACAGCGGTAACGGGAATATTCTTAGTGCTTCTTTTTATTGTAAACTCGTACGAAATCACATGCTGTTTTATTGCCCAGAGAACACGATTTTTTAAAGTCGGCGATGGCGGCGGTATGCATGCCTCTTAAATAATAAGCATATCCTCGGTTATGGTAGCCTTCGGCAGAATCCGGCTCAAGTGCGATTGCCGTATTAAAATCTCCAAAGGCTTTATCATAGAGACCCTGTTTTCCGTACGTTATGCCCCGAACGACGTAGGTGTGCGCCGTCTTGGGGGCGAGCAGTACGGCCGCGTTGTAATCACGTATCGCCTTCAGGAATTGTCCTGCGCCGTCATAGGCGAGCCCTCGATTGACATAAAAAGTCGGCTCTCCTGGATTTACCGAGATCGCACGATCCAGGTCTTCGATCGCCTTGTCGTAATATCCCTTCTTCACATACGCTTTCCCACGGATCCCGTAATAACTCTTGTTGTCCGGGTAACGGTGAATGGCCGCGGTTAAATCCAGTATTGCATCATCATAGTTCTCTTTAATGATATAATAATATCCCCGATTATGGTAGGCATCGGCGTAATTAGAATTGAGGACAAGCGCTTTATCGAAATCTTCCAGCGCTTTCTCCAGTCGTTTTTGCGATAAATATGCAACACCGCGATTATTGTAAGCGACAGCCAAGTCGGGGAGAAGTGATATAGCTATGTTGTACTCATCGACTGCATTATCATATTTTTTCATTTTCACATAGGCAACTCCCCGGTTCACGTACACGTTGTATAAGCCTTCTTTTGGTCCGCGTCGTATTTTGTATAAGGAGATAGCCTTTTCGTACAATTCAAAGGCCTTGTCGAGCATACCTTTGCCCGCGTAGGCCATTCCAAGGCTGTTATAGCCTCTTGGTTTTCCAGGACTCTTTATTACAACATCACCCCAAAAACTGGCCTCATCCTGCCACACGCTGTTTCGCATAAACGTGGCGCTAGTGTGCATCAGTATGAGTGCTAAGGAAACGAGGACGAGTGCTTTATTCATAAGAAGGGCCGTTTTGTATAGGCTATTATGAGTGGTGAAGATGAATTCAGGACGGTGGACTGGTTGCTATGGAATCCCCAATTCTTTACAGATCGTCTTCGAAGGGATATGTTCTCTCGATGGATGAAGCAATGTTGAGAGCACTACCGAGCGCGAGCTGATGCCTCACCTGAAAAAGTGACCTCTACCTTCCCCGCCGTTTTTGTTCCTGCCTCATATCCAGCTGTTTCAATTTCTCGATGTTCTTGAGGAGATGTTCGTTCTCTTTCTGTGCATTGAGGATCACCTTGATCGCCTGGCGCCAGTTTTTGGCATCCGCCGCGCGCGCGTGTTTCGGGTACTGGCGCAGGAATGCTTCGAAGTTTAGCAGCGCCTGAGCATAGTCCTTGCGGGGGTTTTCCGCGGAAACGTGGGCAGTGGCAATGCCATAGACCGCATTCGCCGCCCAGTCGGAATTCGGGTATTCCTCAATGATCTTCTGGAATGCCGCGATGGATTCAGGATATTTGTAATCCTTCATGTATTTTACTGCTTTGGAGCTCTTCTTCCCGGGGACCGTATGGTCCCCGCCGCCGGTCAAAAAACCGGCGCACCCGCCGGCGAACCATGACAGGAGAATGAGTGCGTAGATAAAGTGCTTCATGCGTTTCTCCGCTTGTCGATGACAAAGACGCTCTTGGGGATTGTCTTTGCGTAGTCCTTGAGCTCGACAGCGATTTCCGACGCCTCGAGCGGGCTGGATATGGGGCGCAGTTCATTCGTCACGATCGCGATGGATATGGTGATCAGGGGAAACTTCATTTCGACCCCCTGCCGCGACTTTCCCACGATGTAACCATTTTTCCGGTCCGTTTCATCATAGAAATCGGGAATGCGGCGATCGAACCGGGTGATGATCTCCTCACTGAGGATCCTCATCCGGTCAGGCACCGTGATCACCACGAAGTCATCGCCGCCGATATGGCCGATAAAATCGTCGACGTTCCCCTTTGCTTTCAGAGCGCTCTCGATGATCTTCGCGGCTTCCTTAAGCAGTTCGCTTCCCTGTGCGTATCCATAGCGGTCATTGTAGGTCTTGAAATTGTCCAGATCGAGCACGCAGAAGGCGATCGGTTGCTTCGTTTCCAGGCGCTTTTTCATGACATTCTCGATGGCGATGCCTCCCGGCAGGCGGGTGAGGGGACTTGCATCGAGGTACATTTCTTCCAGTTTTTTGAGGCGCTTTCCCATTTCAACGAATGCCGTTGCCAGCGCCCCGATCTCGTCGTTGCTCTTGATCTGCGGATCGTAGTCAAAGTTCCCCACGGCGATCTGCCCCGTGGCGACGCTCAGCTTTTTGATGGACGACGAGATATGGTGGGTCACCACCAGGCTGCCGATGACGCCGAGTATAACGCTCAGGATGGACAACAATGCCGTCATCAAGAATGCTGATTTTCCAATGAAGCTGATCCGCTGCATTTTATCATCACGCGCGCTATTTGCCGAGATCGACATCTGGAGGAGTATCTCCATGATCTTCTCGGATTTTTTCTTGATCAGTCCGTTAGAGATGCGGGACGCTCCCGTTCGATTGCCGGACCTCAGCAATATTACTTCCTTTGCAAAAAGATCGGTATATTCCTGATACAATCCGACGATCTGCGCAAGCGGGAGATGGCGGTTGTCCGGCATTTTATGCAGGACATCCATCCAATGCTGGAACTCTTCGCCGCGCTTGAGGAAGAGAGTGCGCATATCAGGACTGTTCAGTATGATATACCGTTTTTCGTAGGTATCCTGACCAATGAGCGCTTCACGCATCTTTTCCGCAGCTGCCTGGACGGGGACATCGACCGTAACGATTCTGCTGTTGAGACTGTTAAGGCGCTGGAGGCTCACCAGCGCGTAGATGATCACCACCATCGTCAGCAGCACCAGGATCATATAGCCGAGCAGCATTTTGCTCGCAATGTCCAGCCTTGCAAAAAGCTCCTTCGGGATCAGTTTTTCGAGGAGTGCTGACGGGATGTGATCGGTAAGCTTCGACATTCGGAAAGTCACAGATAAAGAGTAACAAATATTCAAGTTTTTGTCAAATAAATCTTATTATTCAGGGGCTTCATCTTGAATCACCATCTCTTCTTCAATAGGTAACTTTTCTTCACAGAAAGTGCGCGGTTCGGTACCCGGGAGGAACGCCTCACGGAGCGATTGTTTACAGTACTCGGTGCTCAAGAGGCCTGAACGGGGGTCGACGTTCCGAAAGAGGATGCCGTTCGGTATGTTAAAGTCAATGGGGTCCTGGTTTTGATGGGCTTTCTTCATAAAATCGAGCCAGACAGGCAAGGCGGCCCGTGAACCCGTTGCTTTGGGACCCAGACTTCGCTGGTCATCAAAACCCACCCATACACCCGCGACCAGGGACGGCGTAAATCCGATGAACCAGGCGTCCCGGTAGTCGTTCGTTGTTCCGGTCTTACCGGCAGCCGGCCAGCCGAGTTCCCGCGCTTTCCAGCCGGTACCACGCTCAATGACTCCTTTGAGCAGATTAGTGATGATATAGGCAGTTTCCGGTTTCATCGCCTGTACGGGCAGTGAATCATTACTGTAGATAACACGTCCGCTGCTGTCGGTGATCAAGAGGATGGAGACAGGCTCGAGCCTGATACCGCCGTTCGCGAACACGGAATACGCTGAGGTGAGTTCCAGGAGCGTAACATCAGAGCTTCCCAGAGCGAGCGGGAGGACGGCCTTCAGGGGGCTTTTAATGCCCAGTGTGCGGGCATAGCGGATGGTCTCTTCGATCCCGATCTTTGACATCAACCGCACCGTGGGGACATTGAGGGACTGCGCCAGTGCCCTGCGAAGTGTCACGTCACCCTGGTAGGTCCGGGTGAAGTTTTCCGGGGTCCAGGTCTTCTTCGCATTGACCTTGACGCTCATGGGGGTGTCGTTCAGCAGGTCGGTTGCGCTGAAGCCACGCTCGATCGCCGTGGCATACACAATGGGCTTAAAGGCTGAACCCGGCTGGCGCAGTGCCTGCCATGACCGGTTGAACTGGCTCTCGCTGAAATCACGCCCCCCCACCATGGCGAGGATATGACCCGTGGCGGGGTCCAGGGCAATAATGGCCGCCTGGAGCGGCTGAAGGTGCTTGTTCTTCCGGTTCATCTTTGGTTCCAGCTTTTTCAAACCGGTGAGCAAGGCCTGCTCAGCGTGACCCTGGAGGGTAGTATTGATGCTGGTGTAGATGTTCAGGCCTCCGGAATAGAGGATGCTGGATCCGAACCGCTCCTCGACCTTCTGGCGTATATACTCGACGAAGTAAGGCGCCGGCGCTGGTCCCTTGTTCTGGATGGTCGGCTGGGCGGGAAACGGCACGCGAGACGCTTCACGGGCCTGCGCTTCCGTGATGGACCCCGTTGCGACCAGACGCTTGAGAACATGCGCCCGCCTGCTGAAAGCGCTTTCGCGCGACTTGAAGGGCGAGTAATACTTGGGAGAGCGTGGTAAGCCCGCCAGGAGCGCACATTCGGCCAGTGCAAGGTCCTTTACCTGCTTGCCGAAGTAGATTTGCGCAGCGGACTCGACGCCGTATGCTCCGCTGCCAAAATAGATCTGGTTCAGGTAGAGGGAGAGTATCTCCTGTTTCGTGTACCGCTGCTCTATCTTGAGAGCAAGCGCCATTTCTTTGATCTTCCGCAGATAACTGCGTTCGGGAGTGAGAAAAAGGATTTTCGCGAGCTGCTGGGTCAGGGTACTGCCGCCTTCCATGATCTTGCCTGAGCGGATATTCCGATACATGGCGCGCGCAATACCGCGGTAGTCCAGGCCGCGATGGGCATAGAAGCGGGTGTCCTCGGTGGCGACAAGCGCCTTGATCAGCGCTTCGGGGACGTCGGAGAGAACCACGGGAGTGCGGTTCTCAACAAAAAATTCGGCCAGAAGCTCATTTGAGTCCGAGTAAACGCGGGTGGTGATGCTTGGTTTATAGTTTTCGAGCGCCTGAACTTCAGGAAGGTCCCAGGCCGAGTAAAGAACGAATCCTACGGAACTGCCGATCAGGACCGTTGCGAGGAGGAGCGCCAGATATGCTATGATAGTTTTTCCGCTCATAAGGTGCATTATACAAGGTTGATGCATGAAAAGCAAAAAGGTGAAATCCGGTGACCTCCCGAAGCGCCCTGGCCGCGGGATCGCACAAGAGAGACCTTGAGTTTTATTGGTGCAGATGCTATGATTAACATACGAGAAATATCAAAAAGCGAACGACAGGAGGACCACATGCCTTACAATGCCAAGGACTACAGTTCATTGATCGGTCTGAAGGGATTCAGCGAAACGCTCCTCAAGAACCATTTTACCTTGTATCAGGGATACGTTACGAATACCAACAAGTGTGCCGATGCGCTGTCGCAGATGCTGAAAGAAGGGCAAACCGGCACCACTGAATTCGCTGAATTGAAGCGGCACTTTGGTTGGGAGTTCAACGGGATGAGGCTTCACGAGCTGTATTTTGACAACCTCAAGGGTTCCGTCGGCATCGACAAAGCGGGAAAGCTGGCCGGAAAAATGGAAAAGGATTTTGGCGGGGTGGATTCGTGGGAAAAGGACTTCAAGGCCTGCGGCACGATGCGGGGCATCGGATGGGTGGTGCTGTATTACGACGCTGTGGGGGACCGACTTTTCAACTCGTGGATCAATGAACATGACGTTGCGCATCTCGCGGGATGTTCGCCGATACTTATCATGGATGTTTTCGAGCATGCCTATTTAACCGATTATCAATTGAAACGGGCGGATTATATCGAGGCATTCTTCGCAAATATCAGCTGGCAGTCCGCAGCATCCCGTCTTAAGTAATGCAGAACGGTCTGGTCATAGTCTTTACCGGGGACGGGAAAGGGAAAACGAGCGCCGCCCTGGGGGTCGCTCTGCGTGCCAGCGGACATGGTATGCACGTGTCCATGGTGCAGTTCGTAAAAAGTCCTACGGACAGCGGTGAGGAACGCGCCGCTGAGCGTCTGAAACCTCAGTTCGAGCTGCTAACGACGGGGAGGGGATTTGTGAACATCCCGGGGCACACGGCCCCTCTCCCTGAACATAAACGGGCGGCGGAGGAAGCGTTTGTCCTTGCGCAGCAGCGGGTCCTTTCAGGATACTGGGATGTGGTCATTCTTGACGAGATCAATATTGCCGTTCAACTGGGGCTCCTTGATATCGCAAGGGTACTCGATCTGCTCAGAAAAAAACCGAAGAACCTGCATGTGGTCCTGACCGGACGTGATGCCCATGATGAACTGATCGCGCTGGCCGATCTGGTCACGGAGATGCGGTTGATTAAGCACCCTTATGATGAGCGCAGCATTCCCGCCCAAAGAGGTATAGATTTCTGATTGCATTGACCCCAAGTGGTCCTATCAGGACGCTCATCATTTTTTGAGAGTGGTATCCCGTTGGTTACCTTGACAATATCGGTTGTCTCGGGTATATTCAAAACTCATTTTCCTCATCTTCATCATCGCCTGATATCCCTGATCCTTCGTTGCGATCGGTCAAAGTGAAAAGTACCTTGACTTATCCTGGCTCCTGTGAAATGCTGAACACTGAATACGGTTCCTTATGCTCAGTCGTTGATGAGGGAGGTGAAACCTCAATTGTCAATAGCGTACAATTCTGAAAGGTGCTGATATCCAATATCCATTATTTACAAAGGAGGAATAACATGCGCAGTGGAAGAAGAATTCTATTCGTTTTATCAGTAGCAGCCCTCCTGGCATTCATGGGCAGCAGTGCATTGGCCCAGCTTGTGGGCACGATAACGGACGTGGAAACATCTGTCGGATCGTCAGGCAAGGTTGACTGGACCACGGGGGTGATCACCGCGGTCGGCATCGGCGCTCCGCCGGCGCAGCCGGCAAACGCCGCGCAGGCCAGGGCCATGGCAGAGCGCGCGGCGCAGGTCGTGGCCTACCGGAACCTGCTCGAGGCGGTGAAAGGGGTGCGTCTCGATTCAACGACGACCGTGGAGAATTTCATGGTCACGAGCGACGTCATCCGCACGCAGGTCAGCGGATTCGTGCAGGGCGCCATGGTCATGGACAAAAAATACATGTCCGACGGGTCCGTTGAAGTTACCGTTGGCATGAAACTGACCGGTGCGCTTGCCGATTCGCTCCTCCCCAAGGGCCCGCAGGCGCCGCCCACGGGATTAGTCACGACGCCGGGTGCCGCAGGACAGACATTCACGGGACTTATCGTTGACGCCCGCGGACTTGGCGTCAGGCCGGCAATGGCTCCCAAGGTCCTGAACGAAGATGGCAAGGAAGTCTACGGCTCGGCCTGGATCAACAGGGATTGGGCTGTCCGCGAAGGCATGGCGGGCTATCTGAAGGACCCGTTGCAGGCACAGCAGAATCCCCGCGTGACCGACAAGCCGCTCCTGGTGAAGGCCATCAAGGCTTCAGGTGATGCACGGGTGGACGTCGTGATCTCCAACGCCGATGCTTCAATGATCCACGGCGCCACGCAGAACCTGAGCTTTCTGGAAAAGTGCAAGGTCATCATTCTGGTGGATTAGTGCCTCAGAACTGGATCGTTTCCCTGCCTGCAGGTGGGAAGACCGGCAACGCTGTTGACGGTACATATTATACATGGATCGGAGGTAAGGAATGGTTACCAACATGAAACGTCTCACGGTGCTGATGCTCGTGATCGTTGCGCTGGTCGCTGCGGGTTGCGGACCCAAGGCTGCTCCTTCGACGTCGGTGCTGGACACACCAGAGTACCATTACAACCAGGGGCTCAAGTTCCTGGATAAGGATCAGATGGATGATGCCATGCGGGAGTTCCAGCGGGCGGTTGACCTTGATCCCAAGTCACCTCTCGGCTACATTGGCAAGGGACTTGCGTTCGGCAAGAAGGGCGACTTCAAGGCAGCATTCGCTAACATGGAGAAGGGCAAGGACCTGGAAAAGAAGGGAATTGAAGCCCGGATCGGAATGATCCGGCTCCATAGCCTGCAGCGCGGCAAGAACTTTGTGAATGAATGCGAAAGCGAGTTCAAGGCAGCCAATGAAAAAGAGCCGAACAGCGCCCGGCTTCACTATTTCATGGGTATGGCGTATAAATCTGCATTGGATTTCGACAAGGCCGCAAGCATGTTCCGCACGGTCCTGGACCTGAACAAGGAGTTTACGGGTGAGGCCAACGCCGAATGGGCCGTTATCCAGAAGATCCAGCGTGCTGCGCCGGGCACCGAGATCGGTAAAAAGATCGCCCTGATCGACAAGATCGACCGGGCTGATGTTTCCGCGCTCTTCGACCAGGAAATGAACCTGGAAAAGCTTTTCACCAAGCGCGGCACGAAGAACTACGATACGAGCTTCAAGGCGCCCACGGAGTCGTCAACGCGGTTCTCGCCGGAGACGACGGTGAAGATGGATGCCGCCACGGACGTCAAGGACCATTGGCTCAGGCCGAGCATTGAAATGATGCTGAAACTTCAGGTCCGCGGTCTCGAGGCCGGACCGAACCATACATTCGAACCGGACAAGCTTATCACCAAGGGCGAATTTGCCATCATGCTCGAGGACATACTGATCAAGGTTTCGGGCGATGAGAAACTTGCGACCAAGTTCCTTGGCGCGACCTCGCCGTTTCCCGATATCCGGAACGACCAGTATTTCTTCAGCGCGGCCATGACCGTGACCACAAGGAACTTCCTTGAGGCGGACAAGGCAACGGGTGAGTTCAAGCCGGGCGATCCGGTATCCGGCGCCGACGCACTGCTGTCGATACGAGAGTTCAAGAACCAGTTGAAATTCTGATGCCCGATGACAGGCCCGCCCCCTGAACGGGGCGGGCCTTTTTATTCCTATGCCTAAAAAATATTATTTCCTATTGGTCATTCTTTTCATTCTTACCGCCGCGGCAAGCTCCCAGGCAGGTCTAACCGTGCTTGAGGGCGAACACACGGTAACCTATGATATCGTAAATCCCCGCGGGGTCGCATTCATTCCGGATTACGCGAACGAATCCTTTGTCCAGAAGGTCATCAGCCAGGACGAGTACAGCAAGCGGGTCCAGGTAACATCCAAAATGGGACCCATGAAGACCCGCGTACCGTTTCCCGTTCCTTCCGGCATGGTCTCCGGGTCCCTCCGGCAGTATCTTATGCCGGAACGAGACCGGCAGTCCGGCGATCCGTCCATTGTCAGGCTTGCACGGGAGTTGGTCCAGGGCAGCAGATATGCTCATGAGGCGGCAAACGCGATTCTCACCTGGATCGCCGATAACCTGACCTTTGACTCCAGCATTACCGTTCCCTCCGATGCGTCCTCAGCTCTCAAATACCGAAAAGCATACTGCGTCGGATATTCCAACCTTGCCGTAGCTATGCTCAGGGCAGCGGGCATCCCGGCGCGGGTGGCGCATGGTTATCTACCCCCGGGATACGAATGGGGTTTCTCCAAGGATTACTGGGGTGTCAAGGTGAATGATGGCGGGTTTCACGCATACCTGGAGATCTATTATCCTGATACGGGATGGGTATTCACCGATGCCGAACATTCCCACCATTTCGTGGATCCCTTCCACATCATTCTCCGTCTCGACGGGATGGAGATGCCCGGTGTATATAAGGGAGGGTACCTTGATGTGGATAAGGCCACCTTTTTCACGATCTTTCAGGAAGCGGATCGTACGGTCATGGTGGACGAACTGCCGCTTCCCAAACAAAAACGGCTTGGCCGCAGGATGAACGAGCGGCAGTCTTCAGCGCTGGTTTCCGGAAGCGTGAACGATAAAACAGGCAAACCGGTACCGAAAGGGACCGCGGTCCTCTGGAAGGATGGACGGGGAGCGCAATACCCATTCAATGACGGGCGGTATACGGTAGCGGTGACCAATGCCGGAAAATATCGGATCGAGGTAAAGGGTTCCGGGTTTGCCAAGGCATCGTACGAGGTCCAGATCGAACAAGGCAAGGTCTACCGGAAGGACTTTATCCTGGCTTCCGGCGGCGTGATCAAGGGCACGGTCGTCGATGGCGCGGGAAAAGCCCTCCAGGAGGGAGATGTGTTCTACCGAGATGGAAATACCAGCTTTGGCGTGCCTGTCGATCGGGATGGTACCTACCGGATCGAAGGCCTGACGCCGGGCCAATACAAGGTTTCGGTCATGGTCGGTGAAAAGAACGTTTCCCATCAAGTTCAGGTTGAGGCTGCTAAAGAGATCGTCCAGGATTTTGTCGTTAGATAAGCGGGCATGTCTCTGCCCGTAATTATGTTTTTCTCTTTACTTGAATGGAATGGAGTGAAAAATGCGTAACCGCCTGTTGTTTTCGTTCACGATGCTCTCTCTTCTGATGTCCGCCATCATGGTTCATGCGCAGACGTCCAACCCTTTTGATGCTCTGGAGAACGTGGGGCAGGGAACGATCAATTGGACGTCGGGTGAGGTGTACGCAACGGGCATCGGCGCTCCACCGCCGAGCGCGGTGAACCCTGCGCAGGCGCGTGCCATGGCCCTGCGTGCGGCGCAGGTCGTTGCCTACCGGAACCTGCTGGAGATCGTCAAGGGCGTGCGGGTCGACTCCGAGACCGTTGTTGAGAACTTCATGACCACAAGTGATATCATCAGGACTCGTGTCGACGGCATCGTCAAAGGCGCGAGGATCATGAAGACCCAGTATATGTCAGATGGCTCCGTGGAAGTGCTGGTGGCCATGCCTATGAAGGGAGCCCTTCTGGATGCCGTCGTTCCGGAAAGCTTTGGCTCGATGACGCTGCCGCCTCCGCCGTTGCGTCCCGCGCCGTCGGTTCAGGTCCCGGCGCCCCTGCGGCCGGCTCCCATTCCCCCTGCACCTGAGAAACGGCCCGAACCGCCGCGGGTGGAACCGGCCAGGCCGGCTCCGCAACAGCCGGAGCCGCCGAAGGTGGTGCAGCCTCAGATAGCGGTGCCTGACCAGTCCACGGCCCAGTTCAAGGGCGGCAAGGCGACAGGCGTGGTGATCGATGGGAGGGGCCTCGGTCTGAAGCCCGCGCTTCTGCCGAAGATCATCGACCCGCAGGGGCAGGAAATCTACGTTGGACAGGTGGTGGCGAGGACCAACGCGGTTGAGCAGGGCGTCGCGGGATATGCGAAGGACGTGAACGCGGCCGCCAATAACTTCCGGGTCACTGATAATCCGGCGGTCATCAAGGGGGTTCGCGCATCAGGTGCTGCGCGAACCGACATAATGCTCAGCCAGTCCGATTCCCAGATGCTGCGCGATCTGGGCAAAAAGGGAGATTTTCTCCAGTATTGCAGGGTCATTATCGTTTATTAACCGTTCCTCGTTGCTTCTCAAGGCCGTACAGGAGGTTTTTGATGAGATCGATCATGATGAAGATAATCCGCTCCGCTGTCCCTGTCCTATTGCTCGCGGGGTTTTCCGCAGCGTCCGTTTCCGCGGATAATTCGGCCGCGGTCGTGACCTGGCTTGACGGGCAGGCAACGGTTTTCACCAAGGGCGGGAAAACCGGGACACCGATCAAGAAGCATGACAAGATCACGAAAGGTCAGGAAGTGAAAGTGGGAGAAAAATCACGCATTGAACTGAAATATCCTGACGGGACGGTTATGCGGTTTGCAGAACGGTCCACCATAAAAATAGACGATATAGCCTACGACAACAAGACACAGAGCAAAAAAGTGAAGGTCGACCTGGGAGGGGGAAAGCTCTGGGCGAATGTAAAAAAACTGTTTACCTCTGATTCCAAGGTCGAGGTGAAGATGGTAAACGCCGTAGCGGGGGTCAGGGGTACCGTATACCGTGTCAACGTCGATGAGGACAACAGTGCCATGGTGAAGGTCTATGACGGTTCGGTCGCTGTTGCAGGCGTTCCCAAGGAGGCGGCAAAACCCTCCGGACAGTTTTCGGCTCCAGTGCCTGTCGCCGGTCCACAACAGGTCCCTCCGCCCTACCATGAGGTTTCCATGGAAGAATGGACGGTGATCGTGAAGTCCATGCAGCAGATCACCATTTCGCCCCAGGGCGTGGCGTCAAAGCCCCAGGACTTTACCCCCCAGCAGGACATGGACGACTGGGTGAAGTGGAACCAGGAAAGGGACAAGCAGATCAATTTTTGAGTCATTCGCAAGCCTCCCCGTTAAACAAGCCGCTTCCGTGGTCAGGGGGCGGCTTTTCTTTTCAAAAAAGACTTGACACTGCCCGGACGGAATGGTATAAAGTCACCTAAATGAAATTGGTTATCAATATCATATTATGAAGAAACGGCCGGCCGAACAATTAACGGAATACCTTTCGGGTAAGGGACTCAAGTCCACGAGCCAGCGCGATTCGATCCTGAAAATATTCGTGGATGCGAGCCAGCACCTGAGTGCAGAGGAGCTTTACGCGCGGGTCAAAAAGACGCACCCGCGCATCGGCTATGCGACGGTGTACAGGACCTTAAAACTGCTGGCCGGTGCCGGCATGGCCGAGGAACAGCGGTTCGAGGACGGATTCACCCGATACGAGTTTAAAGCAACGGAAGGCCATCACGACCACCTGATCTGCACGCGGTGCGGTGAGATCGTCGAGTTCGAGAACGAACGAATCGAGGCGCTTCAGCAGGATGTGGCCAGGAAGAACGGCTTTCAGGTGCAGAGCCACAAGCTCGAGATCTACGGTTTGTGTAAAGCGTGCCAAAAAAAGCAGTAGGGACGAAGGACAGATCGGCAACGGATAGAGTTGAAAGAGAGGATATATCTGAATGCATGACCATGGTTCCAATGACGGGGAGCGATACCGCGACTCCAATCTGCATAAAGTTCTTTTGATCGGGAACCCGAACGTGGGCAAGAGCGCTCTTTTCGGACTTTTAACGGGCAAATATGTCACCGTGTCCAATTATCCAGGCACCACGGTGGAGGTCACGTACGGGAACGCGGTGCTGAACAAGGCGAGGACGCTCGTGATCGATACCCCGGGAGTGAACAGCCTCGTACCCATGTCCGAGGACGAAAAGGTGACGCGTGACATGCTCCTTTCCGACCGGGCGGGCGTAATAGTCCAGGTGGCCGATACGAAGAACCTGCGGCGCGGTCTGCTGATCACGCTCCAACTCGCGGAGATGGGGGTGCCGTTCATCCTGGACCTGAACATGGACGACGAGGCAAAGAGCCGTGGAATCGTCATCGATCAGGAAAAGCTTTCCCGTCTCCTCGGGATCGAAGTGGTCAAGACCGTTGCCATCCGCCGGAGCGGCATCGACAAGCTCCTGAAAGGCATCGAGCATCCCCGCCCATCGACCATCGCAGTACGGTACGACGACGCGATCGAGGGAGGGGCGAGGGACATCTCGGCCCTCCTGCCGGAGGCGAACATCTCGCGACGCTCACTCGCCCTCATGGTCCTTTCCGGCGATGAAAGCCTTAAAGGCTGGCTCCACGCGAATATCCAGGACCACGTGGTCCTGGATATCGAAAAGATCCGCCAGGATGTGCAGTCGAAGTACAACAATTCTCTCGGCTATCTAATCAATCAGCGCAGGATGAAAAAGTCCGACGAGATCCTGGGGCAGGTGCTCAGTCTGCATGAAATCGGAAAAAGTTCCGCCATAGCGTTTCATATTGGCAAGTGGTCCATGCACCCGGTTTATGGCCTGCCGATCCTCTTTGCGGTCCTGTATCTCGTATATCAGTTCGTGGGAGTGCTCGGGGCCGGGGATGCGGTCGGATTCATGGAAGAGACGGTGTTCGGCGAGTATCTGAATCCCTGGATGACGAAGATCGTTCACTTTCTCGTACCCGTTCCCTTGATTCAGGAACTCCTGATCGGCGACTACGGTCTTTTCACCATGGCGATCACCTACGCCATCGCCATCGTTCTGCCTATTGTCGGGTTCTTCTTTATTGCGTTCGGCTTGCTGGAGGATTCCGGTTATCTGCCCCGGCTTGCCGTAATGGTGAACAGGATATTCAAGATCATGGGATTGAACGGCAAGGCGGTTCTTCCTATGATACTCGGTCTGGGGTGCGATACCATGGCCACGCTCACGACTCGTATCCTGGAAACGAAGAAAGAGCGGATCCTCGTAACGCTTCTTTTGGCTCTTGGCGTGCCCTGTTCGGCGCAACTGGGAGTGATCCTCGGACTGGTTGCCGGGATTTCGGGACGTGCAACCGGTATCTGGGTCTTCACGCTGTTATCGGTGATGCTTCTCGTAGGGTATCTTGCGGCAAAGGTCATTCCCGGTAAGCCGTCGGACTTCGTTCTCGAGTTGCCGCCGATCCGCGTACCGCAGATGACGAATATCCTGATCAAGACCCTCGCCCGTGTTCAATGGTATTTAAAAGAAGCGGTGCCGCTCTTCATCCTCGGCACGTTCATCCTGTTTGTCGGGCATAAAGTAGGCGCCTTAGAGTATATCCAAAAGGTCACCGACCCGATCGTGGTGAATTTTCTGGGACTGCCGAGCAGGGCCGCCGAGGCCTTTGTGATCGGATTTTTGCGGCGTGATTACGGCGCAGCAGGACTCTTTATGCTTGCCAAAGAGGGCTTGCTCGACCCGGTGCAGATCGTGGTGAGCCTTACGGTCATGACACTCTTTGTGCCGTGCATTGCGAACTTTTTCATGATGGTGAAAGAACGGGGGATGAAGACCGCGCTGTATATGACGGCATTCATTTTTCCATTCGCGTTCGGTGTGGGAGGATTGCTCAATTGGATCCTCAGAACACTGAACGTGACACTAACGTGACACTGAAGAGACTAAGGTCTCTCGAATGTTGATAACTTCAAGGACGGAGGAATGACTATGTCCGAGCATAAAAGAATAGACACCATTGAAGGAAAACCAGGCCATCCCGCGCTGTGCGTATTGCCGGAAATAGAAAAAGAGGATGAAATATTTGAAGCGATATGGACGCTTCGGGAAGATGGCAAACTTACGTGGGACGCTATTATCGAAACCTGCTTGATCGAAAAATGCGAAGAGACCCTCAAAGATCTGGCAAAGAACGGATGGATAGAGGTCAAGGGCCAGGCTGTTGAACTGCTCTCGAAAGGTGAGAAAAGGGCGAGGGAACTCGTGCGGCGGCACCGGTTATCGCTCCGGATGTTCTATGATCTCTTCGCTCTGGATGGCGCTGAAGCGGAGGCATGCAAGTTCGAGCACATTCTGTCACCGGAAGTTACGGACAGCGTCTGCACGCTGCTCGGCCATCCACCAAATTCACCTGACGGAAAACCAATTCCGAGAGGAGAGTGCTGTGCCATGTTCAGGCAGGAAATGAAGCCGCTCGTGGCACCGCTGGCAGACCTCGTACCCGGCGATTCGGCAAAGATCGTATTCATCACGCCCGGATCTCACTCTCGCCTCGACCGGCTTTCCGCCATGGGTGTGGTGCCTGGGACCGTGGTCAAACTCCATCAGAAGAAACCATCATATGTCATCCAGCTTGGCGAGACCATGATCGCTGTCGACAAGGACATTACGAAGGAGATCTTCGTGAAGAAGGTGTAGTTTATGGAACGGATCGAATGTGTCGAAGTCAAAACAATGACAGCTCGTTTACCGCGCTCAGAAGGAAAGGAGGTATAGTAATGAGCAGGGAACAGGCTTTGCAGATTTATCTTGACGGAATGCTTGGATTCCGGGGCGACTACGGGCAATTTCAACACCCTGCGGAGGTCCTGAGCGAACAAGACTGGATGAAAATCGATGCGGCGATCTCGGTTCGGTTGCAGGTGGGCAGGTTCCGAGAAGGAAAGACTTTTTTTGAGTAACCGAATGAAAATGAAATTCAATATCGAAAAGGAGAATAAGTATGAAGAACAAAATAATTATAGTACTGATGGCGGGGTTCGTTCTTGCCCTTTCGACGGGGAAGGCGCTGGCTGACCAGCGAAGCTATGTTTGGACCTATGAGTACCTGACGCTCGCGAAGGACAGCGCCGAGATCGAGTATTATCAGACAGCGGTGACCAGGGACCGTCAGAAGGACAACAGCAGTGACTGGCAGCAGCAGCTCGAACTCGAGTATGGCATTACCGACCATCTGGACGTGGCGTTGTATCAGGTATTCGATCAGAAGGAACAGGACAAGATGAAATATTCAGGATATAAGTACCGTATGAGGTACCGGGTCGCCGAGAAGAATCAGTATCCGCTGGATGTCCTTCTGTACGCGGAGCATCAGGAGAAGGTAGATGCCAAGAACGTGTTCGAGGGAAAGCTCATCCTTGCGAAGGATGTTGGAAAGTTGAGCGTCGCCTATAACCAGATTTACAAGAATACCTACGTATCGGGCGATCAAGCGGACCATGAGTACGCGGCGGGCGTAAGTTATGAGATGATGCCCTCCGTCCGCTTCGGCGTGGAGTCCAAGGGTAATTACCGCACCGACAAATACGCCGCAGGGCCGACAATTTCGTGGATCGGCGGCAGGATCTGGGCCAACCTCGGCGTCGTCTATGGCCTGAACCGCAGAACGAATGACCGTGAGGCGAGGTTCCTGCTCGGCGTACCGTTCTAACGCGGAAGGCGCAGTTACTTATTCCGGAGTGGAGGATTGAGAATGTTCAGGAAGACAATGGCCGTGATGCTGTTTAATCTCCTTTGTTCTGGAGCGGCTTTTGCCGCCCACCCGCTCATCACCGACGACACGGGAACGCAAGGCAAGGGAAAATTACAATTCGAATTTATCGGTGAGTATGGACACGACAGGAACGGCGGGGAGACCATAAAGAGTTTGGAATTACCCGCCGTACCGTTCTTCTCCTATGGGATAACCGATACCATAGACCTTGTCCTTGGCCTTCCGTACCAGCGTATTGAGACAGAAACGAACGGGACGGCGGCCAATATGAGTGGAATTTCGGATGCATCTCTGGAACTGAAATGGAGGTTCTATGAAAAGGACGGCGTGAGCTTTGCCGCGAAGCCGGGCATGAGCTTTCCAACAGGCAACGAAGAAAAGGGGCTTGGCAATGGAAAGATATCCTACAGCGTGGATCTCATCATCACCAGGGAATTGAAGCCCTGGGCGCTCCATTTCAATGTGGGCTATGTCCGGAACGAGTACCAGCATCTGGCTGACGAGGACGCCGACAGAACGCATATTTGGCGCATTTCACTCGCCTCGCAGATAGCGGTAGAGAATGACCTTAGCCTGGTCGCAAATATCGGCGCGGAGCGGAACGCCGACAGGACTTCGAGTACCCATCCTGCCTTTATTCTGGGCGGGTTGATCTATTCAGTATCTGAAAACCTGGATATCGACCTCGGCGTCAAGGCTGGAATGAACAAGACGGAGACGGATCATTCGGTCCTTGCGGGGATCACGTGGAGAATATAGATATTCCATGCATCATGCATAATGAACAACGATCAATAATAAGGTGAAAAACTATCGACAAATCTTGACAATGAGAACGACTCGGGTATACTTGAATAGTTATTAAAGCGTCCCGCGGCAAGTTGCTGGATGCTTCGAGCTTCAGGCAGCAATAGTTATTTTAATCGCTTCATGGCAGTATCTGTTGTTACGAGAGATCTCATGCCACATGATGATCATGTATTTTCAGGCGGGAAAACGGCGCGATGAAAACTATCCTTCTCGTAGATGACGAATTAGAGATATTAAAAAGCCTGGGTGAGATACTGAACAGGTTTGGATATACCGTTATTGCCAGAACGGAAGCCCTGGCCGCTCTTTCCGTCGTCCGGGAAGGTGCAAAGATCGACCTCGTGATAACTGACTACCGCATGCCGGTCATGGATGGGCTGGAGTTCCTGAATGCGTTGAGGCAGATGGATGTGTCTGTGCCGGTGATCATACTGACGGCTTATGGCGCAGTTGAATCATACTTGAAATCGTTGAGCCTCGGCGTTTTTGAATATATCAACAAACCGATCAAGGCAAAAGAACTGGGCAGGGTCGTCCAGGCGGCGATCGACTCGTCGGAACGGAGCGATCCGCTAAAGGACGCGCTATGAACGCAAATACATCAGGCTTTAAACTTTACGATGCTCTTCTTTTGATAGGATTGGAAGGACGAACGGGAGAACTGGTCGTTGAATCAGGGAACAATATCGGCTCCCTGCTTTTTCATGAGGGAAATATCCTTCTGGCATTCTCCCCGTATACGCGTGCCATCGGCGATCTTCTGGTGGAACAGGAAGTGTTGACCGATGCTGAACTGCTGGATGTTCTGAAACAGCAGATGACCGGGCCCCACACGCCGGTAGGTGCGCTTCTCCTCAAGACCGGCAAGGTCACTTTCCAGACGATCGAAAGGATGGTTCAGGAGCAGATCCGGATGGCGATCAAGGATTTCAGCGGCTGGAACCCGCTCGACTTCAATTTTGTCAATAAGTATGTTCAACCGTTTGATGCGATCCACCTTCCGGTCTATGAGTTCATTCCCGCCGATGTCTTACATTCCACCTTGGCCTTTGTTGCGGGCCTGTCGAAGGTCGTAGGCAATCCTGTGAAAACGCCAGTGGTAGTAGGTGAAAAGGCCTGATCTCGTCCGGTTTCCTCGCTCATCTCCCTAATCTCGACCGCAGGGTATCTCTCGCCCCGTTGAATAACTTCAGGCAGTATTCTGTCCGGAAATCAGGATAGGTGTGTCCGACTGGCCGGAAACTTCTGCTGTCCTTGTGATAGTGGAGGGTCGATTCGGCGTAGATGCTCTTCCCGATGTATATCCTGTGCGGAAAGTCCTTGGTCGTGGCAAGAACAACCTTTGCCTCGGTCAGATAACCCGGGTCAAGATTTATCCGCCGCCGCCCCGCGCCAGAAGCCGTGTCGGAAAAAGACGATTCGATCCTGATGGCATGGTGTTTTACCGCTGCAAGCAGTTCAGGATCGGCCGGGGGCTCGAAGAAGATGAACATCCTGAGCAGTCCCGTACCCATTTCCTCCCGATAATATTCCGAGTGTTCCCAGGGCAATACATTGCTGACGAGGTCAACAGGTCCGAATTCCTCAGCGAACAGTCGGGTACACTCCGTGAACAATTCCGGTTCCCGGGAGATCATACCGAGGAACAGCTTGACCGGTTTAGGAGAGAGGAGTTTACCCATGGCAGGCCATTTACGGTAGAAGATAGGATGACAATCCACCCGGGCCGGTGAGCGGCAGTTCCAGTTCGACCTCGATCTTCCCTCCATCCATGTCCCGCTCGGTAGCGACCCGGTATCCCTGCAGATAGCCCTGGAGCTTCTGCGTATAGGTCTTTTCGCCGAGAGCCGCGATGAACTTCTGGTCAGGACCAACATTGATCAGTTCGATGATCCTGAGCAAATTGCGTTCCGCATCGGCGACAGCGGCACGTTTTGCCATTTCCCGCCTCACCGTCGGCGTCGGAGACTGTTTGGGAGGAAGGCCGATGCCCCGCGACCGGATCGTTCCGGCGTTCCAGTCAATGCCTTCGATCGCGGTGATATACAGAAGACGGACATCCCGGGTCGCCTTCTGATCATCCGAGACATTGATGGAGGCGGAATCATTGGCGTAGCCAGGGGAACTGACCTGCACGGTATAGCGTCCCGCGGGAAGTCCCTCGAACTTATACTTCCCCTGGCTGGAGGCATTGGCGGAAGCCCGTTCCACTCCTTCGGCGAGGAGTGCGACGCGCGCTCCTGATTCCGCCGCTATGACCTTGCCGGAGATCACCGCAGTCCCTGTTGAAGGGGCAAGCGTGATGGGCGAGAGTGTTGTCGTTTCCGCCGGTTTCACGACGATACCGGGAAGCGCCAGGGGATAAGGGGAGGAAGGAGCGGTCACCTTGATATCATAGGTCCCTGCCGGCAGGGATGTACTGAATTTCCCGTCCTGCCCGTTCACCTCCACCGAGGCAATGGTACTGCCTTGTTGTACCACGTCAATGCGGGTGCCTGCCGATGGCGGGATGACCACGCCTTCGATCGCGCCCTCTTTTTTAGCGGGACAGGCGGTCAGCGAACCAAGCAGCAGGATCATACAGCCGACGATGATGAAATGACGCATAGTTACCTCCCTGCATGGAATGTCGTAATGTCAAAACTTTCACCGCAGAGGACGCGGAGGACGCAGAGAACTTCTTG
>CAYPOT010000025.1:0-50694 GCA_964412455.1 uncultured Nitrospiraceae bacterium | reverse complement strand
TGCGATCTCTGCGGTAAAATATCCTTCGTTTTTTCATAGAACTTTTGACAGTACCTATCCCATTGCGGGGTACTGCTCTTTCACGAGGCCTTGTTCGTCCCCCGTTTTCTTGTGCAGTTTCTCCCGTGCATCCTGTTCCTTCTTTTTGAGCATCTCGTAGACACGGTCCAACTCTTCGGCGCTGAGGTCCGATAGGTACTCAGAGATGTCCCGCTCCGTGTTCCCTGCCGCGTCCTCGACGAACGCCTCGCGAATTGGGGCAAAGGCGTTCTGTGTCCACAGCGTTGCTGCGTCGAGCTCGGCGGACGTGAACTCCGCCACGTTCACTGGTTCATTGGGTATCATGTCTTCGAGCGTCGTACCGTTCTCCGGCAGCCCGTTACGGGCAACGTCCAGTGGAACCGGGCGGTCAAGAAGCACCACAACAGTGGCAACTATGAAGACCGCGGCTGCCGCCCACGCCCAGCGGGGGACGGTGGATCCACTCAGGACGTCCAGGAACCCCGATGATCTCTTCCTCTGTTTCCGCTCCTGCACCTCGCGGAAGATCCTGCTCGGCATTGCCGCCCAAAACGCCTCTCCCGGGTCGGGGACAGGCTCCTCTGACATCATACGGAGGAGGGCAAGCTCTGTTCTGCAGTCCGCGCAAACCGCCACATGGCGCTCGACACCGGCCTGAGACTCCTGGTCGAGCGACTGCTCAAGATGGGCGGGAAGCAGCGCTTGCAGTTCTTTATTCTTGCACGTCATTGCCTTCTCCTGGTTCCCGACTTCCGACTTCTGACTTTTTAAACAGGTCCTTCAGCTTTTGCACCCCGTGGTGATAATTCGCCTTTGAGGTGCCCACGGAGCATTTCATGATCCCCGCGATCTCCTCGAATGTCTTTTGTTCCTGGACCCGGAGCATCACGGTAAGACGCTGTTTATCCGGAAGGCCGGCGACTGCCCGGCGCAGATGGTCCCGGGATTCCTGGTGAATAAGCGATTCGAGGACCTTCGGGTCCCTCCGGATGACCACGTCGTCCAGGGGGACCAGGGCGGCCCGGGACCGGTCCCGGTAGAGGTTCTTCGCCAGGTTTATGGCGATCTGGTACAGCCAGGTCCGGAAGCTCGAGCGCCGTTCAAAGCCGCGTATGCCGGTGAACGCCTTGATAAAGGTCTTCTGGAGGATGTCCGCGGCGTCCTCCTGATTGCTCACCATGCGGTACAGCAGGGAATAGAGCGGTTTTTGGTGTTTGAGCACCAGCTCATCGAAGGCATCCCGGTCGCCGGCGGCGTATCTATCAATAAGTGCGAGGTCATCGTCCATAGGGCGGCCGTTTGTCATCAAGTTAGACCCGGAAGATCATGAAAGGTTGAATCCAGGAGCAAGCGCAATCCCCGTATCCGGAGTTAGCAAGCGATTAGAATAAAATGGTTCATTCGTAATAAAGTTGAAAAGGCAGGCTATGGTCAAAGAAACAAAGGCTCGGAGAAAAAAATTATCCACAGATTACGCAGATTTAGTCTTTAACCACGGTCCAAACGGTCGTTTTTAAATCTGCTAAATCTGTGAAATCTGCGGACAAATCTTAGCCTTTTCTGGTTTGTTCAGTTTTTAACTAAAAGAAGAAAGACCCAATAAAAGAGCACCCTTAGGATCGAAGCTCCCTGCTGTTCGTTTCAGGGAGCTTCAACGTGACGTGCCGCGGACGCCCGGATATGTCCGGTCGATCAGGATCGCATCGTTTGGGCGGGGCTCTTCAGGGATTCACGATACAGGCTGACGCGGTTCCTGCCCGACCGTTTTGCATGGTACAGGGCTTCATCGGCCATGGTGACGAGATTGGCCATGTTCCTGGTGTCCTCGGGGAACGAGACGACGCCGATGCTCAGGGTGCAACGGAGCTCGCCGTCGTGCACCCGGGTGATCATGGTCTTTTCCATGATAGACCGGACGCGCTCCGCCATCTGCTCGGCGCCGCGGCTGTCGGTCTCGAGCATGCCTACGGCGAACTCCTCGCCGCCGTAGCGCGCGACGAAGTCCGAGCCCCGGATGGTCTCGTAGAGGACCCGGGCGACGGCCTTGATCGCCACGTCTCCCACGGGATGGCCGTATTTGTCGTTTACCAGCTTGAATTTATCGATATCCATGAGCAGGATCGAGAAAGGCCGGGGTGTGCGTTCCAGCTCACGGTACTTCTCCGCCAGTTTCCCCATGAAGGTCCGGTGGTTCAGGAGGCCGGTAAGACCGTCGGTCATGGCAAGGTCCTCGATCTTCCGGTGGAGCAGGGAATTGTTCGCGACCATGGCAATCTGGTTCAACAGGGTGTCGAGCAGGTAATCTCGGTCATATTCCGAGAAGGCGTCGGGCCGCAGTGATGAAAGAAAGAAAACGCCGATAATATCGTCCTTTGCCACGAGCAGCCTGCCATAGAGGGACTGTATGGGTTTCTGAAGCTCCCGGAACGGGAAAAGGCCTATGTCCTTTCCCCGGTCGCCGTAGTCCCGGGTGAAGAAAGTGGTGGTGCCGCTTTCCTTCCAGTGCTTGTACATGAACGAGATGACGGCGCTTTCCTCGAGCGGGAACGTGCGGCCCACCGATCCGGAACCGTAGCCGTCGAGGGCGATGAGCTCCAGATTCGTACTTCCTTCGATCCCGGTCTTCAAGATGCAGGCGCAGAAGTCGAAGGGGACGACACGTTTGATCCGGGGGATGATCTTCTGCATGATCTCACCGAACTTCAGGCTGCTGTTCAGATCGGTGCTGATCGCGTGGAGATCACGGAAGTGGGTTGCCGTCGTACCGCGGTCAAGCGACAGCTGGGTCTTTTCGATGAGCTGGATAAAGAACGGCGAGAAACGGTCCAGCATGTCCTGTGTCTCGAGCGAGAACGCGTCGTGCTCCAGGCTGTCGACGGCAAGCACGGCTATGGTCCTGTCCTGCTGGATGAAGGGGATCAAAAGCAGGGACCGTATCGGGATGCTGCGGACGTCCTGTCCATAGTAGCCGAGGGAAGTGAGCGGGACCGACATCCCGGACAGGTCGGAGATATATTGGGCCTGGCGCTGGTCGGCGCAGATATCGATAAGCATCCTGCCCTCGGCCGGATCGAGGATGGTTCCCACGGGCAGGACGGCGTGTTCGCTCATGCTCTTTAAGGCCCGGAGCGCGAAGACCTCGCTGTTCTCCCGACGTTCCTTCAGGAAAAGGGCGTAGGTGTGCGCGGGGACGAACTCATAGATCATTTCAAGGAGTCCCTGGAAACTGATCTCACGTTCCCGGGCTGTTCTCAAGTTGACCGCCTGCCTGCTCTCCCGGGTGAGCGAGAGCGTCTCGAGCCGCGCCGGGTCCGCGAGAGGGTCGAGGGCGTCGGCGTCGGCGATAAGCCGATCGTGGGCGTCACGGACCTCCTCCGCCTCACTGCGGACGCGGTACATGATGTGTGATGCGGCGGCCGCGGCGCCGGCAAGAGAAAGGCCGGATCCCGCGTAGACGTGCCAGCGGCCGGCGATGTCCTGGCCGGTCATGAACAGATTGGCGGACTCGATGGCGAGAGTGACGATCACCATGCCATAGGCGCGCCGGGGCGGCGAGAATGCCGCAACGACCACGGCATAGAGGAAATAGGCCGGCCAGAGGGAGGACTTGACCCCTCCCGTGACCTGTACCAGGAAGTTCAGAAGGACGATGCCCAGAACGATGAAGGGGAACGGCTTAAGGGGAGAGGGAGCAACGTAGGCGTCATAGGAGATCCGGAGGGCGAGGAAGAGGTAGCCGATGACCCAGGGGAACAGCAGCGGACTGGACAGTCCCAGGCTGATGAACAACCCCAGGCCGGAAACGATACAGGCGATGACCAGGCCGGGAGTGGTGATCTTGGTCAAAGCTTTCGTCGCCTCCTCAATTCTTCTTCCCGGTATTTCTGGTACAGGATCTCCCATTCGCGGCTTCCCTCGGGGACCCGGCGCGAAAGGGACTGGATCGTGCGGCGGGCGGCGCTGTCCGCTTCATCGTCGAAGGTGAGCTCGGCGGTAATGGTGCGTTTGATCTCGCGGAGGACCCGTTCCTCGGGCTGGATGGCGTCGACGTTCCTGTTCTGCATCAGCATGTCCAGCACCAGGTGGGAGATATGGGAGATGCGGTCTTCGTTCAGCCTCATAGCACGATCCCCCGGTCCTTTGCGAGTTTCTGCTTGGTGAGTTCGAACACTTTGCGGTAATCCATCTGTCCCCGGGCGATCTCATCCTCGTGCGCGGACAGGAGCTTTTCGACGTCCTTGTTGAGCTTTTCCTCCGCCATCATGTCCGCGGTGATAACGTCCGCGATCTTCGACGAGATGACCTCTTTGGACACGTCGTATTTCACGGCCCCTTTGCTTTCAAGGTTCGCGGCGATGGCGTTGGCAAGGTGCTGGATGAGGTCTTTTGTAATGCGCATGTTGATGGGCATTATACCAGAAAAATTCAGAAGGAGAACAAAAACTTATTTACCGCAGAGATCGCGGAGAGCGCAGAGTATTGGATCATGTTCTAACGAACCTTGCCTTACGATGTAATAATCTCAGCGAGCTCTGCGGTCTCTGCGGTGAAAAGATGTTAAGGGGTAGGCGCCGGCGTCCGGACCTTGCGGAAGTCCGCCCAGATGTCCACAACGCCGAGGGCGATCACGGGAACGATAACGGGGAGAGCCACGATCATCGTGAGGATCAAACTCCGCCAGATCGTGCCAACCTTGGCTTTCCGGAGCGAGAACTCCACCAGGGAGAGGCCCTGGACCGCGTAGATGATCAGGTAAAGCAGGGCGAGATTGAGGCCTAGAAAAAAGGAGAGGCCTTTCGTCGAAGTTATGAGTCCGCTGGCAACGAGTCCCAGGGTGACGATGAGTCCCCAGACCCAGGAGTCCGGCGCATGCCATGTCGCCAGGGTAGGTTCCGAGAGGACCGTCGCGGCCGGGTCCTTCCGGAGAATGAGGGCCCGTGCCATGCCGTAACAGCAGGCGGCCTGCAGCAGGGTCATTGCCAGGATGATGCCGGGGAGAAGCCGCACAAGGTAAAAGACCACGGTGTCGGTGACCTGGGCCATCATCTGCGCGACGTCGGTGAGCCCAAGCTGCGTATAGAGCTGCTGCGCTTCGGTGATGCTTGTCCGCAGGTATTCCTCGGTGACGGCCACGGGACCTTTTTCCGCGTTTTGCAGGAAAGGGGCCAGGACGACGACCAGGGCCATAAGGGCGAGAATGCCGCCCATTATGACCGCGATCTCGGGCTTCCAACGCCACCGCAGCCCGTCCGCGAGACCCATGGCCATGAAACCAAAGCTCAGAAATATGACGACAAAGAGCGCTTGTCCTCCGGCGAGAACCGCGATGATGGCCGTTGCGAGCCCCACTGCCAGCATACCCGGCAGCCTGCCTTCGCGTACCATGATGAGGATGAGTGGTACGGGTGCGATGAGGAAGGATATCTGTCCGAGGAGAGGAACGAGAAATCCCGCGATCATTAATCCCGCGGACTGGAGGGCTGCGATAAGTATTGACCGGAATGGCATTTGCTCTCCCTAAAAAGGTTCACTCAAAGAAAATGTTGTAAAGCTACTGCGAAAGACTGTGTCACGCAAAGTACGCAAAGGGGCTCTTTTGTCTCACTTAAAATACCAATGCGTTAGACGTTTTTGCGAGCATGGCGGCTGCGCGAGAAACATGCGTTCCGCAGATTTCTCTTACTGGAGCATCAGTTGTTTCTGGACGGACAGATATCTGCCAGCACGCATGTATCATGCCGCGGCTTTCGGGCCTGGCAGACGGCCCTGCCGTGATAGATCAGCAGGTGGGAGAAGTTTGCCCATTCCTTCTTCGGAACGGCTTCCATAAGGTCTCTCTCGATCTTGACCGGGTCGGCATGTTTGGTCAGGCCGAGCAGAAAGGAGAGCCGCTTCACGTGGGTGTCGACGGCGATGCCCTCGTTGATGCCGAAGGCGCCGGAGAGGACGATGTTCGCGGTCTTGCGCGCGACGCCGGGAAGGGTGATGAGCTCTTCCATGGTGCGGGGAACCGTGCCGCCGAAGGACTCCAGAAGCATAACAGCGGCCTGGTGGATGTTCTTTGCCTTGTTGTTGAAGAAATTGACCGAGCTGATGTCCTTCGCGATCTGCTCCGGCTTCGCCTTCGCGAAGGCCTCCATGCTTTTGTATTTAATGAACAGGCCCGGCGTGACCTTGTTCACCTGCGAGTCGGTGGTCTGTGCGGAAAGGATCGTGGCCACCATCAGCTCGAAGGGCGTGGAGAACCGCAAGGCGGTCAGCGGCGTCCCTGAGTATTCCTTCTTCAGTCTCCTGGTAATGGTGCTGACTTTTTCGCGGTTGGTCATGAGCCTGGACGCGCGATCAGTACTTGTGGCATTGGCCGCACAGTTGCATGGCGCTGCTGGCCGGGTAGCGGAAGAGCTTGACGTTATCGGAACTGTGCGGGTTGTGGCAGCTGGCGCAGGAGAACAGCTTGCCCTCGCGCTTGGGGTCCTTTACGTGCGCCAGCTCCTCTTTTTTCCCTTTTTTTGGCTTCTTCGGAAGTCCCACGGGATGGCCTTTCTGGGAAAAACCGGCGATGGCATGGGGCTGCTTGCTCACTCCTTCGTGGCAGTCGAAGCAGACGTTATAGAGCACCTTAACGAGCAAACCCGGGTTGTCGGAAGAATGCGGGTCATGGCAGGTCAGGCATCCCATCTGGACCGCGGCATGGACGTTCTTTCGCGAGAACTCGCTCTTGTCGTGGCAGTTAAAGCAGAGGTCGGGGACTGCGGCAATCAGAAGTTTTTCGTTATTCGATGCGTGGGGATCGTGACAGCCGGTACAACCCATACCGACGGCGGCGTGAACGGTCTTCTTCGTGAATTTGGCCTTGTCATGGCAGCCGTAGCAGAGTTCGGGCTGCTCCGCCGACAGGCCCTTCGTGATCGTATTGGTCTTCTTGTGCGGCACCTTGAGGGCGTCGGCGATGCCGCTGTGGCATGACGGGCATCCCATCTGGACCGCGGCATGGAGCACTTTTATCCTGATGGTGAGGCTTGCGTGGCATTTACTGCAATCGACCTCCGCCGGTTGTGCAGGAGGGTCGGCCGCAGCCGCCGGGGCCACGGAGGGAATGGACAGCAACGCTGCAACGGCAACGAACAAGCCGAAGGATCTCAACATCCACATACGGAACCTCCTCAGACAAACGCCAGGGTGGACATACAGGTAGAACAGTGTTCCGATTGTAGCCGATTTTTTCTGCCGGCGCAACCACCTTCTCAAAAGCGCCGAAAAGTGCATATATTTTCCTGCGGGGAGTCCCGCGATCATCTTTTTGTTTGACAGTCCAATGCCACTTCTTTTATATTGAAGATCAAGCAGTAAGTCGCATGGAGCTTCGATCCTTAAGGTTGAATTACTTATTCTAATCGCTCGCTAACCCCGATTACGGGGAACACGCTCGCTCCTGGATGTAGGATAAGGTGGAACATGCAGGGTAAAGAAGACGAAAAAGACTGGGAATACGGCGATGTCTGGAAGGCGGGGTCGCCTGATGACCCGGTTCCCGAAGATACGACTGAGTATGTCGAGGTCCTCCGCGGGGACACCGGCAAAGGGCTCAGCGATACCACCATGCTGGAGTACGTCCTGTTCCTCGGGGAGCGCGGCATAGCGGCCACGTTCGATGCATATCCCCTTGAGCAGATCAAGACCTATGTTCTGAAGGTGGAAGCGGGGAAGGAAAACGAAGCGCTCCGTTATCTGGCGGAGCGGGAACAGAACGAGAGACAATAACGGGCGGGGATGCTCTTGCTGCCGGCCCAATTATCACAGGAGGCGTACATCATGTCCGAAGAGAAAGAGATCAAGGAACTCGATACCGACCTGGACGCATACAAATCCAAGGTCTCCCAGGTCAACAAGGCGACGCTCACCTGGGACAAGGACCTGATCTTCGTCGGCAGAACGAACCGTGGCTACGAGGTGGAGTACGACGCCCAGCAGCAGTGGGGCTGTTCGCCCACGGAGACGCTGCTGCTGTCCGTGGCCGGCTGCATGGGGATCGACATGGTGTCCTTTCTCAAGAAGATGAAATGCGAGATCAAATCCTACAAGATGGACATCATGGGCGAGCGGAACCCTACGCCCCCCCAGTACTATACCGCCATCGACATGGTCATCAACGTGATCGGCTCTGGCCTTACGGCGAAGAAGGTCGAGCGCGCCATATCGCTGTCCCAGGAAAAGTATTGCTCCGTGTACCACTCGCTTCGGAAGGATATGAAGGTGAAGGTTGAGTATACGTTCGAGAACGCGTAGCGCTCGCGCGAATTGGAAAGTGTAAATTGCAAAGGTGTCGGGCATGGCCCCGGTATCCTTTGCTCGTCCATTCTGCAATCTGCAATTTGAATTTTCTAATTTCCAATGGATATTTGTTCTATGACCACCGTACGGCTTCTCAAGAACGGCTCCGAGATCTTTCCCGCGATGCACGAGTCCATCGACCGTGCCGTTACCTTCGTCGGGCTGGAAATGTATATCTTTGTCGATGACGGGACAGGGAGGGAGTACCGGGAACGTCTGGTGAGCGCGGCCAAACGGGGTGTCCGGGTCATGGTGATGGTGGACGCCTTTGGCTCCCGGTCACTTCCGGAATCCTTTTGGGACGAGTTGCGGAACGCGGGCGGCATGGTGCGGCAGTTCCGGCCGGTAACGCGGGGCATTTTCTTCTTCCGAAACCACCGGAAGCTCCTGCTGGTGGACGATCGCATCGCCTATATCGGCGGCATGAACATCGCCGACGAGTACTTCCGGGGTTCGCGTGGCGAACCGGCCTGGCGGGACAATGCCTTCGAGATCACGGGCAGCGAGGTGGATCAGATCAGGCGTTCCTTTGACCGGATGTGGACGCGGGCGGAAATGCCGTTCCGAAAAATGGTCCTCTCACTGCGCCATGGGCGAAGAAAACGCGAACAACCTGGATCCGAAAGCCTGCGATTTCTCGAGAGCGGCCCGGAGGACCCCATGCAACCGGTGCGGAGCGCCTATCGCCAGCTCATCGGGGGGGCCGGCAGGAGCATCGATCTTGCCATGGGGTATTTCTACCCCCACGGCAGGATTCTGCGGGCGCTCAAGCGGGCGGTCCTGCGCGGCGTTCGTGTGCGGCTCCTGTTCTCCCAGAGGAGCGACGTGGCCGTGGCCCGTTGGGCGGCGCGGGGCCTGTACGGCAGGCTGCTCCGTGACGGCATGGAGGTCTGGGAGTATCGGCCCTCCATGATGCACGCCAAGCTTGCGATCATCGATGATGTCGTGGTCGCCGGTTCGGCGAACCTGGACATACGGAGCGGTCGTATCAACAATGAACTGGTGGCGGTCGCACTCGACGAAAAGCTGGCGCGACAGGCCCTCACCGATTTCGAGGAGGACCTGAGGCAGTCCGACCGGATCTCTCTTGAGAAATGGAAGGAGCGGCCGCTGTTCCAGAGGGTCAAGGAACGTATCAGCGCCTGGCTTCTGGCCCGCCTCGATATCTTCATCGCCCGGGCCGAAATGGCAAGGATGATGAGGTAGTCAGGAGCAGTGCGGAGTGCGGAGTTCGGAGTTCGGAGTGAAGAGTCTGGCCGAAACCAAAGGTAACGTCAATCGGTTACGATGCCCGTATCGTCAAGCGTCGAGCGGCAGCGTAAAGGACTCGACCGAACAACGCAACCTTACTATAGACGAAACGGGCCTCGTTACCGTAACCGAACGAAGAAAATCGTTCAAACATTCGCGCAAGCGTGTCAAGTCTTGAAAAGAACATAAGGAGGCAGTCATGAATCTCAAAGGATCAAAGACCGAGAAGAACCTGCTGGCAGCCTTTGCCGGTGAGTCGCAGGCCAGGAACCGCTACAGCTACTTTGCGAGCGCTGCAAAAAAAGCGGGATTCGAGCAGATCGCGGCCCTTTTTCTCGAAACCGCGGACAACGAGAAGGAACACGCCAAGCGTTTTTTCAAGTTCCTCGAGGGCGGCATGGCGGAGTTCACGGCCACCTTCCCGGCGGGCCGCATCGGGACCACTGCCGAGAACCTGAAGGCCGCGGCAGAGGGTGAGAACGAGGAGTGGACCAAGCTCTATCCCGGCTTCGCCGACGTCGCGGACCAGGAAGGTTTCAAGGAAGTAGCGGCGGCGTTTCGCGCCATTGCCAGGGTGGAAATACAGCACGAGAAGCGGTACCGGAAGCTCCTGGAGAACGTGGAAAAAGGCAAGGTGTTCAAGAAGGACAAACCCGCTGCCTGGAAGTGCCGAAACTGCGGCCATATCCATGAAGGTCCAGAAGCACCCGATCTTTGTCCCGCCTGCCTCCACGCGAAGGCCCACTTCGAAGTTGCAGCGGAGAATTACTAAGTTCGCTGTTGCAATCGGGTCTGCCGGAGTCGTATAATCCTGACATTACGTTCCGGAGGATCCACGGTATGACGATGGAAGCAGAATATAAAATAAAAGAAGCGCCGATCTGCTCGCACTGCAAAACGGTGATGGAGAAGATGGATGCGCGCAACCTTGACTGGGGCACGACATTTCTCTGGGTCTGCTACAACAACGATTGCGGGCCCTTCAAGAAGGGCTGGCAGCACATGATGGACAAATACGGCCAGCTGGTCTCCTATCGCTTCATGATGACGCCAGACAACGGGACCACCGGGGTGATCCCGGCCTTCAGCTCGGAGTATTTGACCAAAGCGGGCAAGCCGATGAACCCCTATACGGACCCGGATGCCGTGAACAAGTACTACGAGGTGCCCGACGAGGAATAGGCCATCGGCGCAGCAGACATCGGAAGGACAAAAAAAGAGACGGCGAATTCGCTGTCTCTTTGCTGTTTGTTAACCTTTTGATGATGTTATTTTGCTCCTGCCGCTACTTCTTTGTCCGCCTTTTTCTTCAATGGTACTATCTCCACCGCGCAGACCTTGAACTCGGGGATCATGACGTCCGGGTCGAGGGCGTCGTTCGTTAGCACGTTGGCCGCCGCCTCGCGGTAGTGCATGGGGATGAAGACCGTGCCCTCCGAAACCCGCCGCGTGAACCGCGCCTTGATCTCCACATCTCCGCGCCTCGAGCGCACTTTCACCATGTCCCCGTTCACGATCCCGAGTTTTTCTCCGTCCGCGGGATTCAATTCTATATAGGCCTCGCCGGCATGCTTCTCGATGGCTTCGACGCGCCTGGACATGGACCCGGAATGGTACTGGAACAGGTTTCTGCCCGTGGTGAGCACGAAGGGGTAGTTATCGCACACAGCCTCTGCCGGCGGATTGAAGGAAATGGGCATGAAGGGGACCTTCTTGGCGAATCCGTCCTTGTACAGGAATTCGGTGCCCGGGTGGTCCTTCGTGGGGCACGGCCAGGCAAGCCCCCGTGACTTGATACGGTCATACGTGATGCCTGCCAGGGCGGGCCAGACTTTGCCGAATTCCTCCAGTACCTGTTCCGGCGAGCGGTAGTCCATGGGATATCCCATGGCGCGTGAAAGTTCCATGATGATGGAAAGGTCGTCACGGGCCTCGCCCGGAGCGTTTACCGCTTTGCGAACACGCTGGACGCGTCGCTCGGTGTTGGAGAAGGTCCCGTCCTTTTCGAAGGAGCATGCCGCCGGGAATACTACATGCGCGTGTTGCGCGGTCTCGGTCAGGAAGATGTCCTGTACCACGAGGAACTCAAGGTTCTTGAGCGCCTCGATCGTGTGGTGCTGATGGGGGTCGGTGATGACGGGATTCTCTCCCATGATGTACAGGGCTTTGAGCTTCCCTTCCGCTGCGGCGTTCGTCATCGCCGTGGCCGTGAGGCCCGGCTTCGGCGAGAGGGGAACGCCCCATGCCTGTTCGAACTTCTGGCGCACCTCGGGGAGGTCCACCTTCTGATATCCCGGATAGACGTTGGGGAGACAGGCCGCGTCCGATGCGCCCTGCACGTTGTTCTGGCCGCGCAGGGGATTCACGCCGGTGAACTCACGGCCGATGTTTCCGGTGAGCGTTGCGAGATTGGCGATGGTGCGCACGTTGTCCGTGCCGCAGGTGTGCTGGGTGATGCCCATGGTGTAGAAGATGCCGGCCTTGCGGGACCCGCCGTACATCTTCGCCGCCTTGATGATGTCGTCCTTCGGTACGCCGGTGATCTGCTCGGCATGAGCCGGAGTGAACCCTTCGACCGACCGCTTCCATGCATCGAATCCTTCGGTCTTTTCACGGATGAACTCGTCGTTCTGCAAGCCCTCTTTCACGATGACATGGGCCATGCTGTTCAACAGGGCGATGTCGGTGCCCGGCCGCAGCTTGAGGAACAGCTCGCTGAACTTCACCATGGGGACCGTGCGCGGGTCGGCCACGATGATCTTCGCGCCCTTGCGGTACGCCTTGATCATCCGGTTCGCGATGACGGGGTGGGTTTCCTTGGTGTTGGAGCCGATGATGAAGATGACCTCCATGCCCTCGATCTCGCGGATGGAGTTCGTCATTGCTCCGGAACCGAAGATGGCGGCCAGACCGGCCACCGTGGGGGAGTGTCAGAGTCGGGCGCAGTGGTCGACATTGTTCGTGCCGACGGCCGCGCGCATGAACTTCTGGAACAGGTAGTTCTCCTCGTTGGTACAGCGCGCCGAGGAGAGGCCGCCGATGGCATCGGCCCCGTGCTTTTCCCGGATCTTTTTCAGCCAGGCCGCAGTGTACTCCAGCGCTGCGGTCCAGGAGGTCTCCTCGAAATCGCCGCTTGCCCGCCGGATGAGGGGTTTGGTAAGGCGGTCGGGGCTGTTCACGAACTTATAGCCGAACCGGCCCTTGACGCAGAGCCACCCTTCGTTGGGAGTCCAGGGTTTCGAACTCACGCGGACGATCTCGTTCCCCTTCACGTGGGTCGTGAGGGTGCAACCCGTGCCGCAGTAGGGGCAGGTCGTATCGACTTCCCGGACGCCTTCGTAGCGGCCTTTGCGGGCCCATTGCTTCGCGGTGAGCGAGCCGGTGGGGCAGACGGAGATGCACTGACCGCAGAACTCGCAGTCCAGATCGTCCTCGTAGGTCGTGCAGATCTTGGACTTGAACCCCCGGTAGCCGAAGTCGATGGCCTCGACGCCCTGCACCTCGTCGCATACCTTGACGCACCGGCCGCAGAGGATGCATTTTTCCAGGTCCCGCTCGATGAAGGGATTGCCGTCGCGCTTGGCGTACACGCGGCGCTCACCGGCGTACTCCTGACCCCGCACGCCGTAGGTGTAAGCGAGCTCCTGCAGCGGACAGCTGCCAGTGGCCTCGCAGGTCATACAGTCGTTAGGGTGGTCGGACAGGATCAGCTCCAGCACCAGCTTGCGCAGGTCCTCGATCTCCGGCGTCGAGGTGGTGATTTCCATCCCCTCTGATACGGTCGTTGTGCAGGACGCGACGGGTTTGGGCATGCCCTTCACGGAGACGACGCAGAGCCGGCAGCCGCCGAAGGGCGTGAGCTGGGGATGATGGCAGAGCGTGGGAATATGGAGCCCGTTCCGCCGTGCCGCTTCGAGGATGGTGAGATCCTTGGGGACCGAGACCTTCTTATTATTGATGGTGAGCGATACCATGGCTACCTCGTAAACCAAAAACGATCATTTTTTACCGCAGAGGACGCAGAGAGCGCTGAGTAGGAAAAAACAAATATATTTCTCACTGCCTACGCTGGTCCGATGTCTGAATATCGTGTATGACTTATTGCCGCATGACGATATCTTAACCCAAGATTCTTAACAATAAGTGTTCAAGTGTTCGTCATTCCTCTGCGACCTCTGCGTTCTCTGCGGTGAAAATATTCTGTCTCTGCTTTTCTCCGTGACTCCGTGGTAAGAAGTGTCCTAGTCCCGCATGACGGATTTAAATTTGCAGACGTCGAAACAGCTCCCGCATTTGACGCACTTGGCCTGGTCGATCTTGTGGGGAACCTTCTTCTCGCCGGTGATGGCCTTGCTGGGGCAGGCCTTTAAGCAAGCGCCGCAAGCCTTGCAGAGCTTCTCGTCGATGCTGTATATGAGCAGGGCCTTGCACACCTTGGACGGGCACTTCTTGTCACGGATGTGGGCCTCGTATTCTTCGCGGAAATACTTGATCGTGCTGAGGACCGGGTTCGGGGCCGTCTGTCCCAGGCCGCAGAGCGACATGTTCCGGACGCCCGCGGAGAGCTTTTCGAGCCGCTCGATGTCGTCCTCCCTGCCCTGGCCCTTCGTGATCCGTTCCAGGATCTCGAGCAGCCGCTTGGTGCCGATGCGGCAGGGGACGCACTTGCCGCAGGATTCCTCCTGGGTGAACTGGACGAAGTACTGGGCCATATTCACCATGCAGTTGTCCTCGTCCAGGACGATCATGCCGCCGGAGCCCACGATGGAGCCGACCCTGGCCAGGGACTCGTAGTCCACGTTCAGGTCCAGCATGCTGGCGGGGATGCAGCCGCCCGATGGGCCGCCGGTCTGGACGGCCTTGAGCGCCTTGCCGCCCGCGATGCCGCCTCCGATCTCCTCGACGATCTCCCGGAGCGTGATGCCCATGGGGACCTCGATGAGGCCGGGGTTCTTGATCTTGCCGGTGAGGGCGAAGACCTTGGTGCCCCGCGACTTCTCGGTGCCGTAGGAGGCGTACCAGCCGCATCCTTTCCGGATGATGGCGGGGATGTTGGCGAGGGTCTCGACATTGTTGATGACCGTGGGCCGCTGCCACAGTCCCTTGTTCACCGGGAACGGCGGCTTGGGACGCGGCATGCCGCGCTGGCCCTCGATGGAAGCGATCAGCGCGGTCTCCTCGCCGCAGACGAAGGCGCCGGCGCCGAGCTTGACCTTGATGTCGAAATCGAAATTGGAGCCGAAGAGCCGGTTGCCGAGGAATCCACGCTCCCGAGCCTGGTCCAAGGCCCGCCTGAGCCGCTCGACCGCCAGGGGATACTCGGCCCGGATGTACACATAGCCGTGGTGCGCGCAGAGCGCGTAGGCGCCGATGATCATCCCCTCGATGACTGAGTGGGGATTGCCCTCGATGACTGCGCGGTCCATGAACGCGCCCGGGTCGCCTTCGTCGGCGTTGCAGATGATGTACTTGATGTCGCCCGGGGCCTTCCTGCCGAGTTCCCACTTGAGGCCCGTGGGGAACCCCGCGCCGCCCCGGCCCCGGAGGCCGGACTGCTTGATCTCCGTGATGACCTCCTCGGGATACCAGTTCTGCAGCACGTCGCGCGACGCCTCGTATCCGCCGATGGCGATGTACGCGTCGATCTCTTCGGGGTCGATGCGTCCGCAATCGGCCAGAACGACCTTGACCTGCTTCCGGCCGAACCGTTCGTAGTCCTCGCCGACGCGCCACTCTGCCACGGGCTTGTTCTCGAGCAGGTGTTCCTTGACGATACGCGGGACCATGTCCGCCTTGATGAACTGGTAGGTGACCTTATCGTCGTCGATCGCCACGTCGACGAGCACGTCTTTCGCGCAGAGGCCCCGGCACCCGACCTGGTGGGTCGAACAGTGCTCCTTCACGGTCGCCGCGATCCCGGAGGCCGCGACCTCCTGCCGGAAGGCTGCAAGGACCTCGGTGCCGCCCGACGCGACGCCGCCCGTGCCCATGCAGACCCGTATCTCGATGTTATTTCTTTGCATCTTGGGGGACCTTGATGGCGCGGATCACACGGACGATCTTGTCCGAGACCGCTTTGCCATGGACCTTTTTGTCGATGATCGTCACGGGCGCGATGCCGCAGGCGCCGACGCAGTTGACCTTCTCGAGGGTGAACATGCCGTCCTCGGTCATGTCCGCTTCGCCGGAGAGCTTCAGTTCGAGCTTGACGCTGTTCAGCAGCCGTTCCGATCCCTGGACGTGACAGGCGGTCCCGCAGCACACGGTGACGATGTGCTTGCCCCGCGGCTTCAGGCGGAACTGGGAGTAGAACGTGGCCACTCCGTAGAACCGGCTGGGCGCGAGGCCCAGCTCTTCGGAGAAGTACTCGACAGCCTCCCGGGGAACGTAGCCGAAGGCTTCCTGAGTGTCCTGAAGCAGGGAGATGATGTTGCCGCCGGTTTCTTTGTGTTTTTTGACGATATCGTGGAGGGTATTATCCATAAGAATTATTTATAAACCGATAAATAATACCATAGGGAATTTATTTTGCAATGAAAAAATGTTACAAAAAGGAACGCCTGCCAGGAAAGAGTAAAGTGGAAAAGTGCGAGGGGTCGAGAACAGGACCGGCGACAGGGCTTCGACCCCGCCGCCGGAGAGGCATTCTCGTATTTGACCCACCACGGTCGGTCTGTACTAACCCGCGATATAATCGCGAAGGTAGTGGAGGTCTGCGGTGAGCTTCTTGACCTGGGTCTGAATGATGTCGCGGATGGACAGCATGCCGATGACCCTGCCGTTGTCGAGGACGGGAAGATGGCGGATGTTCTTTTCGACCATGATCGAACTGATATCGGCCAGCTCGTCGTCAGGCACCGCCACGATGAGGTTCGTCACCATGGCGTCCCTGACCTTGGCATCCTTGAAGCTCTTTCCGTCCGAGGTGATATAGCTCCGCACGACGTCGCGCTCCGTGAAGATCCCCACGGTCTTGCCCTGCTCGGTCACCATGATGGCGCTGATCTTCCGGGCGTTCATGGAACGTATGGCATCATCGACAGAGCTGTTCACGTCAATGGACACGATGTCCTTCCCTTTTGAATCCAGCAGATCCCGTACTTTCATGTTCAATACCCCCGCGCTCCGAAAAGTAGGCAACTTATACGGCCATGCATGGACCGCACGGTTGCAATTATAGCAAAGGTGCGAGGTGAAAGTAAAGATAAAGAGGCGGCAAAAATCAACAGAGTGTGAACTGTTCTGTTCGAATCTAAATGGGTGACCCCATACGGTCCCGAAATGCGCTGTAGGTAATAAAAGTGGTGGGGCTATAGGATGTCACCTATGGCGTCCCGTAGAAAAGCGGGAGCCGGTATTCAGGTGTCAGAAGTCAGGAGAGAAGATATCATTAGTTTAGACTCAATACCAAGACAGACCTTTCCGGCGTACCTTTTCTTTTCGTGTTGACGCCCGCCGTCGATATGCGATAGAATGACCGTGATGGATAAAAAAGGACTGCAAACTGCTGTTGAAGATGGAAATATTGAGCGGCAGAGACATTCCTTGGAACGTATGTTCGAGAGGGGGATATCTCGGGAGCAGGTCAAACAATCCATTGTGAACGGCAGCATCATCGAGGAATATCCCGATGATACGCTTTAGCCGAGCGCATTGTTCTTAGGCTGGTTCGAAGGAAAGCCGCTGCACGTGGTTGCTGCTTATAATGCGGAGTCTGGACGGCTCTACATCATTACAGCATATATCCCTGATTTGGGTCATTTTGGGCCTGACTATAAGACCCGGAGGTAGTATGAAAAACGACAAGTCATCCGATAAATGTCCGCTTTGCGGAGGAACGAAAAAGGCGGGTCAGACCACATTTACCGTCGATATGGGCTTTGGCGTCGTGGTCGTACGGAATGTGCCGGCAATAGTCTGCTCCCAGTGCGGAGCTGATTGGATTCAAGACCCGATCGCGGCAAAATTAGAGGATATTGTGAACGACGCCCGCCGAAAGCATCTTACCGTGGAAGTTACAACGCTGACTGCATAACGGAATCATGGCGGGATGCGCCTGACCAGCCGGTAAAACCTGCTCTCGGGAACGTCCATAGGATCGCGTCATTCCAGGTGCATTTGCGTGGATTGATCACCGGCGGCAGGAATATAGGCCGTAGAAAAGCAGGAGACATAACATAATACACGGGCAGGCCATTCGGTCTGCCCGTAATATTTCTACGGCAGCTATCAGTACCAACCAATGTTCGTCGAGTTGTTCATTACTTCTTAATCTGCGCATCATGCTCCAGCGGAATAAGCCGTCCGACATGACTCATATCACGCATTGCTCTAAAAAAAATTTTGCAAAAAACACCCCTCTGTGATAAAGTTCCTGAGAATTCGTGTGTTTGCGTGATCTTCATCCTGAAACATCCGGGTGTGAAGATCGGAGGCTGATCATGGACCCGATCATGTGCCCGTACTGCGGCGGTACGAACCTGTACCAGGACGACGATTACAGCCTTGAACTGGATTTCGAGTTCTGGACCATTCACCACTGGGATTGCATGGAATGCGCCCAGTCGTTCGACAAGATCGAGATACTGCCCGCATCCAATACCTTCGAGGAGATCAATGAGAGCACCATACACTGACGTAGAGTATGTCTGCTCGCCCATTGCTTCCGGGGCTGCGCGCCCTTCCGATCGACCGACGAGGGCGGTGATCGACCTGCCTGCCCTGACCCATAATTATGCAGAAGTGACGCGTCGCATCGGTGGGCGGAAGGTCCTGGCCGTGGTCAAGGCCCAGGCCTACGGCCACGGCGCGGTCCCCGTTGCCCGCCACCTGGCGGGACTGGGCGCCCACATGTTCGGCGTGGCGCTTGTGGAGGAGGGGAGCGACCTCCGGGACGCCGGCATCACGGCTCCCATCCTTGTCATGGGGCCGGTCTTTCCCGAACAGGCCGGAGAGGTGGTCCGGGCGAACCTCACGCCGGTCGTGTATACCCTGCAGGTCGCGAAGGCGCTGTCGGACGCCGCGGGCAATGCGGGAAGAACGGTCCCGGTGCACGTGAAGATCGACACGGGGATGGGCCGGATCGGCGTATCGCCCGAAGAGGCGGTCCCGTTCATCGAGACCGTCAGCAAGCTCCCGGGCCTCATTGTCGAAGGGCTGATGACCCATTTCGCCGAAGCCGACCTTCGGGACAAGAAGTTCGCCGCCGCCCAGATGGACCGGTTCGAATCATTGATCGCCTCGCTGGACGCAAAGGGCATCGCCATTCCGCTCCGCCACGCGGCCAACAGCGCCGCCGTGCTGGAATACGACCGGGCGCTCCTGACCATGGTCCGGCCGGGCCTGATGCTTTACGGATATAATCCGCTGGAGAGCGGGACCGCCGCGGACATCCGGCCGGTGCTCTCGCTGGCGACGCGTATCGCCTATATCAAGAAGGTTCCGGCCGGCGTCCCCATCAGCTACGGCAGGACCTTTGTGACAAAGCGGGAGAGCCTTATCGCCACCATTCCCATCGGCTATGCCGACGGGTACAGCCGCGGCCTGTCCAACAAGGGCGAGGCGCTCGTGCGGGGCAAGCGGGTCCCGGTCGCGGGGCGTGTCTGCATGGACATGACCATGCTGGACGTCACCGATGTCCCGGGCGTCGCGGCAGGCGACGAGGCGGTGCTTATCGGCGGCAGCGGGAGCGAACGGATCTCGGCAGACGACATCGCCGAGAAGACCGGCACGATCGCCTACGAGGTGCTCTGCGGGATCAGCGGCAGGGTGCCGAGGGTCGTTACACAGGCTTAAAGTTAAAAGTTCAGCGTTTCATATTGCGTCAGTAGTCAACTATTTGTCTCTGTCATTAGCCTTGGACATTAAACCTTGAACGTTGAATGGGTGATACCATGACCACTTGGCTCGAACTCATAGGAAAAAAGACGACAGCGCTCATCCGCGAGATGGGGTCGGTCATCATCTTTTTCGGACAGACATTGCGCTGGACGTTCAGCAGGCCGTTCTATCTCAAGAATCTGTTAAAGCAGATGGAGCAGATCGGCGTCAACTCGGTCCCGGTGGTGCTGACCACGGCCATCTCCACGGGCATGGTGCTGGCGCTCCAGAGCTACACGGGGTTCAAGCGTTTCGGCGCTCAGTCGCTCATCGGAGCGGTGGTGTCGCTCTCCATGACCCGGGAACTGGGGCCGGTGCTGACCGGTCTCATGGTGGCGGGCAGGGCGGGCGCGTCCATGGCGGCCGAGCTGGGCACCATGCGCGTGACCGAGCAGATCGACGCGCTCCATACCATGGCCACGAACCCGATGAAGTACCTTGTCGTTCCCCGGTTCCTGGCAAGCACGATCATGATGTTCTTCCTCTCCGGACTGGGCATGTACATCGGCATCCTGGGGGGCTACTTCGTGGGCGTCAAGGTGCTGGGGACGAACCCGGTGACCTACATGAACCAGAGCATCAATAACACGCAGGTGGAGGACATCTGGTACGGCCTGATCAAGTCCCTGGTGTTCGGCGCCGTCATCGGGATCATCGGCTGCTACAAGGGCTTCAATACCCAGGGCGGCGCCGAGGGCGTGGGCAAGGCCACGACGGGCGCCGTGGTCGTTTCGTGCATGCTGATCCTGATCCTCGACTATTTCCTGTCGGCGCTTCTGTGGTGATCCTATGACCGAACCGATGATCGAGATCACCAATCTGCACAAAAGCTTCGGCACCTTTCCGGTGCTCCGCGGCGTCAACCTCACCGTGGAAAAGGGCGAGAGCATGACCGTCATCGGCGGGAGCGGCAGCGGCAAGAGCGTGCTTATCAAGCACATCATCGGCCTGCTGTACCCGGACAAGGGACAGGTGAAGGTCGCGGGCCAGGTCCTGAACAACCTCGACGACCACCAGTTGAACGAGCTCCGGAAGAAGTTCGGCATGCTGTTCCAGATGGCGGCGCTCTTTGATTCGCTCACGGTCTGGGAGAATGTGGGCTTCGGACTGAAGCAGCACACGAAACTGTCGGACAAGGAGATCCGGGAAGTCGCCACGGAGAAACTTGCGCTGGTCGGCCTCAAGAACGTCGAGGACAAGATGCCCGTGGACCTGTCGGGCGGGATGCGGAAGCGCGTCGGCCTCGCCCGGGCCATCGCTTTAGACGCCGAGATCATCCTGTACGACGAGCCGACCACCGGCCTCGATCCGATCACTGCGGACTCGATCAACGACCTGATCGTCGATCTCAAGAAAAAGCTTGGAGTGACCTCGGTGGCCATCACCCATGACATGCAAAGCGCCTACAAGATATCGGACCGGATCGCCATGCTGTACAAGGGTGAGATCCAGGAGATCGGCACGCCCGACGAGATCCGGAACACGACGAACCCCATTGTGAAACAGTTCATCACCGGCAGCGCGACGGGACCGATCACGGCGGATTGATGAGGGAAAGAACAGAAGGACAGCACAAAAGAATAGATCATAATCTTCGACACGGAAGAAGCGGAGTGAACGACGGATAAGGGCGGAAAGAGGCGAGCTTTTCCTGAGTTGTCGTGTCCGCAGTTATCAGGGTTGATATCCGCCTTGATCCGTGTCAAAGGTTTTGTAAGATCTTGAATAAAGGATTGAGTTTGCGGACCAAAATTGGCATAATAGCAGGGTTGTTGATACCTGATCATTCATCACCGGAGCAGCAATGAACAACTTGAGCGCGGAAGCAAAGGTCGGCCTGCTGGTCCTGGGGAGTTCCGTCATTCTCCTCTGGATGACCATGATGGTCGGCAAGTTCGATTTCGGCAAGCCGAAGGGCTACGAGGTCACGGCGACATTCGACACGGTGTCCGGTCTCGATCTCAAGGCCGCGGTGCGCATGGCCGGCGTCCAGATCGGCACGGTCGAGGCCGTGGAACTGGAGGACAGCAAGGCGAAGGTCATTCTGCGCATCGACCCCGAGGTCAGAATCCCGAGGGGCGCCGAGGCTGCCGTCAAGACCATGGGACTCCTGGGGGACAAATACGTGGACCTTATCCCCTCGCCGCATCGTGCAGAAACCGGGCTGCCGTCGGGGGAGCGCTCAGGCTTCTATAAGGACGGGGACCGCGTCGAACGGACGGTCCCGTCCAGCGACGCGGACCAGCTGATCAGCAAGCTTTCCGGCATCGCCGACGATATCAAGCAGGTGACCGGCTCGCTTCGTCAGGTCTTCGGCAGTCAGCGGGGCGAAAAGTCCATGGAGGACATTCTCCATGATCTTCGCCAGACCACGGCCAACATCAAGGATTTCTCCTATGCCCTGAGCGGCGACGGGAGTGAACTGGTCGTGCGCCTCAAAGAACTGGTCCAGAACCTGAACGGCATGGTGAACGAGAACAAGGACAACCTCAAGGTGACCATGGAGAACGTTCGCGAGGCATCCAAGAGCGCCGAAATGGCCCTGGCGTCCATTGACAATATCACCAGGCGGATCGACCGCGGTGAAGGGACCCTGGGCAAGCTCGTGAACGAGGACAGCATGTACAGCAACATCGACAGCGCGGCGAAGGGCGTGAGCGATTACGTGTCCAAGGTGGAGCGGCTCAAGACGACGATCGCCTTCCGGAACGAATATATGTTCCCCAAGTCGAAGAGCTACTTCACGCTTGAACTGAAGCCGCGGCTGGACCAATACTATATTGCCGAGATCGTCTCCGACCCCTACGCGAAATACACAAAGGTCGAGACGGTCACCTCGCCTGGGACCACCACGACCAGCGAGACCTATGAGGACAAGCTCCGCTTCAGCGTGCAGTTCGCCAAACGCTGGGGCAATCTCGCCATCCGACTGGGCCTCTTCGAGTCCAAGGGAGGCGTCGGCGCCGATTATCTCGCCTTCGATGACCGGATCAAGTTCAGCCTCGACTCGTGGAACTTCAACAGCACGGAGCCGAAGAACGACAACGCGCATATGAAAGCAACGGCGACCTGGCACATCACCAAAGTGGTCTTCGTGAACGCCGGGTATGATAATTTCCTGAACTCCGACCGTGCCTCCGGGTTCGCCGGCGTCGGCCTCCGGTTCGACGACGATGACCTTAAATACCTCATGGGAAGCGTGCCAATCCCGAAGTAGCGGACGCCTTGTTCCGCTCCGTTCTTGACATTTCTTGAGCAGTCCCCTAGAATATGTTCGTTAACGATTTCGCGCAAGGAGATGCAGATGACGAGAGAGATCACCAAAGCGGTGTTTCCCGCCGCGGGCCTGGGGACGCGGTTCCTGCCGGCGACCAAGGCCTCTCCCAAGGAGATGCTCCCCCTGGTGGACAAGCCGCTCATCCAGTACGTGGTGGAGGAGGCGGTCTCCTCGGGGATCGAGGAAGTGGTGCTGGTCACGGGGCGCGGCAAACGGGCCATCGAGGACCACTTCGATGTGGCCTTCGAGCTCGAGGAGGAGCTCAAGGCCAAGGGCAAACACAAGATGCTGTCTGAGATCCAGCGCATCGCCGACCTGGTGACATTCTGCTATATCCGTCAGAAGAAGGCGCTTGGCCTGGGCCACGCAGTGCTCACGGCCAAACGGGTGGTGGGCAACGAACCCTTCGCCGTTCTCCTGGGCGACGACGTCATTGACGCCCGTACGCCGGTCCTCAAACAGATGATGAACGTGTACCGGCGGTACCCGGCAACGATCCTTGCCATCCAGAAGGTGCCCCGTTCCCAGACGCGCCATTACGGCATCATTGACGCCAAGAAGATCGAGGACGGTGTGTACCTCGTGAAGGACCTCGTGGAGAAGCCCGCACCCGACGATGCGCCGTCCACCCTGGCGATCATCGGGCGCTATATCCTGCCACCCGAGATCTTCGGAGCGCTTGAGCGCACGAAACCGGGAAAGGGCGGCGAGATCCAGCTGACCGACGGGCTCAAGCTGCTCATGGAAAAACAGCCGATCTACGCCTTCGAGTTCGAAGGCAAACGCTACGACGCGGGTGACAAGCTCGGGTTCCTCAAGGCCACCGTTGAATTCGGCCTCAAGAACGCCGAGTTTGGAAATGAGTTCCGGAGTTATCTGCAAAAATTGAAACTGTGACGAGATCACGGCGGCGTCCTGCGCGCAACCATGCGCCGCGGACGCTGTCAGAGGAGACCATCTTGGCAAAGAGTGAACCGAAAAGTTCCGACCTTCAGCAGTCCATCGAGATCCCCAAGAAGATCCCGCTGCTCCCCATCCGGGACATCGTGGTCTTCCCCTATATGGTGCTTCCCCTGTTCGTGGGGCGCGAGATGTCCATCAAGGCGATCGAGACGGCGCTGGAAGGGAACCGGATGATCTTTCTCGCCTCCCAGAAGGATATTAACATCGAGAATCCATCGCCGTCGGACCTCTATTCCATGGGGACCGTCGGGGTGATCATGCGGATGTTGAAGCTTCCCGACGGCAGGATCAAGATCCTGGTCCAGGGAGTGTCCCGCGCGAAGACCATGAAATTCGTGCAAAAGGAACCATATTACATGGTCGAGATCAAGACCTTTCCCGACGCTCCGGCACCGGTCAACATCGAGCTCGAAGCGCTCATGCGGAACGTCAAGGAGCAGATCGAGAAGCTTGTGTCCTTCGGCAAGGTGATCCTTCCCGATATCATGGTGGTCATCGAGAACGTGGACGATCCGGGAAAACTGGCCGACCTGGCCGTGGCGAACATGGGGCTCAAGGTCGAGCAGGCACAGGAGATACTGGAGATCACGGACCCCCTGCAGCGGATAAAACGGATCAATGAGGCCCTGGGCAAGGAGATCGAACTCCTGTCCATGCAGCAGAAGATCCAGGCGGACGTCCGGGGCGAGATAGACAAGACCCAGCGGGATTATTTCCTCCGGGAGCAGCTCAAGGCGATCCAGAAGGAACTGGGCGATACGGACGATCGGTCCGAAGACATCCGCGAGCTCAGGGACAAGATCAAGGAAGCCAAGATGCCGGAGAAGGCCATGAAAGAGGCCGAGAAACAGCTCCGGCGCCTCGAACGGATGCATCCCGACGCAGCCGAAGCTTCCATGACCAGGACCTTCATTGAAACACTCGCAGAACTTCCCTGGAGCAAGGCGACCAAGGACAACCTCGACCTCAAAGCGGCGCAAAAGATCCTCGAAGAGGATCACTATGACCTCGAGAAGGTGAAAGAGCGGATCCTCGAATACCTCGCCGTACGCAAGCTGAAGGAAAAGATGAAAGGACCGATCCTGTGCTTCGTGGGACCGCCCGGCGTGGGCAAGACGTCGCTCGGCAAGTCCATCGCCCGCTCGCTGGGACGGGAATTCGCGCGCATCTCGCTGGGCGGCGTGCGGGACGAGGCCGAGATCCGCGGCCATCGCAGGACCTACGTGGGCGCGCTCCCGGGCAGGATCATCCAGGGCATCAAGACCGCGGGCTCGAACAATCCCGTGTTCATGCTCGATGAGATCGACAAGATCGGCGCGGATTTCCGGGGCGATCCGTCAGCGGCGCTCCTGGAGGTGCTGGACCCGGAGCAGAACAACTCCTTCAGCGACCACTACATCGGGCTGCCTTTCGACCTGTCCAACGTGATGTTCATCACCACGGCGAACATGACGGACCCCATCCCGTCGCCGCTCAAGGACAGGATGGAGATCATCCGGTTGTCGGGGTATTCGGAGCATGAGAAACTGGGAATTGCGAAAAGCTATCTTGTCCCCCGGCAATTGAAAGAGCATGGCATCACCGGAAAGAACATCGCCATTCCGGACAAGACGATCCTCAAGATCATCGAGGAATATACCCGGGAAGCGGGCGTGCGGAACGTCGAACGGGAGATCGGCCATCTGTGCCGCAAGGTCGCGCGGAAGATCGCCGAGGGAGAGACCGGCCTGTTCACGATAACGACGGCGAACCTGCACAAGTACCTCGGTGTTCCGAAGTTCCTGCCCGAGGAGGAGCGGACGAAGGACGAAATAGGCGTGGTGACGGGCCTCGCCTGGACCGAGACCGGCGGCGATGTGCTCTATATAGAAGCGACCACGATGAAGGGCAAGGGCACGCTCACGCTCACCGGCCAGCTCGGCGATGTGATGAAGGAGTCCGCCCACGCGGCGCTCACCTATGTCCGTTCCCGGGCGACCCAACTCGGCATCAACACCGAGCGCTTCGGCAAGACCGACGTGCACATCCATGTTCCCGCGGGGGCCATCCCGAAGGACGGTCCCTCGGCCGGCGTCACCATGGCTACTGCGCTGGCATCGGTCTTCACGAACGAGCCGGTGCGGAAGAACCTGGCCATGACCGGCGAGGTCACCTTGCGGGGCCGGGTCCTGCCGATCGGCGGCCTCAAGGAGAAGACGCTTGCGGCGAGAAGGGCGGGGATCACGACCGTCATCATTCCCAAACTGAACGAGAAGGACCTTGACGATATTCCGAAGGAGATCCGGAAGGGCATGAATTTTGTTCTTGCCGAGACCATGGACGATGTGATCCGGACAGCGCTCAAGAAGAAGATGCCCCGCCGTGTAGCCCGCGGGAAGAAGCCCGGCAGGTCACGTGCGACGCATTGATAGAACAGGAGACAGAAGTCAGAAGTAAGAAGAAGAAGTAAAAATATACGACAACAGATAGGAAACTATTTGCCGCCAAGGCACTAAGACACGAAGGATGTTCCCGCTTCGAAAAACTTAGTGCCTTTGTGTCTTTGTGGTGATCATGAACATGAAAATAGCCGACCTCGGAGAATTCGGACTGATCGACAGGATCGGGAAGAGCGCGATCCGCAACGCGAAACGAGCGCCGATCGGCATCGGAGACGATGCCGCGGCGCTTTTGCTTTCTCCTTCCTCCTCGCTCCTTGCCACCACCGACATGCTGATCGAAGGCGTCCACTTCGACCTCAAGACCACCGATATGTACTCCCTGGGATGGAAGGCCGCGGCCGTGAACCTGAGCGATATCGCTGCCATGGGCGGCGTTCCCCGCTTCTGCCTGACGGCGCTGGGGATTCCCGCTTCTCTCACGGTCGAGCAGGTGGACGAGTTCTATCGCGGTTTTTCGGTTTGTATCAGGAAGCAGGGGATGGTCCTCGTCGGGGGGGACACCTGCAGTTCGCGAAAAGGACTGATCATCAGCGTAACCGTGCTTGGCGAGGTGGAGAGGAAGCGCGCCATCACGCGTTCGGGAGCAAGGCCGGGAGACCTGATCTATGTGACCGGAACCCTCGGGGATTCGGGAGCGGGATTGGAAATATTGAAAAGCAGGCCAAGGAAGGCAAGGAATCCAATAACCGAGAAACTGATCGAACGTCATTTGCGGCCGGTGCCGCGTGTGGCCGAGGGAAGGAAACTTGCGCTGTCAGGCATTGTGTCGGGCATGATCGACGTCAGCGACGGGCTGTCCTCGGATCTCGGCCATATCTGCGATCAGAGCGGCGTGGGGGCCGAGATCTTCGCCGACCGGATACCGTTATCGAAGGAACTGCTATTGACGAAGGGACTTAAGCAGCCACTGATGGAGTACGCCCTGTCAGGCGGTGAGGACTACGAGCTGCTCTTCACATCGCCGGTCGAACTGGAGCGGGAGATCATGTCACTGCGTATTCGGGCCTCCGTGATCGGCGCGATCACCCGCAGGAAGGGGATGCGTATGGTCACGGAAAAGGGCGAGTGCTGTCCGCTAACACCCATGGGATATGATCACTTTCGGAGCGGGCGGCGACGCGGGCCGGTCCGATGAACACGTATATCCGTGAGCGCGTCCGGGAGATCCTGAAACTCGATGACCCGCCGCACAGGCTTTCTCTCGCGTTCGCGCTGGGGATCTTCATAGCCTTCAGCCCCTGGATCGGCCTCCATATCGTGTCCGCGGTCTTGCTCGCGTGGCTGTTCCGGTTGAACAAGGTTGTCGTTCTCACCGCTTCCTTCGTGAACAATCCCTGGACCATCGTCCCGATGTACGCATTCTGCCTCTGGTTCGGCATCAAGATCACCGGTGGCGGTGTGCAGGTCCCGGAGATCGCCTGGGGTTCGCTGGGCGTCCGGGAACTCTACGATCTTCTCTTTCCGTTCCTCTGGTCCTTCGTGGCGGGCACGCTGGTGATCGGCTCAACCGCTGCGGTCTTGGCGTACGTCGTTTTTTACTGGGCGGTGAGGCGGTACCGGCGGGAGGAAGGGGCGGGCGAGCGATCATCATAGAAATGGCCGTTGTCTCGCTAGTACATTGCAAATCTAATTCTTGATGGTATCGCGCCTATTTTTCTCGTCGCCCCGGCATGATTTTAGCCGGGGTCCAGAGGTTTAAATCCCTGGATTCCGGCTTAGAACGTGCCGGAATGACGTCGTTGAACCATTAACAACTAAGTTTACGGTGTACTAGGCCGCATAAGAACGCAGAGAAAAGCAGATTTACGGTTTGCATATATTTCACCTTGATCTGCGTGTTCTTCGTGGGTAGTAACACAAACGCATAAAGTTTTGTTGCGTTGTCATTGCGAGCGCCCGAAGGGAGCGTGGCGATCTCGCAGTACAATGAAAGATCGCTTCGTCGCTATGCTCCTCGCAATAGAACGAAGGTTTGTGTAGATAGCTGCTTTTTGGATTTCAGGTATTTCGCAGGTGAGGGTTCATGAAGCGCGTTTGCGCCGGCGGTTCTGTTACGGTTGCGGGACCCTGACCGTTTCCTGCATCTGTTTCATGAGCAGGGCGGTCAGAAGACAGAGAGACGGATATCCGGTGAGCACGTTCCTCCAGAAGACCGTGCCGTTGCTGAAGAAGCCGAAGTAATAGGAGGTGAAGGTATACAGCAGGGTGAAGAACAGGGCATAACACACCAGAGGCAGGAACAGGTAAAGGAATTCTTTTCGGGGTCTCCCGGCTGCGATCATGAACACCGGAAAAGCAACAAGGAATATTCCGAAATTGTCCATTGAGGTGATATGCCGGATGATCATGATGATGGTCTCGGGGTGCGCGACAAAGGTATAATCGCTTTGAGCGCTCTCTGCTCCTATGCCAAGGCTATGCGTGATCTTGAACGCGTACCAAGGCAGAATGTATATTAGTGGCAGTAGTATTTTCAGCAGCACGGCATTTTTCTCCCGCCCTGCGTATTTCCTCCAGACCAGAGTGACGGCAGAGAGCAGCAATGGAAGCACAAAGAAAAGCGCTTCATCCTTCGTGAACAATGCCTGGGCGGCGAAGAGTCCGACCAGCGGCCAGTATGCCTGTCTTCCCCGCATCGCATACAGGAACGCGACCAGGGCGCAGAGATAGTAGACGCTTACCGGCATGTCGCTGTAAAGCTCGATGGCGTGATAGGACAGGAGGGGGGAGCTGAGGAATACCGCGAGCAGTCCGAGGGCGGCAAGCCTGCCGATCTCACGGTGCATCATGCTGTAGAGAACGACCGCCATGGACAGCAGGTAAAAGGGGCTTGAGAGCTTCACCAACACTTCATCGAAACCGCCGTTCCACAGGCTGATCCAGAGCTGTTGGAGATGATTGTTGAGCGGATAGGGCAAGAACCGGGACAGAGGACCGCGGCCGAAGAAATCCTCGGGTGGCGCGTCGAGCAGCAGACTTTTTGCCTGATAGAAGAGCTTGGGCGCCACGGACCAGTTCGCCCAGACGTCCCAGGCATAGATCGGCCTGAGCGACGCCTCCAGGAACACGGAGCCAGTCTTCACGGCGATCCAGCCCCACAGAAAGGCCAGCGCGGCCTTCTTTAGAGGAGAGCTTTCCGGTGACGTTATCTCCCGTACCAGGCCGAATGCCAACGGCGGGAAGAGAGCCACTTTTGCGCGCCATGCCCAGACAGACAGTGCCGCGATCTCGATCATCGGCACGCCTGCCGTGTAGGCAAGTATCAGGGGGACCCGGAACAAGCCGAGCAGAAATATCTGCATGGTCAGGAGACCCACGCCCAGGGGATAGGAGAAGGCAAGCCGTTCGAGCAGGCCGGTCTCCCTGTCTTCGCGCAGCAGGACCGCGAGCACGAGTGCGCCGAGCAGGGTTGGGATCGCTATGGCGGGCAGGAGGGAAAGCATCATGATCGTTTCAGGACAAATGCCTGCTCGCTATAGTGCATGACCATGTCCACATTCGTGATTACCGTATCGCCTCGCGTGAAGGTCCGCCGCTTCTGGTCGTACACCGCCTGCTGGTCGACCAGCACGATGATAAAGGGCGCGTTCGGCCGGTTGCGCAGCGGAAGCAGAAAGTACTCACCCCGCAGGGGCAGATACGTGTCCGATGAGTACAGGGTGTAGTCGCCGCGGACGACGCTTTTGGCCCGGCGCACGAAATCATAGAGCCTGCCATCCATCTTAACGAGCTTCTCGTCGGTGCTCAGGCCGCCGAACCTCCCGATGTCCTGAGCGATCCAGGAAGACCATCCGATATCGGCGCGGACCGCCGCGAGGATGCCCGCGGTAAAGAAGGCCAGCAGCAGCGACCTCCTGCATGCCGCGGCAAAGGGCGTACCCCTGAGCAGGAAGATCGCCATGCCCGCAGCAAGGGACGCGAGCATCACGGTATACAGCGCGATCCTGACATCAGGCGTGAGCCATATGGTGTTGATGGTGACGCCCATGATGGGCGGCGGCATGAGATAATCGGGCAGCGTCCATTTCATAATTAGGAGAAAGATAACAGAATTATCCAGGCCGCGCAATGGGAAATACGGTCGTTGTCATTTAACGGATCATTTTAGCGTTGATTTACGGGAAGGTATGATTTACAATCGCAACCTGAAGCGGCACAACCAGCGATGGGAAGAGGATTGACTGATGGAACGATTATCTCCTGCTGTGACACGCGGGTTCGGGGTCTTGGAAGAATTTCTTGCCCGGCAGCGAATTTCCCAGGCAAACAAGTTGATTCAAGCTTCCGGTTTACAAGGTCGTATCCTTGATATTGGATGCAGCGAGCACCCTCTGTTTCTCATGAACACGGCGTTCTCTGTGCGATACGGCCTTGACAAGATCGCGGAGACAAAGACCATTGACTGTGCCGATGGTCGCCCCGTCATGCTTCTTTCACATGACCTCGAACATGACCATCGGCTTCCTTTCGAGGACGGATACTTCGATGTGGTGACCATGCTGGCCATTGTTGAACACATTGAACCAGCCCGGCTCCCGGCCATCCTGCGCGAGATCAGGCGAGTTCTGCGGCCGCAGGGGGTATATATTCTGACAACACCGGCGGCATGGACGGACAGGCTGCTTCGCCGTATGGCATCAATGCGGTTGGTCAGTCCCATCGAGATCCAGGAACATAAGGCCGTGTACACCCATGCCCGGATCGCACCGTTATTGCAAGAAGCCGGATTCCGGTCGGAAGATTTGAAAATGGGTTATTTCGAAATGTATATGAATATCTGGGCGACAGCAGCCATGAAGTCGTGAGGAGGAAGACCATGCCGGTCCTGTCCATAGTGATCCCGGTCTACAACGAGAAAAACACGATCCGCGATATTCTCAGCCGCGTCAAAGCGGTCCCTCTGGAGAAGGAAGTCATTGTTGTCGACGACCATTCGACAGACGGCACCCGGGATATTCTCAGACAGTTCGAGGCGGACCATTCCGTCCGCGTGTTCTATCATGACAGGAATCAGGGAAAGGGTGCGGCATTACGAACCGGTTTCCAAAAAGCGGAGAACGACATCATCATCGTCCAGGATGCTGACCTTGAATATGATCCTGACGAATATGCGAAGCTCATCAAACCCATCGTCGACGGGAAAGCGGACGTTGTCTACGGCACACGGTTCGGGGGATCCGAGGCGCATCGCGTATTCTACTTCTGGCACATGGTAGGAAACAAATTTCTGACGCTGTTCTCGAACATGCTGACAAACCTGAGTCTGACGGACATGGAGACATGCTACAAGGTGTTCCGTCGGGAGGTCATCCAGAGGATCACGATCGAAGAGAACCGCTTCGGCTTCGAGCCGGAGATCACCGCGAAGCTTGCCAAGCTGAACGTCCGCATTTACGAGGTCGGCATCTCCTACGCCGGCAGGAGTTACAAAGAAGGGAAAAAGATCGGCTGGAAGGATGGTCTTTCCGCGTTCCGCTGTATCGTAAAATACAATCTTTTTCGCTGACCCTGACCGGGTATTTCTTTCTGCGTCGAGAGTCATCAACCGCGGTTCCCGCGCGAAAGGGCTATGCTGAATAGAAATGGTAAGTTTCACGGCATATTATAGAACCGTCTCGATCTTCTCACTTTCCTGTGTGACTCTTATCGTACCAATCTTCCGCTCTGGATCATGACCAGCATTTTCCGGGCAAAGGCCGCTTCCTTAGCTGTACGGTGTCAGTTCAATCTCAAAATACAAAGAAAGGCCTGAAACGAGTGAACAATTAATATTGACAAGGACAGCTTGTTTTGTTAATCTCTGATACGTTTTTAGAAATAGGAGGAAAATACTGTGTTTAAACGCGTTGCCGCTACCCTGCTTACCCTGCTGTTCTGTCTGCAGACGACCGCTCTCTACGGCGCTCAAACAAATGCCCCGAATCCGGCAGCGACTGCCAGAAAGGCTCCGGTCGAGAGAAAGACCGCCGCAGGCGGGCGTGTGTATACCAGCCTGAACCCTTCGGACGGCAGCTTCATCAATAATGCCAAGCCCACCATCGCGGCCGAGTATACCGATGACGGCATAGGGATCAACCCGGCGGAAACGAAGCTCTTCATCGACGGCGTGGACGTTTCAGCCCAGGCCCAGGCAACTCCGAACAAGGTGATCTATACGCCGGCCGCTCCTCTCGCCGACGGTGTCCACAAGGTTAGGCTCGATATCGACGATAAGGCGGGCAATCCCGCATCGGTCACCTGGACCTTCACGCTCAATACCCAGCCGCCGAAGATCAAGATCAACTCACACAAGCCGAACCAGTATGTGAACCAGTCGCCCATCCTGGTCACCGGCAGTGTGGATAACGTCAATGTCCGGGTCATGGTGAACGGCATCATCGCTTCCCTGGAGCGGGGAGTATTCAGCGCCAAGGTGAACATCGTCGAGGGAAGCAACACCATTACCGCGGTTGCCACCGATCCCTTTGTGAATACCGGAATGGATTCGGTTGTGGTCGTCCTTGACAGCAAACCGCCAACGGTCGAGATCACCGGTCCCCAGGCCAACAGCCTCATGAACAGCAAAACGGTGACCGTGTCGGGTATCGCCGACGGCAAGGCAGCCGCTGTTACCGTGGTGACCAGTCCTACCAAAACCGGGGCTGTGGCCGCCGATCTTGCGCCGGGGACCTTCACGGCGAAAGAGGTCAGGCTCGAAGAAGGCGTCAACACCATCACGGCGAAGGCCGTGAGCAAGGCGGGCAACAGCGCCACCTCGTCCATAAAGGTCACGGTGGACACGATCCCGCCCAAGATCACTCTTACGGCGCCCAGGGACCAGACCCTGACGAACAAGAAAATGATCACCGTCACCGGTACGATCGACGACCCCCTGGCCACGGTCAAGGTGAACAATACGCCGGTCCAGGTCTCAAAGGGTGTCTTCACCCTCTCCGGCGTGAACCTGGCCGAGGGGAGCAACACCATCACCGCTACCGCGACCGACCGTGCCGGGAACCAGGCCAAGGCTGCCAGCATCGTCGTGGTCCTGAAGACCATTCCTCCGGCGCCGCCCAAGCTCGGGGAACTGCCGTTCATCACCCGGGAGACGGTGATCACCGTCAAGGGGACCGCAGAGCCTGCATCGGTGGTCGAACTCTTCATGAACAGCGCTTCCAAGGGATCGATGAAGGCCGATGAGAAGGGCACCTTCTCGTTCAAGGTCACCCTGCAGGAGGGCAACAATGCCTTCAGCGCGGTGACTTCCGATGCCGTGGGGAACGTGAGCGCGTCCTCGGCCGTCGTGAACGTGTTCCTGGATACGAAGCCGCCGAAGATCTTTTAATAGTTCTTGACATTGCGGACATCGTAGCTTAATATGCATTTCTCATCGCGGGGTGGAGCAGTCCGGTAGCTCGTCGGGCTCATAACCCGAAGGTCGTCGGTTCGAATCCGGCCCCCGCTACCAATCAATTCAAGGGGTTGCAGCATTTGCTGTAGCCCCTTTTCCGTCCCAATGGGACGGTAATGGGACGGTAGTGGGACAGTTTGTGGATACGGCCCCGCTACCGAATATGCTGCGCCTGCAACAGGGACCGCAGACGTGTCGGGAGGTGAGTGTCATGACAAAACTGATCATTGAAACCGACGATGTTTGGGCTCGTGAAAAGATCAAGTTCGCCATCGATACAGAGATTCACCTGCTGAAAAAAACAGTCGAAAAGATCAGCCGGAAAATACAAGATTATGAAAATACCCACGGGCCGCTTAGTCGGGAAAAACTGTACGGTAAAGTAGATGATATGATCCTTCTGGAATGGGAGGGAGAAACTGAATCCTTGCGACGTGTTCAGGGCAGACTGAAATCGCTTGAGGAGATCAGCTTTGAGTATCGATAGGTATATCATAGAGTTCGAAACAGTCATTTCAAGCCATTCCTTTGTTGCCTCCTACTCGCTCACCATCGACAGAAAAACCCGCGATATCGCATTTATCTCCGGCACGATAGAATTCAGAAACGGGACTATCCTTGATTTCAAAGAATTCATCGAGAGCAAAGGCGCTGTCGTAGATAAATATATTTATGGATACAATCATCGCCGGGGAAACGACGTTATCTTCCGCTACGACAATTCCCCCGACCCTCGCGCACGCCAACTGAATACGTTTCCTCACCATAAGCATATCGGATCGGATAAACTTGTCGAGTCAGACAGGCCGATTAACCTGTCCATTGTGCTGGATGAAATTGAAGGCATGCATGCTGAATTAGAAGAATAACAATGAGCTTGAACCAGGAATTGTTATCAGTCATCCTGCCGCACGGAGCTATATGGCTGGAATGGGCCGAAACGCCGGAAAGGGTCGGCAAGGACCAAGAGCTGTTGCAGCAGGAGATCTTTCGGCGTTATACAGACAATCCGGACGGCGCGTTTCTTTTCCTTGGTTTCTGCAACAAATCAGTCCCTCTTTCTTCTTCCCTTAATTACTGGCGCAACATATGTGGGACGTTCACCCACAAACTCATTCATACACCCGACCTCGAATTGCTCCGCCATAAGATCGCCATCGATATCAGCGAGGATGAACTTGAACACGCTCTCGCGGCGATACCGCTGATGACCGGCGCTGAGTATGTGACGAGGACGGTGGTCGAAGATCTCTGGCAGCGCCTTCAGGATGAATTCAGGGATGAGGTCCGGCAGGCCAAGGGGAGTATCGAGGAGTTCATCCGGCAATACAGTCCCGATGTGCATCTTGTCGGCCGGATCTTCTTCCATCTCGTGGAGAACAGGAAAGATGATCATCCATTTGCCTTTCTTGCGACCTATACGACAGGGCTGAACAGGCAGGGGAAATCACAGCATCTTCCGCTCAAACACGCGCTCCAGGAGCACGGTAGGGACAGCAGAAAGATGCTTGACCTGCTTGTTTCCGTGCATCGCGCGGCACAAGACAGCGCCTTGGTATCCGAGTTGATCGAGAGCGGTGAATTGTTCCACCCGCTCGCCTGGACCGCCAGGGAAGCATATACGTTTCTGCGCGAGATCCCGATATATGAACAGGCAGGTATCCTCTGCCGCATCCCGGACTGGTGGAAGCGCGGCGCTGCCAGCGTTCAGGTAAATATTTCCCTTGGTGATCGTCAAACCTCCCTCGTCGGCATGGACGCTTTGCTCAGCTTTAACATAAATCTTCATGTCGGTGGTGAGCGAGTTTCCTATGATGAAGCACGACGCCTCCTCGATTCCACCGAAGGACTCGCCTTGATCAAAAACCGGTGGGTTGCCGTTGACCATGACAAACTCCGGCAGACGCTTGATGCCTATGATAAGGCGAGAACGATCGAGAAAAAGGAAGGGCTCTCGTTCCGGGACGCCATGAGGTTAGCGTTGAATCCACAATCCCTCCTGAACATCCCTGCTGAAGAACAGAGCGTTGTTGTAACCAATGGTCAATGGTTGGAATCTGTCGTGGCCCGCATGCGGCATCCCGAAGCACTTGCCGCTGTTCCTCTCGGCCATTCGTTTAAAGCAAAACTCCGCCCGTACCAGCAGAAAGGCGTTGCCTGGCTGGTCTTCCTTCATGCGTACCGGTTCGGCATGTGCCTGGCCGACGACATGGGGCTCGGCAAGACCGTGCAGGTGCTGGCGCTGCTCCACGACATGAAAGCGAAAGAAGAAGGGGGCGCAAGCCTGCTCGTGGTTCCGGCATCGCTGCTCGCGAATTGGGCCGCTGAAATCGAAAAATTTACGCCTGATCTGGCATATTCCATCGTTCATCCTTCTTACTCCGATGAGAAGGGACCGGTGCCGAAGGGCCAAAAGAAAATCGACGGACTCGAACTCGTAATAACGACCTACGCGCTGGTGCAGAAATACGAGTGGCTGCACGCATACGCATGGAAGTGCGTGATCCTTGACGAGGCTCAGGCGATCAAAAATCCGGGAACGAAGCAGACCAAGGCGGTCAAGCGGTTGACCTCGGGCAGCCGGATTGCCATGACGGGAACGCCGGTAGAGAATCGCATCTCCGACCTGTGGTCGATCTTTGACTTCATCAACCCCGGTTTGCTCGGAAGCAGCCAGGAATTCAGCCGGCATGCCAAGAGCCTGAACAAGGACCCCGATGGCTATTCACGGCTGAGGAAGGTCATCAGTCCCTTTATTCTGCGTCGGCTCAAGACCGATAAATCGGTTATCACCGACCTGCCGGAAAAGGTCGAGATGAAGGCGTGGTCCTCTCTTGGCAAAAAACAAGCGGTGCTGTACCAGAAGCTCGTGGATGATCTGCGTCGCACCATAGAGAGCGCTGAGGGTATCCAGCGAAAAGGGATAATCCTGAGCGCGCTCATGAAATTCAAGCAGATATGCAATCATCCCGACCAGTATCTCGGGCTCGCACAGTATGATGAGAGCGAAAGCGGCAAGTTCGATCTCCTGCGGGAGATCTGTGAGACCATTTCCGAAAAGCGGGAGCGGGTTCTCGTCTTTACCCAGTTCAGGGAGATGACCGGTCCGATCGCCGGTTTTCTCAACTCTCAATTCGGACACAAAGGTCTTGTCCTGCACGGGGGAACGCCGGTGGGGAAGAGAAAAGAGATCATAGGGCGGTTCCAGGGCGAGGACTATGTCCCTTTCATGGTGCTGTCGCTCAAGGCTGGCGGCGTAGGCCTGAACCTGACCGCAGCGAACCATGTCATTCATTTTGACCGCTGGTGGAATCCGGCAGTCGAGAACCAGGCAACCGACCGGGCGTTCCGGATAGGTCAAAAGAGGAACGTGATCGTGCACAAGTTCATCACCCGAGGTACGATCGAGGAGAAGATCGACCAGATGATCGAAGGGAAGATGAAACTGTCAAATGATATCATACGGTCCGGGAATGAAGCTTGGATCACTGAACTGGACAATAAAAGGCTGATGGACATGTTTACGCTGACCTTGTGATCGTAAAGGAGTAAAAGGATATCATGAGTTTCTGGAGTTTTCCGAAATATGTATGCAAGGCGGAGAAGCAGGCGAAAGCGGCCAGGAAGCTGGAGCAACTGAGGAAGAAGCGGGAGGTAAAACCGGTGATTCTTCAGAACAGCACGCTTGCCCGCACCTGGTGGGGAAAATCCTGGAACCAGAACCTCGAACGATATGCTGATTACAGCAACCGCATAGGAAGAGGTCGAAGCTATGTCCGGCACGGCGCAGTACTTGACCTTCAGATCAGCACCGGCGGGGTAACAGCGCTCGTGCAAGGTTCCCGGTCAAGGCCATACGAGATCAGCGTCAAGATCAAGAAACTGAGCAAGATGCACTGGCAGCAGATATCTGCTTCCTGTTCCGGTATGTTTAACTCGCTGCCTGAACTGATATCGGGAAAATTTCCGAAGGAACTCGGTGAATTGTTTCTTCGACGCGATGCCGGACTTTTCCCATCGCCAAAGGAAATCACCTTTACGTGCTCCTGCCCGGACTGGGCGCACATGTGCAAGCATGTTGCGGCAACGTTATACGGCGTCGGCGCACGGCTTGACGAGGATGCGACGCTTCTTTTCACGCTTCGCGGGACGAATAAGGACGATCTCGTCAGCCGGACCGTTACGGCCGGAGCTGAAAAACTGCTCGAAAAGGCGGCGAAGAAGAGTTCACGGATAATCAAAGATGCCGACCTAGCGGAACTGTTCGGAATAGACGTGTCGGAAGACGGCGGGTCGTTAGCCACTTCAGGAAGGGAGAAGCGCGCGTCTAAATCGGGCAACACGAGGTCGCGCAAGAGCATAACTGCTGGGTCGGGACGAGATGCTGTTATTGCAGAAGGGAAAAGGGGAGCAGCAAAAAAGAAGGTATTACGAAAACCGAAGATCAGAAAGAAAAAAGCATCTCTATCCCGAAAGAAGCGCGGCTAACGCATTCTACGGAGGGTTATGCTTGTCATTCTCACGCTCTGGCGAACTTCTCCAAAGAGCGCATGACATCGGAAGAATCCAGGTTTCCCTTCACCCCCCGACTGTGGAGCAGTTCGAGGGCCTCGATCTGATTGATGCCAAGATATCTGGATATGTCCGCCAACGACAGCTTGCCCGCTTTATACAAGTCGCTGATGTAGGTTTCATATCCGATCTTGATGAGCTTTCGAATAGCGGTGGTTTCCTCTATTTTTTCTTCTTTTTCAACGACCGTAATGGCCTCAAGCAGGTCGTCCGGCATGCGAATGGATTTTGTGATCATTGTGACCTCCTGCTGTCAAGAAAGAGTTTGACCGTGGCGTATTCATCGTCGCTGATATATTCTGATAGAGCGTCTAGTATTATTAGCGCTTTTGGTGTTTTGATGTTTCCCTGTTTGACCATTACCGCGATAAACACTGCGGGAGTAAGATAGGGGATGTTGAACATCCGCAGTTGACGGATGAACCTTTTATCGTCGCTCCCGATAGCATCAAAGCCCCCTTTTTGGAATAGGGTGAGCGCCTCTTTTTCCCCCACCGTTGCCTTGGAAGTTGTGTCGGTTTTTACCTTGATCAGGCCCTCATGCACGTTCTTATCTATGATCAGCGCATCAGGAAGTTCTTTTGCCTTTCCCCGGTCAACAACCTCTTCTTTCACCAAGCGAGGAATAGTGATTGTGAAAGCGCGGCATACGTCTTCTTTTAACCCGGCCTTGGTAAGCTTTATAAGGCAATCCGCATCCATAATGACCTTCATGTAATACATTGTAACTTATAGATGACATATGTCAAGTATTTTCGGAGATATCCAAGGGAGAGGGGGTGTAGCTCCATTGAGTTATCGGCATCAGAATCGAAATTCTGTTGATGACGGAACGTCGTGGAAACGAAACCCGGTCGATTTAAATGTCGTATTATGGTTTAAAATGGTGTAAAGTGGCGCTGTTGAAAATGTCGTAACAGCGTATCCTCCTGATATTTTGATCGAATTTCTATACGTAGTGGTGTTACTCATAACCCGAAGGTCGTCGGTTCGAATCCGGCCCCCGCTACCAATCATTTCAAGGGGTTCCAGCATATGCTGGAACCCCTTTGCTTTAGTAACAGGACGCTGATATGGTTGACAGTTGTCAAGGAGAAAACAGTTTCCCCGCCCCTCCGTACAAAAGGGATGATATCAGTTATTGCTCCAGGGCATAACCAGAGACGGGACCTATCGGCGACGATTGATCACTCTGATATTCGCGGGTTTGACCGCATGACTTGTCTCCATCGCGGAGCTGTCTCGCTCTAAAAGCGGAAGTTCGGCGAAGCCTTATTCCATAGGGTCAACGAGAGTTCTCCTGATCGTGGTCGCGTCTCTGGTGATGCTCTGGATAGTTCTATTTGATCCTGGCTGTTCTCCTTAATAGCTGTCGTGTTCTTTGAAAGCTTTTTCCGGCCTTATGCCGGCATGGGTACTTCCTTGGCTATTGCCCACATAAACCCGGAAAGCTCTCGCGCGATCGCGGTTACAGTCCGGTTTCTATTTTTCCCCTTGGCCATGAGCTTCCGGAATCGTCCGCAAAGCCGCACCTGGGCTTTCCAGGATATTGCCTTGATCTCGCGGGGCAGACCTTCCTGACGCTTTCGAAGCTCCCTGCTGACCTTGGCCGGGAAGCTATACGTCTGTGCCGCTTCGATCAAGGCTCGCCGGGCATGACTGTTGCCCGTTTTCGTGATGCCGCCCCGCTTAGTGGTCTGGCCACTGGAGTTTTCCGAGGGCACCAAGCCCAGATAGGCCATGAGCTGCCGGGGATTTTCAAACCGCCTGAGGTCTCCGATCTCGACCACCATGGTTGTTGCAACAATGGCTGCCACGCCGCGAAGGGCCTGAAGGGCGGCCACGACCGGGGCCATGCGCCATGCTGAAATCAGTTTCAATATCTGCTCGGTCAGGCGATCAACACGCTCCGAACTCTCTTCGATGCTGTGGATGTACTCCTGAAGCGTGATCTGCTGGGCCGGATGCGGCATCTTGATGTCCGCAAGCCACTTCAGATGAGCCGCGCTCCATGCGTTTCTGCCGGAATATCGGAAACCATGGCGAAGAACGAAAGCACTCAAGCGTTGCCGGGCCTTCCGGGTTGCGTTTACGGCGTCCCCCCGGCCCCGGACGAGGTCCCGCATAGCTTCATCGTCCTCGCGGGGAACGTAAACCGGCGTCAATTCTCCCGCCCGGTAGAGCCGGGCCAGGGACAGTGCATCCCGTCGGTCGGTTTTGATACGATCGCCGCTCTTCTTCGGTGTCATCGAAGGCGCGATAACATCACAGTGGAATTCTTGTGCAGTCAGGTGCCGGTAGATCTCATAGCCGCAGGGGCCTGCTTCATATACGAAGCGAAGTTCAGCGCCGGAACGACGGAATTTCCGGATCGCCTTGTCGAGAGAATCCAGATCGCCGCCGATGGTGCCGTAGAATCTGATCTCCCCGTTTCTGCCATCATCGGCCAGGGCGATATCGATAGAATCTTTGTGTACATCGAGTCCGACAAAAATGATAGAATGTTTCATGACCTGCCTCCTTGGTTGTGGCTCTGTATTTGGGAACCCGGTTCCCAAGTATAACCCACGTTGCAAGGGGCAGGTCACTTGCTTTTCAACTGTCAACCATTATGTCTAACAGGACACTAACAGGACACTCCCTGTTTCGTGTACCTGCTACCGAAAAAGGGGAGGCCGCCATGGGGAAAGACGACCAGCCGATTGTTGGACTTTCAGCAGAGGACAGGGATATATTCTGGGATGAAATGTATGCGAAGGAAGAAGGCGTGATCCTGGAATTCGATTTTAACACTAAGAAAGGCAAGATCCGATCTCTTGCTGATGAGGCGGTCTATGCAATCGATGACCGGGCACTTGCGCAAACCAAGGTCGAGCTCAAAGCAGGAGACAAGGTTCTGTTTGCACCCTTCGAGGGTCCTGATGGGAAAGATTATGCAAAGGTCATGAGCATAATCGAACTTAACGTCTGAATGAATGATCCATCCTGCTCACTATTTCGTTTCCACGATATAACCGGTCCTGCCCGAGCATGGATAACCCATCTGGTTCTTGTGCGGGTTCAGAGCAGTGTCGTATGAGCTGCGGTTGAACTTCTTCTGGCACATGGGACACTGAATAACATACGTCGGACCCCAGCTCGTTTTGATCTTCCCTGTTCTGCGCGCTTTCGGTGTCCGCGCAACATGCGCAGTGCGCCTGGTCGGCGGCGCGAAGATCGGCGCGGCAGGGGTAAGCTCGATCACATAACGCGGCGTGAACGAAACCGTGGAGGCTTCCGCGCTCTCGATTCGGTCGACCCGGTAGGACCTGGTTTCTCCGGTATCGTGTTTGACCGCAGCAAGAATCAGGTTCCCGTCCTTAGTCATTCTCAGGGAATAGGGCTCGATTAAGCGTTGCGTCCCCTGATACCCCAGCACAACGCAGAGCCTGTTTGCTGCGGCGAACCGAACCACTTCAAGCGGCACCGGCGCGTGCCATGCATGACCCATGGACGGCGGCTGCCACGCGGTATCGACTTCCGCCCCAACAGGCATAGATGCAGCAACAGCCGCCTGCGGCGCTTCGCCGTGCAGCCAGGCGAAGACAGCAGGCAGCTCATTCCAGAACTGCTCGAATGCCGGCAGCATCGGGAGCTGGTGCCCCAGCATGTTTCCCCATTCCGATACCAGCTCAACACGTTCCGGCCTGCTCTCGAGCGACTGCATGGTCGGAACAGAGATACCCTTGAAGGCGCATTTCTGCTCCAGCGTCTTCATGATCTGTTCGCGGTTCGCCTTCAGTTCCTCGTGCCTGAACAAATGGATCACATCATAGAGATCGCGCGGCCGTTCGCGTTCAGCTAGGGCGCGCAGCTTTTCAGCGAATATTTCCTCGAAGCTGTAGCACTGGACAGCGATGCCGTCTTCGGGATCGTCCGAATAGGGGTGGTGGACCTCACGCGAGACAGGCGGCAACACGAGCACTTCGTCATTCGTCAAATCCAACTTGATCCTCGGCAGATCGCCACGCGGCTGCAGGGGGCCCCGGTAGCCGATCTTTCCCTGCGCCGAGACCTTGCCGCGCGGATTTGTATAGACCTCAAAACGGATCGTGTCCAGGGGGATCTCTATGCCCGAATTCTCATAGACCCATTGGGTCACGCCAGTAAAGGATTGTTTCAGGAAATCCTGATCAAGGTGCGCCGCAGCGGTGAGGGTGAAATCGAGGTCTTCGGAAAATCGGTAAGTTTCAAAGAAGCATTTCTTGATGCAGGTGCCGCCCTTGAACACCCAAGACTGGCCAAGGTCTGTGTGGCTTGCTATCCCGGCCAGGAGCCAGCCGAGCACGTAGTCCTTTTCGACCACATTCGGCGCAAGCCCGAACTCCTTGGCAAAGTCCATGATCTCCTGTCTGTCAATCACCGGTCTTCTCCCTGGCCCATGACGCAGGCACCCACAGCTTCCACGTTGTAATCAGCCTGTCGGCCGGAAGGGAAGAGTCGAGTTTCGCGTTTCCCGCACTCAGGCGTGACCGGCAGGCCTCGATCAGGTTCTTCTCGTCCTTTGCGAATCGTTCGGCAAGAAAGCCGAGGCGTTTGAATACCGCGCCGTTCCCGAGGCGGTCGGCGTAGGAGATGAGCAGGGCCGTGTCCTTTTGTTCTGACTTCAAATAGCTCTTGAACACATCCACGGCCGGACGAATCCCGCCGCCAAGAGCCGGATCGTTCAGCATGTCCAGGACCGTTCGCGTCTGGTCAGAGACATTCACCTTGACCTGGCCGCGCCATATTGGTTTCGTCCCGAACAATGCTTTCGCGGGGACTGTCCTGACGAGGAAGTTGGTGCCCTTGATCGCGGGTTTGCGATCGCGCGGCTTTCGCGTCGTCATCACAACAATGGTACGGAAGAGCTGCTCTGTCTGGCCCCAGTATTCAGCAGCGGACCATCCGCCGATATAGCAGGGCGAGAACAGCTGTTCAGCTATGATCCAGGGATCTTCGAGGGCAACGTCGGGCGTGCGTGCTTCAAGCGGGACGGGGACATACAGCCCCTGACGAACGCGTGAAAGCCAGCCCTGATTTGTCCAGCGGGCGAGGAGCTTCGATACAGCGGGAGCTGGGAGGCGCAGAATCTTTGCGGCCTGCAACACCGTGATGGTTCCCTTTGTCTCGCGCATGATCTGAGCCAGGCGGACGCGGGATTCTTTTCCTATTCCGGAGAAGGTCTTCATGGTATATCTAAAGAGTTGAATATCCCTTATAGTGAGAAATATAGCACATAGAATATACTATATCAACAATAAAGTCACCATCCGTCACCCATCTCTTTCTGGAGCCAATTCGTTAATTGAAGTCATGGCCATCGCTAAATGTAGTGAAGATTATCTTGACACCACAATATGTTGTATATATACTTGTAATTGACTTAGTAGAAGAAAAATGCTGAATTACCGGTACGTAATTGAATATCGCAGGCGGCCTGAATCGCTAAGGTCGCCTTTTGTCGTTTGTTGGGGGGGGCGACTCCACAGACTGGAGAAAAGACATGGATCTATTCGATCGAATTTATAGCATGCACCGGATTTTGAGTAATGCTCGATATCCTGTCTCACGTGACAACCTTCAAGAACGGCTGGAGTGCTCGCGTGCGACGGTCAACCGCATCATCCGCGATATGCGAAATTACTTCTGCGCCCCTATCGAGTTTGATCGTGAAAAATCCGGGTACCATTATGCGAAGATGGGCGAGCATCCTTTTGAACTACCCGGCCTATGGTTCAACGCATCGGAATTGTATGCATTGCTCACCGTTCAGCGATTGCTAACCGAGGTACAGCCGGGCTTGCTTGAAGGCCACCTAACTCCTTTGCGAAACCGTATCGAACAGATTCTCCAGTCTCAGCATATGGGTGGGGACGAGATCACCCGACGCATCCGTATCCTAGGCATGGCCGCTCGCCGCATGGACCCCGAGCATTTTCAAAGCGTGGCGGGTTCTCTGCTTCGGCGTAAACGCATGGAGGTCATTTATCACAGCCGATCCCGGGACGAGGTGGCAGCGCGCACGATCTCGCCTCAACGTCTCGTCCATTACAGGGACAATTGGTACCTTGACGTATGGGATCACAAGAAAAAGGCACTTAGAAGCTTTTCAGTCGACCGGATCAGGAAAGCGTCTGAGCTGGGCATTCCTGCCGAGGAAATTACCGATAAAGAGCTAGATGCTCACTATGCCACCTCATACGGCATATTTGGCGGCAAACCAACGAAGAAAGCCGTCCTCCGGTTCACGCCGGAACGGGCACGCTGGGTGTCGGAGGAAATATGGCATCCGCGACAGGAGGGGTGCTTCAAAGCCGGCTGCTATGTGCTTACAATTCCCTATTCGAATTCGCTTGAGCTGGTCATGGATATTTTGAAGCATGGATCGGGTGTCGAAGTTGTATCACCTGATTCTCTCCGGAAAGAGGTTGCGGATCAGTTGAGCGCGGCCCTGGCTTTGTATCCCGGCGAGGGAGAAAAATCTAACGAAGGAAAATAATACCGGGCTCACGTTTTGAGCCTGGCATTCTGTATTATACCGGCTGATAGTACAGGAAGACCGTTGGCAGAGAGGCGAACGCCGACAGATTCCAAACATTGCGAATCGGCTGCAGGAGGAACCATGCCACACCATATTCGAAGACCCGGACTCTATCTCTTGATACAGAAGACCCAAATGAAAGGGGTCTTGGTTGATCACTATGGCATTCTTGATATCGGCAATCGTCTAAATTTACAGAATGGTGGATGGCAGCCAGTTGTCATTCACCAAACGCCGCCGCAAATACGTATTGACCGGTTGCAGGATACCGGAGATTGGAAAATCTTAGGCAAGATCACAGATGAACCTGATGCTTTATCGAGAGTCAATAAGGCACTGGAAAATCATATGTACGATCTGTTCGGTAATAACTGTGAGCATTTTGCACGGTATGTTGCTACCGGGATGCGAGAAAGCACGCAATTACAAACCGTCGCGTTATTTGTTGGATTACTGGCGGTTCTCTTTATTATCGCGAAGTCAGGAGAGGCCGCCTGATTTGTTTTTAGCGTTGTAGAACTGTCTGAACTTAATCAGCACTGCTTCGGTTAGGAGTCGTTCATGGCTTTCAGGGTCTTAAGCATAGATGGCGGGGGGATGCGGGGAATATACACCGGCACTTATCTTGAAGCGCTTGAACACGCTTTTGCACTCAAGCGTAATGTTCCTCAAGGCCTCGATGTCGGAAAAGCCTTTCAGCTGATCGTCGGGACAAGTACCGGCGCTATTCTCGGTTGTGGACTTGCAAAAGGGGTAAGCCCCTCCGATATGGTTAAACTTTACGACAAGTTCGGGCCTGCAATATTTCCGAAAAAAATGCCGTCGCGACTAGGTATTAACCTCATGTGCCAGTTATTTACGCGATCAAAATATCTCAATCAAGGCAACGAAGCATTGACCGATGCGCTAACTGGTGTCTTTGGCGACATGACAGTTGCCTCGCTTTGGCAGAAACGCCAAATTGCACTTGCAGTTCCTGCAGTGAATTTGTCAAATTATAATGCGTGGGTATTCAAGACACCACATGACCCAAAAAGCAATCATCGTGATGATGATTACACTCTGGTTGACGTATGTCGTGCAAGTAGCGCTGCGCCCCTCTTTAGATCATTGGCGGCTGTTGATCATCCGTCCGGCAACAGCTTCAATGTATTCACGGATGGTGGTTTATGGGCTAACAACCCGGTAATTGTAGCACTCGTAGAAGCATTGCGGATGACTGAGGGCAAAGACGAGGAAATCGAGATTTACTGTCTCGGTAGCTGTGGCAAACCCGAGGGGGAAATCATTGATAAATATTCTCTTGATAGAGGACTTGCAGAGTGGAAGTTTGGCGGAGAGGCTGCCAAGATATCAATCGCTTCTCAAGAATTTGCTTTCGACTTTATAGCCACGATGCTGACTCGACACATAAATAAGTCGGTCAAAATTGTGCGGTTTCCTACAAATAAAATACCTGGAGCCATGCTACCGTATCTCGATCTAGATGAAACGCGGCCCGAGGGTCTGAAAGCGCTTATGCGTCAGGCACAGCATGACGCTGATAAAACTAATAGTGAAATTCATCAAAAAACTAACGATGGCCTTGCCATCGAAGCACTATTTGATTCTATGCCACATCGGGAACAATAGTCCAAGGAGGATTATTATGCACGACTGCGCAAATGACATGATCTCTTTCCACGACGAAAAAGTAACTTTATCACAGCCCCAGCGGACTGAAATGCGCGATAGGCGAAATGCTAATCGCGATAGATTGATGACACGACTAAAGGCTGAAGAGAAGCCTACGCCGCAAGAGTTTATCAAGCAGGGTTCTTATGCCATGCTTACGATGGTGCAGGACCCTGACAATGATTACGACATAGACGATGGCGCCTATTTTACAAAAGATAATCTCAAGGAAAAAAACGGCAATGCCATGACTCCGGAGAATGTTCGTCAGATGGTATGTGACGTTTTGCGGGATGATCGTTTTACTAAGCAACCACAACCGAAAGCCAATTGCGTCCGCATATTTTATCAGGAAGGGTATCATGTCGATATGCCCGTTTATCGCATAGTCGGCACTCAGTATGAATTAGCCGCTGGTGAGGCATGGGTCGTATCACGTGCGGCTGACGTTGAGGATTGGTTTTACCAGGTCAATCAGTCCAAGAGTCCGGATGAAAACAATGGAAGGCAATTGCGCCGTATAGTGCGATTCTTGAAGAAGTTTGCGCGAAGCCGACGTGCCTGGAAAGACCCTATCTCGACGGGTTTTACAATAACCAAACTGGTCGAAGAATGCTACGTGGCTAACAAAAATAGAGAGGATATGGCGCTTCGCGATACTATGAAGGCAATCCGAAATCGCCTTCTTTTTAATCTTGAAGTGCTTCATCCAGTGACTCCTGGAGCAAAACTCACCAAGGGTTCTGATGATAAAAGTACAGCCTTCTTCCGCGATAAACTTGCTGGTGCGCTCAAAGATCTCGAAGTTCTTGACCAGCAAAATTGTACGCGCAAGGAAGCTTTATCTGCTTGGGACAAAGTATTCAATACAGACTTCTTCTCGGCTCAATATGTGGAAGAGCCGCAAGAAGAGGGCGCAAACGAGAATGCGTCTATCCTTGCTGGCCTGGTATCAACAAAAACAAATCCACGTCCCGTCGATAAGCGAGGCGGTGACCGGTTTGCATAGTGGGATCAATGAGCGGGCATCTCAAAGGGTCGAGAAGCTTCTTGCTGAGTTTAAAGATGTTCATGTATTAGCTAGAAGAGATTTAGCCGTTTATAAACAGCAATTCACAATGGGCTGGGAGCTTCCCGGCCTTTGCTGTTCTTCTCAGTTTAAGTTTCGCCTGCTGATTTCTGCTGGATTTCCTTATGACCCACCGCGTGTCGCGGTGTGGCCAATCCCTCCGGTTTTGTCCTGGCCTCATCTCGAAGAGAATGGTTTGCTCTGCCTGCTGAGCGAGCACGATAAACATTCAATTGATGTTGATATTGAATCTGATGTGATTAAGCTTCTTGAGAGTGCTGTCAAGCTTGTCACTGCAGGCATCGCGGGAGGAAATGCAAAAGACTTCGAGGACGAGTTCCTAAACTATTGGGTATACTGGACCAAGACTAAAAATGCTGGACTAATATATTCACTGTGTTGTTCGGAAGGGCCATCCCGCTGGGTGATAGCCCGTCATGGTAAAAATCTTCTTCTGATCGGCGATGACGAACAGGCAGTACTCCGGTGGATGAAAAATCGGTATGGAGAAGATAATATTACTAAGATTAAACTGCAACGAATACCACTTCTATGGCTCCCGAGAGCATTGCAGCCTAATGAATATCCCAGCACTGTTGGTGCACTTCTGGCAGTTACAAATAAGATGGGGGTCGATTCTCAGATGGTCATGCAGCTTGTGAAAGATGAGGATCTACAATATAAAAGCGTTCTCCTCGGCTTCCGAGGTCGCACTGGTGCGGGTTTCGCAGGCTTACGGATTAGTACTCCGTCAAAACCGGTTAAAAATGGCTTTCGCCAAATGCCACCTGATAAGTATTTACTCGCACGATATAAAGGCGTTTCCGTATTTGGAGCTATGATAAACCGCTTGGATGCGCCATGGATTCATGGTCGTGATCATAATCCTCAACAAACAGTTCTGGGTGGAAAATCGGTTATAATATTTGGCGTTGGCTCCGTGGGAAGTTCAGTTGCAGAGCTTCTCGCTAAATCTGGTGCTGGTAAACTTACGCTTGTTGATCCTGAACTACTCTCATCGGAGAATATAAGTCGCCATGTATTAGGTGTGACATCAATAGGTACGAGCAAGGCTGTAGAGCTGTCTCGTGTGCTTGCTGCTCGTTATCCGCATCTTGAAATCGTTGGCCATCAAAAATCAATAACGGCTTATGCTTCTGAAACGCCCGCTGCATTGTTAAGTGCGGACCTTATCATATCCACTATTGGTTCGTGGCGGACAGAGAGTTGGCTAAACGCGCTTGCAGTCACGTCTGTATCATTTCCACCAGTACTTTACGGTTGGGCTGAGGCACACGCAGCGGCCGGGCATGCAGCAGTGTTTCTTTCTAATAAGGGTTGTCTTCGCTGCCTTACCGATGATGTCGGAAACGTAAAAACACCTGTAACTTCCTGGTCTGAACATGGCACACTATTGCCGGTGCCAGCATGCGGGGGCCAGTTTCAGCCCTACGGTGCCGTTGAATTATCACATATTCATAGCCTTGTTGCTGATCTTGCACTAGATGTCTTACTCGGCAGAGCAGCAAAATCAAAGCACAATGTTTGGGTCGGTCACCGAAAACTTCTTGAAGGAGTTAATAAAGGGTCTTGGTCTCAGGCCTGGGTAAGTCTCCACGGGGATCCAGGAGATGGGAGTTTCATTAAGGAGATAGACACCGTTTCTGATCCTTCCTGCAATCAATGTGGTACAAAGAAATGAGCTTGCGTTTTGTGTTGAAAAAGGGTGGACCTGCTATTGTGTTGAGTCAAGCGGCGCTTGATATAATGAGTCGGTACCGTCAGACAAGCTACCAACACACTGAAGCAGGTGGTCAGCTATTCGCTCAGTTTATTGGAACCGATACCGTAATTGTTGAAGCGACACCACCATCAAATCTCGACCGTAGAGCACGTCGTCGCTTTTGGCCGAATAGATTCCTGCAGCAAAAAGAAATTAATAGTCGTTATAAAAAAGGATTTCATTTTGTCGGTGACTGGCATTCGCATCCAGAAAGCGTTCCTAATCCGTCCGGTGAGGATATTCAAAGTATGATGGAATGTTTTAATTCTTCTTTGCATGAACTTCAATCGTTTATATTAATTGTAATAGGGCTCGAACCATCAGCGAATGGCTTATTTGTTGCGCTCGTAAAAGGTAAAACAGTTGACCGTTTAATGCTTGATAGCTGACTCTATGATTATTCTGATCTTCTCTGGACTTTTACAGCCACTTATAGTAAGGTCTTGAAATATATGTGGAAGTATGCGTGTGGGGAGGGGTATGGCTGACTTTGAATCCATCCAGAAAAAGATCCTCTCATTCCGGAACGAGCGTGACTGGGCGCAATTCCACGATCCCAAGAACCTCGCCGAAGCCCTCTCCATCGAAGCGGGGGAGCTGCTTGAAAACTTCCTCTGGAAGACAACAGAGCAGTCCCGCAATCTCACCGCAGAAGAACTCAGGAGCGTAAAAGAATGACGCGCCGACACCCGGACGCTAAGCGACCATGAAATTTAATCGAATCATTATATGCTGAAGGCACACAGCGCATGACCCTCGACTATACAACCCTCGATCAATTGCGGCAGAGCCACCCTGCTTGGCGGCTTTTACGCTCGGATCATGCGCCGCTGGTGGCGAGTTTTCTGCAGCGCGTGTTCATCGCACACAATGTGCGAGTGATATCTCAGGCGGACTTGGCCGAGGCTCTTGAGGATGAACTGTTTGCCATGCGCGAACGGTTGGGCGCAGACGCATTCCCGAAGTCACCGCTTGATTACCTCAGCGACTGGGCAGGGACTGAGAAGGGTTGGCTGCGAAAGTTCTACGTGCAAGATTCGGACGAGCCGCATTTCGATTTGACCCCGGCGACCGAGAAGGCGATTGCGTGGTTGGAAACGCTCACCGAGCGCAGTTTCGTGGGTACAGAGTCGCGCTTGCTAACACTGTTCGAACTGCTCAAACAGATGAACGCAGGCACCGAAACTGATCCGCGAGTTCGTATTGTGGAATTGCATAAGCGACGCGATGCGATTGATGCTGAAATTGCCCGCGTTTTGTCAGGTGACATTCCGTTATTGGACGACACAGCATTGAAGGACCGCTTTCAACAGTTTATTCAGCTAGCGCGTGAACTGCTCACCGATTTTAGAGAGGTGGAACACAACTTTCTTAGGCTGGATCGGCACGTGCGGGAACGCATCGCGCTGTGGGAGGGCTCAAAAGGAACGCTGCTGCAAGAAATCATGGGCGAACGCGATGCGATTGCAGATTCGGATCAG